>CAVOPC010000006.1:0-100208 GCA_963697765.1 uncultured Actinomycetota bacterium
CGCCAGCCGCTACAGGACCGAGCCTGCCAGAAGCCCGGCTGAAAACCTTTGGGTCAGGACGTTCGGCGTCGATAACGATTGCGCGGTCTCGATGCCTGGCCTGCAGGAGTGATCGAACTCTCTGCGCTGCAGCGTCGAGCTGCGCTGCATCCCTTTGACAATCGGCCTGAGACCTTCCGAAAGCGAACGGCGACGCCCGCAAGACGTACGACATCGCGACCTCACATCCGAACTACAGGGGTAGACGAACCAGGGGGGATCGCCTGGATGGTGAGGTGCTGAGTGCAGTGTGCTTGAAGTCAGATGCCTCAGACCCCGTTGAAGGTCACGTGCTCAGGGCGTTGGCGCCGCGGACAGGTCGTCGAATCGAGCCACCACCGGTGCGTTGGTCGAGCTGCTCGACAAGTAGCTCGTCACGCCCAAGCCGCCAGGGACCTGAAGCGCGGTCGTTGAGTCGGTGGTGGCGGCGTGCCACGTATTGGGCTCCGCGGCCGGTGCCGACCAAACCCTGGCGCGGACCGTCGTGGGGCTCGTCCCCGATGCCTGGACCCGGATCCGCACCCCGATTGTCGGGTCGTAAGTCAGGCCGGCCAGGGTCGTTAGTGGAGTGAGCGCGGTCTCGGTCCCGTTCGCGGCGACGCGTACGAGTTGGAGAGCAACTTGAGCGTTTGGCTGTAGCCGGATCTTCGCTCGGTAGTCGCCTGATCCCGACACCCGACGCGCCACAGCGGAGAGGTAGACGCCACCGCCGGTAGCGGGCTTGTCGGTGCGCGCGGCGATCGTCAGGTCGGTGTTCGTGGACGACACACCGGTGAGGAACACCGATGGTCCGGAGCCGGGCGCTGCCATGGTGAGGTTGCCCGTGCCGCCACTGACGGACAGCAGCGCCGGGCTTGGGCTCGACCATGCTCCCCCTACGTCGGCCGTGCCCCACCCGCCCGAGACCGTTCGGGCGAAACTGTCAGCGGCGTGCAATGCCACGGGGGGCGGGGCGACCGTGACGGTTGCGGTGGATGAGTGAGTGGCCCCCTGATTGTCGGTGACGGTCAGCCGCGCGGTGTACGTGCCAGCGGCGGCGTAGCGGTGCGTGGTCGTCTGTCCCGTACCGGTTTGCCCGTCGCCGAAGGTCCAGCCGTACGACACGATGCTGCCGTCAGGGTCGCGTGAATCTGCACCGTCGAAGTTGCAGGTGAGAGCACTGCAGGAGCGGGTGAATGACGCCACCGGGTTGACGTTCGCCGGCGGGTTATCCGGTGGCGGGCCAGCCAAGAGTTCGTCGACCGAGATTGTCATGGGTGCGTCCGTGGCGGATGCAGAGAGATATGTCGAGATTCCGAGGCCGCCGTTCACCTGGAGCGAAGGCGTTGAGTCGTTGGCCGTAACCTGCCACGCGGTCGGCTCTGGCATTCCGTCTTCCCACACGCGTGCGGCGAGGGCACTGGGCGAAGTGCCACTGACCCGCAGGCGCACGCGGAGCTTCTCCCCTTGCGTCCAAGTCAGGCCAGGCACGGTCGGCCCACTTTGGATGATGGTCTCCACCCCGTTCACCATCCGTGCAAGGTGGGGAGTCACTAGGCCGTTCGGTTGCACCCGGATCTTGAGCCGGTAGTCGTTGCCTTCAGTCACCCGGCGGCCGATGACCGAGATGTACGTTCCCCCTCCACTCTGCGGCCGGTCGAAGGACAGGCTCGTTGTGATCTCCGTCGAACTCTGCTGCACGGCGTTCAGCGTTGCGGACCTGGTGGTACCGGCCGCGGTGGACTGCCTACCCACTCCGCCCACCACCGAGAAGCTCGTATCAGCCCCACCGGACAAGCTCCAGGCACCGCCCAGCTCCGCTGTTCCCCACCCGTCGGTGACAGTGCGCGAAAACATGTCGCTGGCGTAGAGCCCGCCGGGCGGGCCGGTCACGGTGACGGGTGAGGAGGTGGACGCCGTGGCGCCGCGATTGTCGGTCACCGTGAGCGTTACCGTGTAGGTGCCGGCCGAGGGGTAGGTGACAGTGGGTGTGGCGCCGGTTCCCGTCCGGCCGTCGCCGAAGTTCCACGACCACGAGGCGATCGTTCCGTCCGGGTCGGAGGACGCTGATCCGTTGAGCGCGACGTGCAGGCCGTTGACCGACGAGGTGTATGAAGCGACCGGCGGTTGGTTGACACCGGCCGGTCCGTCCAGCCCGGTGTCGAGTGCATCCTTAACGGCGGGGATGGGCCGGTTGGTCGCGTAATCCATCATCGTCACAGGCACGTAGGCAGTGAGGTAACACCAGAACGTCCAGCTGACACCGTTCTGCTTGGCCCAGTCGACAAACAGGCGCGTTTGAGCCATGTCCGCGGCGGTGAGGGTGCGGGCGTCGCCCTTGAGGCTGAAGTTGGTGAACTCCCCGATGTACAGGGGGACACGCCACGACCGCGCGTTGCTGAGAACCGCGTTCATGAGGGTGATGCCGAAGTCGTCGTGCCGCGGCACACCGTCAGAGAACGTCGCGTAGGTCATGTTGTAGTCATGGAGGGAGTACACCCAGTTGCCCGGGGCCGACGGCTTGCCGGTCATCCATGGCGACTCGCGAAGACTCGGATCCGCGGTGTTGTAGCCGCCCCCGGTGTCCTGGAAGAACAGCAGCCAGTTCGGGGTGTTGGCTGTGATCGACGGAGCGAGCCCAGTGTAGAAGGCGTGCAGCCGCGACCCCGCCGCCTGGGCCACGGTTTGACCGGCGGGTGGGCTGCCGCCAACGTAGCTCCACCACGGCTCGTTGAAGAGATCGGCGCCCACAACAGTTTGGTAGGCAGGAAAGCCGGACGCAGCCGAGAACTCGTAGGAAACCATCTTCCATACGTCGCCGTACAACTCCCAGGGGGTGACCCGCGTCACTGTCGCCATCGGGTCGTGAATGTTCCGGAAGAACCAGTTCATGCCATTGTAGAAATCGGTGCTCTGCGTGGTGGACGGCTTAACGTCGATCGATGGGTACATCCACCGCGGCATGCCGTACCCTTCACAATACCCCGGGGCGCCGTCCCAATTGGTGATGTTGTGCAGGGCGGGAGACCAGAAATCCTGTTGCATGTCGAGGATCACCATGATCCCGGCGGCACGGGCTTTCGTGATCATTGACCGCAAGTCGTTAAGGTAATTCGGGTTCCAGTTGTGGACGTACCGCCCGGCCTGGGCGTCCCAGGTGGGCGCGATCGGCTCGAGATTGTGCCACTGAATCGGGAGACGGATAACGTTGTAACCCCAATTGCGGAGGTTTTGGTAGAAGTCGTCGTAGGTGATCGTCAGGCCAGGGTAGTGGTCGGCAGGTGTGCGCCAGGTGACGCCGCACACGTCTGCCGTCTTCTGGAAGTCGTTTCGGCCACCCCCTTCCATGCCGCTCCAGTTATACCCGACCAGACGTACGGGCTCGTTGGACGCGTTGTAAATAACGCTGTCGACGCCATTCGTGTGAAGGGGCCCCGTAGTCGTCGCGGCCGCGGCAGTCTCCGGCCGCAGAGGGGTGACCACGAGGACGAGCGCCAAGCTCAGCAGAAGCCGAATCAGCAGGAGAGCCCTCCAGCGACGACTCATGGCTGGCACCCGAGGACCCTGGCCCGATGGTTCGCAGAGCGCTCGAAGGGGGTTCGCTCAACGGTCATGGGGGTCTCCTTCGGCGGGGGGTGTCGCGGCGACGTGCCGCGCCCGAATAGGTCAACCGCATTCTAATGCTGAAACTTTGGAAATTCGGGCGCGATTGATAATCCAGCTACCAACGCGCGCTCGCCCTTCGGCCAGCTGTGATGAGCCAGTAAGTGCGTGAACGCCGCTCGCGCCGCGCGGCTGGCTTTAGAAACGAAATTGAGCCAGTGCAACTGGGTGGTTTCCAGCGGTCATTGCAACGGTGGGTGATTCTGGGAGGTTAGCAGGGCGTTGAACAGCTCGGCTGGGCTGCGGTCGGCGAGGATCATGCGGGGTCGTCGGTTGAGTTCGGACTCGACTCGGGCGAGGTCGGCCGGGGTGTGGACGGAGAGGTCGGTCGACTTCGGGAAGTACTGGCGCAGCAGGCCGTCGGTGTTCTCGTTCGTGCCTGGCTGCCAGGGGCTGGCTGCGTCACAGAAGTACACCCGGGTGCCCGCCTCGGCAGCGACCTCGAGGTGGCGGGCCATCTCGGTGCCCTGATCCCATGGTGAGGGTGCGGCGCAGGCCCGCTGGCAGCTGGCCCAGCGTTCGGACCAGGGCGGCGTGGACCGTGATCGAGTCCTGCACTGGCAGGTGCAGCAGCTTGGTGTAGCGGGTCTGTCGCTGGACCAGGGTGCCGATCCCGGAGCGGTGGTTCGGGCCGACGATCAGGTCTCCTTCCCGGTGGCCAGCGTGTGCTGCGGTCTGTGGGTTCGAAGCCGCGGTCGTAGACGCAGAGCATGGGTCGGGCGAACCGTCGTCCGGCACGGATCTGTCGGGTATGGGCACGCCGGTGGTCCCGGCCGGTAGGCAGCGGTGATGGCTTGCTGACAAGGCCATTTGATGGCCGGTACAGGGCCAAGGTAGATGCTCTCGGTCGCCAGCCGCATGCGCTGGCTCATCGGGGTGCGCGCGCGCAGGGCACGGCTGATCTGTTGCGGGCTCCACCTCTCGGCCAGCCGGTCGACGACGAACGCGCGCAGCTTGGCGTTACCGGCGAGCTTCGGCTGTTTGGGTCGCCGGCGTCGTTGCGCGGCGAGGACCTGGGCGTGGAACGGGCGGTACTACCCAGTGGCGTGGAGATTGCGGCGCAGCTCACGGCTGATCGTCGAAGCGGCCCTGCCCAGCGCCTGTCCAATCACGGTCGGACCATCACCCCTGCTGGCCAGGTCAGCGATCCGGACCCGTTCCTCCTCCGAGGAACCGGGTGGAGATCGGACGAACGGCGAGCGGTTCCAACGGTGGCAAGGATGGCACGGTCAGGTCGGCCCTTCGGGGACACGACGAGTGCGACAACGAGGACCTCCTAACACAGGCTTACGTTGCATCGTTCGCTGGAAACCACCCCGTCGTTTTGGCCTCAGATTCGAGCGTCGTCGACAAACCGTCAATGGCTAAGTCAGCAAATTTGACGACATAGGCGCATCAGTCGGCATCGCGCGCCGCTAGACCCGCCATCAACTATGCCCGACATAACGGGGCGCGGTCGACGACGCCAGAGGTGCGCGTTCCCCAGTTGACAGCGCCTAATTGGCGAAGTGCGACGCCGAGATTCATGGTCATAAGCATGCTCGTGACCCTCCCGTCCGGTGTGATTCAGCGGTTTCACATCCGGCATCGGACAGGATCGACGTGCTATCCGGCTATCCCCACCAAGCCCGTCACCCTCGAACCCACGAGCGCCACGGACATGCCAGCGGAGATGTTGCTCGTCACACGGCAGCTGGGCGGCCGGAGGAAGACTCCGACCGCCCAGCGACATTCGCGACGGGTTCTAGTTGCCCGCCGCCCTGATATTGAGCGAGCAATCCAGCCGGGATACGTCCCCGAGCGGAAACCTCCACGCCGTTGCTGGCTGCCCATGCCCGCACAGCCCTGGGATCCACTCCCCCAGGTGCGGACACACTGTTCGATCCGCCGCGGCTCTTCCGTCCCCCGACGCGCTCAGCCACATTGATGTACGGCTGGAGTGCAGCCTCGAACCTACCGACGTTTTCGGCGCTCAGGTCGATGCTGTAGTCCACACCCGACACACTAAACGTCAGCGTCTGGCCACCCTCCCCCACTTCCTCGCCGGTCAGGTCGTCGATCATGACGACCCTGGTGCGCTTTGCCATTGATACCCCTCCCGTTGGGTTCATCACGACCCGATCCTCGGGCCGCGGCCGCCACGATACATGCGCAATAGCGACGTGCATGAAACCGGCTGTCGAACAAGCTTTGAGCGACCGCAAACGATCGTCGCAAACCACTATTAGCCGTTGGGCCATTGCCGCCACGAAACACAAGAGCCAAGCGATGACACTGGCGAACGATCGCTACCCAAGCCGCCATGTTGCTAAGCACCAGATACGCGACAACGCCTGCGACAGCCATTCGGGGATTCACAAGGCGGCCAGGCATCCACATGGGTGACTCGGCAACCTCGGGCGGCCAGCCGAGCTGTCAACCGGACCATCCCATAGGCCGCATCCAACCCTGTTCCGACTGGCACGCCGTCCAAGATCTCATCGAACAGAGCTGAAAGCGCGTGGCGCCCCTGCTGTAGCAATCTTCGTTGTCAGGTCATTGTCATAGACATCGTTGGCCGCGCGTTGCATCGTGGCGACGGTGTTGTCGGTCCACCGGACCGCCTGTGTGGCGGTCCGGTGGGGCCTGGTGAGGGTCAGACGGTGGCGGCCTCGGGCACCGCATGCGACTGGGCGGGACCCCACTCGTTGTCGGTGAGTGCGGCGAGCCGGAGACCGAGGTAGCCGAAGACGACGGCCAGGACGCCGAGGCCGGCGATCTCGATCCACGCAATGTTGGACGGGACCACGTCGTGAAGAACAACGACTGCCGTGACTGCAACCGGTCCCCACCAGCCGATCAACCCGGTGCGCCATGCGGCCCAGGCCATGGCGAGCACGCCGAAACCGAAGCAGAGGATCAACGGGAAGGCGATAGCGCCGAGAGCAGGGGTGGCGTTGAGCCGTTCGATGTAGGCGATCATCTCGTTCCGGTCCCCGCCGGGGAGCGCGAGGGTCACGAGGTAGAACATACCGATGCCGAAGTGCCCGAAACCGCCCAACACACCGACTGCGGCAGCCAGGTTGGCCAGGCCGGCACCGCGGTCCCGCGCCTGATGGGCCAGGCCCCAAACGGCCGGCACCATGAGCATTCCGGACAGCATCAGCAACACGGCGGAGGCGATCAGGGCACCGGCATGTTCCGTGGCCGCGGTGAACATCACCTCCCCGGTTCCGCCTGGGGCCGGATCGAGGGGGGCCTCCAAAACCAGCAGGGCCGGGAAAGCGACCAGCGACCCCGCGGCCGCGTAGCGACGGATCCGGTGGGCGATCAGTGGTGTGTGGTCTGCGTTGTTCACGAGATTCTCCAATGTTCGTTGTGGTCGGCACGGTGCCGAACCTTCAATCCCCACAGTCGCTGCTCGATGCGGATGTGCGCATCGGCACAATGGCCGGTTTGGTGTCCATCGAAGGGATGACGTGTCGGGTGGTCCGGGTCACTCTCGCGGTTGAGGCGTGGCGGACGAGTCCGCTCTAGGCTGACGGCATGCTTGGATGGCCGCGACCGGTGGATCTGGTCGCTGCCGCGTTCTTGACCGTGGCCACCCAGCTGGAGCTCTGGCTGGGTCCAGATCCCGGAACCTCGCGCGCCGTCCTGGCCGTGGCGTACGGGGTTGGGACGATCGCGGCGGCGTGGCATCGGGTTGCCCCGTTGACCACCGTCACCGTGTCGGTGACGGCGATGGCTGTGGTGCCCGGTGCCCTCGGAGTGGACCCGTCGGCATCCTTCGGCTGGTTAGTGACGGTGCTCGGTGTGCTTGTTTCGGCCGGCTTTCACAGCTCGCGTCCGTTCCTCGCTCTGGCGATCGCCCTGGTGCTGGTGGCGTCCAGCATCGTCATCGAAAAGGGATTCGCTGCCTCCGACATCGCCTACGCCTGGTTGATCCTCGGTGGTGCCTGGCTGGCCGGGCGGGCCATCGGCACCGGCGCCGAACGTGCACGGTTGTCGCAGGAGCACGCACGCCGCGTCGAACAGGAGGCGCACTGGCGTGCGGCGGCGGCTGTCGCCGAGGAGCGGCTGCGGATCGCCCGCGAGTTGCACGATCTGACCGCGCACAGCATCAGTGTGATGACTCTGCACGTCAGCGGGGTGCGGCGGTTGCTGCGGCCCGACCAGGTTCAGGAGCGGGCCGCGTTGGAGACAGTCGAACGCAGCGGGCGGGAGTCGCTGGCCGAGCTGCACCGGCTTCTTGGGGTGCTCCGGTCGCCGATCGAGGCCGGGCAGCCTGAACCGCTGCCCGGTCTCGCCCAGGTCGGTGGGCTGTTCGAGCCGGTCCGGCTGGCCGGCATCGAGGCCACCGTGCGGGTGGTCGGTGATCTCGAACGGCTGCCTGCGGGTCTCGACACGGCCGCATACCGGATCGTGCAGGAGGCGGTGACCAACGTTCTGCGGCACGCGTCAGCCAGTCGGCTGGACTGCCTGATCGAGGTGCAGGACGCCGCAGTGCGGCTGGAGATCATCGACAACGGCCACGGAGCCGATCCGCAACAACCGGACGGCCACGGACACACCGGCATGCGGGAAAGGACCCAGATGTACGGCGGGACAGTTGACATCGGCCCGTGGCCGGGCGGCGGCTTCGCCGTGCGGGCGGTGCTGCCGATCCCGAACGCCGCAACGACACAGCCGCCGGCCGGAGCGGTGCCGTGATCTCGATCCTGCTTGCCGATGACCAAGCCATGGTGCGCGCCGGATTCCGGCTCATTCTGTCCGCCGAGCCCGATTTCACCGTGGCCGGCGAAGCCGCCGACGGGGTGCAGGCCGTAGCCGCGGCGCGTCGACTCCGACCCGACGTGACCTTGATGGACGTGCGGATGCCCCGCCTCGACGGCATCGCCGCCACCCGCCAGCTGCTGACCGACGGGTCGGCACCAACCAGGGTGCTGGTGCTGACCACCTTCGACGTCGACTCCCACGTCTACGAGGCACTCCGGGCCGGCGCCAGCGGCTTCCTGCTGAAGAACGCACCCCCAGAGGATCTGGTGGCGGCGATCCGTGTGGTGGCTGCCGGCGGGGCGCTGCTGGACCCCGCCGTCACCCGCCGAGTGATCGAAGAGTTCGCCCGCAACCCCGCACCCGGACCCCGCCCAAACGAAGTCAATCTGCTCACCGATCGGGAACTCGAAGTGCTGCACCTGGTGGCACGCGGCCTATCCAACGCCGAAATCGCCGCCACCCTCGTAGTCAGCGAGGCCACCGTCAAAACCCACGTTGCACGCGTGCTGGACAAACTCCGCCTCCGCGACCGCGTCCAAGCCGTCGTCTACGCCTACGAACACGGACTAGCCCGTCCCGGCACCCCATGAACACCCAGCTGGCTACCACCTGGACTGGACCAGTCGCGGGGAATATCAGAAATCACAGCCGGAGGACTATCACAACCGGTCCCTGCCTCGGTGGCAGGACTCTCTGCGCTGCAGGTCACAGTCGTTGAGTTCTCTTGGAGTGTGGCTGATCGGCAGGGGATTCAACGCACAGGCCGTTTGGCTGCTACGTGAAGAACCGATTCTCAGACTCCATTAGTGTTCGAAATCGGGAGGTGGTCCGCGCATCATGAGACACCGTCGAGCTGTCGCAGCGGTGGGGATAACGGTTTTGTGCCTCATAGTGTCAGCGTGCGCCCCGGCGTCGACCACATCCCCGCCCGCAGCGCCAACAGCGGCTGAGTCAGCGCCGTCAGCGTCGACGCTCGATCGGTCAACACTGGCCCCATCAACTACGGCTGAGTCCATCTCATTCGGGATCATCGGTGACTACGGCACGGGCGATTCCCCGGAAGCTGCCGTCGCGGATCTCGTGGCATCGTGGGACCCTGCCTTCATCATCGCGGTGGGTGACAACTACTACTCGCTGGCCGGGGGCACTGGCACCGGAAAGTACGACGAGTCGACAGGCGCCTACTACTGCCGCTGGCTCAAAGACGTGACGACCAGTGGATGGCGTTGCCCCTCAGGTCAGGCTCGGTTGAACGCGTTCTTCCCAGCCATGGGCAATCATGACTACAGCGACGCCACGCCTGCACCGCTGACGTACCTGACCTACTTCAGGCTTCCCGGCGCTGGAAGCGCGAGCACTTCCGGAAACGAGCGCTACTACGACTTCGTCCGGGGTCCGGCACACTTCTTCGTGTTGAACTCCAACCTCGAGGAGCCGGACGGCACGAGCAGCACCTCCCAGCAGGGGCAGTGGCTCGAGGCCCAGCTCGCTGCCTCCACCTCGGTTTGGAACATCGTCTACGACCACCATCCGCCGTACTCCTCCGACAGCACGCACGGGTCGACCATGGACCTGCGCTGGCCCTTCGCCCAGTGGGGCGCCGACGCGGTTATCTCCGGTCATGCCCACACCTACGAGCGGATCGTTCGTGACGGCATCGTGTATTTCGTGAACGGTCTGGGCGGCGCATCACGCTACGCCTTCGCAACCCCGATCGCCGGCAGTCAGGTTCGCTACAACGCCAGTTGGGGCGCTCAGCGGGTCACCGCCACCTCGACCACCATACAGTTCGCGTTCTACAACGTCGCCGGCGAACTCATAGACAACTACACCCTCACCCGACACTAGCTTTTCAGGGACGGGCACGATGGACAATGCGCTGGAAGCCAGCCCTCAACGCGTTCGCCATCACCTTCGCCGACCGCTGGCCGGCAGCTGAAAACTACTAATGAAACCCGCCAGATGCAGGCGGCCTGGCTGGCCAGCTGTTGTTCGTACTGTAACGGGCTGAGATAGCCGATTTTCGAGTGCCGGCGGCGGGCGTTGTACCAGGCGTCGATCCAGGTGTAGGTGCCGCGCCGAGCCTCCGCGATGGTGGTGAAGGTGTGCCGGTGGTAGTACTCGTTCTTGAACGTTGACCAGAACGCTTCTGCCAGGGCGTTGTCCCAGCACACTCCGGTGCGGCCCATCGAGCGGAGCAGGTCAAGGTCACTGGTCAGATCGGCAAGTTGCTGGCTGGTGTATTGGCAGCCTCGATCCGCGTGGAAGATGACCTTTGTGGGGAGATGACCACGTAACGCGACCGCCTGGCGCAGGGCATCTTCGACCAGGTCGGTGCGCAGATGGTCGGCCACTGAGCGGCCCAGGACGCGGCGGGTGTGGCCGTCGCGGACCACGCACAGGTAGCCCCAGCCCTGGCCGGTGGCCAGATAGGTGATGTCGGAGAACCAGGCCACATTGGGCCGGCCAGAATCGAAGGCGCGTTTGACCAGGTCCGGCACCGGGACCGGATCGGGCCCGGCGATGGTGGTCGTTGGATGCCACCGGCGTGGACTGATCCCGGCTATCTGTGCTTGCCGCATGCATTTCGCAACCGTCTTGATCGACACCGTCTCGCCGGCCTCGCGCAGGTCGTGCACAATCCGGCGGGCACCGTAGGTGCCGTCGGAGGCAGCGTGGAACGTCTTGATCTTCTCGGTCAACTCGACCAGTCGCTGCTGCCCAGCGCTCAGCCCAGCAGCGCGGCGGTTCCGCCACTGGTAGTAGCGGCGCCGATCCAGTTTCAGTAGCCGGCACATCCGGCTGATCGGATAGTTGGCCTTCTCCGCATCCAGAAACACCC
The DNA here is from genome assembly GCA_963697765.1 of uncultured Actinomycetota bacterium. Taxonomy (GTDB): domain Bacteria; phylum Actinomycetota; class Actinomycetes; order Propionibacteriales; family Propionibacteriaceae; genus Micropruina. The sequence continues at coordinate 11,279 of CAVOPC010000006.1, forward strand.
TTAATCGGGACAGACCCGCGGTGATACGAGAGGTACTGGTTTCGAACTATCGGACGGGCTGTGTCGCGCGCATAGTTGTTTCATGAGTGGGACGAGTTTCGATGTGGTGGTCGTCGGTGCGGGAACCGCCGGCTGCGCGATCGCGGCGCGGTTGAGCGAGGATGCCGACCGCACGGTTTTGTTGCTGGAAGCAGGTCCGGACTATCGGCCGGACGAGCTGCCGGAAATTCTGTTGGATGGCACACAGGGTGCTGGCACAGCCGGTCATGATTGGGGGCTGGTCGGTGCGGCTTCTGGCCGGGAACTGTCGCTGCCGCGGGGGAAGGTGGTGGGTGGCAGTTCGGCGGTGAATGCGACCTTTGCCTTGCGTGGCTCGCCGCTGGACTACGACGCCTGGGGGGTTCCGGGCTGGTCGTGGGCTGAGTTGCTGCCGGAGTTTATCGCGTTGGAGCGTGATCTTGATTTCGGTTCTGCCGCCTACCACGGCAGTGGTGGCCCGGTGCCGGTCCGGCGTTACCTTGGCGGGGAGCGTTCACCGCTGACTGTCGCGGTCACCGATGCCTTGGCGGCCACGGGGGTGCCGGTGATCGAGGACCACAACGCACCTTACGCGGTCGGCGTTTCGGCGCTGCCGGTGAACAGTCTCGACGGGCGTCGGATGAGCATGGCACTCACCCACCTCGAGCCGGCTCGCGGGCGTCCCAACCTGACCGTGTGCGCCGGGGCCGAAGTGGCCCGAGTTCTGACCCGTGCTCATCGGGCGGTCGGGGTTGAGCTGATCGATGGCCGGATGTTCGCTGCGGGTGAGGTCATCGTCTGTGGCGGGGCCTATTGCTCCCCGCAGCTGCTGCGGCGCTCGGGAATCGAGCGGCCGGGGCTGGGCGCCAACCTGTCCGACCACCCGGCGGTCAGCATCGACCTGCCCTATGTGGGCGAGCCGACCGGTCAGGCCTGCTTCCAGGTGGTGGCGACGCTGCATTCGAGCCTGGCTGACCCGGCAACCGAGCCGCCGGACGTCCAAGTGTTGTGCGGCGGTCCTTGGCCGTCCGGGGGCGGGCAGTGGATCTGCTTTGTCGGTGCGGCGCTGCTGAAGCCGCGCTCTCGCGGCAAAGTCGGCGAACAGATCGAGATGGGCTACTTCAATGTGCCGGACGACCTCGCCCGGTTGGCCGAAGGCGTCGCGGTTGCCGAGCATGTGGTGGCCAGCCCACTGGTGCGTGCGGTCACCGGCCCGCGGCTGGAGCCGCGGCCGGACTCGCCCGCCGCGACGCGGTCGTGGCTGCGCCGCGCCGTGTGGAGCTACCACCACCCCGTCGGTACCTGTGCGATGGGCAGTGTCGTGGACGCCGATTGCCGGGTCGATGGCCTCGACGGGTTGCGGGTGGTGGACGCCTCGGTGCTGCCCGAGGTGCCCTCGGCGAACACCAACCTGCCGACGTTGGCGGTGGCCGAGCATTTCGCCCGCCGCTATCGGCAGGTACAGACCGAATCGTTAGTGGCGGCCGCGCAGTGACCCTCATGGCAAGACTGCAGGAGGTGCTGGGTGACCATGCTGCTCGCGCCGAGCACAGAGGTACGGGGACGCCCGGCGGGTGTGGAACGGGGCCATCGACCGCAGCCCGGCGTGGCCACCGCGTACGGCTCGGCGCCGCCGAGGCTGCGAGAGCTGAAGCGGCTCTGGGACCCCGACTACGTCTTCCGGCATAACCACAACATCGAATCGGGAGGGTGAGATGCGCAGCTACGGCCAATACTGTCCGGTGGCCCGGGCCGCCGAGGTGCTCGGCGACCGATGGACGGTGCTGATCGTCCGAGAAATGAGCTACGGGGTGGAGCACTTCAACGAACTCGAGCGCTGCCTCCCGGGGATCTCCCGCTCCGTTCTCGCACAGCGGCTACGACACCTCGAGCGAGTCGGGTTGGTGGCGCGTGTCCTTCCGGCTGGAGGCGGCAAGCCGGTGTACCGGCTGACCGCTGCCGGTCGCGACCTGAAGCCGGTGCTGAAATCGCTGGGCGAGTGGGCGGCCCACTGGGCGTTCGGTGAGCCCGACCCGGATGAGCTCGACCCCGATCTGCTGATCCGCTGGATCAGCCGTCACGTCAACCAGGACGCATTTCCCCCGCGTCGGGTCGTCGTGAGATTTGACTTCCCACGGCCGCGGCTCCGCTGCTACTGGCTGGTACTCAGCCGACAGGAGGTGTCCGTCTGCCTCCAGGACCCTGGCTTCGACACCGACGTGCACCTAACCGCGGACCTGGCCGCGCTGTACGACGTCTACCTTGGCCGCAGGAGCCTCGCTCAGGCCATCTCGGCAGGACTTGTGGAACTGGCCGGAGAACGGCAGCTGGTGCGGGACTTCCCACACTGGTTCACTTGGTCCGACTTCGCCCCTGCCGTGCGGCGAGGGCACCTTGCCGTAGCGACCTGAGTCGAGCAGGACCAGGCGTCCGGTCCGCCGACGCCGACACCGAGCCGCCCAGGTACCACGCTTCATCGGCATGATCGTGCGCGACGACGAATCGGCGGCGAAAGGCGCTCGTTTCCGACCCTGACAACGCCCATGGCGATGGTGATGGTGTCTTCACTCTTGTCTTTCACGCCGCTCCATTTGCCGCTCTGTCAGCTGGGGCTGGCGGCGCCGTCCAGTCCGGTCGCAGGGGCAGTCCGCTTGAGCCGGCAGCGGTCTTGACCGCGAGGGTCTGGTGGATCTCGACCTCACCGCTTTCGAATCCCAACGCCGACCCCGCCAGGTACAACCGCCACACTCGCGCCCGACCCGCGCCGGCGAGCCTGACCGCCTCGGCGTAGTGCTCGTCAAGGTTGCGCGACCAGGCCCGCAGGGTCAACGCATAGTGCTCGCGCAGATTTTCGACGTGCCGGATCTCCAGACCGGCGTGCTGGACGGCTGACACGACCGTGCCGATCTCCTCCAGTTCGCCGTCGGGAAAGACGTAGCGCTGGAGGAAGCTGCTGCGGCCGAACGGGCGTTGCCCGGCAGGGCGGCTGATGCCGTGGTTGAGCAGCCGGCCCTCCGGCGCCAATAGCCGGTGCATCCGCGCAAAGTACCTGCCCAACTGGTCGGCGCCCACATGCTCGAACATGCCGATCGAGCTGATCGCCTGGTAGGGCCCGTCCTCGACCTCACGATAATCGGCCAGGCGGATCTCCACGAGGTCGGCGAGCCCGGCGTCGGCGACCCGTCGACGAGCGAGTTCGGCCTGCTCGCGAGACAGCGTCACCCCGACGACTCGCACGCCGTACATGCGGGCGGCGTGGATGGCCATGCCGCCCCAGCCGCAGCCGACGTCGAGCAACCGCACACCAGGGACGAGACCGAGTTTGCGGCAGATCAGTTCGTACTTGGCTTCCTGGGCGGCGTCCAGCCCTACCGACGGGTCCTCCCACACAGCGCACGAGTAGGTCATCGTGGAACCAAGCAGCAGCCGGTAGAAGCCCCCGGAGACGTCGTAGTGGTGGGCAATCGCCGCGGCGTCCCTGGAACGACTGTGCCGCCGCCCATGCAGCCGAACCTCCTCCGGGGGAGGCTCGGGCGCGCGCCGGAGACCGCCGGCCCCACCCACCAGACGGGCAACCGCGACCCACGAGCGTGGACTGCGGAAAGCATCATCAGCCAATGGCCTGCGTAGGGCGGCGAGGGCTGGATAGATGTCCCCGTCGACATCGATGTCGCCCGCGACATAGGCGCGGGCGAAACCGAGCTCGCCCGGCGACGACAGCACCCGCCGGACCGCGACCGGAGACCGGATGACCAGCGTCGCGGACGCGTCCGACGGACCCGCGTGGCTGCCGTCGTAGGCCCGGATCGCCACCTGGAGGTCGCCGCCCAGTACGGCAGCAAGGGCCCCCGCCACACCCCGGCCGGACTCAGCCTGGCTGAGGATCATTGGTCCTCCCTGGATGTTTGGGCTGTCCCGAGTACGGAGAGGACTGCCGGCACCAGGGCGTCCGCGATCCGCCCATAGCCGACCGCCGATGGATGGAAGGCGTCGGCACTCATCTGACCCTCGTTCAAGAACTCCGAGCCAACGGCTCCGCGGACATCGACGAGACGCACCAGCGGCCGCCCGGCGGCCGCGTGTCGCTGCATCGCCCCGACCACAGCCCCGTACCCGAGCACCGCCTCCATCAGCGGGTGCGGCATGAGCTTCATCGCCCGGAACTCCGGCAGACTTGACATCACCACGGGTGCGCCGAGTGACACCAGTTCGTCCAGGAGCGCACCGAGCGAGCGGGCGAACGTCGCCGGGGGAGTGACTCCAGTGACGTCGTTCGTGCCGACCACCAGGACCGAAACATCCGGAACGCGCCGCACCCTAGGGACCTGTTCGGTCAGGACATCGAGGGTGCGTGCCCCCGACCGGGCGTAGCCAACCACGTGGACGGAACGCCCCGCAGAGTCGGCCACCCGCTGCGCCAGCTGCACCGGCAGGGAGTCATCAGTGTCATCCACGCCGACCCCGGCCATCGCCGAGTCACCGAATGCCGCGAGCTCAACCACCGTTTCGCTGGTCAGCGCCCCGCTGGACGGCGCGACGGTGACGTTCACCGAATCCGGTGCCGGCGACGCACCGTAGCGTCTCAGAACGAGGACGGCCTGGCCGGCGACGAGCCCCAGCAGAGGCACCATAAGGCCAAGCGTGGCCCACCAGGCCTCGCTCCGAGGCGCAGAAGCGGACCACCGACTCAAGCCCGAACCTGGGCTCACCCCACCCGGCACCAGACCCTGCCCACTCACCTCGCTTGACCGCCGCATCGTCATCATCTCCCCAAGGACAGAAACGTGGCCATGGACTCGATCCTGCTACGAAACCGGTGACCAGAAAAGCGTCGACGCTGAGATGACCTCGTGAGAAGGCGTGAACCGCCCCGGCGTGTTCAGGGACGTGCGTCGGCCAGGTTGGAGGCTGGCAATGTCGAGGTGTGGGTGACGGACACATCAATGTGCGGGCCGTCCTCTGGGTAAATCGTGCCAGAGTGCCAGCGAGGCCACCGTGGCCGAATATGTCCCAATCTGTGAGCGCCATTCCCTTGTTGGTGAACATCTCGTTCCCGATCAACAGCCACGTCGGCATGTGGCAGCGTTATGAGCGATCCGGGAGTCGTCGGGACCGGCGGCCGATCCGCGCTGATCGCAGACTCCCCTCGGCTTGGAAGCAAGGCTGGCGGCCGTTGCGCCGCGATCACGTCATGACGCGGTTCGAGTACTACGTCCTTGCGATGCTCAGCGACCGCAAGGACGGGACATCACAGCGTCCGGCGATGATCTCGACGCCAGCGCCGACAGGACCAGCCGCGCCGTCAGACACGGCGACCTGCGAAGGCAGCGACCCGCTGGTAAGCGTCGGCGTTGGCAGGTGCCGGTTGCTCAGGATCGAACGCCTCTCGACGCATCTCCGGCTTGAGGTTGGCCTGCAGATAGGCCAGTCCCCGCTCGGCGATAGCCGGGTCAAGCGCGTCGGTGGAATGGTCCAAAGCGGTGGCAAGGTCGTAGGTGTGGACGGAGAGTTCGGCGAATTGCCAGTCCGGGTCCAGCGGGGAGCTCCGCGCCGGACTTCGCCATGCCGCGAGCAACTCCCCGGCACCTGCGCGAAACACCTCCGCCCAGTCGCCCTCAACCCGCCGCGCCGGCTCGGACCAGTTCACCGCCTCGCCACGAACCACCCGCGCGAACTTCAAGGGTGCGTCCACCAGGTGATCAACGAGATCGCCGACAGACCAGCGCGAACACGGCGTCGGTGAGGTGAGGGTCTGCGGCGACACGCCCTCAAGCAGCGAGGCCAACTGCGCCAGGGCCCGCTTAAGTAGCACCCTCTGATCGTTCGAGATCCGCATTTCGCCATGCTACTTAGCACCCGCCGTGTGCGTCGGCCCCGCAACCGCCTAGTGATTCGAACATCGCCGAAATGGTCGGGGCGACAGGACTCGAACCTGCGATCTCCTGCTCCCAAAGCAGGCGCGCTAGCCACTACGCTACGCCCCGGACGGCCGACACCGGGTGCCGACCGGGTCGAGTCTAGGGCAGCCTCACCGCGCACCGTTAACCGGTCACCCACGCCGCGGAATCGAATTCCGGCCCGGAGCGCACTATGGTCGCGCAGATGGAGAGCCCCTTCCACGACCTCGACGCCTACCTCGCCCTCCCCCGTAGCTCTGGCCTCGTCCTGTCGCCGGACGGCAGCCAGTTGGTCACGACCGTGGCGACGCTGAACGCCAAACGCACCCAGTACCGCACCGCGCTGTGGCGCCTGGACCCGTCGGGCAACTCGCCCGCCCGCCGGCTGACCCGCTCGCGCAAGGGGGAATCGTCCGCGGTCTTCACCGATGCCGGCGACATTCTGTTCACCTCTGCGCGTCCCGACCCCGAAGCCGACGAGGACGAGGAGGGTCCTGCGGCCATGTGGTTGCTGCCGGCCGAGGGCGGTGACGCCAGGCTGATCGGCAATCGGCTCGGCGGCTTCGAAAAGATCGCATCGCACGCCGACGTCGTGCTGGCCGGAGCTCAGCGGCTGGGCAGCGCCGACCTCGCCGACGAAGAACGCATCCGCAAGGACCGCAAGGACCTCAACGTCTCCGCGATCCTGCACAGCAGCTACCCGGTCCGGCACTGGGACCACGATCTGGGTCCCGGCGCCACCCATCTTCTGTCAGCACCGCTGCCGGACGAGAGCGCGTCAACCGCGGCCCTCGACCTGACCGACCTGACCCCGGACGCCGCCCCACACCAGATCGCCGACTTCGACCTGGCCCCGGACGGCTCGTTCGCGATCCTCACCTGGGTGGCGATCGGCGCCAACGGTGAGCGGCACAGCTCACTGCGCCGCCTCGACCTCGCCGACGGCAGCGTCCGGACGGTGTACGACGACCCCGACGGTGCGGACGCTCACGCACCACTGATCTCCCCTGACGGCACGCAGGTGTTATGGGTCCGGGAGCCGATCACCTCGCCGACCCTTCCGCCGCACGTGGACCTCAACCTGCTGAACCTGGGCGACGGCAGTTCGAGCCAGGTGGGCGTCGGCTGGGACCGCTGGAGCACCGGACAAGCCTGGCTTCCGGACGGCAGCGGCATCGCGCTGACCGCGGACGAGCACGGCCGCTCGCCGGTGTTCCTGCTCGATCTGGCCACCGACACCATTACTCGCGTGACCAGTGACGACGCTTCCTTCACCGACCCGCTGGTCTCCCCCGACGGTCGCTGGGTCTACGCGCTCCGGACGTCGTACCTGGCCCCGTCCGAGGCCGTCCGGATCGACTTGGCCGCGCACCAATCGTCCGGCGAACCGGTCGCCGCCGAATTGTTGCAGAACCCCGCCCCGGCACCCGAACTGCCCGGCACCCTGACCGAGGTGGATGCGACCGCCGACGACGGTTCCGCGCTTCGGGGCTGGCTCTGCCTGCCCGAAGGTGCGGACTCCGACCACCCGGCCCCGCTGCTGCTGTGGATCCACGGCGGCCCGCTCGGCTCGTGGAACGCGTGGAGCTGGCGCTGGTGCCCCTGGCTGTTGGTCGCCCAGGGCTACGCGGTACTGCTGCCCGACCCGGCGCTGTCCACCGGGTACGGCGAGGACTTCATCGCCCGCGGCTGGGCGCGCTGGGGTGCCGCGCCGTTCACCGATCTGATGACGATCACCGACACCACGATCGCCCGAGACGACATCGACGAGACCCGCACCGCAGCGATGGGCGGTTCCTTCGGCGGCTACATGGCGAACTGGGTGGCCGGCCAGACCGACCGGTTCGACGCCATCGTCACCCACGCGTCCCTGTGGGCGCTGGACCAGTTCGGCCCGACCACCGACCACGCCTACTACTGGGCCCGCGAAGTGGACGACGAGATGGCGGCCAGCCATTCCCCGCACGCCTACGTGGATCGGATCAGCACCCCGATGCTGGTCGTCCATGGTGACCGTGACTACCGGGTGCCGATCGGCGAGGGTCTGCGATTGTGGTGGGAACTGCTCAGCCGCTCCCGCCTGGCGATGGACGGCGAAGGCCGCACCCCGCACCGTTTCCTGTACTTTCCGGACGAGAACCACTGGGTGCTCAGCCCGCAGCACGCCGCGATCTGGTACGGAACGGTCGAGGCGTTCCTCGCCGAACACGTGCTGGGCGAAGCGAAGGACTATCCGGAACTGCTCGGGTGACGGCTGACGTTTTCACCCTTCTCGAGAACGGTCAGCGTCCGAGAACCGGACCCCCGGCTCGGCAACTGCCGCGCGGCTGATCCAGGACTAGCGTTGCCCCATGGCGGACCAACCGGCACCCTTGGACGAGCACGAGTACGAGGACCAGCTCGAACCCACCCACCTGATTCGCCGATCCCACGTCGTGCTGAGGGCCGGCACCCTGATGCTCGGCGCCGGGACGAGCGCCCTGCGGGTCCGCGAGGTGATGGCTCAGGTGGCCGCTGCGGTGGGCGTCCAGCAGGTCGACGCCCAGGTCACCTTCACCCAGATCGTCCTCACCGTCGGACGCCGCGGCATCTTCCGTACCCAGGTCGGAGAAATCCGTCCCAGCGTCAACGCCGACCGGATCTCGCTGCTGCACGGGTTCTCACACGCGCTGCCCGAACGTGCGACGGCCCGCGACATCGAGGCCCGGCTGGACGCCATCGAACAGCAGCCGCGACGCTACCCCGACTGGCTGCTGGTGCTCTTCGTGGCGATCGCCTGTGCCTCGGTGGCGGTGCTGTCCAATGGCGGTGTGCCGGAGGTGCTGGCCGTGCTGCCGGCGTCCGCCCTCGCCTACCTCGGCCACCGCCTGCTCACCCGTCTCGAACTGAACCTACTGGCCGCGGTCTTCACCTCGGCCGTGCTGGCCTCGGCCCTGTACGCGGGGTTCGCTGCGATGATCGCCGCCTGGTCCGGTGCCGCCAGTCCGCGGTTCTCGGCCGGCCTGATCTGCGCATCGATCTTCCTGATCCCAGGTTTTCCCCTGGTCACAGCGGGATTGGATCTCACCCGTCTCGACCTGGACGCCGGCGTCCCCCGCCTCGCCTACGCGGCCATGGTGCTGCTCGCGATGGCGATCGGGGTATGGGTGGTGGTCTCACTCACCGGCGTGTCCCCCGATCCGGTCGGCCCCGTCGTCGGACCGCCGGCGCTGGTCTGGACCGCACAGGTGCTGGCCAGTTTCTTCGCTGTGTTCGGTTGGGCGACCATGTTCAACGTGCCGCCGGCCACCGCGGCCGCGTCTGGAGTCGTCGCGATCATCGGTAACGTGACCCGGCTGGTGCTGTTCACGAACGGGGCCAAGCCACATGTCGCCACCTTCATCGCGTGTGTGGTGATGGGGCTGGGCTGTGCCGTGGCTGCCAACTGGTTCGGCATGACCAAGATCATCATGACGGTGCCGACCCTGTTGGTGGTGATCCCCGGATCGTCGGCCCTGCGGGCGCTGATCTACTTCGACAACGCCGACCTGACCTCGGCGATCGAGGCCGCCGTGTCGACGGTGCTGGTCGTCATCGCGATGGTGGCCGGGCTGTCCGGCGCCCGCATGCTGACCGATCCTGAATGGGCCTTCACCAGGTTCGGGCCGAGCACCGGCGGCCGCCGCAGCGGCTAGACCAGCGACTCACCCAGGGCCAGCCAGGCGAGCACGGCGAGGTCGTCCGGATCGTCGAAATCGGACGAGGTCACATCGGCCAGCAGCCGCCGCGAGTTCTTGGTCGCGCACGAGGCGGCCGCCTTCGCCATCGGCCACTCCTCCGGGCAGAGCTGTAGCAACCCGGTCAGCTGCGCCTGCTGGACGGGATCCAGGCCCACCGGAGCACCCGGCAGGTCGCCGCCGAGCGCGTTGATCAGGCCACCGAACAGCGGACCTGCCACTTCGACGCTGCGCAGGTTCAGCACATTGAGCTCCAGGGCCACCCAGTCGGTCGAACTCGGCCGGCTGAGCAGCGTGACCGCCTCGTCGCGGGCGTCCTCACCCAGCGTGAGTGCGGCCAGCCAGGCCGCCATCACCACCCGTCCGAAGCCGAGTTGCGGATGCACCCGCTGCAGCCGGCTCAAGGCGGCCCGGACGAGTCGCGGATTGGCCGCCCGCTGCCCCCGGACGATGCCCGTGGCCACCCCGAGCAGGTCGGAATCGTGCTCCCAGGCGTAGTCGTCGAGCCAATCCTCGGCAGCCGCCGGGTCACTGATCAGGCTGCGTCCCAACGCCTCGGCGACCACGAAGGCCGCGGCCGCGGTGGCCGGATCGTCACCCCGCAGCGCCCGCGACGCGCCCGCCGCGAGCACCGTGTTGAGGCTCGGGGCGAACGAGAGGGTCAGGGCGGTGAGCCCGCGCGGCGAATGCAGCACCACCCCGGCCCGGCCGGCTTCGCCCACCACCTGGACGCCGTCGCCGTCGGCCCGGCTCGTCGCCGGCGGCTGCACCACCAGCGCCTGGTCGGGCTGATTGAACTCCCACGGCTGTCCGGCGTTCAGTTCGAGCGGCGCGAGCCAGGACGGCAGCCCCGCCGCGACCGCCTCAATGCCGGGGTACAGCTCTGCCCGCAAAGACCCGACCCACCGCCGGCCGGGGGTCAGCGCGAGTTCGTCGGGGGCGAGCGCGAAGCCGTTCCCATCGCCCTGGAGCCAGCCCTGGCCGAGCCTGAGCCCGACCACCGGACCTGCCCGCCGCCGGGGAGCGATCGCCAGCACACCCTCGGCACCGGCGGCCCAGGCCCAGGCCACGCTCGCGGTTCCCGGTGACACCGACAGCCGGGGCGGACGGCTCAGTCGCGTCGGTTCGGAGGCACTGAGGGCCCACCGGAGCGTCCAGGCCTGACCGATCGAGTGCCGTACCGAGCAGGTCAGGTCGCCCGATCCGAAACCGTGCTCGACCTCGTCCGGGTCATCGCAGAACCGACCCGTCGGATGGATGCCCGCCAGGGTGAACGCCGCCCACTCGTCCTCGCCGTGCAGCAGCCAGAAGCCGGCCCCGTCCGGTGCCACCTCGATCGTGAAGGCTCCCCACTGCATCAGCGCCTCCGTTGGCAACGGTTGCACCAGTACAGGTTCCGTCCCTCAAGCACCTGGGTGCGTACGGGCATGCCGCAGACCAGGCAGGGATCCCCCGCCCGGCGATAGACGTACACCTCGCCGCCGTGCCGGTCCACCCGGGGTTGGCGGCCCATCGCCTCCGGCAGGTGCGCGTCGCGCACAGTGTCGACCCGGCCATCGGTGACACCGGCCCGCATCAGCACGACCAGATCGGCCCACACGGCGTTCCAGGTGCGCCGGCTGATCGTCCGACCCTGTTTGAAGGGATGGATCCGATGCCGGAACAGCACTTCGGCCCGGTAGATGTTGCCCACACCCGCGGTGACGGACTGATCCATCAGCAGGGTTGCGATGCTGCGCTCGGAGCGTGAGATCTTCGCCCACGCCTTGTCGCCAGTCGCCTCCGGGCGGAGCGGGTCGTCGCCTGACGCCGCGACGACGTCGGCGCGGGTGGTGTCGGTGATCAGCCGACAGATCTGAGGGCCGCGCAGTTCGGCGCTGAAATCGTCGCGCGCGATCCGCAGGCGCAAGGTCTCGGGTCCCGCCGGCGACGTCGGCACGCCGTCGATCAGCCAGAGCTTGCCGATCAGGCCCAGGTGAATGTGCACCACCCGGTCGGGGCCGAAGTCGACGAACAGGTGCTTACCGTAGGCCTCGGCGCCGCTGAGCACGGTGCCGTTGAGCAGCGCGGCCTCGTCGGCGAACCTGCCCTGTGGGCTGGTCACATCGACAGTGCGGCCCCCGAACCAGTCGGTCAGGCCGTCCGCGAGCCGATGGATCACGTGGCCTTCAGGCATGGAGCCTCCTGCTCGGTGTCAGCTGCTGTGCCGCTGCTCGTAGTCGTTCAGCATCTCGATGCGCCGGACGTGCCGAGGGTCGTTGGAGAACGGCGTCTCGAGGAAGACCTTCACCATGGCGAGCGCGTCACTGAGCGACTGCATGCGTCCCCCCAGTGCGACGATCCGGGCGTCGTTGTGCTCGCGGGCCAATCGCGACATCACCGTGTTGTAGACAAGGCCGGCCCGTACGCCCTTGACCTTGTTGGCCGCGATCTGCTCCCCGTTTCCCGATCCACCCAGGACGATCCCGCGACTGTCGGGGTCGGCAGCGACCGCCTCTGCGCAGGGCAGGATGAACACCGGATAGTCGTCGGACGAATCGTAGGTGTGAGCGCCGTGGTCGACCACGTCGTAGCCGCCGGCCGACAGCTCCTTGACCAGGAATTCCTTGAGATCGTATGCCGCGTGGTCAGCAGCGATGTGTACACGCATGGCGTCAACATAGCCGAACCGACCCCTAGTCAGCCGATGGTTCGGTCAGTCGAAGATGGGGCCGACGGTGCGGGTGCGCTTGGCCTCGAAGAAGCCCGGGTATGCGGTGAGCTTGGCGAACCCGTCGAACAGGTCACCGGCCTGCTCACCTTTGGGTGCCGGCGAGATCACCGGACCGAACAGCGCCATGCCGTTCATGTGCAGCACCGGGGTACCGACCTCGTCGCCGACCGGATCCATGCCCAGATGGTGCGACGCCTTCAGGTCGTCGTCGGCGGCGTCGGTATGGCCGGCCTCGACGAGCTCGGCGGGCAGGCCGACCTTCGCCAGCGCCTCGGCGATGGCGTCGTCGTCAGCCTCGCGTCCGCCCGGGTGCACCAGGGTGCCGATGGCGGTGTAGTAGTCGCGAAGCTGCTCGGGATGGTTCTTCTGCACCGCCAGCGCCACCCGGGCCGGGACCCACGCCCGCTTCATGAGGGCGGTGTAGCTCTCGGACAGGTCACGGCCCTCGTTGAGCACCGAAAGGCTCATCACGTGGAAGTAGACCTCGACGTCACGAACCTTCTCGACCTCGAGCAGCCAGCGGGAGGTCATCCACGCCCAGGGGCAGATCGAGTCGAACCACATATCCACACGTTGCGTCATGGTCACCACCCTAGGCGGTGGCCGGAGCCCGTCCGCCGGTCGGACCCGCCGGTGGTCGAGCCCGTCCAGACCCATTCGTTGGTCGAGCTTGGCGAGACCTGATCGTTGGTCGGGCTCGACCACCAGAGCTCCCCCACTCGGGTCTGCGCCGGTGTCGGCGGGCTCGGGTACTGTGCCAGACGAACCGCTGCCGCTTCTGGAGGAACATGTATCCGGCCAACCTCACCCGCGACGAGGCGCGTGCCCGCGCCACCCTGCTGCAGACCACCGGCTACCTGGTCACCGTCGACCTGACCGGCTCGACGACCACGTTCACCTCCACCTCGACGATCAGTTTCACCGCCACCGCCGCCGGCGCCACCTTCGTCGACCTGATCGCCGATTCGATCATCGCGGCCACCCTCAACGACGTCGCGCTCGACACCTCGGCCTACAACGGCGAGCGGCTGCAGTTCGAGGTCGGCGAAGGCCCGCAGGTGCTCGCCGTCACCGCCGTGTGCCGGTTCAGCAACACCGGGGAGGGGCTGCACCGCTTCGTCGATCCGGTCGACGATCGCACGTACTGCTACACCCAGCTCGAGGTGGCGGACGCCCGACGCGTGTACGCCTGCTTCGAGCAACCCGATCTGAAGGCGTCCTTCACCTTCTCGGTGATCGCGCCCGCGCACTGGACGGTGCTGTCCAACTCCCCCGAGGTGACGCCGATCGTGGCCGGTGAACTGGGCCGCTGGACCTTCGCACCCACCCCACCGATCTCCACCTACATCACGGCGCTGATCGCCGGCGACTACCACACCGTCCGCACCGAGTATCAGGGCCGCGACGAGGTGATCCCGCTGTCGCTGTCGTGCCGGGTGTCGATGGCGCCCCACCTGGACGCCGACCGCCTCTTCGAGACCACCGTCCGCGGCTTCGAGGTGTTCGAGCAGCACTTCGGCGCAGCCTTCCCGTTCAGCGACTACGCACAGGTCTTCGTGCCCGAGTTCAACGCCGGCGCCATGGAGAACGCCGGCTGCGTGACGCTGCGCGACGAATACCTGTTCCGGTCCCGGGTGACCGCTGCCGCCTACGAGGGCCGCGACAACACGATCCTGCACGAGCAGGCGCACATGTGGTTCGGCGACCTGGTCACGATGACCTGGTGGGACGACCTGTGGCTCAACGAGTCGTTCGCTGAATGGGCGTCCCACTTCGCCCAGGACGAGATCCGGCAGGCCCATGGCGGCGCCGACCCCTGGGCGACCTTCTGCAACCAGCGCAAGACGTGGGCCTACCGGCAGGACCAGTTGCCGTCCACCCATCCGATCGCGGCAGACATGGTCGACCTGGAGGCGGTCGAGCTCAACTTCGACGGCATCACCTACGCGAAGGGCGCTTCGGCCCTGCGGCAACTTGTCGCCTTCGTCGGGCTTGAACCGTTCCTGGCCGGCGTCCGCACTTACTTCTCTCGGCACGCTTGGGGCAACACCCAACTCAGTGACCTGTTGGAGGCCCTGCAGGAGTCGTCCGGACGCGACCTGTCGTTCTTCACCGGCCAGTGGTTGCAGACCGCTGGGGTGAACACTCTCAGCACCGACTGCGCGATCGACGATCAGGGCCGGTTCAGCCGGTTCACGGTGGTGCAGACCGCACCCGATCTGTGGCCCACGCTGCGCCGGCACCGCATCGGCATCGGCCTCTACGACGAGACCGACGACGGAATCGAGAGGGTGCACCGGGTCGAGGTCGACATCGACGGGGCCGGCACCGATGTCGATGCTCTCGTCGGCGTGCCCGCGCCCGCCGTCGTGCTGCTCAACGACGGCGACCTCTCGTACGCCAAGATCCGGGTCGACCGGGGCCTCGATGTCGTGGTCAGGCGCATGCACGAGTTCCGCGACCCGGTCGCCAGGGCCCTGCTGTGGGGGGCCACCTGGGACATGTGCCGCGACGCCCAGTTGCCGGCTGCCGACTACGTCGAACTCGTGGTGCGCGGGGTCGGCGCCGAGACCGACCTGACCGCCGTCAGCGCCGTGCTCGGCCAGGCCGAGGCGGCCGTCCGCTATTACGTTCCGCCAGCGCAACGCGGCGAGTTGTCGCTGCGGTGGACCGCCGGGCTGGTCGGGCTGCTGAAGCAGGCCGAGCCGGGGTCGGACCACCAGCTGGCCATCGTCCGGGCTTTGGCGACGTCGGTCACCACCTCCGCCGGCGCCGACCTGCTGACGGCGTGGCTGGCCGGAGACGAGGTGCCCGCAGGCTTGTCGATCGACGCCGACCTGCGCTGGCGCCTGGTCACCAACCTGGCCAGGCTCGGCGGCATCGACGAGACCGGCATTGCGGACGAACTGGCGCGCGACAACACCGCGACCGGCACCGAGAAGGCGGCGGGAGCGCGCGCGGCCCGTCCCGACGCCGACGCCAAGGCGCAGGCGTGGCGTGCCGCCGTCGAGGACCCGTCCACACCCAACGAGACCCACACCCAACTCTGCGTGTATTTCTGGCAGCTCGACCAGGACGAGGTGCTGACCCCGTACCTGGATCGGTGGTTCACCGTGATGGAGGACATCGCCGGGCAGCGCAACGGCTGGGGCCGGCGGTCACTGGCCATCCGCAGGAACGTGGGCGAGCTGCTGTTCCCGCGCCCGTTCGGCGATCGTGCGCTGGTCGACCGGATCAATCAGTGGATGGCGTCGACCGACCTGACCGACTCGGTGCGGCGCATGGTCAGTGAGCGGCGCGACGATGTGGAGCGGGCGCTGCGGTGCCAGGAGGCGGCGCGTTGACCCCGTCCGTCGAGCCTGTCGCCGACGTACCGCGGTGACCGCATTCTGGGCGTGCGCCCTAGTCGCCGTCGCCAGTGCGGCAGTGAGCCTGTTCTTCGCCGTCGATGGATTGCGCGGCTCACGACCCGACGCGGTGACCGCGTCCCGCTATGCGTTGGCCCGCAGCATCTCGCTGTTCGCGGTCGCGCTGACCGGGCTGTTCAGCGCCTCGGAGGCGTTCGTGGCGGCCATCGCGACCGCGATGATCCTGGTGCAATCGCTCGATGCTCTGGTCGGCGTCGGCCTGCACGATCGGGTGAAGACGTTCGGACCCGCAATTATGAGTCTCGTCGGACTTGCCACCCTGTTGTGGATGTTCGGGACCTGAGTGCAGTGCAGTTGTCGAAGCGGCTATGCAGCGACGGACTTCAGGACTCGTGACGCACGGCGACCTCGTCGCCGCCCCGGTTGAGCCAACTGGGCGCCATGCCGAGCAGCAGGATCACCGCGAAGATGGCGAGCGGAACGCCCAGCAGCAGCCCGACCACCTCGATCGCGGACGGGGTGGCCGCCGTCTCCCAACCAGGCAGGGTCTGGGTCTCGAGCGGGAGCAGTCCGAACATGGGTACAGGGTATTGCAGGTTCCGCGCCGTGTCGCGGTCTGCCGCCCGGCGAGCGGACCGGGTGCGCAGCGTTGGCGGACTCGGGACGCCCCGCACTAGATTGGCCCTCCGAGGCGACCGCGCTCCTTGCCGGGCGATCGCCGAGGATCCTGAGGAGCAACCGCGTGACCAACCACCCCGCCCGTACCGTGTGGGAGGGCCGCCAGATCGCCCGAGCGGTCGCCCGAATGGCCCATCAGATCGTTGAGGCCAACGCCGGCGGCCATGACCTGGTGCTGCTCGGCATCCCGACCCGTGGGGTGCTGTTGGCACGCCGATTGGCCGATGCGATCCGCAGCATCGAGGGCGTGGACGTGCCGGTCGGCGAACTCGACATCACCATGTACCGCGACGATCTGCGTCGGCAGCCGACCCGCGCCGTCGGTCGCACGTCCATTCCCGGGCCGATCGACGACCGGGTCGTGATCGTGGTCGACGACGTCCTGTTCACCGGACGCACGGTGGCCGCGTCACTGGACGCACTGAAGGACCTGGGACGGCCCCGCAGCGTCCAACTGGCGGTGCTGATCGACCGCGGGCACCGGCAGTTGCCGATCCAGGCCGACCATGTCGGCAAGCTGTTGCCGAGCCCTCCGGAGGCCCGCGTGTACGTCAAGATGTGCGAAATCGACGACGTGGACGCGGTTACGATCAGCATGCCGGAGGCCTGATGCGTCACCTGCTGAGCGCCGCCGACCTGAGCCTCGCCGAGATCACGTCGCTGTTGAATGTGGCCGACGAGATGCACAGCATCCAGTCCCGGCAGATCAAGAAGCTGCCGACGCTGCGCGGCCGCACCGTGATCAACATGTTCTTCGAAGACTCCACCCGCACCCGCACCAGTTTTGAGATGGCCGGCAAGTGGATGTCCGCCGACACGATCAACATCTCCGCGAAGGGTTCGTCCACCTCGAAGGGCGAGTCGCTGCGTGACACGATGCTGACCCTGGACGCAATGGGCACGGACTGCTTCGTGATCCGGCACGGCAGTTCCGGCGCGGTCGCCCAGGCCGCCGGCTGGGTGCGCGGCTCGGTGATCAATGCCGGCGACGGCACCCACGAGCACCCCACCCAGGCGCTGCTGGACGCGTTCACCATCCGCCGGCACTTCAGGGCATCAGACCGAGAGGATCGGGGCGACGGTGACAATGCCTTCGTGGGCCGGACGATCGCGATCGTCGGCGACCTGCTGCACAGCCGCGTGGTCCGCTCCAACGTGCTGCTGCAGCGCACGCTCGGGTCCACGGTGATCCTGGTCGCTCCCCCGACCCTGCTGCCCCCCGGCGTCGAGCACTGGGGTTGTGAGGTGACCAGCGACTTCGACTCGGTGCTCGAACGGGCGGACGTGGTGATGATGCTGAGGGTGCAACGCGAGCGCATGCAGGGCGGATTCTTCCCCACGGCCAGGGAGTACACCGAGTTCTTCGGGCTGACCCCGCACCGCCTGGCGAGGCTCTCCGAGGGTGCCGCGATCTGTCACCCCGGCCCGATGAACCGCGGCCTGGAGATCTCGTCCGAAGCTGCGGACGCCGCCAACTCCCTGATTCTCGACCAGGTCACCGCGGGCGTGTCCGTCCGGATGAGCGTGCTGTACCACCTGCTGGGAGGAAGCCCCGAATGAGGGACCTGCTGATTGCCGGGGCGACCGGCATCGACGGCCGATCCGCCGACCTCGGCATCGCGGGCGGAAGGTTCGCCGACGTCTCCGACCTGCACGACCCTGAGCGGATCGCCGCTGACGGGCTGATCGTGCTGCCCGGCCTGGTCGACTCGCACACCCACCTGCGTGAACCGGGCCGCGAGGACGCCGAGACGATCGGCACCGGAACCCTGGCGGCCGCCCGGGGCGGTTTCACCGCCGTCCACGCGATGGCGAACCTGGACCCGGTCACCGACACCGCCGAGGCGGCGGAGTACCTGACGGCGCTGGCTGCGCGCACGGCGAACGCCGAAGTGATCGTGGTCGGTGCCGTCACCAAGGGCCTCAGCGGTCAGGAGTTGGCCGAGCTGGGCCTGATGCACCGGTCGACGGCCGGCGTCCGGATGTTCTCCGACGACGGACGCTGCGTGGCGGACCCGCTGATGATGCGAAGGGCGCTGACCTACGCGAAGGCCTTCGGCGGGGTGATCGCCCAGCATGCCCAGGATCCGCGGCTGGCCGGGCCGGGCGCCTGCTGCCATGAGTCCGAGATCTCCGGACGCCTCGGGCTGCCCGGGTGGCCGGCGCAGGCCGAGTCCACGATCATCGCCCGGGACGTCGAGTTGGCCCAGCTGTCCGGTGGACGACTACACGTCTGTCACGTGTCGACCGCCGAGGGTGTCGAGGTGATCCGCTGGGCGAAGTCGCGCGGCATCGCGGTGACCGCCGAGGTGACGCCGCACCACCTGTATCTGGGCACCCGCGAGGTGGAGGGTTTCGACACCACCTTCAAGGTGAACCCGCCACTGCGCACCGACGAGCACATCGACGCCGTCCGCGCCGCCCTGGCTGACGGAACCATCGACATGGTCGGCACCGACCACGCCCCGCACGCCCGGCAGGACAAGGACCACCCCTTCGACATCGCCCTGCCCGGCATGATTGGGCTCGAGCAGGCGCTCGCCGTCGTGATCGAGGTGATGGTCGAGCCGGGACGGCTGGACTGGGCAGGCGTGGCCGACCGCATGTCGGCGGCGCCCGCGAAGCTGACCGGCAGGGTCAGCCAAGGCCGTCCGATCGCCGTCGGTGAGCCGGCGAACCTGGTGTTGGTGGATCCGTCCGCGCGCGCGGTTGTGGACCGGGATGCGTCGGCGTCCAAGTCGCGCAACAACCCCTACCACGGCCGCGACCTGCCGGATCCGGTGGTCGCGACGATCTGGGCCGGACGGGTCACCCACCGCCGCTGACCACCGCTGGTCGAGGCGGCTCGTCGAGACCGTCTGATCTCGGCAGCTCGATCAGCTGAACAGCGTGCGCACCTCGTCGTAGCGGGCGAGCAGGGCCGGAATGCCTGAGCGGACCTTCCGGTACGCAACCACGTCATCAGGGTCAGGCACCAGGGCGTCCGATCCGGCGGACGGGTCCTGGCCGAGTCGGACGAGGCCCTCACGCAGCGACTCCGCCTCGCCGAGCGCGAACAGTGCCAGCGCGGCGGCACCCAGCGCGGTGCCCTCGGCGCCGTCGGTGACCACCAGCGGTTTACCCAGGGCGGCCGCCAGCACCTCGCGCCACACCGTCGATCGGAACACGCCCCCGGTGGCGCGGATCTGCCGGATCGGGCTCACCCGGTCAAGTTCGTCCACGATCGTCGACAGCATCAAGGCGACGCCCTCGACGGCGGCCCGGACGAAGTATTCCCGCGTGTGACTACGCCTGACACCCAGGAACGCGCCCGGAATCGTCGGGTTCCACAACGGCGCCCGCTCGGCCATCAGGAAGGGCAGCATGACCAGACCGTCCGCACCGATCGGCACCGTGCGGGCCAACTCGAGCAGCAAGCCGTCGGGATTGCCCCCCTCCGAGCCGGCGAAGTCGGCACCGAAAACGTCGCCGCCCCAGCGCACGACGATTCCACCGTTGCTGATCGCGCCCCCGATCACCCAGGCATCGTCGGTCAGGGCGTAGCAGAACAGCCTGCCGCCGGCGTCCACGTACGGACGGTCGGTGATCATCCTGACCGCTCCGGAGGTACCGATCGACAATCCGACCACTCCGGGCTCGAGCGCGCCGACACCCAGGTTGCCGAGCGGACCGTCCCCCGCTCCCAGCACGACCGGCAGCCCCCTGGGCAGACCGAGTTCGGCGGCCAACGCGTCCGTCAACGCGATCGAATCCGAGGTCGGACGTACCGGGGGCAGCTGTTCCGCCCTCACCCCGGTCAGCTCCAGCGCCTCGGGATTCCAGTCACGGGTCGCGAGGTCGAGCATTCCAGTGCCGGACGCGTTGGAGACCTCGGTGACCAGCTGCCCCGTCAGCTGCAACAGCACAAAATCCTTCAACCCGGCCCACCAGCGGGCCGATTCAAAGGTCTGCGGGTCGTTCTCGGCGAACCACAGCAGCTTGGTCACGTGCGACATCGAATGGATCGGGGTGCCGGAGGTGTGGTGCAGCCGCCTGCCCTGCTCGGTGTCGCGCAATCGCATGGCCTGCGCAGCGGCCCGCGAATCGGCCCAGGTCAACAGTGGGGTGATCGGACGACGGCGCTCGTCCAGCCCGATCAGGCCGTGCATCGCCGTGGACACCCCGATGCCGACCACGGTGGCCGGACCGATCTCGGCGGCGATCTCGGCGAGCCCGGCACGGACGGCGCGCCACATCACCTCCGGATCCTGCACCTCCCAGCCCGGCTGCGGCTGCTGCAATGGGTATTCGTTCACCGCGCTGCCGCGCCAGCCGCCGCCGAGCGCGAAGGCGGACACCTTGGCTGCCGTGGTGCCGACGTCCAAGCCGATGACTACCCGCGCGCCGGCCGGTGCCGCCATCGCTCAGCCGCCCAACTGACGCGCCAGCGCCAGGATGCTCGCCTTGGAGTCACGATCGGCGATGGTCAGGAACTCACACACCTTCGTCACCGACTCCTCCAACGATCCGGTGCCGAGTTCCCTGACCTTGTCGGCGCGCGCATCGTTGAAGGGGGCACCGGCGCCACGCAGGTGCAGGATCCAGGCCGCCACGGCCCGTTCTGCGCCGAGCGGGCTGTTGCCGTCCTTACGATCCGCGACCAGCGCGGGGACGATCCTGATGGGCAGCTTCTGCGACCCGTCGGCGGCAATCCGGCTGAGTTGATCGCGCATCCGCGGGTTGCCGAACCTGTCCAGCAGCGCTGCCCGGTACGCGGTCACGACGGCGTCGTCCAGTGGCAGCTGCCGCTGAGCGACGTCCCACCACTCGTCCACCCATCCGCGCACGATCGGGTCGGCGATCGCGTCCGCGACCGTTTCGTGCCTCCGGATCGTCGCGCCATAGGCCATCAGGGAGTGCGCACCGTTGAGCAGCCACAGCTTGCGCAGCTCATGCGGCACCACGTCGTCGACGAAGTCCGCCCCCGCGCTCTGCCAGTCCGGATGCGGGCTGGTGAAATCGCCCGCAAGCACCCATTCACTGAACGGCTCGGTGGCCAGCGCGGCCGGATCGTCCACGCCCTGCTCGTCGTGCACGGCCTGCCGGGTCGCGTCGGTGGCTCGCGGCGTGATCCGGTCGACCATCGTGGTGATGAAACCGACCTGGCCATCCAGAAAGTCCTTCAGGTCGGGTACCGCATCCTTGGCCAGGCCGCGCAGCACGGTTTCAAGCATGGCGCCGTTGTCGGGCACGTTGTCGCAACAGATCAGGGTGATCGGGCCTGCTCCGGCGTCCCGGCGGGCCACCAGGCCGGCCACCAGCTTGCCCGGTGCGGTGCGCACCGCGTTCAGGTTCCCGGCGCCGATCACGTCGATGTCGGCGGCCACGTCCGGATTGTCGGTGTCGAGCTCGCCCTGTTCATTGCGGAGGTAGCCGGCCTCCGTGATCGTCATCGTGACGATGCTCACCTCGGGATCGGTGAAATAGGCCAGCAGGGTGGCGATGTCGGTTCCGGTGTGGGTGGCGGCCAGCGAACTGATCACCCGGTACTCATTGCGTTCGGGGCCGACAGTGACCAGGGTGTACAGGTTGTCCTGGCGCTGCAACTCGGCGGCGATGCCCATCGACCGTCCGGCGAAGGCGGCAATGCCCCACTGGTCGGCGTCGCTGGCCCGGTCGGTGTACCAGGCCTGGTGCGCACGAAAGAAGTTGCCTAGGCCGAGGTGGACGATTCGGATCGGTGGGGTTGGCCGCGTGTCGCCATCGCGGGAGAGTCGACGGGCCACAGCGCCTGCCTTTCATCGGGAACCCGTTCGAGCCTATTGCATGGCCGCCCGGCGCAGCGGGGTTGCCATTCGTTGCCTTCGGGACGGCTCCGAGTAGGGTGTGCGGCGTGTCCGACCCGACGCTGCCCGCAGACCCGCAGCATCTGGACGCGGAGTCGGTGCGCGCCACCGTGGCGCGACTGGACGGCCGCATCCGGGCCCGGTTTCCCCAGCGCAACCTGACCAGGCTTCCCGGCCAGCTGATCCAGGTGATCGATCACCTGGCCCGTCGGCAGGACGTCTGGCGCACCCGGCGCCGCTGGTTGGTCCGCGCCTGCCAGGCCGGCATCCTGATCGTGGCCGTGAGCCTGGTCGCCGCCCTGGTGCTGATCGGCCTGCAGGCGTCCGCGTCGTCCGAGCCGCACGGCTGGGACTGGCTCAGTGTGCTGGAATCGTTCGTCAACGATGCGGTGTTCGCCGGCATCGCGATCTATTTTCTGTGGGCGCTGCCCGAGCGTCTGCAGCGGCACGGCGACCTGGCCACCCTGCAGCGACTACGGTCTTTGGCGCACGTGATCGACATGCACCAGCTCACCAAGGACCCCGAGCGGCTGCGTTCCGACTTTCAGCGGACGTCCGCCTCGGTGCCCCTGGACCTGACCGCGATCGAGCTCTCCAACTACCTCGACTACTGCTCGGAACTGCTGTCGATGGTCGGCAAGACCGCCGCGTTGTTCGGCGAGCACACTGACGATCGCACCACCCTGAGCACGATCGCCGGGATCGAGGAACTGACCAACGGGCTGTCCCGCAAGATCTGGGCCAAGATCAGCCTGCTGCCGTCCGCGATCGAACGAGTCTCGAGTGCCCGTCCGGAGAACGCGCCGGACGCACGCTGACCGGCGCCTCCCCGCCGTCATTCGCCGTCATTCCGGTGAACCCCGGAACCCTGTGCCACGCAACCCTGGTGCTCCACGCGACCCCGCGGGGTGTCCGCGGGAGCACCCGGCCACCCCACGTCCGTGCGATTTGGTGGAATGATCGAACGGACGTTCCGCGACAAGTGAGGAAGCAGATGAGCGACAAGACCGGCAGTGCGCAGATCGGCGTGGTGGGCATGGCGGTGATGGGGTCCAACCTGGCCCGCAACTTCGCCAGCAAGGGGTTCACCACCGCCATCTTCAACCGCACGTATGCCAAGACCGAGACGGTCCTCGCCGAGCATCCCGAGGCGAACTTCGTCGGGTCCGAGTCCGTCGAGGACTTCGTCGACTCGCTGGAGAAGCCGCGCCGGATCATCATGATGGTCAAGGCCGGGCCGGCGACGGACGCCACCATCGAGGCGCTACTGCCCCACCTCGACCAGGGCGACATCATCGTGGACGGCGGCAACACCTACTTCCCCGACACCCGGCGGCGCGAGAAGCGGCTCTCCGAGCTGGGCTTCAACTTCATCGGTTGCGGAATTTCCGGCGGCGAGACCGGTGCCCTGCTCGGCCCGTCGATGATGCCCGGCGGCCCCAAGGACTCCTACGCCCACATCGGCCCGATCCTGGAAAAGGTCGCCGCCCAGTACGACGGTGAACCGTGCTGCACCTGGATCGGCCCCGACGGCGCCGGTCACTTCGTGAAGATGGTGCACAACGGCATCGAGTACGCCGATATGCAGTTCATCGGCGAGGCCTACGACCTGCTCAAGGGCGCCGGGCTGTCGGCTTCGGAGGCGGCGGACGTCTTTGAGGAGTGGAACACCGGCGACCTCGACTCCTACCTCATCGAGATCACCGCCGAGGTGCTGCGGCAGGTGGACGCCGAAACCGGCAAGCCGCTGGTGGACGTGATCCTGGACGCGGCCGGCATGAAAGGCACCGGCACCTGGACGGTGCAGGAATCGCTGAACCTCGGCGTACCCGCGGCAGTGATCGCCGAAGCCGTGTACTCGCGCGCCGCATCCAGCAGCCCGGAACTGCGTGCGGCGGCCCACAAGGCGCTGCAGGGTCCCGACCGAACCATCACCGCCGACGACCGCGATGGCTTCATCGCCGACGTCCGGCAGGCGCTGTGGTGCGCCAAGGTGATCGCCTACGCCCAGGGCCTGCATCTGATCAAGGTCGCCGGCCAGGAATACGGCTGGAACATCGACGTGGCCGCCTGCGCACGGATCTGGCGGGCCGGCTGCATCATTCGGGCCAAGCTGCTCGACCGGATCTCCAACGAGTACGCCGCCAACAACCTGGAGACGTTGCTGGAAGCTCCCTCGATCAGCAAGGAACTGGGCAACAGCAACCCGGCCTGGCGCCGGGTGGTCGCCCGGGCCGCGGAGGCCGGAATCCCGATCCCGGGGTTCAGCGCGGCACTGTCGTACTACGACCTGGTGCGGGCCGAGCGAACCAACGCCGCCCTCACCCAGGGACTGCGCGACTTCTTCGGCTCGCACACCTATCGACGGATCGACAAGGAAGGCACCTTCCACACCGAGTGGTCGGGCGACCGCTCCGAGGCCGAGGCCGTCGACGCACACTGACCGCTGATCCAGCCTGTCGCGTCCGGCTGGTCGAGCCTGTCGAGACCTCGGGACCTGGATCTCGACAAGCTCGATCGACGGATTCTGTTGGTCGAGCTTGAGGCCCGGCTGGTCGAGCTTGTCGAGACCTCGACTTCGATCGACCGATCAGGCCGGTTCCGCGGGCCAGGTGTCGAGACCGTGCCGCAACTCGTCCGGTAGCGGGATCGGGCGCCCCTCACGATCACCGCAAACCAGCACGGTGCGCGCCCGGGCATGCGCGGTGCCGCTCAACGGGTCCGTGACCTCGGCCACCAGGGTCATCGATGTGCGACCCACGGCAGCCACCGCAACGCGCGTCTCGTACGGTTCGAGCCGATGGTCGAGTTGGGCCAGATAGTCGACGTCCTGCCTGACCACCATCCACAGGTAGCCGGCCTGCTCGGCCGCGGACATCCGATTGCCGCTGCTGTCGGCCTCGCCCGACATCTGCACCCGGGCCTCCGCGACGAAGTCGAAGAACCGCACATTGTTCACGTGGCCGTAGGCGTCCAGATCGGTCCACCGCACGGTCAACGGACGTGTGTGGGCATGGGCGCCCGGACGCCACCTGCCGAGCGGACGCAGTGGTTCGAGTGGTGTGCTGCGATCGAGGAACCAGCCGCGCTCCTGCGCCGTCATGCGCCGCGGGCGGCCGGCCTCGAAGTCGAAGATGCACAGCATCGTGCGCGCCCTGGCGGCGACGACCCCGTCCTGTACGACCTCGTAGGCCATCGTGGACCGCGACGCGCCGACGTCACCGACCCACAACCGGACCTCGACCGGATCGTTCCTGAACTCCACCGGCGCCAGGTACTCGACCTGGTGGGCGACCACCAGGGTGCCGTTGCCCAGCAACGCCGCATTGTCACCGGCCAGCAGGAACCGGACGCGCGCCTCTTGCAGGTAGTCGGCGATGATCCCGTTGTTGACGTGTCCCTGAGCGTCCAGGTCCACCCAACGCAGGGGCACCTGGACGACGGCGGCTGGTTTCACTCGTAGTCCGGCTCGCGCTCGTACATCGAGTCGATCTCGTCGGCGTACCGCTTAGCGATGACTGGACGGCGCACCTTCATGCTGGGCGTCACCTCACCCTCATCAATGCTGAACTCCTCCTTCAGCAGGGTGAACTTCTTCACCGTCTCCCAGCGCTCCAGGCGCTGATTCGCCTTGTCGACCAGGGCTTGAATGGCCGCGCGAAGCTTGTCACTGGACGCCACCTCGGCGTAGTCCACCCCGGCCATGCCGTTGGCCGTCGCCCAGCGCTTGACGTTGTCGGGGTCCAGGGTGAGCAGCGCCGAGATGTACTTCCGACCGTCCCCGACCGCGACGGCCTGGGTGATGAACGGGATCGCTGCCACGAGCACGCCCTCGACCTTCTGCGGCGCCACGTACTTGCCGCCCGAGGTCTTCATCAGGTCCTTCTTGCGGTCCGTGAGGGTCAGGTTGCCGTCGGCGTCGAGCTGGCCGACGTCACCGGTGTGGAACCAGCCGTCCACGAACGCCTCAGCGGTCTGTTCTGGCGCGTCGTGGTACCCCCGCGTCACACCGGGCCCGCGCACCAGCACCTCCCCGTCATCGGCGAGCTTGAACTCGGTGCCCGGCAGAGCCTTGCCCACGGTGCCGAACACCGGATCCGTGGGCAGGTTGACGAACGCCACCGCGGTGGTCTCGGTGAGGCCGTATCCCTCGATGATCACCAAGCCCGCCGAATAGAACCAGCCCTGCACCTTCTTGTTGAGCTTCGCCGAGCCCGACACCATGAACTTCATCCGCCCACCCATGGTGCTGCGGAGCTTGCTGAACACCAGGCGGTCGGCGAGCTTGTATTGCACCCCGAGCAGCCGGGGCAGGGGCTGCCCGCTGAGCCGGTACTCGCGGCTCTTTCTGCCCACGGTGAAGGCCCACCGCGAGATGCCGCCCTTCACACCCTTCGCGTTGGACGCGAGCACCGTGGCCCGCACCTTTTCGAAGATGCGGGGGGCGCCGCACATGAACGTGGGACGGGTGACGGCCAGGTTGGGAACGATCCGGTCGACCCGGCCGTCCACGGCGGAGGTGAAGCCGATGGCCACCTGGCAGGCGATCAGCACCTTTCCGAAGACATGCGAGAGGGGAAGCCAGAGGTACTGGAAGTCGCTCTGATCGATGATGCGGAGCTTGTCGACGGCGAAGCCGATGTAGACCCAGCATCGCTGGTCCAGCTCGACCCCCTTGGGCTTGCCGGTGGTGCCGGAGGTGTAGATCAGGGTCGCCAGGCTCTCTGGGCCGACGCCCTCCAACGCCTCATCGACGCAGCCGGGCTGGTCGGCGAGGCGCTGCTTGCCCCGCTCGATCAGTTGCCGCCACGAAAGGGTGCGTTCGCCGTCGCCCTCGCCGTCGAGCAGCACCACGGCGACCACCCCGTCGTCCGCGGGGTCGAGCTTGGCGGCCTGCTCGGCATTCTCGGCGATCAGGACCTTCGACTCCGAGTGATGGACGATGTACTGGAAGTCCTCCGGAGCGGTGCTCGGGTAGACGGCGGTCGAGGCCGCACCGATGGCGTTGATCGCCATGTCGGCCAGGATCCATTCGATCCGGGTGGCCGCTGCGATGGCCACCCGCTGCTCCTGGGAGACCCCCAGGGCCATCAGGCCGGCCGCGATCTCCTGCACCCGGTCCCGGGTCTGCGCCCAGGTCAGCGACACCCAGTTCTCAGCGGCGTCCGGGTAGCGGAACGCTTCTCGATCGGGTGTCTGTTCGACCCGCCAGTTGAGCAGCGCACCCACCGAATCGGGTTTGCCCGCAAGGATGGCCTCGGCCTCGGCGTTCATCAGTCTCCTGTCCCGGCAGCGGCGATGGTGCCGAATTTGGCGCCATTCTAGGCGGTTCGCATCCCTACTGTCGGGCAACGGCGCGGCCGAACGCGGCACCCGCACGGATCGGAAGCTTGACGAGCCCGTCAAAGGCGCCCACCGTCGGGAGCTGATGTGAGCTGCGAGCACGGGCGGTGAGGGTGGCAACGGGGCCTCAGGCACGCCCTTCTCATAGACCGTGACACCGAATGCGGATCATGATCGGCGCCGGCCGGGCACCGCCGATCGTCGCGGTCCGGCCCTCACCACCGCGGGACGAGGAGGCTGGTGGCGACGACCGATGGACGCAGTCGTACCCACCAATATCATCGCGAAGTACCTAGTCATAGCCGGTTGCTCGGCGTCGCCAACTGATTCTGTTTACATTTCAACGATAAATGCTAGAATCCTGGAGTGACCGTGATAACCGATGCTCCATGGCTGACCGTTGAGCAGCAGCAGATCTGGCGCGCCTATTTGTCCGGGGTGAGCCGCATCAACGAGCGGCTGGACACCGAACTGCGGCCCTTCGGCCTCGACATCGGTGAATACGAGATCCTGGTCAACTTGTCAGAGGCCGATCAACTCGAAATGCGCATGTCCGAGTTGGCCGAACGTGTCCGCCAGTCGCGATCCAGGCTGACGCACACGGTTGCCCGTATGGAGGCCAAGGGGTTGATCCTGCGCAAGAGCTGCCCGCAGGATCGGCGTGGCGTGATCGCGGTGCTCACGGCGTCCGGACTCACCCTGCTCAAGCAGGCCGCCCCGCTGCACGTCGCCTCGGTGCGCTCCGCCCTGGTCGACGTGGTCGCGCCCGACGATTTCGAGGCGCTGGGGCGCGTGATGCAGGCAGTGCTCGAGGTGGCAGACTGAACCGGTGGCGCCGGCTGCCTTCGACACATCGACGCTGAGCCGCGCCCTCTACTCCTCGGACGCCTCGCTGTACCGGGTCGTTCCGTCCGCCGTTTGTGTCCCTGCCGACCTCGCCGAGTTGCGTGACTGCGTCTTCAAGGCCCTGGCCGACGGCACCGCGATCACCATGCGGGGCGCGGGCACCTCATGCGCCGGCAATGCGGTCGGCAGCGGCCTGGTCATCGACACGCGAGCGTTGAACACCATCGAGACGATCGATCCTGCGACGGGTGTCGCCATCGTCCAAACCGGCGTGGTGCAGGCGCAACTGGACGCGGACGCCGCCCGGCACGGGCTGCGGTTCGGGCCCGACCCGTCCACCGCCTCCCGCTGCACCATCGGCGGCATGATCGGCAACAACGCGTGCGGTCCCCGCGCGCTCGGCTATGGCCGCACCAGCGACGTGATCACCGGCCTGGACCTGGTCACCGGCACGGGCGAGTCGCTGTCGATCCGCAGGGGTGAGAATCTTCTCGACCACCCCTCGCCCACCTTGCGCGCCCTGCACGGTCTCGTCCAGGCCAATCTCGGAGTCATCCGCACCGAGTTCGGACGGCTGCGGCGACAAATCTCGGGCTACTCCCTGGAGCACCTGCTGCCCGAGCACGGGTTCGACGTGGCGAAGTTCCTCGTCGGCTCGGAGGGCACCCTGGGTGTGGTCACCCGAGCCGAGGTGCAACTCGCCCGGCAGCCGAAGCACAGCCGACTCGTGCTGCTCGGATTCGGCACTCTCGCCGATGCGGCCGACGCCATGCCGGCGGTGCTGCCGTTCACCCCCAGCGCCTGCGAAGGCCTCGACGCGCGCATCCTCGAGCCGGTGCGGCGGCGGCGAACGGCCGCCCGAGTGCCGCCACTGCCGCCCGGACGCGGCTGGCTGTTCGTGGAGTTGACCGATGACGACCCGGAGCGGCTGGCCGATCGCGCGGCGGCACTGGCTGGGGCGACCGGTGCACTCGGGGCCGTCGTCGTGGACGACCCAGTGGATGCGGCGCTCTGGTGGCGGCTGCGAGCCGATGCGGCCGGGTACGCCGGAGTGGCCCTGCAGCAGCCTGCGCACCCCGGCTGGGAGGACGCAGCCGTTCCCCCGGAACGGCTCGGGGCCTATCTGCGCGATTTCGAGGCACTGCTCGACGCCCACGGGCTGCACGGGCTGCCCTACGGACATTTCGGAGAGGGTTGCGTGCACTGCCGGATCGACTTTCCGCTCGGTGCCGGCGGTGGCACGCAGGCCTACCGTCGGTTCATCGAGGCCGCGGCCGACCTGGTCGCGGCACACGGGGGTTCCATGTCGGGAGAGCACGGTGACGGCCGAGCCCGCTCCGAGTTGCTCGACCGGATGTATTCGCCGGCCGCCATCGCCCTGTTCGGCGCCGTCAAGCAGCTGTTCGACCCCGGCAACCTGCTCAACCCGGGCATTCTGGTCGACCCTGCCCCGCTGGACGCAGACCTGCGGCTGGCCGCACTGAGCCACCCGCTCGATGCACTCGCGGCGGATGCGCACCGCTGCACCGGCATCGGACGATGTGTGGCAGCCGGGTCCGCGGACGCGATGTGCCCGTCGTTTCAGGTGACCCGGCTCGAGAAGGATTCCACCCGCGGACGGGCACGAGTGCTGCAGGAGTTGGCGAACGGGAGCCTGATCGACTCGCCCCGCTCGGTGGAGGTCAGCCAAGCACTTGACCTGTGCCTGGCCTGCAAGGCGTGCGCGTCCGAATGCCCGACCGGCGTGGACATCGCTCACGACAAGGCCCGCGTGCTCGACTCGGCGTATCGGGGCCGGGTTCGCCCGTTGACCCACTACACGCTGGGCTGGCTGCCCAGATGGACGCGACTCGTTCGGTCGGTGCCGGGCTTGACATCGCTGGCGAACGCCGTGCTGCGCCGGCCACGGCTGCGCGCACCTTTCCTGGCCCTGGCCGGCATCGACAGGCGTCGTGGAGTGCCGCGGCTGCGGCAGCAACACCTGAGCGCTGTGTCGACACCTCCAGGTGGCGGGCAGCTGGGTGCGGTGGCGGTCTGGGCCGACTCGTTCTCGCGCGGATTCGCGGGAGGTCACGTCGAGGCCACCATGCGGGTGCTGGCCGACGCCGGCTACACGCCGCAGTTGATCGAAGAGCGTGCCTGCTGTGGGCTGACCTGGATCACCACCGGGCAGCTCGCCGGTGCCGCCGCCCGCTTGCGGCACTCCCTCGACGTGCTGGCGCCGCTGGCCGAGAGCGGCGTTCCGATCGTGGGCGTCGAGCCTTCCTGCCTGTCCGTGTGGCGTGATGAGGCGGCCTCGTTGGTCGACGACCGCCGAGTTGCGCGCGTGGCCGAAGCGATGCTGACCCTGGCGGAGCTTCTGCAGCGAACCCCCGACTGGCAGCCGAAGGACCTGAGCGAGCACACCATCGTCGTGCAGCCACACTGCCACCACCGGGCGGTGCTCGGTTGGGACGCCGACGCCGCACTGCTGCGCAGCACCGGGGCGAAGGTGCTGACGGTCACCGGCTGCTGCGGCCTGGCCGGCAACTTCGGCATGGAGCGGGGGCACTACGAGACGTCCGTCGCGGTTGCCGGACTGCACCTGCTGCCGGCTCTGGAGCGCGAACCGGAAGCACTGGTACTCGCCGACGGGTTTTCGTGCCGTACTCAGATCACGGATCTGTCCGGACGAACCTCCATGACACTGGCTGAGCTGCTGGACGGCGGCGGAGCCGGACCCAACGTTCGCTGACCCCCGCTGGTGGCCGGACCGACGACCCACCGGATCGTCGTATACTCGACGGGTTCCGATCCCCCACCACCATGGCGAGGTAACCGCATGCCCGAGTTCGTGTTCACCATGCACAACGTCCGCAAGAAGCTGGGCGAAAAGCTGGTGCTCGACAACGTCACGATGTCGTTCTACGAGGGCGCCAAGATCGGTGTGGTCGGCCCTAACGGTGCCGGCAAGTCCACCATGCTCAAACTGATGGCCGAGCAGCTTCAGCCAGACAACGGCGACGTGACGCTCAAGAAGGGCGCGACTGTCGGCATTCTGCTGCAGGAGCCCCCGTTGACCGAGGGCAAGACCGTGATGGAGAACATCGAGGAGGCGGTCGCCGAGACCAAGGGCATGCTCGACCGGTACAACGCGATCGGCAGCGAGATGGCCGACCCGGACGCGGACTTCGACGCCCTGATGGAAGAGATGGGCAACCTGCAGACCGACCTCGACCACCGCCAGGCGTGGGACCTCGAGTCGCAACTCGAGCAGGCGATGGACGCGTTGCAGTGCCCGCCCGGCGACACGGTCGTCGATGTGCTGTCGGGCGGTGAGCGGCGGCGGGTGGCGCTGTGCAAGCTGTTGCTGCAGCAACCCGACCTGCTGCTGCTGGACGAGCCCACCAACCACCTGGACGCCGAGAGCGTGAACTGGCTGGAGGGCCACCTCAAGGCCTACCCCGGCGCGGTGTTGGCCGTCACCCACGACCGGTACTTTCTCGACAACGTGGCCCAGTGGATCTGTGAGATCGACCGTGGCCAGCTGCACCCGTACGAGGGCAACTACTCCACCTACCTGGAAACCAAGCGGCAGCGCCTGCAGATCGAAGGCAAGAAGGACGCGAAGCGGGCGAAGATCCTGGAGAAGGAACTCGAATGGGTGCGGGCCAACCCGAAGGCCCGGCAGGCCAAGAACAAGGCCCGGCTCGCCCGTTACGAGGAACTCGCCACCGAAGCTGAGCGCAATCGCCAGATCGATCTGGGCGAGATCAACATTCCGGCCGGCCCGAGGCTGGGGTCCGACGTGCTCGACGCCAAGAAGCTCACCAAGGGCTTCGGCGACCGGGTGCTGATCGAGAACCTGTCGTTCACGCTGCCGCGCGCGGGCATCGTCGGCATCATCGGGCCCAACGGGGTCGGCAAGACCACCCTGTTCAAGATGGTGGTCGGCGAGGAGCAGCCGGACGAGGGCTCGCTGGACGTCGGCAAGACGGTGCAGATCTCGTACGTCGACCAGTCCCGATCGGGCATCGACTCGAGCAAGAACGTCTGGGAGGTCGTCTCGGACCGCTTGGACCACATCAAGGTCGGCAGCTTCGAGATGCCCTCGCGCGCCTATGTCGCCTCGTTCGGGTTCAAGGGGCCGGACCAGCAGAAGCTGGCCGGCGTGTTGTCGGGCGGTGAGCGCAACCGGCTGAACCTGGCCATGACCTTGAAGATGGGCGGCAACCTGCTGCTGCTGGACGAGCCGACCAACGACCTGGACGTGGAGACCCTGCAGTCCTTGGAGGACGCCCTGCTCGAGTTTCCGGGCTGCGCAGTCGTGATCAGCCATGATCGGTGGTTTCTGGACCGGGTCGCCACTCACATTCTGGCCTGGGAGGGCACCGACGAGGACGAGGCCACCTGGTTCTGGTACGAGGGCAACTTCGCCGACTACGAGGACAACAAGGTCGCCCGGCTCGGCGCTGAAGCAGCCCGTCCGCACGCCAGCAAGCACCGTCGGCTGACCCGGGCCTGACCTGCCCGGCGGTCATGCCGCCTGCTCGGCCTGACCCGACGTTGCCGAGTGCTGCGACGCGTCGCCGTCGACGTTCTCGAGATTCCTGAAGATCTCACCGTCATTCACCGACGGCTCCGGCGTCGCCCGCTCGGCGCGCTGGAAGGTGCTGGTGCCGCGACACAGGTCGTGGCCTACAGACACCGCTTCGAGCACGAGCTTGTCCTGCACCTCCCCGGTCTCCTTGTTGATCCAGCTCCAGGTGGCGAGCCGGCCGGTGACCACGACGGGGTCGCCCTTAACGATGCTGGCGTGCACGTTGAGCGACAGCGACCGGTTGCGGCAGTTGATGTTCAGCCACGTGGTCTCACCGTCCCGCCAGACTCCGTTGCGAAGCATGCGCGGCGTGCTGGCCATGCGGAAAGCGGCGTAGGCCCACTCGTTGTTGGAGTCGACCCGCAGGTCGATGTCACTGCCGACATTGCCGGTGACGGTGATGGTTGCGTCCATGGGGTGCCTCCCTGGTGTGGATGATTCGTCACTGTCAGCTTGTGACCGACGCGGAGAAAGTGTTCAAAATCGCCAGTCACAAGGCGAAGCAGACCAAGGAGCGATGGTCGCACGCGCATCGAGAAGCGGTCTCGACAAGCTCGACCAACGGAGGTCAGCGAGCCTTCTTCACTGCTTCCACGGCGCGGCGGTGCCGATCCAACTCCAGCTGCACCGGTGCCAACAACTCGGCGTCGGTGACACCCCCGATGGCCTTGTGGAGCACCCGCTCGGCTCGGTTCGCCTTCGCCCGGGCACCCACGCGCACCGCCAGCGCGGATACCCCAGCCAGCAGCAGGCCGCCGAGCACGCCGCCGGCGAGAAGAACGAATTGCGCCGGCCACCCCCACCAGTAGACGGTCGGCATGCCTGCCAGCCCGAGACCGGGCGCGAACATCATGAACAGTGTCCAGAGCAGCCCGACCAGTACCGCGCCCATCAACAGCCATTGCAAGGCCCGGACGACCGACCACCACATGGTGCCCCGGTCCAGTTCCAGATCGGCTCCGGCGATCGCGGTGTCCAGGCGATCCAGCAACAGCGCCTCGCGGCCCCGTGCGGCGTCCCTGACTGCTGCGGCCCAGCCCCGGGGCAACCCGATGGTGGCCGCATCGGCCAGCTCGCGCAGCCCGCGATCCAGCCGGGCGCGTTGCACGGCGCTGGCACCCGGCAACGACGTGCGGCTGATCGTCGTCGGTGCCAGCTCGCCCTTCTTCTGGTCGAGTCGCAGCGCCCGGAGCGGATCCGGCTTCAGTTTCGACACCCAGGTCACGAACGGCCAACCGGTGGCCTTTCCGCCACGCAGCTTCCACGCTTCGCGGACACCGTCCACGACGATCGGAACGCCGCTCGCGTCGGCCAGGGCGTCCACCAGCGGCGCCCTGCCCGCGCGATCGAGCTGCGGGGTGACGGTGCCCAGTTCGGCCGCCAGTTCCGCCGAGGATGTGCCGACGTCGGCCGCGATCCGTTGGCTTATCGCGCGCTTGTCGAGCACGGTCTGGGCGAGCACTTCGCGCAGCTCGTGCACGCCGGTGCCGTCCGTGGCCGACATCGCCATCAGTTTGGCCTTCGCGAGGCCTTCGGCATCGAGGATGCGGCGCAGGTCGCCCATCGCCTGCTTGAGTTCCGGCTCGCGCAGCCGGTCGCTCTGGTTCAGCACCACGATCATCACGTCCGCGTAGCCGGCCAGCGGCCTGAGGTAGCGATCGTGCAGGGCGGCGTCGGCGTACTTCTGCGGGTCGACCACCCAGATCAGCACGTCGACCAGAGGCACGAGCCGGTCGACGGTCATCCGGTGCGCGGTGGAGGTTGAGTCATGGTCGGGCAGGTCGAGCAGCACCAGATTCTCGAAGGCGCTGCGCCGGGCCGGCACCAGGTGCCTGCGCGGAACGTCCAGCCAGTCGAGCAGGTCCCCGGGCAGTTCGGTGCCCCAGGCGACCGCCATCGCCTGCGAGGTGGTCGGACGGCGCACGCCGATCGAGGCGAACTCGGTGCCGCTGATCGCGTTGAACGAGGACGACTTACCCGACCCGGTCGCCCCGGCCAGCGCCACCACGGTGTGATTGCCCGAGAAGGCGACCCGCTCACCGGCCCGCTTGAGCACCGCGGCAGCACGATCCACCACGGCATCGGACGATCGGCCGCGGCTAAGCTCGACGGCCTCGTCCAGTGCCTTCAGGCGCTCGGGCAGCGGCCGGCTCACCGCCGGTCGCCGTTCTGATCGTCGGGCATAAGTTCCGCCTCGTGGACCTGCCCGGTGAGCGCGGGGCGATCCGGAACCTGCGTCGC
Source organism: uncultured Actinomycetota bacterium (assembly GCA_963697765.1). GTDB lineage: Bacteria > Actinomycetota > Actinomycetes > Propionibacteriales > Propionibacteriaceae > Micropruina. The sequence goes on from CAVOPC010000006.1 coordinate 46,503, forward strand.
CCGGCCCTGGAATCCCTCGAGTTGCTCGCGGGCCGGGGCGGTCAGCCGGTGGTCACCACCACGCGCCTCGTTCACCTCACGGACGGCCGCCCGGATCGCGTCGGCGGTATCCGGACGCACCCCGACATCGTCCAGCACGACTTCGAAGCGGGTCAGTTCGGACGCCATCAGCCCCTCGATCCGTGCGTCCAGCGCCGCTTTGGCCGTCTTCGCCAGCCGTCGGACGGCATCCTCGCCGAAGACCCCTTCCAGTACCCGCTGCGCCAGCACGGCCGTGCCGCCGGCCACGCCCAGTTCGGCTCCGGTCAACCCGCCGGTGGCGGAGAAGACCACCATCATCAGCGCGATGCCGACGCCGTTGGTGCCCAGCGCGAAGAATCGGGCCCGGGACTTCTTGCCCGCCCCCTCGCTGCTGACGAGTTCCATCACGTCCGCCTGCCAGTTGCGGATCGTGAGCGCCACCGCCGACTGGAACCCGTCCGAGGCATGGCTCAGGTCGGTGCGGGCGGAGGCGAGCAACTGGCGTCCCGCAGGATCGTTGGCCCAGGCCACCTCAGTTCGCTCGGCGGCCGCCTCACCCTCTTCGCGAACCAGGATCTCCATACCCGACTCGACCGCGAGCTTCACGTCGTTGACCTGCTTCGGCTCGCCCTTCAGCGAGGCGACCATCCGGTCGCGCAACCAGCCGATCTTCTGTTCCACCGCCCGGAAGAACTCCCCCGTTCCGACGAAGTCGTGCCAGCGCGCCAGCACCTCGCCGCGCAACAGGGTTCCGTCCGCGGTCTGCACCCCGACGGTGCGGACGGCCTCGCGGTAGGACCCCTCCGCATCACTGCGCAACTGCGCGAGAGCCGCGGACTGGTCATCCACCGCCGTCGCCACGGCCGGCGCGTTGCGGCTGACGGCACCGATCGCGCCGTCCAATGTCTTCAGCACGACCGCCGCCCGGGCCGCGGAGTCGGCTGCCAGCGCCGCCAGCCAGTCGCGGATCGGCGCCACCGCCGAATCCGGCAACAACCCCTGGGTATCGGTCACCGTCTCGGGCACCGCGAACAATGGCGAGTCGCCGAGTCCCTGGTCGGCCATCATCTGGCCCAGGTGGGTCGGTACCTCGGTCATCGCAGCCGGTGGGACGCGTTGCAGCACCACCGCCAGCGCGGCGCTGCGCTCGGCCGCCGACTTCAGGTACTCCCAGGGCACCGCGTCGGCGTAACGCGCCGCCGACGTCACGAACAGCCAGAGATCGGCCGCAGCCAGCAGCTGGGCGGCCAGGGCGCGATTCTCGGCGACCACCGAGTCGATGTCGGGTGCGTCCAGAATGGCCAGCCCCTGGGGCAGCGAGTCCTCGGCGATCAGTTGCAGGGTGCGGGTGTCATCGGCCGATTCGAGGGACCGGGCCAGACCGGGCAGGATCCCGTCCGGGCCGAACCAGTGCGCATCGGCCGGATGGTGCACCAGGACCGGAGAACGGGTGGTGGGCCTGATCACGCCGGTGCGGCTCACCACACGTCCGATCATCGAGTTGATCAGGGTGGACTTGCCGGCGCCGGTGGAGCCGCCGATCACGGCCAGCAGTGGCGCGTCCAGCCGATCCAACCGGGGCAGCAGGTAGTCGTTGAGTTGAGCGACCATGTCGCCCTGGAGCTTGGCCGACAGGGTTCTGCCCGGCAGCTCCAGCGGCAACCGGGCCTGCTGCAGAGCGTCGAGCAAATGCCTGAGCGACTCCGCCAGTTGGCCAGCGCTCATCGATTCTCCCCTACCCGGTGGGTGGTGCCCAGGTCGGGTCCACTCTGGAATACGACTGCGATCCTAACGGTGCCGAGCCGGGTCCGGCCGGCCAGTTGCCGCCGAGTCCCGCGGGACCGGGGTAGTTGGGCGGCGGGTAGTCGACCGGTTTCGGCTTGCGGAACCGCGGCAGGCTGAGCCGCTGGCCCGTCGGATCGTCGATCGCCAATCCGCGCAACGAGCGTGCCTGGTAGAGCAGCTCGTTGGCCCGCCGCTGGCCCGAGGTGTCGATCACACCCTTGACCTCGGCGTCGCGCAGGTAGGCCAGTTCGGTCAGGGTGCGCTGCAGGCTCAACGTCGCACGCAGGGTAGCCCACCCACGGGTGGCGGACACGATCAGCGCCCAGGCCCGGCGCCGCACCCTGGACGCGGTCTCGGGGTCGACCGGGCTCAGCCAGCCCATCCGGACGTAGTCGGTCAGCCGGGCACGGATCTTGCGGCTCTCCTTGAACAGCTGCCTGACGCCATACATCACCGCGGTGGCCACCAGCGGGAGCATGATCCCGAAATACACCAGGTACCGCGACGTCCCGGAGGCGAAGGATGCCTGCGAGTTGAACATCATGTGCAGCAGGGCGGCCAGCAGATAACCGATCAGCGGCGCGACCACCCGGACGATCTTGCTGTGCGTGCGCATGGCGACCATCAGGCCCAGCCCGGTCATCATCGTGAACAACGGGTGGCCGAACGCCGTCCAGAAGCCACGCAGCCAGACGATCTCGCGGACGGCGTCCTCGGCGTTCCCGGTGTTGATCGTGGTGCTCGCGTACACGATCGCCCGGGCGTAATAGATGATGTTCTCGGTGAACGCGAAGCCGGCCGCGGACAGCCCTGCCAGCGCGATGCCGTTCAGTTTGGTGACGAGTTGGTAGCGCACCAGCATCGCGATGCCGAACAGCACCGTGGCCTTGGCGGCCTCCTCGACGAAGGGTGCGATGTAGATCGCTGCCCTGGCACCCGTGGTGGGGTCTCCGTCGCCGCCGATGGACAGCTGCTGGGCGGCCCAGGTGTTGACGTGCAGCGACAGGAACGTCGCCACCGACGCGCCCCAGCCGAGCGCCAGGTACCACAGCAGCCAGCGTTGCGGACGGAACCGGTCGGCGATCACGAACACGAAGATCCAGAAGGTCAGCGTGGGAAGCGCGAACCAGAACGCGTCGCGGATCGCCGAGTGGTTGATGCCGGGCACCACCCCATCCTTGATCTGCACATCGGCCGTCATCAGCGCGTACATCGACCACAGGCAGGCGGCGAAGACCAGGGTGAGGCCCACGCCGATCCAGGTCCATGGATTGGTGAGGATGCGCTTGGGCAAGGGCGCGGACAGGTCCGGTTGCGAAGGGATGCCGTTCAGCATCCGGCCGTGCCGGTCGATGGTGTCCGTCGACATGCCGGCAAGACTACCGGGGCCACGGTGTGACCAACCCGTCGGGGTGAAGTGAGCGGGTCGCGACGTGCCTAGCATCCCCTTATGGCTCAGTACACCCTCAATCAGGCGGCGGTGGCGCACGCGAAGAAGTTGATCAAGGCCAGGCAGTACGTCTTGCAGAGCGACTGGGGTGACGTGCAGCCCGACGCCGAGGCCGAGAACGCGTACCTGCGGAAGCACACCTGGGACGACTACTCCAGGTGGCACCTCGGTCTCACCGCGGACGCGAACGACGAGACCAAAGCGCGCTATGCCTTCGTCGTCGGTGATCTGCGCCGGGTGCATCGCAGCGCCCTGGTCGCCTGCGTGTACCGCGCGTCCGAATGGCATCACAAGAAGGTCGAGTTGGCCGCCCACGACCTGCTTCAGCTGCTCGACGAGACGGCCGGGCTGACTGCGGTCGGAAGTAACGTCACCGAGTCGGTGTGAGTGGCCGGCTCACGGCCTCCGGTGGCACGTCGAAGTGCTGCTGCAGGTCGACGCGACGTGTGCCGCACGCGCAGCGCAGGTAGAGCAGCCGACCAGCGGACGTGGCGTGCTGGGATTCGGTGAGCCAGGCGTGTTCGTGAACGTTGTGGGCTTGGGTGATCGTTGGTTGAGGAAGGGTCTGCAGTGTTGCCATGACTCCAGCATGATGTAATGGCCATATGCATCTCAACCCTTACGGCGAGTACGCGGTTCTGCTGGCGGCATCACTTGCCGACCACTGGCCGTCAGACCGCGACGAAATCGAAGATCGCGCGCGCGAGTTCGGCATGACAATGGATTTCCGTCGATCCGACGATGACCACGAGAAGACCCGCCGAGTGATCGAAAACTGGTTGGCCGTCGTGGACGCCAGGGACGACCGCGAGCGGGCCCGGTTGCTGAACGCCCAGATGGCCGCGGCCGCCGCCTACCCACGCCTGACCGATCACGACGACGAGGGTTGGCACCTGCACTACCGGGACGACGGCCACTCGATGGCGATGGTGCTGGCTGCGGTGATCAGCGTCGGCACGGCCCTGCACCTGACCACCCGGGGAATGCACCGGCTGCGACGCTGCGCCGCCGGCGACTCCCCAGGCGATAGTTGCACCAATGTCGTGGTGGACGTCACCCGCAACGGACGGCAGCAGTACTGCTCGGTCCGCTGTGCCAATCGTGCGGGGGTGCGACGGCATCGCGCCAGGGGCGCACTCGAGGCAGTGAGCACGTCCCCCTGAACGGGCAGTGCCCCACCAGGGGCGCACTTCAGCCGGCAATAAGCAGGTTGGGGGTGATCGGCCGTTCTCAAGGCTTCGGCCGGACGCGCGCTCGCATGCAGCGCGCCCCTGACTGCCAGAGCCATATCCGGCAGCGACCTGGGGGCGCTGACCGCAGACGACCCGCGGTGCTCCTGGGTCCAATGGCCAACTGGAGAGGCACCGCGCGATGCGTCGGGGCCCCTTTGCTGCGATTTCGCGACCAGGTTGCCAACGACGTGCTGATCGCTGGTGCGGAGTACGCCGGGGGCGCGTGCACGTGGGCGGGCTGTCGGCGGTCCGACCGCGTCGACAAATGGCGGCGGCTCGATCCGTGGGCGGAGCCCATCACACATCCCCTTCCGGCGCCGTGACTTTGCCGGCCCTACTCTGGAACGTGGCATGACAGACTCGAAGGACTCTCGGGCGGAACCTGCGCTTCGCCCGTGGTCGATGGTTATCGGGCTCGGACTGGTCAGCCTCACGATCGACATGGTCGCCGACGGTGCCGCGTCGGTGAGCGGCCTGCTCCTGGAGCAGTTGGGGGCGACTGCGGTCCTGGTCGGGTTGGTGTCGGGTGGCGCTGAAGCCCTCGCGCTCTTGCTGCGGTTAGTCACCGGGCCTTGGGCGGACCGGACCGGCGCCTACTGGACATTCACGATCGTCGGCTACGCCCTTACTGCGATCTCGGTGCCGCTGCTGGCGGTCACACCCCTCATCGGTTCGGCCGGTCTCGCTGTTGCGTGTGTGCTTCTTCTCGTGGAGCGCACAGGCAAGGCGATACGGGCGCCTTCCAAGACGGTCCTTCTCGCGGATCCCGCCGCCGCCGTCGGCATGGGCAGAGGCTTCGGCGTCCACAAATTGCTCGACCAGATCGGCGCGTTCGCAGGACCCCTCGTCGTCGCCACCATCACCGCGGCGCTCGGAATGCTGTGGCCGGCGTTCCTCGCGCTCATCGTCCCTGCGAGCGTCGCGATGGTGCTGCTCCTGTGGCTGCGCGCGAAGGTCCCCGATCCGAGCCTCTACCGCCCGCGCCAGATACCGACGCCGCCCGGGGTCCCGGATGCCGCCGAGGGTCCTGACCCTTCGCTGGTTCAGCCCTCGCCGGCGCAGGCTCCTGGGGAGACGCCGACGGGCACAGATGTCGTCACGTTTGCACTGTTCTCGCTCTTTGCGGGTCTGACCGGTTTCGGGCTCGTCAGCTATGGCGTGATCTCGTTCCATCTGGCCGCCACCCAGATGGTTCCGGTCGCTGCTGTCCCGCTCGTGTATGCGGTCGGCATGGCGGCCGCCGCTCTCGCGGCCCTCACCACCGGGCTGGCCTACGACCGGTGGGGACCCGCCGTGCTGGTGGCCGTCCCGATCATGACCGCCTTCGTGCCTGGGCTGGCGCTCGGCCCCAGTCTCGCAGGAGTGATTGGGGGCGTGGTGCTATGGGGTGCGGCGTCCGGGGTGCAGGACTCAACCGTGAAGGCGCTCGTCGCCGAGCTGGTGCCGGGGCGGCGTCGCGGTGCCGCCTACGGATGGTTCGCGGTGTCTCAAGGGGTGGGAGCACTCTCGGGAGCGCTTGTGGCAGGAGCCCTGTACGGCAACATCCCCCTTCTGGTCGTGATCGTCGCCGTGCTGCAGGCATTCGCCTTGGTGGCGCTGTGGGCTGTGCTTCGTCGCCGAGCGCGTGGGTCCAGCTGAATCACAGGACGCTGACGGTCGTCAAACCTGTCGTGGTCGAACCGCCTCCCGCGGTGCCCACCGAGACGGGAACGGGCGGCGGGGCACGGCACCGAACGGCGGGAGGTGAGGTCGACGGCCAGCGGTTCCCCGCATGCGTAGCAGCCGGGGTCGTCACGACGAGAAGGTGCTGAGGAACCGGTCGCGGAACGCGTCCATCCGCCACACGGGTGCAGTCGCCTCGGGACGGACTCCCGGCGTCCATCCCCAATCGGCGATCCTGTCGAGAACAGCCGGGTCGCCGGCGACTATCGTGACCGGGACGTCGCGACCGGCGCCGACGCGGGTCAGGATCGGCGGCGGCTGGTGATCGCCGAGCAGGATCACCACCGTGTCTTTGGAGCCGAAGGTCGTCAACCAGGAGATGAGGCTGTCGATCGAATACTGCAGCGCCCGCCGGTATGCGGTGCGCGCCGCGTCGCCGCCCTTGGCCCAGATGGCGTCGCGGGGTTCACCAGTGGTCATTGTTTGGTACACCGATCCGTCGCCGACCCGATCCCACGGGATCACATCGGGGATGATCGGCCAGGGAGCGTGGCTGGACACCAGCGCCATTTCGGCGAACATCGGCCCCCGGCCGGGAGCGCCATGTTCCGCACGCTCGAACGCTGCAAGCGAGTATTGGTCGGGGATGCTCGCCCAACCCAGGTCGGGTCCGCGGTAGCCGAGGTTGGCTTGGTCGAGCACCCGGTCGAAGGGGTAGAAATCGGTCTGGGGCCATGCCTTGACGTTGCCCGGCATGACCGCGACCGTCCGCCAACCTGCGCGGCGGAACACTCCGGTCAGCGTGGCCCGCGTGCTGGCCTCCACGGTCAAATACCGTTGCTCGTGGTTGACCCAGAGGCCGGACTGCAACGTTGCGTGCGCGAGCCAGCTGCCGCCGCCGGACACAGGTGAGGTGAGGAAGCCACTGCGCGCGCCGAATCCGGCCGCGGCCAGACGCTGAGTGGCGCCGTCCAGGGTCGCTCGCATGGCTGCCGCGTGCACCGGCTCCTCGATTGAGACCCGGCCGTAGCTCTCGACGAACACGAGCACGACGTCCTTGCCGCGAAGGCCGCCGAGCAGCCGCTCGGCTGGCGCGTCCCGGAACGGGTCGGTCAGGCATGCAGCCTCAAATGCGCGCTGTTCCCCCGAAGAGAGGATCCACCGCTGGATCCGCTGCGCTGCCAGGGAGGTGACACCGGCCGACGAGACCGGTACACCGGGAACGATCTGGGCGGCGACCAGCATAGAGACCAGACATACCGGGACCAACGCTGCAAGGACGCGGGACGCTCGAGTTCGGTGCCGGATCAGGGCCGCCGCGCAACGCCGGACGGCAAAGATCACGGCGACCAGTAGCCCGACGACAAGCACGGCACATGCGATGACCGCGGCACCGGCCCCCGGGCGTCCGAGCGATCCGGAGAGCAACTCGATCAGCGAGTCGGTCAGACCCCAGTCGGCAAACGGGTCGAAGGGCCGGGCGAGTACGGCGAGAAAGCCGATGTCCAAGACGGTGAGCACGGCGTGGACCCCGAGGAGCACACCGACGAGAACGGTGAGCACCCGCCCCGCCCGGCGCGGCAGCACCAGTAACGCGGCCGCGATCAGGACGCCCTCAAGCGGCACGAACAGCATCCCGATTCCGACCTCGCCCCACTGACTGGGCATGATCAACACGGTCACGACCAGCGCCACAGCGAGCGCGGTCAGCACCCATGACAACAGCCGGACGCCGGTGGCGCCATCCGGATCGGACCCGGCTGTCGGGCGGTGCTGACCGGTGGCGCGCTGCCACAGTTGGACACCGCTGAGTCCGAAGGACCACACCAGAAAACCCAACGCCACGGCGAGCAGTCCCGTGGCAGAGGTCGCCGGGAGAACACCCGAACTCGCCACGATGAGAGCGACGGCCTGGAGCACGGCGACCACCTTCGCCGAGTAGCGGGCCGGCAGCGGGTCACGCAGCCAGGGCAAGAAGAAACGTCCCGCCGCGACCCAGATGTATCGCATCGTGCCGATCGCCAGCACCCACAGCCCGAACTGTGGAGCGACGTGAACACTGAGCACCAGCAGCAGAGAAGCGTCCACCTCCACATCGAATCGCGCGCCCAGCGGACTGACGGTGCGCGTACGGCGAGCCACCTGGCCGTCGACCCCGTCCAGCGCGAGCGCCACACTGGCCAAGACGACCAGCACCGGGACGTGAACCCTGCCTGTCGCCACCCCGTCCGCTACCTGCGCCGTGACGCCGCCGATGAGCACCGCGCGGCCGAGCGTGACAACATTGGCCGGACCCAGCGTCCACGCGTCGGGACCGGCTGCGCGGGCCAGTGCCAGGCAGAGGACAACGGCGTACGCGGCGCCGGCGATGACCCCGGTCAGCCCGACACCCGCGGCCGAGGCGAGGATCGCAAGTACCAGCGCCTCCGCCACTAACGCCAGCGCCAGCTGTCGTCCGATCACGGCCCGGGCACCAGCTGCGCGTAGATGTCGCCGGAGCGGCCGAGCGGCCGCAACCGGTCCAGCAGGTCGACCAGCTCGGCGGCATTGAGCCAGTGGCCGGCGGCATACTGCATGGTCTCTACCGGCGAGTAGTTGTACTCGTAGCGGCCCAGCGCCTCGACCACCTCAAGCGCATCGAGGGCGGCCCGATGTGCCGCCGGCACATACTCGAACGAGAGTGCCGCGACCGGCCGGGTGAGCCCACGCAGCACCTCCGCCTCAAAACCCTCCACATCGATCTTCACGAAAGCGGGCACTCCGTAGTCCGAGATCAGGTCGTCCAGCGTGACCACCGCGACCTCGATCGATCTGTCCCAGCGGACTCGGCTGAACCGGCGGTCGGCGGAGACGGTCGCCTCCCAGGTTCTCGAGACCGACGAGACCGTCGGCGTCGCGCTGGCGATTCGCAGTTGCGCCGTGCCCGGGTGGGTGCCGGCGGCGGCAGGCACAATCACGGTGCCGTCGTCGCGTCCCAGGAACAGTCGCAATACTCCAACGAAATCGCGCTGCGGCTCGACCGCGATCACCCGCACACCCATTCTTCGCCATGCCCGCGTGCGTCCGCCGACGTGCGCACCGATGTCGAAACCGAGATCGCCGGGGCGCATGAACTGAGCGTAGAAGCGGCGCATCCGGCGCTGTCGGCCAGGGATGCAGAGGTAGATCACCAACGAGCGAACGATTCCCCAGGGCCGGGCAAACACGCATTGACGTTAGCCCAGCCCGGTCTCCTGCGCACCTGCTTGGTGCGCCATCACAGCGAGGACGGCCGGCGTCGGCCACGAGGTTCAGCCGTCGCGTTGACCGCCGCACTGGATCACGCCGCGAGGTCGAGCGCACTGGGAAGCATGGGCTGGCAGCCCGGCAGCAGGTCGTCAAAAGGCGAGTCACCTCGATCCGCTCCCGGTTCGACCACCGGCGGGCGTACTTTCGCTACTTCAAGGCGCCCGGGTCGCCGTTTCGCGCGCTCGTTCAGGCGAGGCAATACCGCAAGTCAAAGCGCGCCCGGCAGGATTCGAACCTGCGACCGAGAGATTAGAAGGCTCCTGCTCTATCCCCTGAGCTACGGGCGCTCCGCCGAAGACCAGCGTATAGGTTGCCACGGTGAGCGAACCGACCGGCCCGGGTGCGCCCTGGCGCCGGCTGGGCGTCTCGATCTACCTGCCCACCGCCGTGTCCTTCATCGGCTTCGGCGCCATCGTTCCACTGGTGCCACTGACCGCCCGCGCGCTCGGCGCGTCCGTCGCCGAGGCTGCCCTGGTGGTCGCGCTGATGGGCATCGGTGGCCTGATCGGGGCGCTGCCCGCCGGTGTCATCGCGGATCGGCTCGGTGAGAAGAAGTCCCTCGTCGGGGCGCTGTTCGTGGACGTCACGTGCCTGATCGTCTGTGCGTTTGCGCCCAATGAGTGGGTGCTGGCGGCGGCCGTGTTCGTCACCGGTCTGTCGGGCGCGATGCTCAGCCTGGCCCGGCAGTCCTATCTGACCGTTGCCGTGCCGATCGAGTTCAGGGCCCGGGCGCTGTCCACGCTCGGCGGGGTGTTCCGCATCGGGTCGCTGCTCGGCCCGCTGATGGGTGCCGCGGTGGTGAGCAACTGGGGGCTGCAGGCCGCATACCTGGTGGCGGCGATGACCAGTGTGGTGGCGGCCGTGATCACCCTGGCGCTACCCGACCTGCCCTCACCCGAGCATCGGCCTGGCGAGCCGGTGCGGATGCTCGAGGTGCTGCGCCAGCACGCGCGCACCTTCGCCACCGCGGGCGTCGGTGCGTCCGCGCTGATGCTGGTGCGAGCGTCCCGGGATGCTCTGCTGCCCCTGTGGTGCGAACAGATCGGCATGGACGCGGCCGCGACCAGTCTGGTCTTCGCATTGTCGTCCGGCATCGACATGACCCTGTTCTACGTGGGCGGATCGGTGATGGACCGGTTCGGCCGGCGCTGGGTGTCGGTGCCCGCGATGGTGATCATGGGCCTGTGTTTCGCCCTGCTGCCCCTCGCCGGTTCGATCGCCGGCGTGGCCCTGTTCGCCGCCGCGCTCGGCCTGGGCAACGGCATCTCGGCAGGTGTGGTGATGACCATCGGTTCGGACGCGTCCCCCACCGTCGGCCGCCCACAGTTCCTGGCCGGCTGGCGGCTGACCACCGGAATCGGGCAGGCCGCCGGTCCGCTGCTGATCACCGCGATCGCCGCCGTCGCACCCCTGAGCCTGGCCGCTGTGGCCATCGGCGCCATCGGAATCAGTGGCGCCGGGTGGCTTTGGAAGTGGGTGCCGGACATGACCAGCGGGGCCGGCTGAGGGGTTACGGAATGCCTCAATGATCACGCGAACATCACAATTCCGATGGTGTCCTAAAAACGCGTACGACAGGTGTCGTTCATGCTTGACGGCCTTGTGTCGCACGCATAGTTTGCCCCTACCGGGGCCTGGTTGAGCCGGCCCCCCCAAGCGATCCAATGGAGGATCCTCATGCGTGCAAAAGCACTGGTGGCCGTCGCTTTCGCGGCCGCTCTCACGCTGGTCGGCTGCAGCTCGCCGGCCCCGGCCGCGAGCCCCTCGGCCGGCGCCGCGTCGTCGGCACCTGCCGGTGGCGCCGGTGGCGAGGTCGGCGTCTTCACCTGGTGGGCGGACGGTTCCGAGAAGGTCGGCCTCGACGCCCTGGAGAAGCTGTTCAAGGAGAAGTACCCGAACAACACGTTCGTCAACCTGGCCGTGGCTGGCGGTGCGGGCAGCAACGCGAAGGCGAAACTGGCCGCCGACCTGCAGAACGGCAACCCGCCGGACTCGTTCCAGGGCCACGCTGGCGCTGAGCTGCAGGACTACATCCGTGCCGATCAGGTGGAGCCCGTCAATGACGTGATCGAGGGTCTGGGCGCATCGAAGGTGTTCCCGCAGAACCTGCTCGACCTGCTCACCGTGCAGGGCAACATCTACTCGGTGCCGTCCAACATCCACCGCGCCAACGTGGTGTGGACGAACCCGGCCGTGCTGCAGAAGGCCGGCGTCACCGAGGTTCCCGCCGACATCGACGCCTGGCTGGCAGACATGGCGAAGGTCAAGTCGTCCGGCGTCTCCACCCCGCTGACCATCGGCGGCACCTGGACCCAGGTGCAGCTGCTCGAGACCGTGCTGATCGCCGACCTGGGCGTGGACGGTTACACCGCGCTTTTCAAGGCCGGCGGCGACTGGGGATCCGACGGCGTCAAGAAGGCCGTCGCGCACTACGCCAAGCTGCTCAGCTACGCGAACACCGCCTCGGACGGCGACGACTGGCCGCCGGCCATCGATGCCGTGGCCGCCGGCAAGGCTGCCTACAACGTGATGGGCGACTGGGCCGTTGCCGAGTTCACCCTGAAGAACAAGCAGGACGGCCCCGACTACGGCTACTTCCCGGTGCCCGGCACCGACGGCGTCTTCGACTTCCTGGCCGACTCGTTCACCCTGCCCAAGGGTGCCAAGAACGCCGCCGGCGCCAAGGACTGGCTCGCCCTGATCGGTTCCGCCGAGGGCCAGAAGGCGTTCAACCTGGCCAAGGGGTCCATCCCGGCCCGCACCGACGTGCCGGCCTCGGACTTCCCCAAGTACCAGCAGAGCGCGATGGAGGCCTTCAAGACCAACAAGATCGCCCCGTCCATCGCCCACGGCGCGGCAGTCAGCCTGGCCTGGAACTCCGACATCAGTTCCGCGATCTCCAAGTTCTACGGCTCGAAGGACCAGGCGACGCTGATCGCCGATCTGGTCGCCGCAGCCAAGAAGAACGCAGCCTGACCAACTGACCACAGGGGGTGCGTCCGAAGGCTTCGGACGCACCCCCGACTCACGTCCCGGCCCCGGCACAGGCCACTGCCGGCCGAAAACACCGAACAGCAAGGAGGCCGCATGCGCCGGCTACGCACCTGGGGTCCGGGTCTGCTGCTCCTCAGCCCGTCGATCATCCTGGTCGGGATCTTCGTCTACTGGCTGATCGGAGTGAACGTCCAAACCTCACTGGCCCGCACCACGGACCGGATCACCGGCCGCATCACCAACCCCGGCGGGTTGACCAACTACACCAACCTGCTCGCCGACGCCCGCTACCAGCATGCGCTGTGGAATCTGCTTGTGCTGACCGTGGTGTTCATCACCGGCGCCATGTTCTTCGGCGTGCTCTGGGCAGTGCTGTTGGAGCGAGGCGTCTTCGGCGAGGGTGTCTTCCGTTCGGTCTACCTGTTCCCGATGGCCATCTCGTTCATCGCGGCCGGCGTCACCTGGCGATGGTTGTTGTCGCCCGCCATGGACGACCAGGCGATCGGGCTCAACCAGTTGTTCGTCAACATGGGCATGCCGTGGCTGCAGAGCAAATGGTGGTCGGACCCGGGCCCGTTCAACATGGCCGCCATGGCGATTCCGGCCATCTGGCAGTTGTCGGGCTACATCATGGCGCTGTTCCTGGCCGGCTTCCGCGGCATCTCCGCCGACCAGCGCGAGGCGGCCCGGGTGGACGGTGCCACCGAGTGGCAGCTGTACCGACACGTGCTCTTTCCGCAGGTCTCACCCGTGGCGCTCTCGGCGCTGATCATTCTCGGTCATATGTCGATGAAGATGTTCGACCTGATCTATTCCATCGCGGGCGCCAACTCCTACACCGCCGAGGTGCCCGCGACCTACATGTGGATCCAGCTCTTCCCCCAGTCGAACCCGACCGGAGCGGCCACCAACGCCACCATCATCCTGGTCATCGTCGCGCTGCTGGTGGTGCCCTATTTGATCTACACCCACCGCACCGAGAAGGGGGGTCGATGATGTCCACGACCGCCCTCGACACACCGTTGGAGTCATTGCCGGCCAACCGTGCCCGACCGGGAACCCCGATGAAGGCCGTGCAGTTCGTCCTGCTGGTGTTGTTCGCCAGTGCCGTGCTGATCCCCATGTACATCGTGGTGGTGACCAGCTTCAAGGGTGGCGCGGACGTGTCCGCGGCCAACGCCTGGTCGCTCCCCACCGTCTACTCGACGCAGGGCTGGACGACCGCCATCACCCGGCTCGCGCCTGCGGTGGGGCGCTCCCTGGTGATGGCGCTCACCGCGGCTGTGCTGTCGTCGATCCTGGGCTCGTTGAACGGCTACGTGTTCGCCAAGTGGAAGTTTCCGGGCGCCGACATCGTCTTCACCGCCTTCCTGTTCGGCATGTTCATTCCGTATCAGGCCGTGATGATCCCGCTGCAGAAGATGCTGCTCGACCTGCAGACCCATGGCATGCCCTGGTTGGACGGCATCCCGAAGCTGATCCTGGTGCACACCATCTACGGCATTCCGATCTGCACCCTGATCTTTCGCAACTACTACGCGACCGCAGTGCCCAACGAGATCCTCGAGGCCTCGCGCGTGGACGGCGCCGGCATGCTGCGCACCTACTGGTCGATCGTGCTGCCCGTCTCGGCCCCCGGCTTCGTGGTCACCCTGATCTGGCAGTTCACCTCGGCCTGGAACGACTTCCTGTTCGCCCTGTTCCTCAGCTCACCGCGCAACGGGCCCGTCACCTACGCCCTGCAGGAACTGGCCGGCGGGCAGAACCCGGACTATCCGTCGATCATGGCCGGGGTGCTGGTGGCGTCCCTGCCCACTCTGCTGATCTACATCGCCCTCGGCAGGTACTTCATCAGCGGCCTGATGAGCGGATCGGTCAAGTAGACCAGCTCAACCCGCCGGCCACTCAGTCGTCGTAGCTCTCCCGGCCACGCCGGACGATCAACGGGTCGGGGTCGTAGACCACCGTGTGATCCTTTCCCTCGTAGTCGAACTGGTTCAGGAAAGCACGCATGGCGTTGATCCTGGCCCGTTTCTTGTCGTTGCTGCGGATCGTGATCCACGGGGCGTGCTTGGTGTCGGTGCGCGCGAACATCTCCTCCTTCGCGGCGGAGTAGGCGTCCCACTTGTCCAGCGATTCCAGGTCCATCGGCGACAACTTCCACCGCCGGACGGGATCGATCTGCCTGATCGCGAACCGTGTGCGCTGCTCGCGCCTGGACACCGAGAACCAGAACTTGGTGATGTGGATTCCCGACTGGATCAGCATGCGCTCGAACTTCGGGGCGTGTTCCATGAACGTCTCGTACTGGTCGTCGTTGCAGAACTTCATCACCCGCTCGACGCCGGCCCGGTTGTACCAGGACCGGTCGAACAGCACGATCTCGCCGTTGGTCGGAAAGTGGTTGACGTAGCGCTGGAAGTACCACTGCCCCAGCTCGGTGCTGGACGGCTTGTTGAGCGCCACCACCCGGGCCGCCCGCGGATTCAGATGCTCGACGAAGCGCTTGATCGTGCCGCCCTTGCCGGCTGCGTCGCGGCCCTCGAAGATCAGGATGTGCTTCAGGTCGTTGTCCTGGCCGTGGTACTGGAACTTGAGCAGTTCGATCTGCAGCAGGTACTTCTCCTGCTCGTAGTCGTCGCGCGTCATCAGGTCGTCGTAGGGGTAGTCCTCGCGCCAGGTCTCGACCGCGCGGCCGCCGGGATCGATCAGCTCAGGGTCGGGGCTTTCGCTGTCGGCCACCGAGTATCCCGCTGCCACCAGCTTGTCGATGAACTCCCGAAGGTTGTCGTCGGCGTCCGGCTGAAGCTCGTCCAGGTCAGTCGTCATCTGTCCTCCCACGTTGGCTGTGCTCAGCCTACGGGGTCGACCGGGGCCGTCCAGGGCCCGGCGGACGGCTCGCGACGGAGGAGGCGCGCGCACCACTAGAGTGAGTGCCGTGGGTGAGCTATTGGTGTGGATCGACTGTGAGATGACCGGCCTCGACCTCACGTCGGACGTGCTGATCGAGGTGGCCGCCCTGGTCACCGACGGCCAGCTGAACGTGCTGGGCGACGGCGTCGACGTGGTCATCAAGCCGGATCCGGCAGCCCTGGCAGCAGATGAGCGACTTCGTCCGTGAGATGCATGCCACGTCCGGCCTGCTCCCGCTGCTCGAGCAGGGCATCGACACCGCAACAGCCGAGCAGCAGGTGCTGGACTACATCCGCGAACATGTCCCCAACCCGCGCAGCGCTCCCCTGGCCGGCAACACCATCGGCACCGACCGGGCATTCCTGGCCCGCGACATGCCGACGCTGGAGTCCCACGTGCACTACCGCAACGTGGACGTCTCCAGCATCAAGGAGCTGGCTCGGCGATGGTTTCCCAGGGCGTACTACAACACCCCGGCGAAGTCCGGTAACCACCGGGCGCTGGCCGACATCCGCGAGTCGATCGAAGAGCTGCGCTACTACCGCGAGGCCGTGTTCGTGGCGCCGCCGGGACCACCCACGGTGGAGCTCAAGCGCATCGCGGCCGTCCACCAGGGTGCATTGAGCGCTCCCGCCGGCCCAGTGGCCGACGCCGGCTGAGCGAGGGCGCGCCCACCGGGGCCGATTGGCGCCGTCCTGCCCGGTGTCCTAGACTTGCCACGCCATTACGGCAGTTCGGTGGCTCATGGTGGGTATAGCTCAGCTGGTAGAGCACCTGGTTGTGGTCCAGGATGTCGCGGGTTCAAGTCCCGTTACTCACCCCACCGGGCCGAACCCCCGCTCGCAGGACGGTGATTATGTATGGCCGTGCACACCTGGCGCCGCTACGTCGCAATCGGTGACTCGCTGAGCGAGGGCCTGGTCGACCCCACTCCGGACGGCGGCCAGCGCGGTTGGGCCGACCGGTTCGCCCAGCATCTCGCCGATCAGTGCGGTGAGAGCGTCGAGTACGCCAACCTGGCGATCCGCGGTCGCCTCCTGCGTCCGATCATCGCCGAACAGCTGCAGCCGGCGATCGACCTGAAACCCGACCTGGTCAGCCTGTGGGGCGGCGGCAACGACATTCTTCGCGCCCGCGCCGACGTGGACGCGATCACCGCCGAACTGGAACAGGCGGTGATGCAGCTGCGTGCGGCCGGGATCGACGTCATCATCGGCACCGGCATCGACGCCAAGGGTTCCCCGGTGCTGGAGCTGACCCGCACCCGCACCGCGGTCTTCAACGCCAACATCTGGACGATCGCGCGCCGGCACGGCGCCTTCGTGATCGACGTCTGGGGAATGCGCAGCCTCAAGGACTGGCAACTGTGGTTCGACGACAGGCTGCACTTCAACAGCATCGGCCACGAGCGGGTGTCCCAGGCCGCTCTGGTGGCCGTCGGGCTGCCGGCCCGCGACGGCTGGGACGACCCGCTGCCCGAGCTACCGGCCAAGTCACGGCGGGAATGGCTGGAGTGGCAGCTCACCTGGGCCCGCGAGCATGCAGGGCCCTGGATCGGACGCCGGCTGCGCCGTACCAGCTCGGGCGCCGGACGCTCGGCCAAGTATCCGCAGTACGTGTCGGTGCCGCCCCAGTCGCCCGACCCGGCACAATAGGCCCCATGCCCGCAGACACACTCCGGCGCCGCGCCACCCCCGCCGACCTGCGCCGCACCGACCGCCTGCGCCTGTTCGCCGCCCTGACGGCCGGCAACCTCGCGGCGCTCGGTTCGCGCATCGCCAACCGGGGCTCGGGTGCCTCGATCCGCGGTCAGGTGCTGACCCGGCTCGCCCCGGACGCCTTCCAACTGCTGCTCAAGGGGCGCCGGGTGGCGAGTGTGTCGGGCACCAACGGCAAGACCACCACCACGCACCTGCTGGCCGCCGCCGTTCGGACGGGCCTGGGCGCCGATGCCGACCGGCTGGTCACCAACACCGACGGCGCCAACCTGCACTACGGCATCGCCTCCGCACTCAGCCAGTTTCCCGACGCGGACGTCGCGGTGCTGGAGACCGATGAGCGCGTCGTCTCGGACCTGATCGCCCACGGGCGTCCAGAAATTCTGGTGCTGCTCAACTTCAGCCGCGACCAACTCGACCGGCACCATGAGATCAAGGCGCTCGGCCGGTCATGGCGCGCCGCCCTGCAGCGGGCCGGCAGCGCCGGCCCGACCGTCATCGGCAATGCCGACGACCCGCTGGTGGTCTGGTCGGCGGGTACCGCTCCCAAGGTGGTGTGGGTGCACACGGCCACCTCGTGGCGCGCGGACGCAGCACTGTGCCCCGCCTGCGGTTCGCTGCTCACCACCGGTGCGGACGGCTGGGACTGCCCCGGCTGCGAACTCACACAGCCGCAGGCGACCTGGCAAGTCGACGGTGACGCCATCGTGCTGCCCGACGGCAGCCGGGTGGTGCCGGAACTGCGCGTGCCCGGCGCGTTCAACGTGTCGAACGCCGCATGCGCACTGGCCGCCGCAGTCGAGCTCGGCGTCGAGGTGGACGCGGCCCTGCGCGGCATGCGCACGGTCACCTCGCCGGCGGGACGGTTCGCCACCACGACGATGCACGGCACCACCGTCCGGCTGCTGCTGGCGAAGAACCCGGCCGGCTGGGCGGAGGCGCTCCCCCTGGCTGCGTCCGACCCGGTGATCCTGGCCATAGATTCGGTCGCCGCCGACGGCAAGGACGTGTCCTGGCTATGGGACGTCGACTACGAGCAGTTGCAGGGCCGCGAGGTGATCGCCACCGGCCCGCGCGCGCAGGACCTTGCGGTGCGACTCACGTACGCCGAGGTGGACCATCAGGTGATTCCCGACCTGGCCGCTGCGGTGGCCTCGGTGCGCGGCGCCGACACCTCCGTCCCGGCCCCCGGCACGCCGGCTGCGCCGATCGACCTGCTGGCCACCTACACACCGTTCCAGAAGCTGCTGAAGATGGCAGGCCTGCGATGACCGGGCCGGTGCAGATCGTTCTCGTCTACCAGTCACTGCTGGGCATCTACGGCGATCAGGGCAACGCCATGGTGCTGCTCAAGCGACTGCAGTGGCGCGGGATCGAAGCCACCCTGAGCATCGTGGAGCCCGGCGACCCGGTGCCCGCCACGGGCAACGTGTACCTGCTCGGCGGCGGCGAGGACGCCGCCCAGGTCTCTGCCGTGAAGGCGCTCAAGGCCGACGGCAACCTGTTCCGCGGGCTGGACGACGGCGCCGTGCTGTTCGCCGTCTGTGCCGGCTATCAGATCTGCGGCAACACCTTCACCATCGGGGAGCGCGACGAGGTGATCGACGGTCTCGCGGTGCTGGACGTCGATACCCGGCGCGGCCCCGAGCGTGCGGTGGGCGAGCTGCTCACCCGGTGGACCCGCGACGACGGCAGCGAGACGCTGCTGACCGGCTTCGAGAACCATGGAGGATTCACCACCCTCGGACCGGACGCCACGCCGCTGGCCAGGGTGGAGGTCGGTGTCGGCAACGCCGACGACGGCACCGAGGGTGCGGTGCAGGGACGGGTGATCGGCACCTACCCGCACGGTCCGGTGCTGGCCCGCAATCACGCCTTGGCCGATCACGTGCTCTCGGTGGCCCTCGACCGCGAACTCGAGCCGTTGGACCGTCCGGAGATCGACGAACTGCACCGCCAGCGGGTCGATTTCGTCCGCAAGCAGGGAATGCGCCGCTGAGGCCCTGTCCGCCATGCCCCGGGACGCCATCCCGACTTCGTCATCCCGGCGAACGCCGGGATCTCAACACCCGCCCCAGTCGCCGACCTGATGCAGCGGCGCCGGTCACCCGGGAGGGTCCCGGCATCCCAGTGCCACCGAATGCGACCGTCCGTCCTAGGCTTCATCGCATGACCGACGAACAACCAGAACCGTTCGTACCGGCCGACTTCGACCCTCCCCGGCAGTTGGTCACGGACCGGTTCCGCCTCGAGCCGCTGGGACCCGAGCACAACGCGTCCGATCTGGCCGCCTGGTCGTCCAGCATCGAGCACATCCGGGCGACTCCCGGCTACCCGGACGGCAGCTGGCCGCCACTGGACGGCATGACCCCCGAGCGGAACCTTGCCGACCTGGTCAGGCATCGTGCCGACTTCGAAGCCCGCCGCGGATTCACCTTCACCGTGCTCGACCCGACCGCCGACGCGGTCATTGGCTGCGTCTACATCTACCCGGTGCGCTCGCCCGATCATGACGCCGGCGTGCAGTCGTGGGTCTCGGCCGATCACGCGCAGGACGACGTTCCGCTGGCCGACGCGGTGGCGCACTGGCTGGCCGCCGAGTGGCCGTGGCAGCGCCTGTACCGCTACGGCCGCTGATTTCACCTTCCCCATCGGCTTCGGTATAGTTATTGACCGCGCGCCGCTAGCTCAACTGGCAGAGCAGCTGGCTCTTAACTAGCGGGTTCGGGGTTCGAGTCCCTGGCGGCGCACAAGCGAAGGCCCTGCGAAAGCAGGGCCTTTTCGCTGCGCCACAAAGGGCTGGATCACCGGGACAGTCGCCTGTCCAAGCGCCCGTTCACAAGGGTCTCGACAAGCTCGACCAACGGGGCTGAGGTCTCGACGAGTTCGACCCACAGTTGGGCAAAGCCAAAGGGCGCCCGGTCGAGACCGGACGCCCTTCAACGTGCGGTGAACTACTTGACGCCACCCGCCGTCAGGCCCGCCACGATCCTCCGCTGGAAGATCAGGACGGCGATCAGCAGCGGCACGGTGATGATCACACCGGCAGCCATGATCGTGCCCCACGGGGTGTCGAAGCCGTACGCTCCGGTGAAGTGCGAAAGCGCAACGATCGCGGTGTACATCTCAGGCTTGGTGCCGAATTGCAGGGCGATCATGTAGTCGTTCCACACCGCGATGAAGGTGATGATCGCAGTGGTGAACACGCCGGGGGCGGCGAGCGGAAGGATGACCTTCACGAACGCCTGGCCGGGTGTGCAGCCGTCCACCATCGCGGCCTGCTCGAGTTCCACCGGCAGTTGCCGGAAAAACGCGGTCAGGTTCCACACGCACAACGGCAGTGCGAACGACAGCGTCGGGATGATCAGCGCCTGATAGGTGTTCATCCAGTTCAGCCACGCGAAAGCCGGGTAGTTGCCGCTGAACAACTTGAACAACGGGATGATCAGGGTGATGGTGGGGAACATCGAGCAGGCAATGATGATGCTCAGCACGATGCCCTTGGCCGCGAAACGCAAACGGGCCAGCGCGTAGGCGGCCAGGATGCCGAACACCAGAGTAAGGATCGTGGCCGTAGTAGACACGATGAGGCTGTTCAGCAACGAGTGCGCGAAGTAGTTCTGCGGCGCGAAGACCGCGACGTAGTTCTGCAGCGAGGGTGGCCTGGGCAGGTAGTCGGTGCTGTAGCCGTCCTCGGGCCGGCGCAGCGACGAAACGACCATCCAGTAGAACGGAATGATGCAGTACAGGATGATGAAGGCGATGCCGGCGATGCCGCCGATCGCTCCCGCCCAGTACCTCCCGTCCCGTCTGGGTTTGTTGAGCTTGGCCAGTTCCTCTGCGCTCGTTTGCGCCTGTGTCGTGCTCATGATGCTGCGCTCCCTGACGTGACGGTCGGCTTGGCAGCCGATTGCGGCTTCGAGCCGGCGGCCTTTGCCAAGGCCTTCTGCCGCTTGCGCTGATCGGAAATCGCCTTGACCTCTTCGTCACCGACGACGTCGGCACCGAGCAGTCGGACGAAGACGAACGCCACAAAGACGATGTACAGGAACAGGATGATCGCGTACGCCGCCGCCGGACCATAACGCAGATTGTTGTTCTCGACGTAGGACAGCGTGGAAACGGTCTCGACGTAATACTTGCCGAAGCCGATCATGCCGGCGGGCAGGTCGAACATCCGCATGGTGTCGAGGGTGCGGAACAGCACCGCCACCACCAGGGCGGGCTTGACCATCGGCAGGGTGATTTTGGTGAACTGCTGCCAGGCCGACGCGCCGTCCACCTTGGCGGCCTCGTAGACCTCGCCCGGAATCGTCTGTAGCCCGGCGAGGGTCAGCAGGCCGATGAACGGTGCGGTCTTCCAGACATCCGCGATGATGATCGCCAACTGTGACTGCGGACCGTCGGCGAGCCACAGGATCTGCTGGCCGAGGATCTTGTTCATCACGCCGTCGGCCTGGAAGATCAAGGCCCACATCTTCGCCGACACGAACGTCGGGATGGCCCACGGCACCAGAATGGCGGCCCGGACCAGGCCTTGACCCTTGAACGCTTTGGCCATGATCAGCGCCATCGCGACGCCCAGGATCGTCTCCAGCACCACGCACACGATGGTGAAGTAGGTGATGTTGAGGAACGAGTTCAAGAAGCGGTCGATGGTGCCCCAGTTGCCCGGCACCACTTGCGGATTCGTGAAGATGTTCGTGAAGTTCTGCAGGCCGACGAAGGTCTCGCCCTCGGCGATCATGCCGGTGGTCGGATCAACGCCCTCGTTCTTTTGAAACAGCGACTCCCGCAGCGACAGCAAGATCGGAATGCCGACCACGAACAGCAGGACGGCCATGGTCGGTGAGATCAGCAGGCCGGCCAGCGCGCCCTGGCCGTCGCTGAGTGGGTTCTTCTTCCTCTTCGTGGTTGCCGGTGTTTCAGCCACCGGCACCTCCTTGGGGTTAGAGCGTTGCACGGACCCTAAGGGTGGCGGGCCCACGCCCGCCACCCATGAGGCTCACCAGATCATCAGACCAGGGTCTCCAGCTTGGTCTGCAGTTCGTTGAGGGCCGTCTGCGGGTCCTTCTGGCCCTGCAACGCTGCATAGGCGGCGTCCTGGATGGCCATCGTCACGTCGCCGTACTTGACGGCCTTCGGACGGGGCTTGGCGGTGCGAATCGAATCGCCCAGTGCCTTCAGGTAGCCGAACTTGGCTGCAGCGCCGGATCGTCGTACAGCTCCTCCAGCACCGGGGCCAGCGAGGCCTTCTCGAGACGGCGGGTCTGGTTCTCCTTGGTCTGCATACCAGTTGATGAACTTCATCGCGGTGCCCTTGTTCTTGGCGAACTTCGAGATTCCGAGGCTGTGGCCACCCAGGGTGGAGACGCCAGGACCGTTCATTGCCGGGCAGCGGGGCAACGGCGAACTTGCCCTTGATCTTGCTGCTGTCCTTGCTGGCCAGGTTCCACACGTAGGGCCAGTTGCGCAGGAAGAGGATCTTGCTGCCCTCGAAGGCCTGTGCGGGACTCTTCTTCCTTCCAGGTGATGGCTTCCTTCGGGATCATCCCGGTCTTGAAGCCGTCGACCATCCAGGCAGGCCGGCCAGGGCCTCCGGGCTGTTGACCACCGGCTTGCCCGCGTCGTCCAGGATGGCGCCACCGGCACGAGTTCACTGCCTCGGCGAAGTTGCAGGTCAGGCCCTCGTACTTCTGGAACTGACCGCCGTAGCAGGACATCCCGCTCTGGCCCGGCAGCACCTTGTCGCAGGCGGCCTGCATCTCGTCCCAGGTCGTGGGCGGCTTCACGTTGGCCTTGTCGAGTAGGTCCTTGCGGTAGTAGAGCAGGGCGCCGTCCGAGGTGACGGCATCGCGTACAGCTTGTTGAAGTACGTGGCCGAGTCGACCGCCGCCTTCAGGAAGCCGGTGGTGGGGAACTTGTCGGCGGGCAGTTCCTCGCAGCCAGCCGTTGGCGGCGAACTCGGCGGTCCAGACGACGTCGACACTCATCACGGTGTACTCGCCGGACTTGGACTGGCCGCGCTGAACCATGGCGGCGCGCTGCTCGTCGGCGGAATCGGACAACTCCCGGAACTCGACCTGCTCGTTCGGGTTGGCGTCGTTCCACTCCTTGATCTCGGCGGCGACCGTTCCGGAGGTGTCCTTGCCCTGGGCGTAGACGATCGGGCCGAACTCGTCCCAGTTGGCGGTCGACGCGGCGGCGGACCCGGATGCGGCGGGCGATGCGGCGGTGCGCGGAGGAACATGCAGCGGTAACCAGCAGTGCGCCCACCGAGAGCGCCGCAGCGAGCACGCGCCGCGTGGTGCGTGGTTGAGTCATCAATCCTCACTTCGTTGGGGGACGGTCCCTCAACAGGGACCTGGCCGGACTCTAGCCACCTGAATCAGCGAGCGCCACGGAAGCGCCGAACTTGTTACCAATTGTTGATCTCGCGACGCGGGGAAAGCGCCTGTGACTAGGCAACCCAAAGCAACATCAGCACCAACCAGGAGTTGGCTATTGCGCCTCGATTCAGCCCTTACGAATCCGTTTCAGAATCGCTCGAAGCAACACCACGAAGGTGACCAACCCGGCAATGGCCCCGCCAAGAACCAGCACCCGCTCCGTGCGAACGGCTCCGGAGTCGTCCACCACCTGGGATTTGGCGTTGGCGAACTCGGCCGCGGCGAAACCGCGGGCGTCATCGATGCCGCGCTGAACCATGGCTTTGGGATGCACCTGATTGATCAGCCCGGCGAGATTGCCGGCAAGACGCTCCCGGGCGGCCGTGATCTCGGCCTCGATGTCCTGCTTGCTGCGGGTGGTGGTGTCGGCCACAAGTCGTCCTTCGGTGTCGGCGGAACTCCAGCCTATGCCGTCTTGGGAGTCCGCGGGCACCCCCTAGAGTGTTGGCATGACGAAGCTCTCCGTCGGTGACGTGGCTCCCGCGTTCACCCTGGCCGACTCGGACGGAACCGGGGTTTCCCTCTCCGACTACGCGGGACGCCGGGTGATCGTGTACTTCTTTCCGGCTGCGATGACGCCCGGATGCACCACCCAGGCCGTCGACTTCTCAGCCGCTCTCGGTGAGATCGCGGCAGCCGGCTTCGACGTGGTGGGCATCTCCCCCGACACCGTCGAAAAGCTGGCCAAGTTCCGCTCGCAGGAGGACCTGGCGTTCCCGCTGCTCGCCGACCCGACCAGGCAGACCCTGACGGCCTACGGCGCCTTCGGCCGCAAGATGCTCTACGGCAAGGAGATCGAGGGAGTCATCCGGTCCACGTTCGTCGTGACGGTCGACGATGCCGGACTCGGACGGGTGGACGTGGCCCAGTACAACGTCAAGGCCACCGGCCATGTGGCGAAGTTGCGCCGCGAACTCAAGATCCCCGCCCTGCCCGCCGGCTGAGCACCCCTGCCCGGGGCGAACCGTCTCAGCCGCGACGATCGGAAGCGAGATCGACCAACAGCGCGGCCATCAGGTCGTTGGCCCCGGTGCGCAGTTTGCCGATGTCGACCGCTTCGTGCCGGTCGGCCACCGGCTGTTCGATCTCGTCCAGGATCATCTCCCGCGGCGAGATCGCGGCGGCCACCGCGATCTCGCGGCGTAGTGCCTCGCTGATCGTGTCGCCGGCATCGCCGATCCGCTCGGCCAGGGCACAGGCGTACTTCTCGGTGCTGGCGGCCACCTCGGGATCATCCGACGTGAGCATCTCGGCGGTGCAGTGCAGCAGGGTCAGCCCGCGACCCAGATGGCCGGCACCCAGCTCGGTCACCGCTCGGGTGAGAAACGGACGATCCCCCCTGGCGGCACTCTCGGCAACGATCGCCAACTGGATGCCGAGCAGCCGTTCCCGGGTGCGCTCCCCGGTACCCGGGCCGGACAGCACCGGTGCCACGTCCCCCGCAGATTGCGACAGGGTGTCGAGCAGTTCGCGACCTGCGTCCTCGGGGGTGCTGAGCGTGTCCCGCAGCTCCATCGGTTTGATCAGCAGGGTGCAGACGAAGACGAAGATGGTGATCGGCACACAGACCCAGAACACGGTGGCGATCTGTTCGCCGAGCGCCGTCCGGACGGCGGTGACCACCGCAGCCGGCAATGAGCCGATCACGGTCGGGTCGAGTACCGAGCCGGCGTTGATGGAGCCGTGCTCGATGGTGCCGGCGAGTT
Organism: uncultured Actinomycetota bacterium; assembly: GCA_963697765.1. Classification (GTDB taxonomy): domain Bacteria; phylum Actinomycetota; class Actinomycetes; order Propionibacteriales; family Propionibacteriaceae; genus Micropruina. The sequence continues at coordinate 71,721 of CAVOPC010000006.1, forward strand.
CGGGGGGCAGGTTGGCGAAGATCGCCTTGTCCAGTCCCGAGCTGAGCACGGTGCCGAAGACGGCGGTGCCGACGGTCGCACCCACGTTGCGGAAGAACTGCAGCGAGGCGGTGCCCACCCCGAGGTCGCGCCGAGCGATCGCGTTCTGCACGACCAGGGTGAACTGCTGGGACAGGGCGCCCAGCCCGACGCCGACCAGACCGACGCCGACCACCACGTGCAGCACGGACGATTGCGCGCTGAGCTGAGCGAGCACCAGCGCACCCGCGCCGAGGAGCACCGCCCCGACCAGCATGATCTCCTTGTACCGACCCGTCCGGGTGATGAGCAGGCCGGCGCCCATGCCGACCAGAACCAGGCCGAGCATCAGCGGCAGGGTGATCAGGCCGGAGACCGATGCGCTGACGCCGAGCACCCCCTGGGCGAACACCGGCACGTAGATGATGGACCCGAACATCACCATCGACATTCCGAAGGCGCCCAGGTTGGCGAAGGTGAAGATGGACGAGGTGAACAGCCGCAGCGGCACCACCGGCTCGGGCACGCGCAACTCGATGAAGACGAACGCGGTCAGCAGCATTGCTCCGGCCGCGAACAGGCCCACGATGATCGGCGAGTTCCACGGATAGCTGATGCCACCCCACGAGACCGCGAGCAGCACCGCGCTGACACCCAGGGCCATGGTGACGATCCCCCACGTGTCGATCTGGGCATGTCGCCGGGTGTGCGGCATGACCAGGAACCGGGCGATGACGAACAGCGCGACCAGGCCGACCGGCACGGTCACGTAGAACAGCCAGCGCCAGCCGAGCGCATCGGTGATGAAGCCGCCGGTGAGCGGCCCGGCCACACTCGTCACGCCGAAGACGACACCGAGATACCCCTGGTACTTTCCGCGCTGACGAGGGGGGATGATGTCGCCGACGATGGTTTGCGACAAGGGCATGATGATGCCCATGCCGAGGCCCTGAACCGCCCGTGCCCCGACCAGCCACCAGAAGCTCTGTGCCGCCCCGGCCAGGATCGAGCCCGAGATGAAGATGGCCAGGCCGGCGAGGTAGAACGGCCGCCGTCCGTACAGGTCCGACAGTTTGCCGACGATCGGCACCGAGATCGCCGACACCAGCATCGCCGCGGTGGCCACCCAGGAGTAGTAGTCCATGCCGCCCAACTCGGCGACGATGCGCGGCATGGCCGGGCCGACGATGGTCTGCGAGATGGACGCGACGAGCATGCCCAGCAGCAAGCCGGTGAAGATCCGCCGCGACTGCGGGTCCAGCTTGAAGGGGACGGGGGCGGAGGGGGCATTGTCGGTCACGGATGGATCCTTTGCAGGGCTGAGTTGAGTTCATGCAGCAATCGGGCGAGTTCGGCACGATCGGGCGAGGACCAGTGCGCCACCGCGTCGGTGACCAGTTGGACGCGCCTGGCCTGCTCGGTGTCGTACGCATCCTTGCCCGCGTCCGTGAGTTGCAGTACCTGGGCACGGCGATCGCTGGGGTCGGCCTGACGACGGACGAGGCCCCGCTCGACCAGCGAAGCAATCCGCCGGCTCAGGGTGGACTGGTCGAGGCCTTCCTGCTGGGCCAGGTCGCCGGCCCGCATGTCGCCGGTCCGCAGCAGCCGTCCGATCACCTGGAACTCCAACCTGGTCAACGGCGTGGAGCGCCGGTAGTCCGAGGTCACCTTGCCCAGCAGGGAGAACAGGCGCGTCAACTCCTCGGATAGTTGCATGTAGCAACCATATATTTTTGAACTACTCGCGCCAGCGCCGTGCGTAGGATCGACCTCGACCCGAAAGGAACCCGCTGATGCCGCTCCAGCCGACCTACCAACCCGACCCTGACCGCTACGACGAACGGATGCCGTACCGGCGCACCGGACGCAGCGGCCTGCTGCTGCCGGCGATCTCGCTCGGGCTGTGGCACAACTTCGGCGACGACGTTCCGTTCGCCACGCAGCGGGCCACCCTGCGCAGGGCCTTCGATCTCGGCGTCACCCATTTCGATCTGGCGAACAACTACGGGCCGCCGTACGGTTCGGCAGAGACGAACTTCGGACGCCACCTGCGCGAGGATTTCGCGCCCTACCGCGACCAGCTGGTGATTTCGAGCAAGGCCGGCTGGGACTTCTGGCCCGGCCCCTACGGCGACCTCGGCTCCCGCAAGTACCTGCTCGGTTCACTTGATGCGTCGCTGCAGCGGATGGGGCTCGATTACGTCGACATCTTCTACCACCACCGGTTCGACCCCGACACTCCGCTGGAAGAGACGATGGGTGCCCTGGACACCGCCGTCCGCTCCGGCCGGGCGCGCTACGTCGGCATCTCGTCCTACTCGGGCCGGCGCACCCTGGAGGCGGTCGGGATCCTGCGCGAACTCGGTACGCCGCTGCTGATCCACCAGCCGTCCTATTCGATGCTGAACAGGTGGGTCGAAGAGGACCTGCTGGACGTGCTGGGCGATCAGGGCGTCGGCTGCATCGCCTTCTCGCCGCTGGCCCAGGGCATGCTCACCGACAAGTATCTGGACGGGGTGCCCGAGGGTTCGCGGATGGCGCAGGACAAGTCGCTGTCCCGCGACTTGCTGAGCAAGCGCAATCTCACGCACATCCGTGCGCTGAACGAGATCGCGTCCGGCCGTGGGCAGAGCCTGGCCCAGCTGGCCCTCGCCTGGGTGCTGCGCGACGAGCGGGTCACCTCGGCGCTGATCGGGGCGTCCAGCGTCAAGCAACTGGAGAACAGTCTCGGCGCCCTGCGGAACCTCGATTTCAGCGACGACGAACTGGCCGCGATCGACAAGCACGCCGTGGAGGGCGGGATCAACCTGTGGCAGGGGCCGGCAACCGCGTGAGCGCGGACGGGCGGGACACCGGTTTCTCGACCCACGGGCTGCCAGCGCGTCGCGTGGGGATGCCCCTGGCCGCGATCGAAGCGCCGCCCGACCCGGATAGCGAGTGACTTCCGGCCCCCGTCCAGCCGTGCCGGGATAGGCTGCTACCACACATGGGAGCGTCCACGCTGGCCGACTCGGGCCGCCGCTCACCACGCTGAACTGAGGAGTCAAGGTGCTGGGACGCGGCAGGCGTGAGGAACGGCGGGAAGAGCGCGCAACCTTCGGGCGGGGCGGGGACGCCGAGCGCTACGTGATGCGGGAGAAGTTGCTGTCCATCGGGGACGATTCGTGGATCGAGAACAGCTCGGGCCAGCGTGCCTTCAAGGTCAACGGCAAGGCACTGCGGGTGCGCAAGACACTCGTCATCGAGGATGCGAACGGCAATCCGTTGGTGCAGATCCAGGAACGGCTCGTCCGGATTCGCGACGTGATGGAGATCGAGGACACCGCCGGCAACTCGATGGCGACGGTCGCCAAGGCCATGATCACACCCCTGCGCGATCGATTCACCGTCACCCTGGCCGCGGGCGGCGAGTTGACCGCGCAGGGCAACATCGTCGATCACGAGTACACGATCGAATCGGGCCGGACGAAGGTCGCCGAAATATCCAAGAAGTGGTTCCGCGTCCGCGACAGCTACGGCATTGAAATCGCCCCGGGGCAGAACGAAGCACTGCTGCTCGCCGTTGCCGTCTGCATCGACCAGATGACCACCAATCGGTAACGACGCGAGCTTGCCTGCTCGATAGAACGACCTCGGCCCGATCGACTACAGCGGTGTTATCCCACATGCCTGTGGGATGCCGAGTTTGCATGGCTACGGCGTGGTCGACTCCTGTTTGGTGGGTTCGTCAACGTCCAGGCCGGTGGAGAGTTCGCGCAAGGCACCGGCCTGCTCGATGAGTGTCTGGCCCTTCCGGGTGATTGCCTCGACCGCGTCGGCGCCGGCGACCCAACGGGCCGGAGAATCGTCCCGCTGGACGACTTTGACAAGGTTGGCGGCGAGCTTGGCCGGGTCACCGGCCTGCTTGCCGTTCATCGACTTCCACATCTCGATGGTTTTGGCGGTGTCGGCGTAGTCGTCGATGACGAGCTCGGGCCAGAAAGTGGAGGCGCCCTCGACGAGGAGTTCGGTGCGGAAGAAGCCCGGCTCGACCGCGGTGACCTTGATGCCGAACGGCTTGAGCTCTTCCCGCAGACCCTCCATCCAGCCCTCAAGGGCAAACTTCGACGCCGCGTACGCGGTGCCGAAGGGGGTGCTCGACACCACTCCTGCCGTGGACGTGATGGTGATCACGTGCCCTGAACGCTGTCGACGCATGATCGGCAGGACTGCACGGGTGAGGTTCAGCGGTCCGAAGAAGTTCGTCTCCATCTGGGCCCGGAACTGGTCGGGGTGGACCTCCTCGAAGCAGCCCGCCTGAAAGGTGCCGGCGTTGTTGACAAGCACGTCGATCCGCCCGAACCGATCCACCGCCGCCTCGACCGCGTCGGCCACCGAGGCGGGAGCTGTGATGTCCAGGTCAACGGTGAACAGGTTCGCGTGGGAGCCGAGGGCTGTGGCTGCCTTGGCGCCGTCCCGCGCGGTGGCCACAACACGGTAGCCGGCGTCCAATGCGGCTCTGGCGATATCGACGCCCATGCCGCGCCCAGCACCGGTGATGAGCCAGACACGTCCTTCACTCATCGTTGGGTCCTCCCCCTGCTGGTTCCTTACGTCTGTGCGTGCGTATGCGTTCACAGGTTGGTCTGCGCTTCCAGGAAGTCCGGGTAGCGCTCGCCCTCGATCTCGATCGCGTCTGAGGCGGCGGTGAGTGCGGCTACGTCGTCGGCGGTCAGCTCCACGTCGGCTGCTGCGGCATTTTCGGCGAGGCGGTGTGGTTTGGTGGTGCCGGGGATGGGCACGATCCAAGGCTTCTGGGCGAGCAGCCACGCCAACGCGACCTGGCCCGCCGTGGCCCCCTTGGCCTCGGCGATCTTCTTGACCTCTTCGACGAGGGCGAGGTTCTTGGCGAGGGCGTCCGGCGCGAACCGGGGGATCTGGGCGCGAAGGTCGCCGCCCTGCTCGAATGTCGTCGAGGTGTTGACGGTGCCGGTGAGGAAGCCTTTGCCGAGCGGGCTGAACGGGACGAACCCAATACCCAGTTGGGCGCACGCGGGCAGCACGCTTTCCTCGGGGCGCCGCCACCACAGGGAATATTCGCTCTGGATGGCCGTCAGTGGGGTGACGGCGTGGGCACGCCGGACGGTTGCCTCGGCGGCTTCGGAGAGGCCCCAGTGCCGGATCTTGCCGGCCCGGATCAGGTCGCCGAGGGCGCCGGCGAAGTCTTCTATCGGCGCTGCTGGGTTGACCCGGTGCTGGTAGTAAAGGTCGATCACGTCGACACCGAGCCGCTTGAGCGAGCCCTCGACAGCCCCGGCGACCTCATGTGGCAGCAGCATCCGTCCGCGCGGCTCACGTTCGACCGGGTCGATGTCCTGGGCGAACTTTGTGGCGATCACCACCTGGTCGCGGATGGGTGCGAGCGCCTCGCCGACGAGCTCTTCGTTGGCGTGCGGGCCGTAGATCTCGGCGGTGTCGAAGAACGTGACACCCAACTCGAGTGCGCCCCGGAGCATGGCGATCATCTCGTCGCGGTCGGGGTGTTGGCTGTAGCCGCCCGTTGTGGTCATACAGCCCAGGCCGATGGCCGACACTTCGAGGCCTTGTCCGAGTGTGCGGGTACGCATGCTGAGTCCATTCATTGTTGTTGGGGGTTTGTGGTTGCTAGGGGGTCGTTCGGACGGGTGCGGCGGTCCAGGAGCCGAGTAGGGCGAGTGCTTCGGCCGTCCGGGACGCCGGCTCGGCGGCGTAGATGGTCAGGGTCAGGCCGGGGTCTGAGATCATGTCGACGCTTTCGTACGCCAGATCGAGGTCACCCACCACGCAGTGGTGGAACTGCTTGCTTCCTGCGCCGTGCAGGCGTACTTCGTGGCTGCTCCACCTCCGGCGGAAGTCCTCGCTGAGGGTGGACAGCTCGCCGACGAGGTCTTGGAGCTGCCGGTCGTGTGGGTCCCGTCCCGCCTCGGTGCGGAGGATCGCCACACAGACGTCGGCGGCAGTGTCCCAATGAGGGTAGAAGCTGCGGGAGTCCTCGTCGAGGAAGGTGTAGCGGGCGAAATTCGGCACGCCGGCCGCGGTCCGCTCGTACAACGAGGAGTGCATGGCCCGGCCGAGAGAGTTGGCGGCAAGCAGGTCCATCCGGCCGTTGCGGACGATCGCGGGGCCGCCGGTGATCGTGTCGAGCACCCACTGAAGGCTCGGTCGCGGCGTCCAGGGGCGGGCGGGGTTGCGTCGCGGCCGCAGCAGGACCCCGGTGCCTTCGGAAGCCTCTGCCAGGTGCAGCATGTGGGCCCGCTCGGCGGCGTCCAGCCGCAGGGCACGGGCGATCGCGTGCAGGATCGCCGGGCTCACGCCGGCGAACCCGCCCCGCTCGATCTTGGCGTAGTACTCGACGCTCACCCCGGCCAGCGATGCGACCTCGCTGCGACGTAGGCCAGGGACGCGGCGGCGGCCGGCGTCCGGGAGACCGACGTCGCCCGGTGACAGCTTGGCTCGCCGGGAAGTGAGGAAGTCGCGGACCTCGGCTCGGTTGTCCATGCCCACCACGGTAGGGCCCCGTCGTTGACCTAGACACACCCTGCCAGTGCACCTATCGAGCGGGACTCCCTCAGTCACGCGTTGACTGGTCGAATGGGTCAGGTGAATCCGAACGCGACAGAGAGCAGACCGATGAGCACCGACCCCGGCTCGCTCGGACGCCCGGTCCAAGGGCGCGACAGACTGACCGGAGCGATCTTGGCCACGGTGGTGTTCGTCGGCGGGATCGCACCGCTCGCCACCGACATGTATGTACCAGCGTTCCCCCTCGTGGCCACGGACCTGTACGCGAGCGCAACCCAGGTGCAGCTGACGCTGTCCACGTTCTTCGTCGGTATGGCTCTCGGGCAGCTGGTCGGAGGACCCGTCTCGGACCAGCGAGGACGGCGCAAGCCGCTGCTGGCCGCGCTGGTCGTCCTGACGCTCGCCTCGCTGGTCTGTGCGTGGAGCCCTTCGATCTCGATCATGCTGGCAGCGCGGTTCGTCCAGGGCCTCTCCGGAGGCTGGGCGATGGTGATCGCCCGCTCCGTGGTCGTGGACCTCGCCACCGGCGTGCATCTGGTGCGCTCATTGAACCTGGTTGCCGGTATCGGCGGGATAGCACCCATCGTGGGGCCGCTGCTGGGCGGGATGATCCTGTTGATGTGGCCCTGGCGGGTCTCGTTCGTTGTCCTTGCTGTCTTCGCCGCAGTCATGACCGTTGCTGTCGCGCTCACCGTCCCGGAGACCCTCCCGCAGGAACGCCGGCACTCAGGCGGGCTGGGGCAGCTCGTGCATGCCGCGGGCCGGGTGCTGGGACGTCCCCGGTTCGTTGCGTACCTGGTCGTGATGGCGTTCTCGATGGGGGTTACCTTCGCCTACGTCGCAACGTCGGCATTCATCCTGCAGTCGATGAACGGCCTCACCCCCATGGCGTACTCCGTCGTGTTCGCCGCCAACGCGGTCGGCCTGGCCCTGGCCACGCTCGCCGCGGGGCAGTTGGCCGGCCGCGTCCGGACCCGCAGGGTGATCACCGTCGGGCTGATCTTCACCGGTGCCGCCGGGCTGCTCCTGCTGGCCGGGGCCATCTGGTGGGGCATGCCGCTGTGGGTGGCGATCGTGGGCTTTTTCACCCTGATGAGCGCCCAGGGGCTCGTCGGCGCCAACGCCGGGGCGCTCGCCTCGAACGAAGTTCTCGAACACCCGGGTACCGGGTCGGCGGTGCTCGGCTTCATGCAATGGTGCATGGCCGGACTCATCGCCCCGATCGCCGGCCTCGGCGGTGACCGAACCGCGGTCCCGATGGCCGTGATCATTCTCGTCCTCACCGCCGGATCGCTGACCGCCATGGCGGTGACCCGCACGTCTCCGCAGCCCATCCATTGACATCAAGGATTCACCAACGAGAGGAACCCCCTTCATGCGAGCAGTCCTACTGCACGGCACCAAGGACGTCCGCGTCGACGACGTGCCCATGCCCCGGATCGTCGAGGACGGTGATGCGATCATCCAGCTCGCCGCAGCGTGCGTCTGTGGCTCCGACCTATGGCCCTACCGCGGCATCGACCCCATCAGCTCGCCGGTCTCAGCCGGCCACGAGTACTGCGGGGTCGTGCAGGAAGTCGGAGCGAGTGTGACAAACGTCAAGCCTGGTGACTTCGTCGTCGGCTCCTTCTTCGCCTCCGACAACACCTGCGATATCTGCCGGTCCGGGTACCAAAGCAGCTGCCTGGATCGCCGCCCCATGGGTGCAGAGAACTGCCAGGCCGAATACGTTCGCGTCCCGCTCGCCGACGGCACCCTGGTTGCCACCCCGTCCACGCCAGACCCGGACCTGATCCCCAGCCTGCTGGCCTGCTCCGACGTGCTCGGCACCGGCTGGTTCGCTGCCAAAGCCGCCGAAGTCGGCCCCGGCAAGACGGTCGCCGTCATCGGCGACGGGGCCGTCGGGCTGCTCGCTGTGCTGTCCGCCAAGCTGATGGGTGCTGACAGAATCATCGCGATGAGCCGACACGAATCCCGCCAGAAGGTCGCCATCGAGTTCGGCGCCACCGACATCGTCACCGAACGCGGCGACGAAGGCGTCACCCGCATCAAGGAGCTCACCGGGGGCTTGGGCGTCCACAGCGCCCTCGAAGCGGTCGGCAGCCAGGAGTCGATGATGCAGGCCATCCGCTCCACCCGCCGTGGCGGTCACGTGGGCTTCGTCGGCGTATCCCACGACGTCAGCATTCCCGGCGAGGAGTTCTTCATGTCGCACGTCCACCTGCACGGCGGGCCCGCCCCCGTCCGCGACTACCTGCCCGACCTCATCAACCGCGTCATGAACCGCGAAATCAACCCTGGACGCGTCTTCGACCTCCAACTCCCCTTCGACGACGCGGCAGAGGCGTACCGCGCCATGGACGAACGCCGCGCCATCAAGGCACTCCTCACGTTCTGATTCGGAGGGACCCGCCACCCCCCGCCAAGCCAACCCAGCTCCGCTGGAGAGACGCGGATAGCGACCACCATCGGCGCAGGCAGCTACCCGGCCACCCTCGCCGGCAAACCCACGGCCCGACGGCTTCACCGCCGCAATTCCACTACTGCTACATCGCCGCCGAAAAGAGGTTCCGAGAACTGCGGAACCGCTGCAGCTGCCCGGACAGGTCGCGGTGCAACCGCTGCCCGAGCGCGCGAGCGTGCCCAGCGCGCTGGAGGGCGGTTTCAGGAGTCGGGTGCCGATGGCTCGGTGCGCGCGAACTCGCGCAGCGTGTGAACGGCGGAGACGACCGCGTCCGGAGCCGTCAGCGGTAGCACGTGCGCCACGTTGGGCACGGTTACCAGGCGCGCCTGCCCGGCGGCGGAGGCGGCCAGCGACAACGCCCAGTCGTGCCGGGCGACCGAGTCGAGGGCCCCACGCAGCACCACCACCGGGCAGCGAACGGATCCGACACGCTCATCGGTGGGGTAGGCCATCATCGCGCGCAGCGCCACCAGATACCAGCCGACCCCGCCGCGCAGGTAGTCGATGAACACACGGGCGTTCACCCGGGGTGGTTCGCGCAGCGTGTCCAGCGCGAGATCTCTGGCCTGCATGCCAACGGTTCGCCGGAGGGGGTCGACGACGGGTCCGATCAGCACCAGGCCGTCGGTCACCTCCGGTCGTTGGCGGGCCGTCTCGATCGCGAACTGCACCCCCATGGAGTGGCCCACCACCACATGCCGGCCGACCCCCAGGCGATCCAGGCCTTCGGTGACAGCAGCAGCGAACTGCTCGACGGAGTACGTTCGGGATGGGTCGCGGCTGACCCCGAAGCCGGGCAGGTCGAACGACACCACGTGGTGTGTCGGGGCGAGCAACGGCTGCACCCGGGCCCAGGTCAGATGCGTCATTCCGATGCCGTGCAACAGCGCGACAGTGGGTCGTCCGTCCGTGGCCGAGCCTGACTCGTAGGCGACGAGTTGACCACCGTCGCCCAAGGTCAGGGTGATCTTCTGCACAGGGCCAGTTTGCCGGGACGGCGCAGTGCCGGCCAATTCGGCCCGTCGGTACGGCCGGGCTTCCTGACACGTAGCTCACCGAGGTTTCCGCGCATGTGTGAGACCGCATAGTCTCGATGACCCGCCGATGCACCGTCCGCACATCGGCTCACTGGTGTCCAGGCATTACCCCTTCACCCGTGGCGGTGGTGATGGACGTGAACGTCACGCCGCCTCGACCCGTTCGACGATCTGGTGGTCGCCTTGGATCCTCGACTAGCCCGAGTTGGGCGACGGTGGGCCGGCACTCAACCCCGGGTCCCCGTCGACACGGGGACTGTCGTCGAGTCCCCCGGGAACCGCAGCGCTCGGCAGCGATGACTCCAGCCTCCCCGTTCGGGTGATCGGCAGCCCAGGTGCCCCGTTGGGCTCCACATCCGCTGCGACTTCGTTGGCGTCGGCTGGGCCTTGGTCGTGTTGGGGACGGATGGCATGCCATAGGCGGTGGACACCGATGACCATGGCCAGCCAGGCCAATCCCAACAGCCAGGCAGCGAGAACGTCGGTCAACCAATGGTGGCCCAGGTAGACCCGGCTCAACCCCATCGTCAACGCATACAGGCCGAGGAACACAACCCAACCGGCGCGGGCAATTCCGCGCCGACGATCCAGGTGCAGCAGAACCAGATAGCCCAGGATCCCGGCTATGACGATGGCGTTGAGGCTGTGACCGCTGGGAAAGCTGGGTGACAGCTCGGGCGGCGGGATCGACTGCTCCAAAGGCGGACGAACCCGGCCCACAGCGCGTTTGCCGAGGACTGTCATAGCCAAGGCCCCACCCACCGCGATAACCGTCAGCACAGCCGGCCGGACCGAACGGTAGCGCCAGCACATGAACGCCACCACCAATGCGGTGATGATGGGCTGCCACAGTGGACCGCCGGTGTTGGAGTACCACGCGATCGCGGCGTCCATTGTGGGAGTCCGCACCGAGATCATCCAGTCCAGTACGGGACGGTCCCAGGTCGCGATGCCGTCACGATCGGTGACCGCTTCCAGCAGCTCGCCGACCAGCAGGGAGGCAACAACGGCGATCACCATGGCAACACCCATAGCGCCCCACAGCACGGTGTACCAGACGGGGGCGGGGGCCGGTTCGGCCCGGGAAACGTCACCGGCCATGCGACCAGCATGTGTCGGCCACCCGTACCGAGCCACACCCTTGCGGGCAACCCGACCGCAGGCAGGATGGAAAGTACGACCGTGTCGTGAACTGGGGATCGTGTCGCAGTTCGGGATCAGCTTCCATCGGGCCGCGACAAGTCACGTGAGTTCGTCCAGCACGTAGGGAAGTCGGTCCACGATCTCCCGAGCAAGAAAGCCGACCTTACTCACGCGCGAGGCCAGTCGTTCCCCCGCCGCAGAGTGCAGGTACGTCGCCCAGCAGGCGGCCTGGGGGGCGGACGCTCCGCGGGCCAGTAACCCGCCGATGGCGCCGCTCAGTACGTCTCCACTTCCCGAGGTGCCCAGGCCATCGCGGCCGAAGCTTATCCGCCAGCACCTCGCGTCGGAGTCTGCGACCACGCCGCTGCAACTCACTACGGCGTCGTAGCGTGCGGCGATCTCGCTCACATCGGCGACCAGGTCGTCCCCGAGTGGACGGCCCAGCAGACGTTCCGCTTCGGTGTCGTTGGGTTTCAACACCAGACGGCCGCGCAGGTCGCCCGGTAGCGGGGCGAACTCTGCGAGGACCCCCAGCGCGAATGCATCGAGCACGAGACTGGTTGAATCGCCCAGGCGTGCCAACACGCCCGAAAGCAGGGCGCGGGCCGACTGGGCAGAGTCCAGTCCCGGCCCAAGAATGAGGACGTCGCTGGATTTGATCCAGTCATCTATCCGATCGAGATCCTCCCCGGTCAGGGATCCGTTGGAATCGACTGGCAGGCCCGCAACCCCGGCCTCCGGCGTGACTACCGCCAATGCCCCGGCCACCGGGGCTGCCAGGGCGAGGCTCAGCCGCCCGGCGCCGACGCGAAGGGCTGCCAAACCTGCCAACTGGACGGCACCCGGCGTCCTCTCCGCGCCTCCGATGACGAGCACGTCACCACGCTGGTCCTTCGAACTGCCGGTATCGGGCAGCTGCCATTGCCTCAGCAGTTCGGACGTGACTTCAACCGGCTCAGTGCGCGACATCGGGCTCACCGGCGTGTTCAGTGACAGGGGCGCCGCTGTCGATCAGATGGCGGACGTCGTTGTACAGCAACGTTCGCCAGGCAGTGTTCGGGTCATTCCTGCCCAGCACCGTAATGGAAACGTTGCGCGGCGGATCCTCAGCACTGATCTGCAGCAACTGATGCTCGCTGAGCCCTTCACACAGGAAACGAGTGATCAGCACGATCGCGTCATGTGCGAACACGATCGCGCGCTCCGCGCCCGAGCTGTCCAGATCACGCAGAAAGGATCGCAGGCGCAACGCCACGTCGGCCCACGATTCGCCGCCGGGGGGCCGATGATAGAACTTCCCCCACCAGCGCCGTCGTTCTGCTTCCAAGGGGAATCGTGCGGCGACGCCAATCGTGGTGAGCAGGTCGAGCACCCCGAGTTCCCGATCACGAAGCCGCTCATCGAGCGTGATAGTCAGGGCCGGTTCGGCAGCGCCGACGGCAGCCTGAGCAGTCTCTAAAGCGCGCAGGTAGGGCGACGACCAGATCCGCGTGCCGTCGGAGGCTTGGAGTAGGTGCTTGAGACCTCCTGCCAATGCCTGGGCCTGTTCACGCCCGACCGGCGACAACGGGACGTCGGGGTCGCGATACCCCACATCGATGACCTCGGCACCGGCCGCGGTCGCAGCCGACGCCGCGACGTTTCCAAGGCTCTCACCGTGTCGGACCAGAACGATTTCACGCAGCATTGTCGGCCTCACGCCGTCGGGACCAGGTGGTCAGTGGCGGCGTCCCCAGCAGTGACTTCGGTGGCGGCCTGCACCAAGGCGCCGCGCAGTTGCGCCAGCAGGCGCGCCAGTGTCCGCGACACCTGCATCTGTGACACTCCCAACCGGTTGGCGATCGTCGTCTGCGTGCAGTCGTCGCGGAAACGCCAGAGCAGGATCTGCCGCTCACCACTGGTGAGTCGCTGCAACTCCGAGCGCAGAATCAAACAATTCAGCAGATCATCAGCATCCCGGGCACCGTCACCCCACACCGGTACCGACTCCCGATCGGCCGGCCCTGACTCGCAGAGACCTTCGAGACTGACCGCCGTGTAGGCACGGTCAACGCCGGCCGCCTCACGCACACGTGACGCCGTCACACCCAGCGCGCCGCCCAACTCATCGAAATCCGGGGCGTGGCCCAGCCGCTGGGTCAGATCGTCACCGACCTGGCGCATCTGCCCACGCAACTCCTGCAGCGCGCGAGGAGGCCTGACCGCCCAGCAATGATCACGCAGGTATCGCTTCAACTCGCCGGTGATCGTGGGCACCGCAAACGCATGGAACGACATGCCACGCTCCGGCTCGAAGCGTTGCACCGCCAGCAGCAAAGCGGTCCGGGCCACCTGCACCAGGTCCTCCCACTCCGCGCCCTTACGAGCGAACCGCGAAGCCAGGAAATTGCAGAAGCGCAGATTCAACACAACGATCCGCTCAGTCAACGTGGCACGTTCCGCCTGGCCTCGCGCCGCACGCAACTGGACCAAGACGTGGGCGGTTTCATCATCAAAAGCCGTCGTCAGACGACTTGACACACTGGCTGAACGCATAGCGCCCTCTCCAAAGGAGCAGGCACACGGTTAGAACCACTCATGTTGAACCTACTCTTCAACAGGGACCAGGCACAACCCAAAGGATGTCTCGCTACCGCTGCACGTGACCGTGCGCAGTTGCGACCCAAAGACCCGGAGCCCCGAGTCAGGCCCCGATATCAACGTGCCGGGTCAAGTCCCGCCTGGTGGTGTGGTTTAGCCGGTGAGGCTGAGGGTGCGGGTGTGGGTGTCGGGTAGGTCGTTGTTAAGGGTGTCGATGAGTCGTCGCATGCTGGTTTCGGAGAGGTAGCGGCGTTCGCCGGATTGTCATTCTTCGTGTTGCTCGAGGAGGAGCGCGCCGACCAGGCGGGTGACGCTGTCGCGGTCGGGGAAGATCTGGACGACGTCGGTGCGGCGTTTGATCTCGCGGTTGACGCGCTCGATGGGGTAGTTCAGCTCCGGCTGGCGATCATCACCTGGATCGAACGCACCTACCACCGCCGCCGACGCCAACCCCGTCTCGGCCGATTGACCCCTATCGAGTACGAGACGATCATGACCACACCCGGCCGTCCAAGCCGACTAACCCAACCTGTCACCAACAGGTGCAGCAGACCCAACGCCTTCCTATGCCGCTCCATGTGTGTGCCAAATCGCCTTTGGTAGGTGGATCGAAGTCAGGCGGCCGGCCGACGTGTTTCGCGCCTATAGCGGTCCGCCCACAGTTTCCACTCCCCCAAAGTGAGCGTGATGAAGACCGCGGTACCGGCGATCGCGCCGGTCTTCCAGCGGCGAAAGGCAGCCACCATGGCGGCCACGAGCGATGCACCGGCCATGCCCGTCAGGGCCAGCACTGCCGGCTCCGACGTCGGGTCCCGGGACCAGGACTCCTCACCCAGCATGGCCTGGGTCGCAAACGACGACCTGTCGTCAGCCGGCGGGGTCATCACCGGGTTGACCGCAAACCAGGCGCCGATCGACACATACACCACCAGCGCCGAGTCCACTGTCGTCATACCGGTTGCTGCCATGGTCGGCGGTTCTGTTCGGCGCAGGGTCCGCGGGGCCCTGCCGGGACGGTCTGCACGACGTCGGTCAGCCCGCCCGCCCTGCCGAGTCGTGCCACCGTGTAGATGGCTGTGGCCACCATCATCATTGCCGGCGGCAGGTGAAGTGTCCTTAGGGCATGGATCGCGTAGCGCAAAGCTCCGGGCTTGAGGTAGCGGATGGGCCGGCCGAGCACCGAGCTGAGGGTGTCCCAACCCGTCAAGGACCTACTGAGTAAGGCACGGGCTTTCAGGTTTTCAGGTTTCAGGCTCTTCACAATGGAGGCTGTAGTCGGCGTCTGAAGCCGCCGGCTTCGAGTAGGCATCGGGCGATGTAGTTGGTGAGGTTGCGGAATCCCGGAGCGGAGCCGCGGAGGTGTTCGAGTGGGCAGTTGATGGCCTCGGTGGGCCGTTGCGGCTATGGGACATCGAGGATCACGTTGCCGAGTTTCTGTCCGGTGAGGACGTATTCGTAGGCGGAGCGAACGTCCTCCAACGGGAAGTGCCGGTCGATCAAGGGTCGGAACTGGCCGTCGGCCAGCAGGCGAGTCATGTGGCGGATGCTGAGGCGGCGACCCGTTGGTAGCGGGAAGTGCACCGTGGGGCCCGGGCGAAGCCGCGTGGTGAGTGAGAGGTACAGGTTCTGGCCGTGCGGCCCGAGTTCGCTCGAGACGTACCGTCCACGGTGCCCGAGCAGCGGCTTGCTCGCGGCGAACGTGGTCTTGCCCACCGCGTCGAAGACCAGGTCGAACTGGTCCGGGTAGGTCGCAAGGTCCTGGGTCGCGTAGTCAACGACGGTGCGAGCGCCGAGGCCGCGCACGAGGTCGGCGTGCTGGTCGCGGCAGAAGGCGGTGACGTCGCTTCCCTGGGCCGCCAGAAGCTGGACCGCGGCTGAGCCGATGGCGCCGGTAGCGCCGTACACACAGACCCGCTCGCCGGGGGCGTATCCCACCCGCTTCAAGGCGTTGAGGGCATAGTGCGCCGCCTCCGCGCTCGCGGCGGCCTGGGCGTCATCGATCCCGGGTGGGATCTTGGCGATGGCTGCGTCCTGGGCGATGGCCAGGAATTGCGCCTGGGACGCCAGCCCGATGTCGTTGAAGCCCCAGACCCGATCACCGACCGCGTACTCGGTGACGCCGGACCCCACCTGGACGACCTCACCGGCGAAATCAGTCCCCGGGACGGGTGACTTAGGGCGGCGTAGCCCGGTCCCGAATCGCATCACGAAGGGCCTGGCCAGCAGGATGGCGCAGTCGGTCCGGTTGACCGTGGTGGCATGCACCCGGACCAGGATCTCGTCGACAGCCGGTGCAGGCGTCGCCATCTCCGCCACGGTCAGGACGCTCGGACCCCCGTAGGCAGACCGGGTCACTGCACGCACCCTGCCATTATTGTCCGCAAACCCCCTCCAGGGCGCTCGGCACACGAGATCGAGCTCGGCATGCTAAGTGAAGCGACTCGGAAGGACCCAGAACGGGCAGCTGGCCTTGGCTGCCGGCTACACGGTGACGATCGCCGCTTCCGGGCCGGCCGACCAGACCGCGATGATCGCAGACCTCGTCACCCCGTGTGCGACTGCCAGCACTGTCGCTGCCATCACCGACGGCGCTGACGTTGTGATCCTCGCCGCCCTGCAATTCTGCGGGCGCCGAGTTCTCCAACATGGCCCCTGGCGCTAGCCTTGGGTGCTTTCGTCGTCAGGTGTTAGCAGTTTGATTTCTTGTTGGGATGCGTAGCCTCGGACCTTGCTCGAGCACAGAGTGGGGCTGAACTCTATGACCTCGGTGCCGGCGTAGAGCTTTGGGGTGTGACCCGGAGGAACGTAGTAGGCATCGCCGGTTTCGAACGTCTCTTCGCCGGAGGCGGTCTTGAAGGTCACCTTGCCGGTCACCACGTACCCCCGGAGGCAGAAGCCCAAAGCGTCGGCACGTCGGGGTCCCTCCCGGCCCGGTCGCGAGGGGCGCCGATCACGACGCGGGCTGACCTTCTCTTGGGTTAGACCCAACGAAAGTGCTCACGCTCATGCCGCGGGCAGTGGAGATCCAGCTCCGCTGAGTGGCGGTCGGGCAACGCCCTGCCTGTCTTCAGGGTGGGCCGTACTTCTCCCAAAGTTGGTCACGAGCCGGACCCTCCACGGGCCTGGCTTCGAACACGCCCTTGGTGATCTCGTACCTGCCGTGTTCCGAGTCGGCAACGGTTACCACTCGGGCCCGTAGTCATCTTCGGGATAGTCCTGACGGCCGTCGAGCCAACAGACCTTGGACCACATGCACTCGCGGCGTTGGGGCCGAACGGCCAGTACCGGAAGTGCGACACCTGCGTGAGTGGTGCGCTTCGACGTTTCCGTCGCGGCTGAGCTCCCAGACGGCCCGGGAAGGGTCGAGCCGCGGGTCGTGCGGCAGCGGTTCCTCGGCTGGCATGGGCCTTTCCACCGCAGGACCCAGAGGCCCCGTGAGCCGCACTGGATGAAAGCGCAGCGAATTCCCAATTGCCGCCGTCCGCGCGTTCGACCGTGCCGATCTGCGGATGTTTTGCAGACCCGCTTTGACACACGCCGACGGCTCGGCAGTTCAGGGTAGGCGCTGTCCGGGGGCTCTGCTCGCGCTGACGAACAGCACGGACGTCTTGGCGCTCACACGTTCGCCTGTCGGTCGTCGTCGGTGTGGCGGGAGGTGGTGTGGACCGGGATCGGGTTGAGTCCGTCCTGGGAAGCATGGCTGTCGAGCGGGTTGATGCCGAGTTCGGCCAGGAGGGTTTCGACTCGCTGCCGGATGTTGTCCCGGATCGGGCGGACGGCTTCGATTCCCTGCCCTGCCGGATCGGCCAGCACCCAGTCCTCGTAGCGTTTGCCTGGGTAGTAGGGGCAGGTGTCGCCGCACCCCATGGTGATCACCACGTCTGAGAGTTTGCACGGATTCGGCGGTGAGGATTTTGGGTACTTCGGCGGCGATGTCGATGCCGACCTCGGCCATGGCTGCGACCGCGGCCGGGTTGACCTTCTCGGCTGGTGCGGAGCCGGCGGAGCGGACCTCGACCCGTCCGCCGCCGAGGTGGGTAAGGAACCCGGCCGCCATCTGGGACCGGCCGGCGTTGTGGATGCAGACGAACAGGACCGACGGTTTGGTCATGGGAACTCCTTGCCTGCTCAATTATCTCAATCATGATTGAGATGATCTTTCATGGATGGAGGGACCGGTGTCAACCGAGACAGGGCCCGGGGTGGACGAGGTGGTCCGGCTGCATCAGGCGCTCGCCGACCGCTCCCGGCTGAAGATCGCGCAAGCCTTGTTCACGGCCGACGCCTCTCCGGGCGAGTTGGCGGCGTTGCTGGGGATCTCCAGCAATCTGCTGGCTCATCATTTGAATGTGCTGGAGTCCGCCGGTGTGGTGCACCGGCAGCAATCCGAGGGCGACCGGCGCCGCCATTACGTCACCCTCGACCCCAGAGGGTGGGTTGCCCGTCAGGTAGCTGCAGGCCTCACTACGCATCAACTCAGGCCGGTGTCGCGGCTGGCGTTCGTCTGCACCCACAACTCGGCCCGTTCCCAGTTGGCCGCCGCCCATTGGAACGGCCACTACCCCGCGCTGCCGGCGGTGTCGGCAGGCACCCATCCGGCGGTCGCGGTGCATCCCCGTGCGATCGCCCTGGCCCGCCGCGTCGGGCTGCCGCTGAACTCGACCGGCACCCGTGCGATCGAGGACACGGTGACAGCAGGCGATCTCGTGATCGCGGTCTGTGACCGGGTGCATGAAGAGCTCCCCGAGCAGCTGCGGCGAATGCACTGGTCGATCCCCGACCCGGTCGCGCTCGACACCGATCAGGCGTTCACCGACGCCTACCGGCAGCTGAGCGACCGCATCGATCGACTTGGCCCCACCCTTGATCTGGAAGGACCTGAGTGATGACCACAGCCGCCCGAAAGCTGGGACTCGCTGTCCATCGACCAACGGCTCAAGATCGAAGGCCTTCGGGACGACGGGCGTCCGATCGTGTTGTTCCTGTGCACCCATAACGCGGCCGGTCCCAGATGGCGCTCGGCTTCTTCCACGATTTTGCCGGCGACCGGGCCGTCGCTTGGTCGGGCGGCTCCAAGCCCGGAAACTCGGTCTAATTCGGGCGCCGTCGAGGCCATGACCGAGCGCGGTATCGACGTCTCCGGCGAGTTCCCCAAACCATGGACCGATGCAACCGTCCGGGCAGCCGACGTCGTGATCAGCATGGGTTGCGGCGACGCCTGCCCGATCTTCCCCGGCAAACGCTACGAAACCTGGGACGACCTCGACGACCCGGCAGCAGCCAACCTGGCATCCGTCCGCATCATCCGCGACGACATCGAACGCCGCGTCCGTGCCCTCCTCGACAGCATCCAATACCGACCTAACCGGGAACGGCCGATGCGGACACTTGCAGGTCAACGAATGTTCGTGGTGGACAGCAGTCCGCCCAGTTCGGCGACCGCATCGGACCGGATCCGGTAGTACACCCAGGTTCCGCGGCGTTCGGAGTCAACCAGGCCGGCCTCCCGCAACACCTTCAGGTGGTGACTGATCGTTGGACCGGACACCTCGAACGCCGGGGTCAGCTCACACACGCACACCTCCGCCGCCGACGCGATCATCGCCGCCAGCCGCAGCCGGATCGGATCGCCGAGCGCCTTGAACATCGGCGCAAGCCGCGCCGCGGCCGCCTCATCCACCCCACTGGTCGCCAACCCACAGCACTCCGCAGTCGTTCGCGTAGCCACCGGGCCCAGATCCACAACAGTCATGCGCCTATCTTGACATACGTCGAATCAAGATGCAGACTCTCTGCAGGTCTTGATTCGACAATCATCTATCCAAGGAGTGACCGTGGCGCATCCGACATTGACCGATGAGCAGGTGACCGCCGCCGTCCGAGACCGGTACGCAGCCGCGGCGCACGTCTCCCTGGCCGCGGCAGGCTGCGACTGTGGACCGGGCTGCTGCGCAGACACCAGCCATGCAGACCGGGCGGCTGAGACCGCAGCTGCCGGCGGCTGCTGTTCCAGTTCCTGCTGCGGCAGCGAAGGTGCCACCGCCGACCCGATCACCGGCAACCTCTACGATCCCGCCGAAGCACCCACCCAGGGTGCCCTGCAAGCCTCACTGGGCTGCGGGAACCCCACCGCCCTGGTCGACCTGCAGCCTGGCCAGGACGTGCTCGACCTGGGCTCCGGCGGCGGACTCGACGTGCTGCTGTCCGCACGCCGCGTCGCCCCAGGCGGGATCGCCTACGGCGTCGACATGACCGACGAGATGCTCCAACTCGCCGAACGCAACAAAGCCGAAGCCGGCATCGACAACGCCACCTTCGTCAAAGGCAGCATCGAACACCTCCCGCTCAGCGACTCCACCGTCGACGTGGTGATTTCCAACTGCGTGATCAACCTCTCCCCCGACAAGGACGCCGTCCTCGCCGAAGCCCACCGGGTGCTGCGACCCGGCGGCCGGTTCGCGGTGTCCGACATCGTTCTGCTCCGCCCCCTCGAACCCCACTGGGCCGCGCTGGTCGGACTGTGGACCGGCTGCATCGCCGGCGCCCTTCTAGACACCGACTACCTCGCCAAACTCACGGCCGCCGGCTTCACCGATCCGAACATCCAGATCACTCGCCGCTACACCCCCGACGACCTGGCCGAACTCGCCAACCAACTGGCCACCGAACACCTCCCGGTCGGCAGCACCCCCGCCGACGCCGTCGACGCGCTCCAAGACGCCTTCGCCGCGGCCTTCATCCGCGCCACCAAACCCACCTGACCATCCGAGCCTGGGGACCGGAGGCGCTCATGTCGAGCGTGCACGGCATGGGATGCCAGAGCCATCGCTGGGCGGGCCGGCTGAATCCATGGCGCCAGCGGCTGGCACCCACGGTGAGGCGTTCCCGGCCGAAGAATCGGCCACCACGCAAAACCGCAACTTGCTCACATCAGAACGACAGGAGGTGAATAGCCCATGATCGACACCAACGTGTAGTGCGACTTCGGCTCCGCGATCTCATCTGATCTGGCGCTGGTAGTCGTGCTGAGAGCCTCCCGCGGCTGAGTTGAGGTCCAAACCTGCATCCAGGCTCTGAAGTGGCCACATGTTGGCCTACCCGCGAAGGGGGTCCGCGGCTCTCGCCGGCATGTCCCAGGGTGGGGCGCCCCAGACCGTCGGAGTGCGTCACGTTCAGAGGGACCCCGGGTTAGCGATGGTTCATGGGTTGGCGAGTGTGTGTGAGGCGCGGCGCTCGACGTCGCCGAACCCGTGCTGGCGGGCGAGTTCGAGGGCGCGGGTGAGCAGGGTGCGGGCGCGATCCGGTTGTGACTCGATCAGCATCCGGCCCCAGTACAGGCCTGTTTCGGCGATGTAGAACGGCGCTCGCATTCTTTGGTGGATCAGCCATGCCAGTGCAAAGTGCCGGTCGGCGTTGGCAGTTTCTCCCAGGAGTGCTGCGAGACGGCCGAGGGCGTGGCTCACTCCGTGGATGGGGAGAGGTCCTGCGGTGCCGAATAGTTCCTTCCAAGGGTGAAGTTTGCGGTAGAGGATGGCGGCCGCGCGGGTGTCGCGGAGCTCGGCGGCGACCGCGGCCCATTGACACATGCAGCCCAACCACGTTGGGCCGTAGAGCGTCTCGAAGTCGTTGTCGGCCGCCCGGGTCAGCATTGATCCGGCCAGGTCGCGTTCACCGGTGACCGCTTGGGCGAACGCGAGCCCTGATTGGCCGTTGGGCAGATCCGGATGTCGATCCAGCGTTGTTCGGAGTATCGGTAGCGCCTCGAAAAGTCGGCCCTGGTGCCATCGGATGACGGCGAGCACCTCGCGATGTCCCTCCTGGGGGTCCCCGCTGTGCCCGCCGACCTCGTGAAGTTCGGCTGCCTGATTTTCGGCTAGTTCGAGATCTCCGCGGACGATGGTCAGGCAGCATCTGATCAGCAGAATCATCGGCCGCATCAGGGGGTCCTGGAACTCCGCTATCCGTGCGGCGGCGTCGAGTTCGTTGTCGAATCGATCCGCGAAGCCGCGCTCCAGGAGTGCGGAGGAGAGGATCCGAATCACATCGATCCGGCCTATCGGGTCGTTCGCGCGGTCTGCGAGTTCGAGGGCCTCGAGGAACTGGCTGACCCGCATCTCGGAGGTTTCGGGTACCCATGTCGCGGGGCCGGGACGGAGTATGGCGTCGAACAGGTGCCGGGGTCGCCCGTGCGCCGCGCGATCGATACCGCTTCGTCGGCGAGTGCGATTCGGCGCTGATGGTCCGGGTGCCAGGTCAGCTCGCCGGACAGCGCTGCAAGTAGCTGTGCCCGCTTCATACCATGTGGTGGGACCACCGTCAGCGCGGTCTCCAGGACGGCCACTTTCTCTGCGTCGACCTGCCCGAGACTGCTGAAACCGCCAGGGTTGTTGGCAATGGCCGCATCGATCAGCAGATCGAAAGCACCTTGCCGCTGGGCGATATGTGCTGCGCTGAGCAGCGTTTCGCGGTAGTCGACGTCGTCGGCCCGGCGTTGCGCAACACCGAGTTCGAGTAGGAGTCGCGCGTGCTCGATGTCATCCCGAGGAGGCGGTAGTGCGTTCAGCGCGGCCGTGTACCAGCGGACGGCCTCTTTGGGTGCCGACACCTCCAACGCTCGTTCGCCGGCGGCTCTGGCATGGTGGATCGCCCGGTGAGTGGTGGATGAGGTGATGCCGGCCAGGTAGTGGTACGCGAGCTCACCGGGTTCCCGCCCGCCGACGTCCTCCATGGCGGCGGCCACCCGGCCATGGGCGCGGGTCCGGCGGGCCGGTCCGATGCCGAGGTACAGGGTTTGTTGCACCAGAGCGTGCCCGAATCGGAACCTGCCGACCCGCTCCGTCGCGTCCTGCACCAGCGCGGTCCGCTCCGCAGCCTCGAGCAGGTCAAGCAGGTCGGTCCTCGTCGAGCCCGGTACGTGGCAGCCAACAAGTCGACGTCAAACTCCTGACCGATGACGGCCGCCATGGACAGCGCGTCGGCCACCCGGTCCGCCAAGCCTGACCATCCGCGCGCTCAGCACCTCCCGAATGCTGTCGGGCAGACTGGTCGGGTGCACCCCGTCGCTCACGGTGCACCGCCCGTCCGGCCGGTCGATGATCACCCCGGTTTCCAGGAGGTGCGCGCATCATCTCGGTCAGGAAGAAGGGGTTGCCATCGGTCTGCTCACATAGACGATAGGCAAGCTGAACAGCCAGATCATCCGGCTCTCGCCGGACGATCCCGGCCATCACCGCGACGGCTTGCTGCGCAGTCAAGCCGGGAAGCGCGAGGCGGGTGACTGCGGCGTCCCGGTGCCATTCGCCCAACGTCTTGATCAGGGGGCCGTCTGGACGCTCGCTGTCGCGGTGCGCACCGACGATCAGCACCCGCCCGAGGTCCAGTCCCGGCCAGGTGGGTCATCAGCTGCAGCGTTGGTCGGTCAGCCCAGTGCAGATCGTCGAGAACGACGAGCACCGGAGCCGTTCGGGCCAGGGTTGACAGCAGCGAAGCCGCAGCGCGGAACAATAGGTACCGCTCGACATCGGGATCGGCCATCACCGGCTCAGGCAGATCGGGTCGCCGGCGCCGAAGGTCGAAGACCAAGCGGGCGAGCTCGGCCAGGTTCGGTGTGCCGACATCAGCCAGCAGGTGGTCGGGGCAGGCCGCGACGGCCTCGCGACAGGCACTCCACGAATGCTTGGAAGGGGATCGCCAGTTCGGCATCGCAGCGCCCTTGCAACACAATCCCGCCGGACTGGCGGACCGAGCGTCCGACTTCGCGCAACAGTCGGCTCTTGCCGATGCCCGCCTCCCCGGAGACCAGCGCGGTCCCGGACCTGCCGTCGCAGGCCACGGACCAGGCTGCCGTGATCGTGCGCAACTCCAGGTCCCGACCTGCCAGGGCCACCTTGTCCGCGACATCCAACGGCTTCGGGACAGTGGCGGTTGCTCGGGATGCCACAGCAGCCTGCGGCAGCAGTTGCGGGTCCTGGGTCAGCACCATTGTCTCGAGCCGCCTCAGCGTGACGCTCGGAGCTATCCCCAACTCCTCGTCCAGGGTATGCCGGAGATCCTGGTACGCCTGCAGCGCGTCGGCCTGTCGACCGTCCTGGTACAGCGCGGTGATCCACTGCGCCCATAGCCCTTCCCGGAGTGGGTGGGTTCGACACATCGCCGTGAGCTCAGCCGAGCACGTCGGCGTGATGGCCGGAGGCCAGGTCCGCAGCTATCCGGGACTCAAGGACGCTCAGCCTGACTTCCTCCAACCGGTCCGACTCGCCCTGCAGGTAGCGGGTTCCGGTCTCGGCCAGCCTTTCACCTCGCCACAGGGCCAACGCCTCGGTAAGCGTCGCGGATGCCGCAACAAACCGTCCGTCGCCCAGCTCCCTACGGCCCCGCGCGGACAATTCTTCGAAATGAGCGACATCGACCTCGCTGGCGTCCAGCCGGTATCCGGAGACAACGTCACGATCGAGGCATCCCCACCGGTCACCGTCAACGCCTTGCGAACACGTGACACCAGGACCCGCAGCGACACGTCCACCGAGTCCGGTGGCTCGCCGTCCCACAAAGCCTCGATCAGCCGGTCCGACGGCACGACCCGACCCGGTTGCAACGCCAGCCTGACCAGCAGCCCGCGTTCCTTACCACCCTGAATCGCCACCGGCCGGCCATCGCACAGAACCTCCAATGGTCCCAGCACACGGACCACCACCGGCATGCAGCCAAGTCTAGCGGCACGCCCCGACAACTCGACCGAGACCTACGGAACCGCAACAAGATCGCTACCTCGGCTCGTCACGCTGTTGTTCACACCCCCGGCGTTCAGCCGGAAGCACGGATGAGGAAACGGAAATGATCGCTCATGTGGCCGAGTTCATCGGACAACCGGATCAGCTCGAGAACATCGGGATGAAGGGTTTCCACGAACGTGTCGTTCCCGTTCTGCGGGCGCAGCCGGGATTCGAAGGCTGCCTGACCCTGCTCGATCGGGAGAACGGCAAAATGCTCGGCGTGACCCTATGGGACTCCGAGGAAAACGGCCGACTGGCCGGCGCTCGGCTCGAGCAAGAACGTCGAACCGGTATGGCCGAGATGGGCGCAGCCTCCCCACCGCCTGTCCTGTACGAAGTCCTGTCCCAGCTCTGAACCGGCACTCTTGCCATCCCTCTGCACGCCGCGCACCCGGCCCGGATCACCGAGCCGATGCAACCGTCGCGCCTGACTCCGCGCGACAGAAAGAAGGCCAGAATGACCGACGAGACCCGAGCAACAACAGACTTGCCCCCTGCCGGAACGTACCGAATTCATCCGGAACAATCGACCGTCAACTACACCGGGCGCCACATGTTCGGTTTAGGGACCGTGCACGCCACGTTTCGCATCAATTCCGGCCAGTTCCACATAGCCGACCCGACAACCGCTTCGTCGGTGACCGTGTCGATCGACGCCAACAGCTTCACCTCGGGCAATGCCAAGCGGGACCAGGACGTCCGCGCGGCCGGTCTGCTGGATACCGCCACTTACCCCGAAATCGCATTCGCCTCCAGCAACCGTCGGTGGGACCGTGACCACTGGCTGCTCAGCGGCGACGTGACAGCTCACGGGGTGACTGTTCCCGTTGAAGTGATCGTCGACCGTATAACGCCGGAACTCCAAGGGATTCGCGTGCAGGCGAGAGCCAAGCACCTTGATCGGTACGCATTCGGCGTCACCGGGGCCAAGGGAATGGTTGGGCGACACCTCGACCTGAACCTCGACGTCTACGCAGCCCCTGACGAATGAGCAACGGCGCCCGTCACCCCTGCAACTCCCCGTCCTGATTGGGCATGATCGCCGTCACGCTTATCCCCATCCGCTGGGGTCGCGCTGAAGGCCATCGTTCAGCGTCAGCAGTGCAAACCTGCCCCATCGACCGACTAGCCTCGCGCATTCTTGAGGGTGGGGTTTGATGGCTCTTCCCAGATTGGGGTGTAGCTGCGTTCGCGGCTTGTTGGCGCATCGGTGACCTGGCAGGGGTCGAGGTCTCCCGAGGATGAGGGTTCCGACGCGCCTCATCTGGAGGACCTCGACGCGACCAAATGATGGGTCACCGAATCGGTTACAGCGGAAGTACGAAGATCAATCGCAAGGACTTCGGCCTGACGCTTAACCCGGTCCTCGACGGACGGTTCGTCGTCAGCGACGAGATCATCTTCTCGCTCGAAGGCGAAATCGTCGAGCAGGCCGAGGAACCCGACTAGGCCGAACAGACAACACCCAGTTGAGCCCCCGAGGACGCCACTGGTGCCCGTCTGCGTGGCCGGCCCGGTGACGCAACCCGTGCTGGGTGGCTGGTGTCCACGAGTTGGTCGAAGAGGCCGGGCGCGCGGTGTTCCTTGCGGGATCCGGGTGTGAGCTGACGGCAGGATGACATCCATGTGGCTGGGTTTGGCGTTGTTCGCGGCGGCGTCGTGGGGGACGGCGGACTTCCTGGGGGGCTTGGCCGCGCGCCGCACTCCGGCGCTGCGGGTGCTGCTGGTCGGCCTGCCCGCCGGGCTGCTGCTCCTGTTGCCGTTCCTGCTGGCCGAGGGCGGGGTCCGACTCTTACCGGGCTGGCGTGGGGGGCGGCGTCGGGCCTTGCTGGTGGGCTGGGCATCGCGCTGCTGTACGGGGCGCTGGGGATCGGTCCGATGAACGTCGTGGCCCCGCTGTCCGCGGTCATGTCGGCGGTGGTTCCGGTCGCGGCAGGGCTTATCGAGGGAGAGCAACCCGGAACCCTCGCCTACGTCGGCATGGCGGTGGCGGGCGGCGCCGTGGTGCTGATCAGCCGGGAGCCGCCTGAGCCCTCCGAACCCACCCCGGTCGCCAACCGCAGCGGCGTGCTGATGGCGCTGGCGGCGGGTGCGCTGATCGGCTTGGGCCTGGTGTGCCTGGACCGGGTGGCCGAGGAGGGCAGCCTCTGGCCGCTGGTCGCGAACCGGGTATCGGCCTGGGTAGCAGTGGCCGTGGTCGCGCTGGCCACGAGTGTGGCCGGGATGCCTTTGCGTGCGGTCCTCCCGCTAGCGCTTGCAGCCGGTGTGCTCGACACGCTGGCCAACGCCGCCTACTTCCGGTCCCTCGATGACGGACTGCTGTCCGTGGTCGGCGTGATCGTCGCCCTCTACCCCGGTGGGACCGTGCTGCTGGCCCGCGTGGTGCTCAAGGAGCGGCTGCACCCACCCCAGGTGGTGGGTCTCCTTCTCGCCGCCGTCGGAGTCGTGCTGCTAGTGCTGGGCTGAGCCGAGGCCACCAGACGAACAGAGCAACGCTCCAGCCGTCGCTTCGCCGTTCGGAATATCGCGGACGCTGCAAGGCAGCCGGCGAAACAGAAGGCACAGACCGAGCCCCCGTCGGTGCTCGACGAGTCGCTCAACCCGTGGTCGGCCTCAACCTCGGACGACTCCGACATTGCCCGGTTCGAACACTCAAGAGCGGTCAGATCGCTGCTCAGAACGCGGACCGCAGTAGCGGAGCATCTGCGCCCGACTTTTGGAGCCATGCGCGTTTCCCCGGCGGACCCTGCTCGCGGGGCGGCCATGGGTGTCGAGCCAGAGGGCGCCTGGGTTGAGATGGTTACCAGCCCAAGGTGTGCAGATCGCGGTCGAGGTCGGCGAGCCGTGAGGTGCCGAAGTGGCGGACATGGAGCAGCCGATGGTGCAGACCGAGCACCAGCCGACGTTGGTCGAACCCGTCCGTTAGGGGCCACTCGGCAAGGTAGGCCTCCCAGAACTCCGGCGGCAACGGGCGTCGGCTGGGCATCATCATGTAGGCGAGGTCGAGTTCGCGATCTGCGAAGCTCACTTCCGGGTCGATCACCCAGCAGCCGTCCACGGTGTTGCCCACCCAGAAGTCCCCGTGAGTCAGCGACGGGACCGAAGCACCCGACAGCATCTGTTGGATCGGCCCATCGCAGGCGTATTCGAGCCGCCGCCGAAAATCCACCGGCAGTTCCGGATCTTGCAGATGGGTCCGAACCCGGTTCTGGGTGAAGAAGGACGGCCAGTCCGCGGACCAGCTGTTGGGTTGAACGAACCGGCCCGCACGATTGTCCAGGTGCCAGCCGTACCGCTGGCCGGTCACCCGGTGCATCTTTGCGATTGCCAGACCCAAGCCTCCCCAGTCCGGGCTGCCGTGCACATGCTCCAGCACCAACACCTCACCCGACACCGCCAAGATCTCCGGTGTGGGTACCCCCGCGCCGGCCAGGGCGGCCAGTCCATCTGCCTCGATCTCAGCCGGCCATCCGCTCCGTTTGACCACGACCTTTCGTCCCCCGGCGAGGGTGCCGAGCAGGGTGGTCCCGACCCAACCACCGTTGAGGACGGAGACCGCCACCAGCGGGGGGAGAACCGATGGCCAGCCGTCGATCACAGTCGATTCCTGAGGCATTCCGGCACGGTACCAATAGGTCACCAAGCGATCGTTCCGACAAGTGACCCCTGTTCGGTCCCAACTCCCACCTCGACATCGATGAGAAGTGCCGTGCTGCTGGAGTCACTGCTCCGCAACCAGCCCTCATCGTTCGGGAACAAACGCATCGACTGGCCGGAGATCACGATGCCGCACGGCCGGGACTACAGCACCCTCTACGGGGCCCCGACGACGACGCCGACGACTCTCGATCGCGGTCGCCAGCGGAGCCGCGCCCTACCACCAAGCCGCCACCCACCTCGCCAACAGCACCAGCCGACAGCGGCAGATCCGTGC
>CAVOPC010000007.1:0-688475 GCA_963697765.1 uncultured Actinomycetota bacterium
ACCGGACCGCCAGCCTGAAACTGGTGAAAGAGGTCATCAACGACAATGGCGGCACAGCAGTGCCCAGCGATTGGACCCTGCTCGCAACGCCGACAGGCACCTTCCCGGCCGGGTTGCCGGTCATCTCCCGCCCCGGCGCACCGGAGGCGAGCGCCCAGTTCGTCAACGTCCGCCCGGGCGTCCGCTACGACCTGACCGAACTCGGCCCGGACGGGTACATCAATACGTCGTTGCGGTGCACCACCAACAACGGGCAGCCGATTACGGTGACGTTCGTCATACTGCCTCCGCTCGGCCAGACCACCTGCGTGTGGGTGAACGACGATCGGGCCGGCCCAGCTGACCCTGGTCAAGGTCGTGGACAACGGCACCACCGGTGGCACGGCGGTGCCCGCGGACTGGACGCCTCAGGCGACCGGCCCGACCACCGTCACAGGCCCGGGCAACTCGGCGGCGGTGACGGACCAGAGGGTTCCGGCGGGCAGCTACCAGCTGTCTGAATCCGGTGGTCCGAGCGGGTACAACGCATCGAGCTGGACCTGCACCGGGGGCACCCTGACCGGCACCAGTGTTGCCGTGCCGGTGGGCGGTAACGTCACCTGCACGATCACCAACACGGCGGTGGCGCCACTACTCACGCTGGTCAAGATCGTCGACAACGGCAACACCGGTGCGACCACACCCGCATCGGAGTGGGCGCTCACCGCGGCGGGGCCGAGCACGATCACTGGAAGCACCGGCGACCCCGCAGTTACCAGTGCCACCGTTCCCGTTGGTGAGTTCACGCTGTCCGAGGACGGTCCGGACGGCTACACCGCCGGGGACTGGACGTGTCAAGGAGCCAGCGGCAGCACCGCCACCTCGGTGACCCTTGGCGTGGGCGACGCCGCCACCTGCACGATCACGAACACCGCCATCGCGCCGACCCTCACCCTGGTGAAGACCGTCTCGAACAACTACGGCGGAACCGCGTTGGCGACCGACTGGACGCTGACCGGAGCAGGTCCGGTGACCATCACCGGCGCCACCGGCTCGGCGCGAGGTGACCGCCGCGGTGGTGCAGGTCGGGGACTACAACCTTTCCGAGGCCGGCGGACCGGGCGGCTACACCCCGTCCGATTGGGACTGCGGCGACGCGGACCTGACCGGTTCGACCGTCACCGTCCCGTTGGCCGCGAACGTGACCTGTTCGATCGTGAACAGTGACCAGCCGGCCCAGCTCACCCTGGTCAAGGTGGTGGATGCCGCAGACACCGGCAGCACCCACGAGCCGGCTGACTGGACGCTGACCGCGACCCCGCAGGGCATCACCGGCCAGGACCCGGTCAGCGGCAACGGTGATCCGACCACGCCCGGAGGTGTGGACGCGGTCGAGGTGTTTGCCGGTGACTACCAGTTGAGTGAGTCCGGCCCGGCCGGCTTCGAGGGCAGTGTGTGGGAGTGCACCGGCGGCGTGGTGGCCGGCGATGTCGTCACCGTCCCGAACGGCGGCAACGTCACCTGCACAATCACCAACACTGCGGTCGCCCCGACGCTGACCCTGGTGAAGCAGATCAACGACCCCGGAAACGTCGGTACCGCTGTGCCGACCGACTGGACGTTGACCGCCACCGGTCCCAGCACTATCTCCGGGGTGACCGGGTCGGCCACCGTCACCAATGCGGCCGTCGCCGTCGGTGACTACGCCCTGACCGAGTCCGGCCCGGCGAACTACACCGCGTCCGACTGGACCTGCGTCGACGCACAGCAGGCCACCGTGCCGGTAACCGACGACACCATTTCGCTGACTGAGGGTCAGGCGGTCACCTGCACCATCGTCAACACCCCGGTGCCGCCCTCGTGGGCGATCACCAAGAGTGCCGACCCGGTGTCGGGCTCCACGGTGCAACCGGGCGACGAGATCGTTTACACGATCACGTTGATCAGGGGTGAAGGGGTATCCCCCCGGAACGTCGTGATCAATGACGACCTGTCGAACGTGCTGAACAACGCCACCCTGATCGACGGTCCGACCCCGTCGACCGGTTCGGCATCCGTCACCGGAACCAGCATGACCTGGACGGTTCCGGTACTGGACAATCCGGTCGAAACCGTGACCTACCGGGTGCAGGTGAACGATGACGCCTGGGGTGTCACGCTGCGCAACCAGGCCACCTCGACCGGCAGCAGTCCTTGCGTGCCGGCCGAGGACGCCGCCCGGGCAGCACTGCTCGACGTCCCCTGGCAGGACGGCAACTGCCCCACCACGACCGAACACTTCACTCCGGCGTACTCGTTGGAGAAGACCTCCGATCCGGTGTCCGGTTCTGAGGTCGACCCCGGCGACACGGTGACGTACAAGCTGACGGTCACGAACACCAGCCAGGCCGAGTTGGCCGGCGCCGTTGTCACCGACGACCTGTCCGACGTCCTTCAGTACGCGACCCTGGGGACTGTGGGGGCCGGCGGAAGTGTCACCGGCAGCACCCTGACCTGGACCGTGCCGACGCTCGGGCCGGGCGAGGTGGCCACGCTGACCTACACGGTCACGGTGAACTCGGACGCCTACGACGTCTCGTTCAGCAACGTTGCCACGCCAGGTAACGGCGGCGAGTGTGTGGTTGCATGCACCACGAACCATCACACACCGCCTCAACCGCCGCCCCCACCGTTGCCGCAGACCGGTTCGGATGCCGCCCTGGAGGCGCTGCTGATCGGCCTCGGCCTGACTGCGGCCGGCGCCGCGGTGATCGCGTGGGCGAGCAGGCGGCGCCAGGACTGACGAGGGCCGGTCGTGGCGGTCGATAGACTGGCCGCCATGACCGAGTCCAAGCGTGTTGT
Source organism: uncultured Actinomycetota bacterium (assembly GCA_963697765.1). Classification (GTDB taxonomy): domain Bacteria; phylum Actinomycetota; class Actinomycetes; order Propionibacteriales; family Propionibacteriaceae; genus Micropruina. The sequence goes on from CAVOPC010000007.1 coordinate 2,821, forward strand.
CGTCGCAGCCCCGCGTGGGTACTGCGCGGGGGTCGACCGAGCCGTGATCACGGTCGAGCGCGCCCTCGACCTCTACGGCCCGCCGGTGTACGTGCGCAAGCAGATCGTGCACAACCGGCACGTGGTGGAGGATCTGGAGGCGCGCGGTGCGATCTTCGTCGAGGAACTGGACGAGGTGCCGACCGGCTCGACGGTGGTGTTCTCCGCCCACGGCGTGTCGCCCGCCGTCCACACCGAGGCCGCCGAGCGTGGCCTGAAGACGATCGACGCCACCTGCCCGCTGGTCACCAAGGTGCACAACGAGGCGCGCCGGTTCGCCGGCCAGGGCCTGCAGATCCTGCTGATCGGTCACGCCGGTCACGAAGAGGTCGAGGGCACCACCGGCGAGGCGCCCGACAACATCATCCTGGTCGAGCACCCCGAAGACGTCGCCGCCGTCGAGGTCAGCGATCCCGACAAGGTGGCGTGGCTGTCGCAGACCACGCTCAGTGTGGACGAGACCTGGCAGACGGTGGGTGCCCTGCGGCAGAAGTTCCCGGATCTGATCGACCCGCCGAGCGACGACATCTGCTACGCCACCCAGAACCGGCAGTCGGCGGTCAAGCAGATCGCCGCCTCCGCCGACCTGGTGATCGTGGTCGGCTCCCGCAACTCCTCCAACTCGGTGCGGCTGGTCGAGGTCGCCCTCGAGGCCGGCGCGAAGGCGTCCTACCGGGTCGACAACGCCGGTGAGATCGACGAGGCGTGGCTGCAGGGCGTCGAGTCGGTCGGCGTCACCTCGGGCGCGTCGGTGCCGGACGAACTCGTCCAGGGCGTGTTGAGCTTTCTGCAGGAGCGCGGCTACCCGGCCGCTGTCGAGGAGCGCCTGACCGAAGAGAACCTGGTGTTCGCCCTGCCCCCGGAGCTGCGCAAGGACATGAAGACCGCCAAGGCCTGACGCCTCCGGACGAGTTTGTCGAGACCTAGTCGTCCGTCGAGACCCCGTTGGTCGAGCCTGTCGAGACTTGTGCGCCGGTCGAAGCGGGTAGCTGAGGGCGACTGGCGTCCTGCAACTTCGGCCGGTGCAAACCGTTGCGGCGCAACTCGAGGTCGGCCAACTGGTCGATCACCCGGCGGTCACCCGAGCGCCACGCGGCCAACGGGTCGTCGGAGATGCGGGCGAGCTGATGGAACGGCTGGGTTGCCATCGCGCGCAGCGCCAGCAGGTCGAGATCGGGCTGGGCGTCGATGAAGCGGGCGGCGGCGGACGAGTTCAGCACGAACCGGATCCGCTGCGGCAACCAGATCACCAGCACGATGGTCACCGGAATCAGGAACGCCAGCCAACCCGTCAGGGTGGCCACCTGCTCGATACCCACCACCTGTTGGTGCGCGGATTCGAGCACTTGCTGCATGCCCGCCGCGGCCGCGTCGAACGGCTGGCGCAGGGTCGGTCCCGCCCACGGCACGGATTCAAGGTTGCGGGCCGCGTCCTGGAAGCCTGAGTGCATCGATCGGGCCGCGGACTCGGTCGCCCGGCTCGGCTCGGCCAGTGCGTGGATCACGTTGGCGAGTGCCTGGGCGGTGAACCACCACGCGATCGTCCAGCAGGCGACGAAAAGGTCGGCGCCGACTTGGCGGGCGAGCTTCCACGAGGGTCGTGCGTACAGTGCCATGTCAGACCAGGAATCTGTAGAACATGCTGTCGGGCGGCACCTGCTCGACTGTGATCCGGCTCTGTGCCATGCGCTGCAGCAGTCCGGGTAGGTCAGCCTTGTCGCCCAGTTCGATGCCGACCAGGGCGGGGCCGGTTTCCCGGTTCGAGCGCTTCACGTACTCGAACAAGGTGATGTCGTCGTCGGGGCCGAGCACGGAGTCGAGGAACCTGCGCAAGGCACCCGGTTCCTGCGGAAAGTTGACCATGAAGTAGTGCTTGCGGCCTTCGTAGACCAGGGCCCGTTCCTCGATCTCGGCGTACCGGGAGAGGTCGTTGTTGCCCCCGGACACGATGGCCACCACCACCCGGGCGGCCGTAGGACGGTAGATGCCGAGCGCCGCGCAGGCCAACGCGCCGGCCGGTTCGGCGATCACGCCATCGCTCTGGTAGAGGGCGACCATCTCGGAGCAGATCCTGCCTTCCGGCACTGAGAACATGTGCGGTTTGAGCCGTTGGGCGATTTCGAAGGTGAGTTCACCGACCCGTCGGACGGCTGCACCGTCGACGAAGGTGTCCAGCCGGTGCAGGTCGCGGGGGCGTCCGGCCTCCAGGGCGATCGCCATCGACGCGGCCCCGGACGGTTCCGCCCCTACCACTTTGGTGCTCGGGTGCCGTTCGGCGAACCAGGTCAGGCAGCCGGCGAGCATGCCACCGCCGCCGACCGGAACGATCAGGGTGTCGGGAGCGCGCCCCAACTGTCGGACGATCTCGGCCGCCAGCGTGCCCTGGCCCGCGATCGTCCGCTCGTCATCGAACGCCGGCACCAGGGTGCTGCCCTGACTGCTGGCCACCTGCTGGGCAAGCGCCGCGGCCTCGTCGTAGGTGTCACCGTGGATGATGAGTTCGACCCAGCCCTCGCCCAACTGGCGCATGCGTTGCCGCTTCTGCCGGGGCGTGGTGGACGGGACGAAGATCTGCGCCCTGATGGCCAGCCGGGCGCAGGCGTAGGCGACACCCTGCCCGTGATTGCCGGCACTTGCGCAGACCACACCGGCGGAGCGTTCCGCGTCGGACAGCTGGGCGATCAGGTTGTAGGCGCCGCGCAGCTTGTACGAACGGACGGGCTGCAGGTCTTCGCGCTTGAGCCAGACCTCGGCGCCCGTGGCGTCGGAAAGGCGCTTGTTGTAGTGCAGTGGCGTCTCGGTGACGATGCCCTTCAGCCGCTCGGCGGCCTGCTCGATGGTTTGCGCGCTGACGCTCATGACTTCATTGTCGGGGCTTGGCCGGGCCTCATCCAGCGCTGCGCCGGGTGCGGGACCCCGGCAGCGCGGACGAGTCGGCCGCCAGCAGTTCGTCCAGGGCAGGCTGGGGTCGTGTGAGGCCTTCGTCGTCGCGGCGGACACCGATCATGGGGGTGACCTCAACAGCGTCTTCGACCAGTTCGGGGGCGGTGATCGGACGCACCGCCAGCTCGACACCGGCGACCTGGTCGAGTTGCTTGCTGGTGACGTGCAGCTCGCGCAATCGGCGGGCGGTGGGAAACACCCGGCCCTCGATGGAGCCGACCGCCTCGTTGTAGGCGCGGACGGATGCCGTCAGCGACCGTCCGATGCGGTCGAAGTGGCCACCCATGGTGCCGAGCCGGTCGTAGAGTTCGCGGGCCAACTCGGACACCTGCGCGGCCGATTCGGCGAGCGCGACCTGCTTCCACCCGTAGGCGACGGCGCGCAGCATGGCGATCAGGGTGGTCGGGCTGGCGATGATGATGTTGCGCGCGGAGGCGTACTCGTTGAGGTCGGGCGCCTGGCGCAGCGCCTCGGCGGCGAGCGCCTCGCTGGCCAGAAACAGCACCACGAACTCGGGCGTGCCGATGTCGGACTTGTAGTACGACTTCGCCGACAGTTGATCGACATGGGTGCGGACGTTCTTGGCGAACGCCAGCAGGCTGCGCTCACGCTGGGAGTCGTCGTCGGTCTCATACGCGTCCAGAAAGGCGCTCAGCGGCACCTTGGCGTCGACCCAGACGAACCGTTCGCCGTCGAGCAGCACCTTGAGGTCGGGCCGGATCACCTGATCGGCTGAGGTGCTGGTGGTCTGCTGGGTGACGAAGTCGCAGTGCTCGACCATGCCGGCGATCTCGACCACGCGCTTCAGTTGCTGCTCGCCCCAGTGCCCGCGCACGTGCGGCTTGCGCAAGGCGGTGACCAGCGAGCGGGTCTCGGTGCGCAGCCGCTCACCAGTGGCCTGGACGCTCTGCACCTGGCCGACCAGCTCGGTGGTCAGCCGCACCCGCTCCTTCTCGACCTCGGCCAGCCGGGTGTGGAACGCCTCCAGCGACTCGCGCACAGGGCGCATCAACTGCTCGGTGGCCCGCAACCGCTGCTCGGCGTTGGCGTCGGCCGACCTGCCCTGCCGTTCCAAGGTCTCGGCCGACAGCACCTTGAACTCGGTGATCATCGACTGCCGATCGGCCGCCAGTTCGTCCGCCCGCTTCAGGGCCGCGTCACGTTGGGCTTCGGCACTCGCCCGGGCCGCGGACAGCTCCGCCGCTTCGGCCTGGGCAGCCGCCGCCTCAGCCCTGGCTTCGGCGACGTCGGCCGCCGCCCGCGAAAGGTCGGCGCGGGCCGCGGCGGCTTCAGCACGGGCATCGGCGGCCTGTTGATGGGCGATCGCCAGGTCGGCACGGGTGTTCGCCGCCGTCGCCGAGTGCTGGGCGTGCGAGATGGTGGCGTGGGTCCGCATCAACTGCCGCACCACAAGGCCACCGACCGCGGCACCCAGTGCGGCGGCGATCAGGATCCACATCGCCATCTCCATGTCACTGATCTTGCCCGGCGCCTCCGACAAAACCCGTGACCGACTCGGTCGGCCGGCCGTTTGGGCCCTGTTGAGGGACGATGGCCGCGGCTAAGCTGCCCACGAGAGCGCGAGGGGGCGCGAACCCCTGAGCCGATGCAGCGACCACGGTCGCGGAAATGGACCCGACATGAGTGAAACCCCCAAGCACAAAGACGGCAGCACGCACAACGCGTACCAGGTGGCGCCCGAGCATCCCGGCGATGAGCAGGGCTACCACACCGCCGAACCCAACAACGCCGACGAGCAGTACACCGCCGAGAACGTGCTCAAGCGCAAGGGCGAAAGTGCACCCTGGGGCCGTACCGGCAAGGGTGAGCAGAGCGAGTAGTACCGGGCGCGACGTGCCGCTTTCGCACATCGATGGGCTGGCGTCGTTCATCACCGCCAGCCCATCGTCATTCCATGCCGCTCGCGCGGCCGCCGACCTGCTGGTCGCAGCGGGGTTCACCGAGTTGGCCGAGTCCGACGAGGTATCCGCCGAACCCGGTGGCTACGTGCTCGTCCGCGACGGGTCCGTACTCGCGTGGCGGATCCCTGAGCGGCTGAGCGCCCCCTCCTTCCGGATCATCGGCGCGCACACCGATTCGCCCGGTTTCGTGCTGAAACCGCACCCGACCTCACACTTCCTGGGCTGGCAGCAGGCCGGCATGGAGGTCTACGGTGGCCCGCTGTCAAACTCCTGGCTGGATCGTGATTTCGGCCTGGCGGGCCGCCTGGTCACAGCCGGGGGTGAGGTGCGGCTGGTCGCCACCGGCCCGCTGCTGCGGATCCCGCAGGTCGCACCACACCTGGATCGCAGCGTTCACGAGAAACTGGTTCTCGACCGGCAGCAGCATCTGCACCCAGTCTTCGCGGTCGGACGTCCGGACGGCGACATTCTCGCCGCGGTCGCGGCTACGGCAGACCTGGCGCCCGACCAGATCCGGGGCCACGACCTGTGTGCGTTCGTCACCGAGCCGCCCGGCCGGATCGGGCTCGACGGCGAGCTGTTCGCGTCCGCACGACTCGACAACCTGGCCAGCGTGCACGCAGGTGTGACCGCGCTCGCGGTGGCGACTGATCCGCGTTGCGTCACCGTGCTGGCCTGCTTCGATCACGAGGAGGTCGGCTCGGCCAGTGCCAGCGGAGCCGCCGGTCCGCTGCTGCCCACCCTGCTCAACCGCGTCGCGGACGCGCTGGGTTGGAACGTGCAGGTCGCCGCCGCCGCGCGGGCACGGTCGCTGCTGGTCTCCGCCGATGCCGGGCATGCCGTGCACCCCAACTATCCACACTTGCACGACGCCGGTCATCGTCCCCTGCTCAACGCCGGCCCGCTGATCAAGTTCAACGCCAACCAGCGTTATGCGACGGACGCGGTGGGTGCTGCGGCCTGGCGCGATGCCTGCGCCGAGGCCGGCGTGCCCACGCAGGACTTCGTCTCGAACAACGCGGTGCCCTGCGGATCGACGATCGGTCCGATCTCGGCCACCCGGCTGGGCATCCGCACCGTGGATGTCGGCATCCCCCTGCTCAGCATGCATTCGGCGCGCGAACTCGGCGGGGTCCGGGACCCGGCGTGGCTGGCCGAGGGAATGGGCGCCTTCCTGTCCGGCGGGTGAGCCGGCCATGACTCTCGCGTGATCGGATCGCGAGGGCTGCGCACGACCCTGCCGGTATCGTCACCGGTGTGACTCAGCCCGAGCGGATCCTGGCGGAGCCGCCCGTGGGTCGGGGCCCGGCCGGTGTGGTGGTGCGCAACGTCGGCACGGTGCTGAGCGTCGGCACCCAGTCGATGCTCGCGCTGTTGGGGCTGGAGGTGGTCCGCGACACGGTGGACGGCTCGCCCGACCTGGTGATGCTGCTGTGGTGCCTGGTCGGCACCCTGTACGCGATGGTCATGACGACGGCCCTGTGGATCGACAGCAGGGACGAGTCCGGGCACCGGCCGACCCGGCTGCAGGCCAACCCGCTGGTTCGCTGGACGTGCCTGATCGCATCACTCGTCTCCGGTCTGGTCGGCCTGATGGCGTCCTTCCTGGTCGTCCTGGGCGGGTCGGACGCAGACACCACGCTGGTCTACAAGGTGGTGGGGGTCTGGGCCATCATTCTCGCCTGGGCGTTCATTCAATGGGGTTTTGCGCAGTGGTACTACGTGCATTACTACGACGCGGCTACCCCGACCCTGGAGTTTCCGGGTACACCCGTGCCGGATCTGGTCGATTTCGCCTATTTCTCGTTCACCATCGGCACCACCTTCGCGACCACGGACGTGATGATCCTGAGTCGTGCCCAGCGGTGGCGGGTCACCATTCATTCGGTGATCACATTCTTCTTCAACAGCGCGATTCTCGTGATCGCCCTGACCAGTTTCACCAGCAAGTAGCGGATTTCGACGATCCGTCCGGCTGCCGAGGTGGCCGAGCAATCCGGCCAGCCGGGTGCGGGTCGTCAGCCACGGCGGCGCGGCGGCATTCACACGTTGAATCTGAACTCCACGACGTCGCCGTCAGCCATCACGTAGTCCTTGCCTTCCAGCCGCACCTTGCCCGCCGCCTTGGCCTGCTGCATGCCGCCCAGCCGGACGAGGTCGTCGAAGCTGACGATCTCGGCCTTGATGAAGCCCTTCTGGAAGTCGGTGTGGATCACCCCGGCCGCCTCCGGCGCGGTGGCACCCTTGCGGATCGTCCAGGCGCGGGATTCCTTCGGGCCGGCGGTGAGGTAGCTCTGCAGGCCCAGGGTCTGGTAGCCGACCCGGGCCAGAGTGTCCAGGCCGGGCTCGGCGATGCCCATCTCCACCAGGAACTCGCGGGCCTCGTCCGGCTCCATCTCGACGAGTTCGGACTCGATCTTGGCGTCCAGGAAGATCGCCTCGGCCGGGGCGACCAGTGCCCGCATCTGGGCGAGCAACGATTCGTCGGTGAGTTCGTCGGAGTCGCAGTTGAACACGTAGATGTAGGGCTTGGCGGTGAGCAGGAACAGCTCCCTGAGCGGCTCCAGGTCGAGGCCGGCCGCGTTCACGCCGCGGCCCGAGTCGAGCACGGCCTGCGCCTGGGTGACGGCGTCGAAGACGTGCTTGCGGTCCTTGTTCAGCCGGGCTTCCTTCTCGAGCCTGGGCAGCGCTCGCTCGACCGTTTGCAGGTCGGCCAGGATCAACTCGGTCGCGATGGTGTCGATGTCGTTGCCGGGATTCACGTCGCCGTCCACGTGGGTGACGTCGGGGTCGCGGAACACCCGGGTGACCTGGCAGATCGCGTCCGCCTCACGAATGTTCGCCAGGAACGCGTTGCCCATGCCCTCGCCCTTGGAGGCGCCCTTCACGATGCCGGCGATGTCGACGAAGCTGACCGTGGCCGGAATGGTCTGTGCCGACTTGAACAGCGCGGCAAGCGTCGGCAGCCGCTCGTCCGGCACCCCGACCACGCCCACGTTGGGCTCGATGGTCGCGAACGGGTAGTTCGCCGCCAGCACCTCATTGCGGGTGAGGGCGTTGAAAAGAGTGGACTTACCCGCGTTGGGCAGTCCGACGATGCCGATTGTCAGAGCCACCCGGACAGGGTACGGGTCACCTTCGTGGGTGGACCAATCCGAACGTGGGTGGACGGGTCTCGACAAGCGCGACCAACCGTGGTCTCGACCGGGCGGGTGTTCTCGCGCCTCGACCGGTCGCGACTAGCTCGACCAACCCTGATCTCGACGGACGACCGGTCCGACCAGCTCGACCAGCGGCAGCTGCTAGACGCCGTCCGGGTCGGTGTCGACGTCGGCTGCCGGCTCCTCTTCGGGTTCGAAGGTGTTCTTGTCGCCCATACCCAGGCCGGCGCCCTGGTCGGACAGTTCGTCGGTGTCGACGGCCTCTTCTTCGGGCCGTTCCGCGCTCTGCTGGCTCATCGTGAACCCCTTTCGCCGTGGTTCACCCACTGTGACGCACTCCGGGTCACGCGGGCAACGCCCCTGCGGGGGTGAAGGACGCCCTGTTCAGCGCACGTCCTCGCTGTCGCGCGGACGTCCGATCCGTGCGGTCAGCCGGTCGCGAGCGGCCGGCCATTCGTCGGCCAGCATGCTGTACAGCACTGTGTTGCGGACGGTGCCGTCACGGCGCAACTGGTGGTGCCGCACCTCGCCGTCGCGCTGCGCCCCGAGTCGTTCGATCGCGGCCTGGCTCGCCCGGTTCTCGCCGTCGGTGCGCCAGCCCACCACGCCCGCCCCCAGCACGTCGAAGGCGTGGGTGAGCAGCAGCAGCTTGCACGCGGTGTTGACGTGGGTGCGCTGGACGCGCGATCCGTACCAGGTGTAGCCGACCTCCAGCCGCTTCACCGACGGCACGATGTCGTGATAGCTGGTGCTGCCCAGCACCAGGCCGGTGGCGTCGTCCAGCACCACGAAGGGCTGCCGGTCGTCGGTGTGGGTGGCGGTGTGGATGTAGTCCAGTTCCTCACCCGGCGCGGGCACGGACGTGATCGGGATCCGCCACAACTCGCCATCGGCGGCCGCCGCGGCCAGCCCGACCGCATGCTCGGGTTTGAGCGGCGCCAGCTGAACGCCCCACCCGCGCAGGGTGACCGGTCCCACCCAGGACTGGTGGGTCAACGCTGCGCCACCGGCACGTACGGCCGCCGCTCGGAGCCGGTGTAGATCTGCTTGGGCCGAATGATCCGCTGATCGGGGTCGGTGAGCTGCTCGTTCCAGTGGGCGATCCAGCCGGCCGTGCGGGGCACCGCGAAGAGCACGGTGAACATCTCGGACGGAAAGTTCAGCGCCTCGTAGATCAGGCCCGAATAGAAGTCGACGTTCGGGTACAGCTTGCGCGAGACGAAGTACTCGTCGTTGAGGGCGATCTTCTCCAGTTCGACCGCGATGCTCAGCAGCGGACTCATGCCGCGCACCTCGAACACGTCCTCGACGGCCTTCTTGATCACCTTGGCTCGCGGGTCGTAGTTCTTGTAGACGCGGTGGCCGAAACCCATCAGCCGTCCGTTGCCGTTCTTGACCCCCTCGATGAACTCCGGCACGCGGTCGAGGCTGCCGATCTCGCGCAGCATGCGCAGCACCGCCTCGTTGGCACCGCCGTGCAGGGGCCCGAACAGGGCGCCGATGCCGGCACCGCACGACACGTACAGGTCGTTGCCGGACGAAGCCACCGTGCGCACGGCAGTGGTGGAGCAGTTCTGCTCATGGTCGGCGTGCAGGATGAACAGCACCTCCAGTGCCCGCACCAGCCGCGGGTCCGCCCGGAACGTACGCTGCTGTGACTGGAAAAGCATGGCCAGGAAGTTCTCCACATAACCGAGTTCGTCGCTGGGGTAGATCGCGTGCCGGCCGATCGAGTGCCGGTAGGTGGACGCTGCCAGCGTGGGCATCTTGCCGAGCAGCCGAAAGGCGTTCAGTTCGCGCGACGCGGGGTCGGTGATCCGCCGCGAGCTGGGATAGAAGGTCATCAGCGACGCCACGCTCGCCATCAGCTTGGCCATCGGGTGGGCGTCGTAACGGAAGGCGCCGATGATGTCGCGGATGTTCTCGTGGATCAGCCGGTGCCGGTTCACCTGGTGGGTCCAGTCGGTCAGTTGCTGCTCGGTGGGCAACTCGCCCTTGATCAGCAGGTAGGCCACCTCGAGGTACGTGGAGTGCTCCGCGAGTTCCTCGATCGGGTAGCCGCGGTGCTCGAGAATGCCGGCGTCGCCGTCGATGTAGGTGATCGAACTGCGGCACGCCGCCGTGTTGACCAGACCCGGATCGTAGCCGGCCAGGCCGCCGCGGTCCGTCTCGACCACCGACAGCCCGGACGTTCGGATCGTCCCCTCGGTGATCGGCAGGTCCTTGGTGATCTCACCCGCACTGATGCGCAACGATTCGGCCATGCCTCACCCTATTCAGGCGGCTTCACGGCGGATCGCGCCCGCCGCAGGCTGAGACCCTCACCTCAGCCTGGCGCGGGCCCGCCTGCACCACCCCCGCGGAGTGGATCCGAGCGCGTCCACCAGCGGCATCCGCCCCTCGGCACTCGGACGAGCGCGCGGCGAGGCACGTCGGCCGTGGACACCGGATCAGGGCAAAATGGAGGGGGGGACCGGAGTTGGACGACGAGGTGGATCATGCGCGGGTTGCGAGGCTTTCCCGATCTGACGCTCGCCCCGGGCCATTGGGTCACCCGTGACCTCATCGCTTGGCCAGTTGACGCCGTACCGGTCGGGGTCGACCCGCACGAACTGGACTGGCGGCTGCACTGGTCCGCGGACGGCGGCATCGACCCGTCCGCACGTGAGCCGGTCAGCTGGCACACCGGCGACCTGCTGCTCGACCCCGACGGCCTGCCTGAGGACGTGCGTGAGCAGCGTCCGCAACTCACCGGGTACCTGGCGCTCAGGGTGGGGCCGGATGCGGTGGCGGCTGCCCCGGACGCGTTGCGCGGCCAGGTGGTGCTCAGCCTGCACCACCCGTCCGGGCGACTGGTCAACGCAGGCTCGCTGCAACTGCCCGGGGTGCTGGACGACCTGTACGCCGACGCCGCCCACGCCCGGCTCGGCCTGACCTGGACAGGCGGCGCTCCGACCCTGCGGTTGTGGGCACCGACCGCGATCGGCGTCCGGCTGCGGCTGTGGCGCCCCGGCCACGACCTGCATGACGAGGGTGAGCCGTTGCACGTCACCCGGGAACCGGACGGCTGCTGGGCCATCACCGGTGCGCCCGACTGGCTCGGGGCCCGGTACCGCTGGGAGGTGACCGTCTACGCACCGTCCGGCCAGCGGGTGCTCACCAACCAGGTGACGGATCCGTACTCGCTCTCGCTCACAGTGAACTCCACGCACTCGGTGGTCGTCGACCTGGCCGAGCCCGCGTTGCTGCCGCAGCAGTGGCTGGCGTCGCCGCAGCCGAGGTTGGCTCATGCCGTCGACCAGGTGATCTATGAGTTGCACGTGCGCGACTTCTCGATCAGCGACAAGAGCGTGCCGGAACACGAACGCGGCAGCTTTCTCGCGTTCGCCCGCGACAGCCTGGGCACCCGTCACCTGAAACGCCTTGCCGAGGCCGGATTGAACACCGTGCAACTGCTGCCCGTCTTCGACAACGCCACTGTGGAGGAGTTGCGGGATCGGCAGCGTCGTCCGGAGAAGTCCGACCTGCGTTCGCTGCCGTCCGACAGCTCCGACCAGCAGCGATTGATCCGGCTGACCGTCGTGGGCAGCGCCTACAACTGGGGCTACGACCCGTGGCACTACCAGGCCGTCGAGGGATCGTTCTGCTCGAGCCTCGACAGCGCCGAAGGTTCCGGCCGCGTGCACGAGTTCCGCACCATGGTCGGAGCCCTGCACGCGATGGGCCTGCGGGTGGTGCTCGACCAGGTGTTCAACCACACCGCGAGCTTCGGCCAGAACACCAAGTCGGTACTCGACCGGATCGTGCCCGGCTACTATCACCGCCTCAATCCGCTGGGGCACACCGAACATTCCACCTGCTGTCCCAACGTGGCCACCGAACACCTGATGGCGCAGAAGCTGATGGTCGACTCGGTGGTGTTGTGGGCACGCGACTACAAGGTGGACGGCTTCCGGTTCGACCTGATGGGGCACCACAGCGTGGCCAACATGCTGGCCGTCCGGGCCGCCCTCGATGCGCTCACCCCCGAGCGCGACGGGGTCGACGGGCGTGCGGTCACCCTGTACGGCGAGGGCTGGAACTTCGGCGAGGTCGCCGACGACGCCCGGTTCATCCAGGCCAGGCAGGGCAACCTGGCCGGCACCGGCATCGGCACCTTCAACGACCGGCTGCGCGACGGCGTGCGGGGCGGCGGGCCGTTCGACGCCGACCCACGCGGCCAGGGTTTCGGCACCGGATTGTTCACCGCGTCCAACGAAGCGGCGGTCAACGGCGACTCCTACCGGCAACGCGATCGCCTGCTCGCCGACACCGACCTGATCCAGCTCGGCCTGGTCGGCGGCCTGCGTGACTTCTGGCTGCCGTCCAACAGCCGGCACCGGTTCGTCCGCGGCGACGAGCTGGACTACAACGGCCAGCCGGCCGGCTACGCCGCGGAGCCGGACGAGGTGGTCAACTACGTCGACGCGCACGACAACGAGACGCTCTTCGACGCACTCACGGTCAAGCTGCGACCCGACACCACGATGGGCGAACGGGTGCGGATGAATACGCTCTGCCTGGCGTTGGCCACCCTCGGGCAGGGGCCGGTGCTGTGGCATGCGGGCACCGACATACTGCGCAGCAAGAGCATGGACCGCAACAGCTACAACTCCGGCGACTGGTTCAACTACATCGACTGGACGATGGCGGACAACGGCTTCGGCGCCGGACTGCCGCCCCAGGACGACAACGGGGCGCGGTGGAGCTACCTGCGGCCGTTTCTCGCCGATCCGGTGTTCAAGCCGACGCCGTTCGACATCGCCGAGGCGCACGCGCAGGCGCTCGACCTGCTGCGGCTGCGGGCATCCACCCGGCTCTTCCGGCTGGGGTCGGGGCACGCGATCCGCACCAAGATCACGTTTCCGGTGGCCGGCGGCCCGCATCTGCTGCCGGGCACGATCGTGCTGCACATCGACGACACCGTGGGCGAGCCGGTCCAGCACGAGTGGGCACGGTTGACCGTCGTGTTCAACGCCACACCGCTGGCCGTACGGCTGCAGGTGCAGGGGCTCGACAGCGGGCATCGGCTGCACCCGGTGCAGGCCGGTGGCCACGACGCGGTGGTGAAGCAGTCCCGGGTGGAGGGTGAGTGGGTGCACGTGCCCGCCCGCACGTTCGCGTGCTTCGTCGAGCCGGGGTGACCGCGTAGCAAGCGATCCAGTTCTGACCCCAGCCCTGGGGCCAGAACTGGATCACTTGCGACGAGTCCGGCCGCTGCTAGCCTCGCGGTCATGTCGCTTCCCGTCCGGATTCTCTCGGTCGGACGCCACACGCCGGCCCTCAGGGTGACCTCGGCCGAACTCGACCAGCGGTTCGGACGCGCACCCGGCAGCACGGCGGGCCGCTCCGGTGTGCGGGAGCGGCGCTGGATCGGCGCGGACGAGACAACCGTGTCGATGACCACCGCAGCCCTCGGACGTGCGCTCGACTCGGCGGGCCTGGGGATCGACGACCTGGACGCCCTGATCGTGACCAGCGTGGCGCCCGAGCAGCCGATGCCCACCACGGCGATCCTCGTCGCGGCCCGCCTCGGGGCCACCGACGGCGTGCTGGAGGCCTTCGACGTCAACGCGTCCTGCCTCGGCTTTCTCACCGGGTTGCAGCAGGCCGCCTTCGGCATCGCCTGCGGACGCTGGCGCCGAGTCGCGGTCGCGGCCGTCGACATCGCGTCGAAGGGGCTGAACCACGCCGACCTGGAATCCAGCGCACTGTTCGGCGACGGGGCCGCCGCGGTGATCGTCGGACCTGCCGAGCAGGAGTCGGCGATCCTCGCCCTGCGCCTGCGGAGCTACCCGAGCGCCGCCGAGCTGTGCCGGATCCGGGCGGGCGGCAGCCGCTGGAACCCGGTGACTCCGCCACTCGACCCGGCCGACTACCTGTTCGCCATGGACGGCCTGGGCATGATGAAACTAGTGTCCCGCGAGCTGCCGTCATTCCTGGACGGGGTGCTCGCCGACGCGGGCGTGCGTCGCGACCGACTGCAGGTGGTGGTTCCGCACCAGGCCAGCGGACTGGGCCTGCGATACCTCCGCGAACGGCTCGGCATCGATCCGCATACGGTGGTCGACATTCTCGCCGAGAACGGCAACCAGGTGTCGGCCTCGATGCCGACGGCGCTGGCCGAAGCCGTCGAATCCGGACGGCTGCAGCGCGGCGGCCTTGCCCTGTTGATCGGCACCGGGGCCGGACTGGTGTTCGGCGCCGCCGTGCTGAGGTTCTGATGCTGGGTTTTGAGTTGCTGGTTGCCGGGCACTGCACCCAGCTCGAGCGGTTCACCCGTCGCGGCGGTCGCTGGCGGCCGATCGAGTTCCCCTCGTCCGTCGGCCTGATTCGGCACCCGGACGCCGGCGTGCTGCTGTTCGACACCGGCTACTCCCCGCGGTTCGCCGAGGCGACCAGCCGGCTTCCCTATCGGCTGTACTCACTGCTGCTGCCGGTCACCTGCACGCCCTGGGACGCGGTGCGCACCCAACTCGCCGACCGTGGGATCGCCGCCGACGAGGTGCGCACGGTCGTGCTGTCGCATCTGCACGGCGACCACGTCGCCGGCCTGCGCGACTTTCCGGCCGCCCGAATCGTCGTCGGGCAAGGGGAGTTGCCGCGCGACTGGCGCACTGCGTCCGCGTGGACCCATGCGGGCCACGGGTTCGTCCCGGACCTGCTTCCCGCCGACCTGGACGCGCGCATCGGGCAGCCGGGCGCCCAGGTCGGCACCGGGCTTCGGGATCCCTTCGGCCAGGGCCACGACCTGCTCGGCGACGGGTCGGTGTTCACGGTGCCGTTGCCCGGCCACACCGCGGGCCATCAGGGCCTGTGGTTGCCCAGCGTCGGGCCGGACGGGCTGCTGCTGGTCGGCGACGCCTGCTGGACCGAGCGCGCCTTCACCCATGGCGAACTGCCCCCCGGGTTCATTCTGCGCAGCGGTGACGAAGGGCATTACCGCGCGGTGGTGGACGGGCTGGCCCGGCTGCACCGTGCCCGGCCAGAACTGATCATCGTGCCCTCGCACTGCTGGCCGAGCATCCGCCGGGCGCAGGCGGCCGTTCGTGGTTGATCGGTGGCGGGTGCTCGCCGCGTTGCTGGCCACCCGCTGGCGGCGCTTCGGCTCCCGGGAGGCCCTGCAGCGGTATCAGGAGCGCCGGTTGCGCACGATCCTGACCCGAGCGCGCCGCACCTTTCCCGCCTACGCACAGGTTCAAGGCACGGCGCTGACTGACTTTCCGATCCTCGACAAGGAAGGCTGGCTGAGCCGCTTCGACGGCCTCAACGATCGCGGCCTGAGCCTGGAGCAGTGCCTGGCCGCCGCCGGCGCGGCCGAGACCTCCGGCAGTTTCGACGCGACTCTGGCCGGGGTCAGCGTCGGGTTGTCCTCCGGCACCTCGGGACGGCGCGGCGTGTTCCTCACCTCGCCCCAGGAGCAGGCCCGCTGGGCAGGTGCGATGCTCGCGAAGACGCTGCCCAGCCTGCGTGAACCGGTACGGGTGGCGCTCGTGCTGCGGTCCGGCGGTCCGCTCTACGAGGCGGTCGGCGGAGGCCGGATCACGTTCACCCACATCGATCTGGCCCTGCCCGCCGAGACGATCAACGAGCGGTTGCTCGCCTTTGCGCCGACGGTTCTGGCCGCTCCGCCGCAGGTGCTGGACGACCTCGCCCGCCACCCGATCCGGCCGGGGCCGACGGTGATCTACTCGGTTGCGGACGTGCTCGACGACGACGTGGCAGCCAGGATCGAGCGCGGCTTCGGCCTGACCGTCGGACAGGTCTACCAGGCCACCGAGGGCTTTCTCGGAATCACCTGCGCCCATGGCACGCTGCACCTGAACGAAGACCTGGTGCATGTCGAACGCGAGCTGATCGACGCCGAGACGGGCAGGTTCGTGCCGGTGATCACCGATCTGTACCGCAGCACCCAGGCGATCATCCGCTACCGGCTCGGTGACGTGCTCGTGCCCGGACCGGACGAGTGCCCGTGCGGGTCGGTGTTCGCCACCATCGCGCGGATCGAGGGGCGTGCCGAGGACGTGCCGCATTTCACCAGTCGATCGGGCGGTGACCGTCCGTTGTTCACCGACGTCATCCGGGCTGCGCTACTGGCGGCACCGGGGGTGCAGGACTTCCGCCTGGTGCAGCGCGGCAACGGGTCGCTGCGGCTGGCGGTGCGACCGCCACAAGCTCAGGCGTCGGCGCATCTGGCACTGCACCGGCTGCTTGAATCCCGCGCCCTGGTGGTGCCCGAGATCGGCGGCATGCCGTGGCCGGTCGAGGCGGCCACGGACAAGCGCCGCCGCGTCCGCCGGGTGGTTTGAGGGGCTGTCGCTCAGCTCAGCCGGCAGTCAGTTCGTCCAGTGTGCGGGCGGCTGCCGCCAGCGGGTCGGACGCCCGGACCAGGCCGGCGAAGACCTCCAACGAGGTGCGCGGTGCGGCGAGTGCACGGGGCAGGCCAGTGACCGCGTCCGACAGCCGGCGTATTCGCAGGCCCAGCCCGTGGTGCTCGATCCGCGCGGCGAAGTCGAACTGGTCGTAATCGTGCGGCCAGACCAGGCACGGCAGGCCCGCGCGCAGGGTGCTGTAGGTGATGCCGGCGCCGCCGTGATGGATCACCGCGTCGAAGGCGGGCAGCGCATCGTCGTAGGGCAGCCAGGGAACCACCTCGACCCTCGGCCCGGCGCGGGCCCCGGTGGAACCGCCGGATGCGTCGCCGCAGGCAACCACGAAGTCGTGCCCCGGCAGCCGTTCGGCCAGGGCGCTCACCTGGTCGACCAGCCCGGCCTTGGCCCAGGGCAGATGGGTGCCCAGGGTCACCAGCACCCGGCTGCGGTCGCCCCGCCGGGCGGGCGGGGTCGACGCGAGCCGCGAGGTCGGATCGCTGGTGATCGGACCGATGAAGTCGACGGCGTCCGGCCAGTCGCGGTCGAACTCCAGCGCCTCGAGTCCCAGGGCCCAGATGGCCTGGTCGGAGTAGAAGGCCTCCGACCCGTCCGGTCGGTAGAGGCTGCCCCCGAAGGCCCGCAGTTCGCCCCGGAACAGCGCTCCGGTGAGGCGTTTCAGGGCGCGGGTGGTGGTGCGTCCGGCGGCGTCCCGCAGCGTGCCCAGCGGGCCGGGTCGAGGCGTCCAGCCACCGCAGTAGGCGGGCGTGCCGCGTCGGTTCTCGATCGCGAACGGGGTCGGGATCGTGGTGATCCACGGCACGCCCAACCGGTTCGCGACCACACCCGCGACCGGCGCACAGAAGTCGGCGATGATCGCGTCCGGGCGAAACAGATCGGCGGCCGCCTGCAGGTCGCCCAGGACGCGGGGCAGCAGTCGCAGGTTGGCTCGCACCTGCCTAAGGGTTCGCAGTGGATGCCCGGTAACCCGGTCGGTGTCGGCGATCCGCTCCATTGCCTGTGGATCCCCGGCGAGCACCGGCACCGCCTCGAAGCCCAGCGCGCGACAGGTGGCCACCTTGGCCGGACCCGTGACGAAGGTGGCCTGCGCGCCGCGCGTGCGAAGGTGCGCGGCGATGACCAGCAGCGGGTTCAGGTGGCCGGCATACGGCGGCGCCACCATCAGCACCCTCATCGAGCCGCGCCGACAGCGTCGGCGACGGCTGCGCGCACCTGTGGCTCGGCGGCGTAGTCCAGATGGCCGGCGGCGCACCGGACGTCCACCCGCCCGCGCCAGCCGAGCCGCGATACCACGTCCGTGCTCGACCGGATCACGAATGGACGCAGGCCCGCCGGAAGCCGGCCGGCCACCGGGCCCAGCGCGACCACTCGGATGCGTCCGGTGTCACCCAGCAGCGGCCAGGCCAGCCGGAGCAGTTCGAGGCCCTGGCTGCCGGTGATCAGCACCAGGTCTCCGTCGCCGGGTAGGCACATGATCCGGGTGGCGACGAAGGCTCGATACCGTCGTGACAGCCTCGCCCGCCAGAACTGGACGGCGTTGCGCACCGACGCCAGTGGCAGGGCGACCGTCCGGAACGGTCCGGGCCGATCGGGCCACGGAAAGTTCGCCCGCACCACCCGGCGGCCGCCGGCCGCCGCCTCGAGCAGGGCGGTTTCGGCGGGGGACAAGGCGCAGCGGCGCGGGTCGCTGCTGCCCGACAACCAGGCGATGGTCACGCCAGCCGTCCCCGGACGATGCGCAGCCGGCGCCCGCGCCAATTGATTCGGCGAGATAGCAACAGGGCGAGCGCCGATTGCACCGGCAACAACCAGTCGGCCAGGTATTCCGCGGCGAACCGACGCGGCACCTCAGGGGTGAGCCGCGACCGGACGGCCTGGGACGCCAACACCTTGGCCGCCACGGCGGCGAAGACGCCGGCCGCCGCTCCGAAGCTTCCGGTCGCCACCGCCACCCCCACGGCGACGGCGGGCAGGGCTGAGGGCAGCACCACCAGCACCGCCATCGGAGCGGTCAGCGAACGGGACAGCAGCCGGGACGCGAAGACCATCCAGCGATGCATCAGCCGGGCGTACGCGGCGGCGTCCGGAACCTCGGTGCTGACCTGATGGGTGATGGTGGTCTGCGCGATTCGCAGGCCGTGCCGCCGAAACTCCCGGGCGAGTTCGAAGTCGTCGCAGACCCGGTCCATGATCGCCTCGAAGCCACCGGCGCGGGCCAGCGCCGTCCGGCTGGTCAGGTAGAACATGCCGTTGATGCTGGCCGGTGGGCCGAAGCCGAGCAGGGGGAAGTAGCTGATCAGGGCGTTGCCGTTGACGAAGCCGGCGACCAGCGCCGACCACGGCCCGGCGCCGGGGCGGTACCAGGGCAGGCCGGTCGCCAGGTCGGCGTCGGCCAGGGCCGCTCGGGCCCGTGCCAACGCTCCGGGCGGCAGCACGGTGTCGTCGTCCAGCACTGCCACGAACTGCGTGCAGTGCGGCAGGCCGAGGGCCAGCTTGAACACCTTCGGGTTGGTCCGCGGCGGACAGGGCGGGCACAGCAGCACCTCGATCCGGTCCGCGTGGGCCGCCGCCAGCCGCTCGCAGATCGCGCGCCCGGCGGTGTCGTCGGCGTCCACCAGCCACAGGAACCGGGCGTCCGGATGGCCGGCCACATTGTCGCCGAGCAACCGCGGCAACTCAGGGTCGCCGGCCAGGATCGGCTGCAGCACGGTCACCTGCTCGGTCGACCCCGCCTCGTCGGTCGAGCGTGTCGAGACCTGCTCGACTCGCCGCCAGTTGCGCACCGACAGGCCGATCCGAACGCCCGACAGCACGGTGTAGGCGGCAACCAGCCACCACCCCGTCCTACGCATGGCGCCACCACTCGACCAGGCTGCGCCGCGCCTGCCGCAGGCTCAGCACGGGCTCGCCGAGCAGGCTCCGGCACCGGGTGATGTCGAACGTCTTGGAGTGGGCGAACATCGAGACCCCGAACGTGGTGATCGGTGGCTCGCGATAGTTCCGCAGGGTCGCGGAGACGATCTCGGACGCCCGCGCGAAGCCCATCGCCACCCCGACCGGCACCCGGCGGGTCGGCCGCGGCAGCCCCAGGTCGTCCAGCAGCGCGAACAGGAACGGGTACAACTCGACCGGTTCGCCGTTGGTCAGGTTCACCGCACCGGACACCCCGTCCGACACCGCCCGGCAGACGTACTCGGCGACCACGTCCACATGCGTCAGGTCGACCATCACCGGGTTGCGCTCACGGCGCACCAGCAGCGGCAGCCGTCCGGCCTTGGCGGCCGCCACCAGGCGCGGCAGCAGCACGGTGTCGCCCGGCCCGAACACCGCCCGCGGCCGCAGGATGCTCCAGGCGCCCGGGTACTGCTGCACCAGCAGTTCGCCGGCCCGCTTCGTCCGCGAGTAGATGGAGATCTGATCGTTCGATGCGGGGATGGGGGAGTCCTCGGTGAGCCCGAGTTGGTCGGCGCGGGTGTAGAACACGCTGGACGACGAGATGTAGTGCACGGGCGGGCTGCCGTGTGCGACGGCCCAGTCGAGGACGTTGCGGGTGCCGTCCACGTTGGCGGCCCGGTATGCCGCCGGCCGAGCCCAGGGGACGGCCAGCGCGGCGCTGTGCACCACCGCGTCCACCGATTCGTCGAACGTGAGGGCAGCGGCCAGATCGTGCCGGTGATAGCGATCCACGGGGCCGGTGGACGCCGACTGCCGGCCCACGCCGATCACCTGCCAGCCGCGACCGCGGGCGTGCGCCGCGATCCGTCCGCCCACAAAACCGTTGCTGCCGGTCAGCAGGATGCGCACCGGCCGAGCCTAGCGGGCGCTCTGGTCACCCTCGACCGGCCGGTCTCGACAGGCGTCGGCCAACCCTGGGCAAATCCGGCGCGTTGCCATAGGTTCCGAACAGCGGTCAACGACGACTCACGCAATGAAGGGTGTGACGGCCATGGCACAGAAACTGCTGATCGGCATCGATATCGGCACCGGTTCGTCCAAGGGGGTGTTGGTCACGCTGGACGGGTCTGTGGTGTCCATGTCCGAAAAGCCGCATTCGCTGTCGTTGCCCAAGCCGGGCTGGGCCGAGCATGATGCCGAGACGGTCTGGTGGGCCGATTTCAAGGCGATCTGCGACGACCTGGTGGCCGCCGCGGGCGAGGACGAGATCGCCGGCCTCGCGATGAGCGGCATCGGGCCATGCTTTCTCGCCGCCGACGAGGACGCCGACCCGCTTCGTCCTGGCATTCTCTACGGCATCGACACCCGCGCCATGGCCGAGGTGCACGAGCTCACCGAGAACTACGGCGAGTCGAAGATCATCAAGCGCTGCGGCAATCCGATGAACGCACAGTCGATCGGCGCCAAGATCCTGTGGCTGCGCCGGCACGAGCCGGAGATCTATGAGAAGACGAAGTACTTCTTCATGGCGCACACCTATTTGGCGCACCGGCTGACCGGCGTCTACTACCTCGACCACATCTCGGCCAGCTACTCCGAGCCGCTCTACGACGTGGGCAAGAACAAGTGGATCGACAAGTGGGTGAAGGACATCGCGCCAGGACTGCCGATGCCCGAACTGAAGTGGCCCACCGAGGTGGTCGGCACGATCACCGCCGAGGGTGCGCAGCGCAGCGGCCTTCCCGAGGGCATACCGGTGGCCGCCGGCACCATGGACAGCTTCGCGGACGCGATGTCCGTCGGCGTCCGCAAGCCGGGCGACGCTGTGGTCATCTACGGCTCCACCATGTCGATCGTGCTGGTCACCGAGGAATCGCTGCCGTCCGCCCAACTGTGGAGCAACGCGCACCTGTTCAAGGACACCTACAACCTGGCCAGCGGAATGGCGACCAGCGGATCGCTGACCAAGTGGCTGCGCGACATGGTCGGCAACGTTTCGTTCGACGAGTTGACCAAGGAGGCCCAGAGCGTGCCACCGGGCTCGGACGGACTGGTGATCCTGCCGTACTTCGCCGGTGAGCGGACGCCGCTGCTCGACCCGAACGCCCGCGGCACCATCATCGGACTGACCCTCAACCACGGGCGCGGGCACCTGTACCGGGCGTTGATGGAGGCCACCGCGTACGGCGCCAGGCACCTGCTCGAGGTGATGCACGACGCCGGTGGCGGCGGTCGCCGGGCCTACGCGGTCGGCGGTGGCACCAAGGGTGGCTTGTGGCCCCAGATCGTCAGTGACATCACCGGGCTCTCGCAAGAGATCTCCGAACAGTCGGTGGGTGCCTGCTACGGCGACGCGATGTTGATCGGCGTGGCGGGCGGCTTCATCGACAAGGACGCCGACTGGTCCCCGCGGGTGGGCTCGGTGGAACCCAACGAAGAGAACAAGGACCGCTACGACCAGCTCTACCGGATCTACCGCCAGTTGCATCCCGCGACGGTGACCCTTCAGCACGCGTTGGCCGACTTCCAGAACAGCTGATCGAGCTTGTCGAGCTCGAGAAGCGTGTCCGAGCCGACCGATAGGCTGCTCCGCACAGTGACGCGAGGAGGCGTAGATGCGGGCTCTGGTGCTCGTCCGACCCGAACGGATCGAACTGCAGCAGCGGGACGAACCCACGCCGGGTCCCGGTGAGGTGCTGCTGAAGGTCGAGGCCACCACCCTGTGCGGAACCGACCTGCGGATCATCAGCGGGGCCAAGACCGCCGGCGTCCGCGCGGGTGTGGTGCTGGGCCACGAGATCGCCGGACGGATCGCCGCCGTGGGTGAGGGCGTCGAGAACTATCAGGTGGGCCAGCAGGCCACCCCGTCGATCGTGCTGTCATGCAACCAGTGCCGGGTGTGCCTGCTCGGCTACGAGCACCTCTGCGAGCACCTGCAACTGATCGGGTACGAGATCGACGGCGGATTGGCCGACTACTGCCTGATCCCCGCGCGGGCCGTGGCGCAGGGCAACCTGATCACCACCCGCTCCGAGGTGAAGCCGACCCATCTGGCACTGGCCGAGCCATTGTCCTGCTGCCTCAACGGCCTGAACCAGTATGGGGTCAATGCCGGCGATGTGGTCGCCATCCTCGGCGCCGGTCCGATCGGCCTGCTGCACCTGCAACTGGCGCAGGCGTCCGGGGCGTCGCAGGTGATCGTGTCCAACCGCTCGGTCTCGCGTCGTGAGCCGGCCGCCGCACTGGGGGCGCTCGCCGTGGGTCCGGACGAGGTCGGCCATGCGGTCGCGGACGCCACCGGTGGGCTCGGCGCCGACGTGGTGGTGGTCTGCATCGGTGAGCCCGCGCTGGCCACGACCGCCCTTGAACTGGCGCGTCCGGGTGGCCGGGTGAACTACTTCGCCGGGTTCCCGAAAGGCTCGACCGCCGAGGTCGACGTCAACCTGGTGCACTACAAGGAACTCACAGTGACCGGCGGCAGCAACGCTCGCCGGCGCGACGTGCAGGCCGCCGTCCGGTTGCTCGAATCGGGGGCCCTGAACGCGGACGCGGTCGTCACCCACACCTTCGGCCTCGACCAGGCCGAGGCGGCCTACGACGCGGTGCGCGACCGACTCGGCGTCAAGATCGCCGTCACCCCCTGAACCCGAAATCGTGGAACGGTTCCCACGGTTTCAGCCCCAACCCGTTACCGAAAGGATCGCAATGCTCGACGTCGAGTCCGTGCTCGCCCAACTCACCCTGGAGGAGAAGGCGTCGCTGACCAGCGGCTCCGGCTTCTGGTGGACCCACCCGATCGAGCGGCTCGGGGTGCCTCGGATCATGGTCTCCGACGGTCCGCACGGGCTGCGGGCCCAACCCGGCCTCGGCGATCATGTCGGGCTCGGCGGGTCGTTGCGGGCGACCTGCTTTCCGCCCGCGTCGTCCATCGCGTCCAGCTGGAACCCCGACCTGCTGCACCGGGTGGGTGAGGCGCTGGCTCAGGAGGCCCGCTCCTGCAACCTGTCGGTGATTCTGGGCCCGGGCATCAACATGAAGCGTTCCCCGTTGTGCGGCCGCAATTTCGAGTACTTCTCCGAGGACCCGTTCCTGGCCGGCGAGCTGGCCGTCGGCATCGTCGACGGCATCCAGTCCAAGGGCGACGTCGGCACGTCGCTGAAGCACTACGCGGTCAACAACCAGGAGGACGACCGCATGCGGGTCGACGCCCGAGTGTCCGAGCGGGCCCTGCGTGAGATCTACCTGCCGGCCTTCGAGACCGTGGTGAAGCGCAGCCAACCGTGGACGGTGATGTGCTCCTACAACAAGATCAACGGGGTGTCCGCGTCCGAGAACCACTGGCTGCTGGACGAGGTGCTGCGGGGCGAGTTCGGCTTCCAGGGGCTGGTGGTGAGCGACTGGGGGGCGGTGTACGACCGGGTGCCCTCGCTGATCGCCGGCACCGACCTGGAGATGCCGCCGGCACTGCCGTACAGCCCGGACGCGGTCGCAGCGGCCGTCCGTTCGGGAGTGCTGAGCGAAGACGTGCTGAACGCCCGGGCGCGCACCGTGCTCGAACTGGTCGCCAAGGGCATGCAGGTGCTGGACGCCGACGAGACCTTCGACGCGGACGAGCATCACGCGCTGGCCCGGGCAGCTGCCGCAGAGTCGCTGGTGCTGCTCAAGAACGACGGGCCGCTGCTGCCGATTGCCGCCGATGCCAAGGTTGCGGTGATCGGCGAGTTCGCCCGCACCCCCCGGTTCCAGGGGGCGGGCTCGTCCCAGGTGAACCCGACCCGGGTCGATTCCGCGCTGGACGAGCTCGGCAAGGTGTTCGCCGACCTGACGTTCGCGCCCGGCTACTCGCTGCCGGCGCCGCTGGGTGACCCGTTCGAGGATCCGGAAGCGGCCGCCGCCGCGCAGCAGCCGTCCGTCGACCCGGCCGTGTTGCTGCAGCAGGCGATCGTCACCGCGAGCCCTGCCGATGTGGTGATCGTCTTCATCGGGCTGCCTGGCGCGGACGAGTCCGAAGGCTTCGATCGCACCCACATGGACCTGCCCGAGGATCAGTTGGCCGTGCTGGCGGCAGTCGCCCGGCAGAATGCGCGCGTGGTCACCGTGCTGGTCAACGGTGCCCCGGTCGACCTGCGCCAGGTCATTCCCCAGTCGCGGGCGCTGGTCGAGGCGTGGCTGGGGGGCCAGGCGGTGGGTGGCGCGATCGCCGACGTGCTGAGCGGAGCGGTGAACCCGTCCGGTCGGCTCGCCGAAACCCTGCCGCTGCGGCTGCAGGACAACCCGTCCTTCTTGAACTTTCCCGGGGCCGACCACACGGTGGACTACGGCGAAGGCATCTTCATCGGCTACCGGGCCTACGACAAGGCCGAACAGGAGGTGGCGTTCCCCTTCGGCTTCGGCCTGTCGTACACCTCGTTCCAGTTCACCGACCTGTCGGTGTCGATGTCGGGCTCGGCCGCGGACGACACGCTCGCCGCCCGCGTCGAGGTGACCGTGACCAACTCCGGCGGCCGCGACGGCGCCGAGGTGGTGCAGGTCTACGTCCGCGACCCTGAGTCGGCGTTGACCCGTCCGGTGCGCGAACTCAAGGGGTTCAGCAAGGTCGCCCTGGCCGCGGGGGAGTCGAGGCGGGTCAGCATCGACCTGGACGCCCGCGCGTTCGCCTACTGGTCGGAGCGCTACCACCGCTGGGTGATCGAGGGCGGCGAGTTCGTCATCGAAGTCGGCCACGACTCCCGCTGGATCGTGCTCAGCGAGAGCATCCAGGTGGACGCGCCGGTGCTGCGCCCGGAACTCAACCGGCTGTCGACACTGATCGAGTGGGGCCAGGACCCGATCGCCCGCGAGGTGACCGCCGAGGCGGTCGCCAAGGGCGCCGACGACCCGTTGCGCAGCCCGGCGCTGATTAAGATGATCGGCAGCATGCCGATGGGCAGCATGGCCAGCTTCGGCGGACTCAGCCTCGACCCACCCACCCTGGACTGGGCGATCGCCGAGATCGCCCGCCGCAAGGCCTGAGGTCGGTCGAGCCGGTCGCTCGCCCGTCTGGTCGAGCCTGTTCGGCGCGCTCGGAGCCGACGTTCGAGTGTGTGGGGCCCTTCTACCGCCGACTGACGGACCGCCGCCCTGTCTGGCGCCGGTCGGCGTCCCTAGACTGAGCCTGCCTGTTGGCGAGGAGGACCGACAAATGCCTGACGTGACCACCGGCGCCGCTCTGACCCGCTCCGAGCGGCTTGACCGGCTGCCGTTCACCCGGCGGCACACCAGGCTGGTGGTCGGATCCGGAATCGGCTGGGCGCTCGACGCCATGGACGTCGGGCTGATCTCGTTCGTGATGGCCGCACTCGCCAAGCAGTGGTCGCTGGACGCCACCACCCTGTCCTGGATCGGCTCGATCGGCTTCGTCGGCATGGCCATCGGAGCCTCGCTCGGCGGCCTGCTGGCCGACCGGGTCGGACGCCGCCAGGTGTTCGCGATTACCCTGCTGATCTACGGGGTCGCCACCGGCGCCTCCGCGTTGGTCACGTCGGTCGGCATGCTGATCGCATTGCGCTTCATCGTCGGCATCGGACTGGGGGCCGAACTTCCGGTCGCTTCGACGCTGGTCAGCGAGTTCGCACCGAAGGCGATCCGGGGACGCGTGGTGGTCGCCCTGGAGGGCTTCTGGGCGATCGGCTGGATCATCGCCGCCCTGATCGGCTACCTGATCGTGCCGGTCGGCGAGAACGGGTGGCGGTGGGCGCTCGCTGTCGGGGTGATCCCGACGATCTATGCCGCGGTGATCCGCTGGGGGTTGCCCGAATCCGTCCGGTTCCTGGAATCGAAGGGACGCACCGGCGAGGCCGAGGCGGCCGTGCGTGACTTCGAGGCGGCGGCCGGCGTCGAACCGGTGCCGGGACCCGAGGTGCCGGTGCCGAAGGCAGCCGCGAGAGACTCGATCTGGTCGCCCGCCTACCGCCGCCGCACCGCGGCCCTGTGGATGGTCTGGTTCTGCATCAACCTGTCCTACTACGGGGCCTTCATCTGGATTCCGACGCTGCTGGTGCAGCGCGGCTTTCCGCTGGTGCGCAGCTTCGAGTTCACCCTGATCATCACCCTCGCTCAGCTGCCCGGCTACCTGGCGGCTGCCTGGCTGATCGAGAAGTGGGGGCGGCGGATCACCCTCGCGGTGTTCCTGGCCGGCTCCGCGGCGGCGGCGGCGGCGTTCGGATTCGCCACCACCGATTCCACGATCATCGCGACCGGTTGCGCGCTGTCATTCTTCAACCTGGGCGCCTGGGGGGCACTGTATGCGGTCGGTCCCGAGCTGTACCCGACCGCGGTTCGCGGTACCGGCACCGGCGCGGCGGCCGCGTTCGGCAGGATCGCGTCGATGATCGCCCCACTGAGCGTGCCGATCATGCTCGCCGGCGGCGGCATGGTGCTGGTGTTCGGCGTCTTCGGGGTGGCCTTCCTGCTCGCCGCAGTGGCCGCGTTGTTCCTGCCCGAGCGAGCCGGACGCGCGCTGGAGGCCTGAGCGGGCGCGCGTCCGCAACCTCACGCAAAATACGAGAAGTCCTCACCCATCTCCCCAACCGCATGGGCAGCCAATAGGGTGGGGGCGTTGGTTCACCGTCGTCTCCACGCAGCGAGGCGTGACATTTCGAGAGGGAAGACCCCATGAGCAATCTCAGCTGGACAGAGCAGGACGCGAAGGCTGTCGACACCGCCCGCGTGCTGGCCGCCGAAGCCGTCGAGAAGGTCGGTAACGGCCATCCCGGCACGGCGATCTCGCTGGCTCCGGTCGCGTACCTGCTCTACGCCAAGCTGATGCATGTCGACCCGGCCGAGCCGCGCTGGTTGGGTCGCGACCGGTTCGTCATGTCGGCGGGGCATGCCTCCCTCACCCAGTACTGCCAGCTCTACCTCAACGGGTTCGGGCTGGAACTGAACGACATCGAGTCACTGCGCACGTGGGGCTCGCTGACTCCGGGCCATCCCGAGTTCGGCCTGACCAAGGGCGTGGAGTCCACTACTGGCCCGCTGGGCGCCGGTATCGGCAACTCGGTGGGCTTCGCGATGAGCGCTCGCCGCTCGCGTGAGCTGTTCGACCCCACCGCCACCCCTGGCGAGTCGGTGTTCGACCACAACGTGTACTGCATCGCCGGTGACGGCTGCATGCAGGAAGGCATTTCGAGCGAGGCTTCGTCGTTGGCCGCCACGCTTGAGTTGGGCAATCTTTTCCTGATCTATGACGACAACCGGATCTCGATCGAGGGCGACACCAAGATCGCGTTCTCCGAAGACGTCCAGGCCCGCTACGACGCCTACGGCTGGGACACCTACCACGTCGACTTCACCAACGGCTTCACCACCTATGAGGAGAAGGTCGCCGAGCTGTACGAGGTGCTCGAGAAGGCCAAGGCGATCACCGACAAGCCACACTTCATCAAGGTGACCACCATCATTGGCTGGCCGCTGCCGACCAAGGCCGGTGACCACAGCGTCCACGGCTCGAAGCTGGGTGCGGACGAGGTCGCCGGGCTGAAGAAGGAGCTCGGCTTCGCCCCGGAGCCGTTCGCGATCGACACCGAACTCGTCGAATGGACGCGCGCCAACGCCGTCGAGCGGGCCAAGGAGCTGCACGCCGAGTGGGATCCGCGTTACGAGGCTTGGCGGTCCGCCAACGCCGAACTGGCCAAGACCCTCGATCGGGTGGTGGCCCGCGAGGTGCCGGACGACCTCGACGCCAGCCTGCCGGTCTTCGAGGCCGGAAAGGCGCTGGCCACCCGCGCCGCGTCCGGCAAGGTGTTGTCGGCGCTGGCCAAGCCGGTGCCCGAGCTGTGGGGCGGTTCGGCCGACCTGGCCGGCTCGAACAACACCACGATGGACGGCGTCAACTCGTTCATTCCCGCCGACCGAAGCAGCCACGAGTTCACCGGTGCCGCCGGCGGCCGCACGCTGCACTTCGGCATTCGCGAGCACGCCATGGGCAACATCGCCAACGGCATCACCATGGACGGCCTCAGCCGGGTCTACTGCGCCACCTTCCTGGTCTTCTCCGACTACATGCGCACCACGCCCCGGTTGGCCGCTCTGTCGCACGCGCCGACCACCTTCGTCTGGACCCATGACTCCGTCGGCGTCGGCGAGGACGGCCCGACCCACCAGCCGGTCGAGCACATCATGAGCCTGCGGTTGATGCCCAACATCGACGTGGTCCGTCCCGGTGACGCCAACGAGACAGCGCACGCATGGGCGCAGATCCTGCGCACCACGAACCGTCCGGCAGCATTGCTCCTGTCGCGGCAGAACCTGCCGGTCTTCGACCGTTCCGAGGGGTCCGGCTTCGCCGGCGCCGAGAACACCGCGCGGGGCGGGTACGTGCTGAAGGAGGCCTCGTCCGATCCCACGGTGGTTCTGGTCGGCACCGGCTCCGAACTGCAGGTGGCCGTCAAGGCGGCAGAGGCGCTGGAGGCCGACGGTGTCCCGGCCCGGGTGGTGTCGCTGCCCTGCGTGGAGTGGTTCCAAGCCCAGGACGACGACTACCGCGAGCAGGTGCTGCCGGCTGCGGTGCCGAAGGTTGTGGTCGAGGCCGGCGTCCCGGTCGGCTGGAAGGACTTGCTGGGCGGCAACACCGAGGCGGTCGGCATCGACCACTTCGGCGCGTCCGCCGACGGCGCCCTGCTGATGGAGAAGTTCGGCATCACCGCCGACGCAGCGGTAACCAAGGCCAAGGCGCTGATCGGCTGAGATCCTCAACCGGGCCGGTAAAGGGTCTCGACAACCTCGATCGGCCGGGAATTGGTTGGTCGAGCTAGTCGAGACCCCGGGACGGTAAAGGATCTCGACAACCTCGATCGTCCGAGAGAACGTCCCACCACGAGGGCCCGTGCAGTTGTGCGTCCGGGTCGCGAGAAAACCGAGCCCGCGGTGCTCACCGACGACGTCCCGGCGCGGTTCGACCGGTTGCCGCCGACCGAGGCGGCCCGAGCAACCCTCGACCCAAGTCTGAACCGCAACCTGAGTGTCTGAACGCGCGAATCCCCTAGCCAGGGCCCCTACCGATGATCGGCTGAGACGCAACTCTCAAGTGCACGCCTTGCCCCAGGTCAGGCCGTCTCGGTAGCTCATAGGTGTGCGCAAACCCCCACGAGTGCTGTCCTTGACCGTCGGACTTGTTCTGGCGGCCTCCGTCGCGCTCGTCGAGATGCCCCATGGAACGGCCGCAACAGTGTCGCCGAACTCCAAGAAATCGTTCATCGCGAGCGTGGTGCCGGCTGCCCAGAAGGCGCAGCGCAGCTACGGGGTTCCGGCCTCGGTGTCCATCGCGCAGGCGATCCTCGACAGTGATTGGGGAACCTCGTCGGTCGCCAGGAAGGCCGAGAACTACTTCGACACCCGGTGCAGCGCGGCGATGACCGCGTCCCAGTTCGCCTCGCTGGCGGACGCCCAGGTGGGTAAGCCCTACGTGCTCGGCGCCGAGGCTGCGATCAGCAACACCGACCCGGCCAAGTTCGACTGCTCCGAGCTGGTCCAATGGCTCTTCGGACGCTCCGGCAACCCGATCACCGACCTGGCCGCGTCCCAATACAACGTGACGAAAAGGGTGACCGGCAAGCCGGCCGTCGGCGACCTGGTCTTCCTGCGCAACAACCCGGCCCGATCCAACGGCATAGGCCACGTCGCCGTGCTGACCAAGAAACTCGCCAACGGCGACTGGCGGGTGATCGAGGCCCGCGGCCGCGCGTACGGAGTCGTCCGCAGCACGCTGAGCTACTGGAAGCACCGCAGCTACTACGCCGGACTGCGGCGTTACTCCAGCTTCGTGCTGGCCGGCAGCGGCAACGTGTCCGCGTCCGCGGCGAGCATCTACCAGTCCGGGTGCACCACGATCTCCGACACGAAGTACGCCAAGTTCAGTTCGGTCGCCGACTCCTTCGCCGGTCACGCGATCGCCGTGGCCGAGGACGCCAGGTACAGCGCGGCGCGCTCGGTGATCGGCAACGTGCCTGCCTTCGTGTCCGCGATCGCCAGGATCGAGCAACCCAAGTCGGCGAGCGCCTACGCCAGCAAGATCAATAAGGTGATCGACGACTACGACCTGCGCGGCTACGACGTGGTGCCGTTCACCGTGGTGCTCGACTCCGGCGACTCCGGCGCCAAGGTGACCGCGACCCAGTACCTGCTCGGTGCCGCCGGCCACACCGTGTCGACCACGGGCAAGTTCGACTCACCGACGGTTGCCGCCGTGAAGAAGTTCCAGAAGGCCAAGGGTCTCGAGGTGGACGGTGAGGCCGGCCCGCGGACGCTCAGTGCGCTGGGCACGAAGCTCGGCAGCGGCGCCAAAGGCAGCGCGGTGACCGCCCTGACCACCCTGCTCGGTGCCGCCGGGTACGCCGCCGACACCAGCGCCAGCATGACCACCACCACCGCAGCTGCGGTCAAGGCGTTCCAGTCGGTTGCCAACCGTCCGGTGACCGGCGTCGTCGACTCGGCCACCTGGGCGGCCCTGTACATGACCCTGAGCGCGGCCAAGCCGACCGTGACCGGCAAGGCCGCGGTGGGCCAGACGCTGAAGGCCGGTGCCGGTACCTGGGGGCCCGGCTCGGTCAGCCTGTCGTACCAGTGGTACCGCGGGGCGGCGAGAATCCCCGGCGCGACCAGGAACAGCTACCCGGTGACGATCGCCGATGCCGGTTCCACGCTGCGCGTCCGGGTCACCGGCATCAAGCGGCTCTACACCACCACCGTCCGGACGTCGGCGGCCACCGCGATGGTGCCGCTGCTGAACCTGTCCGCGTCCCCGACCCCGAAGGTCACCGGCACGGCAAAGGTCGGCGGCACGCTGACCGCCTCCGCCGGCACCTGGTCGCCCGCACCCGTCGCGCTCAGCTACCAGTGGTACCGCGCGGGCACCAAGGTCGCGGGCGCCACCAAGTCCACGTACTCGGTGACCTCGTCCGACGCCGGCGCAGCCCTGACTGTCGCGGTGACGGCCACCAAGGCCGGGTACGTCACGCTGACCCGGATGTCGACGGCCACCGCAACCGTGCCCAAGCTGCTCACCGCACGCACTCCGACGATCACCGGGACGGCAAAGGTCGGCTCGACGCTGACCGCCAAGCCCGGCAACTGGAGCCCCGCATCGGCACGGTTCAGCTACCAGTGGTACCGCGGCACCACCGCGATCAAGGGCGCGACCCGGTCCACCTATCTGCTGCACGCCACCGAGGTCGGCGCCGCGATCACCGTCCGCGTCACCGGCAGCAGCAAGGGCTACACCTCGCTCGCCCGGACGTCCGCTGCGACCGCTCCCGTGGCGAGGGGAACGATCAGCCCGAAGACCCCGAAGGTCAGCGGCCCGCGCCGGGCCGGTCATACCCTCAAGGCGAGCGGCGGCGACTGGGGCCCAGGCGTGGTGAAGCTCAGCTACTGGTGGTTCCGCGGCTCCAGCAAGATCGCCGGCGCGACCCACAGCAGCTACAAGCTGACCAGCAAGGACAAGGGCAAGAAGGTGACCGTCCTGGTCCGGGGCAGCAAGTCCGGCTACGTCAGCGTGGACAAGAAGGTCACCTTGTCGATCGCCAAGTGAGGGCGTCAACGACAGGTCGGGTCACCAGTCGGATCCCGCACAGACCACGGTCAGGGTGACCGGCATGGTGCCGGCATCCTTGCCGTCCTCTTTGCTGGCCAGCTTGCCGGTGACCTTGAAGGTGGAGCCCTGGGTGGTGAGCACGGCGGAGGAGCCGGACGTCGGCTTGGCTGCGTCGTAGGTCAGCGTCCGCTTGATCAGTTCGGAGTCCTCACCCAGGTCGATGGTCACCGAGCTCACCGTTTTCCTGGCCGGGTTGAGCACCAGCGCCACGTCCACGGTGTTGAAGAAGTCGTTCTTGTGGTCGGCCAGCTTGAGCACCGGAACTCCACCCGTCTCGGCACAGGTGCCGGCCAGCTTCTTGCTGGCCACGGCGAACAGCTTCAAGGTGCCGGTGGCCTTCACCTGGGGGCCCGCGGTGGCGCTCAGGGACGGCGTCGGTGTCGTGGGTGTCGTCGGCGTGGCGGGCGGCGAACTCGCTGATTCCGACGTCGACGGGGACGGCTCGGACGGGCTCGCCGACGGTGAGGCCGGTACGGCGATGGTGGACGCACCGGTGGGCGGCACCTGGCCGCAGCCGGTCATGCCCAGCACTGCCGCCGAGCCGACGATCACCGCCGCGGCGATCCGCTGCCTGTTCTGGGGCCCTCCGCGTCGCATCATCACTCCATGCTGGAACCTGCGGACGGCAATACCCGGTGCGACGCGCTGACGGGGCCGGATCGGCCGGGCTCCTATGCATTGTCCGATGTTCGGGCCTCGTGAGCCGCATAGGCTGGCCCGCATGGATCCCATCGGCACGCTGTCGTCCCTCTTGCGCTCGTCCGTCCACGGCGAGCGCACCATTCTCGAACTCGATCTCGACTTCTCGGTGCTGAGCAACGCCCCGGCCAACCCCTTCGAGGCTCTCAAGCTGATCAACGCACCGACCATGCGGGCGCTGCGCGACGGCCTGCGCGCCGCCGCCACAGACACGGCGGTGGCCGGGCTGATCGTGCATCTCGGCACCTGTCCGATCAGCGCGTCGCAGTGCTGTGAGCTGGCCGACATCGTGGCGGGCTTCGGCGAGCACAAGCCGGTCTGGGCCTACACCGAATCGTTCGGCGAGTTCGGCACCGCGTTGTTGCCGTACCTGCTGGCGGCCCATGCGGACACGATCTGGCTTCAGCCGTCCGGCGAGCTGGGGCTGGGCGGCGTCCGCGCCCAGATCACCCTGCTGCGTGGCAGTTTCGACAAGGTCGGTGTCGAGCCGCAGTTCGCGCAGCGCAAGGAATACAAGAGCGCCGCCGAGACCTATGCCGCGCACGAGATCAGCCCCGCGAACCACGAGATGGTGCAGCAGATCGCGAACTCGCTGACCCATTGGGCGGTGGACGTGATCGCCCAGCGCCGCGGACGCACGGCCGAGCAGGTCTGGCAGAGCGTGGACGCCGGCATCCTCACCCCGCAGCAGGCAGTCGAGCACGGGCTGGTCGACCGGGTCGGGTACCGCGACGAGGTGTACGCCGAGGCCCGCACTGCGTGGTCCGGCGAATCGGCCGCATTGCGATATGTGCACCGTCACGCGCGGGGCTCGGCCGCGCGGGACCTCGTCCAGGCACGGCTGAAGCCGGCCGTCGCCGTCGTGGAGGTCCGCGGCGCGATCGTCGCCGGGCGGCCCCAGCGACAGGGCGGGGGGCAGCCGGTCGCCGCCTCCGAGGTGGTCTGCCAGCACCTTCGGGCCGCCGCTCAGGACGACCAGATCAAGGCCGTCGTGCTACGCGTCGAGTCACCCGGCGGCTCCTACATCGCCTCGGACGCGATCCGGCGGGAGGTGCTCAACCTGCGGGCGTCGGGCCGTCCGGTGGTGGCCTGCATGGGTGACGTGGCCGGCTCCGGCGGTTATTTCGTCGCCATGCCCGCAGACGAGATCGTGGCCCAGCCGACCACCCTGACCGGGTCGATCGGGGTGCTCGCAGGCAAGTTCGTCACCACCGAGTTGAAGAACAAGATCGGCCTGGTGCTCGCCGACGTGACCTCGGGGCCCTGGTCGTCGTTCATGTCGGCGAACAGTCCGTTCACCGACGAGCAGTGGGCTGCCCTGGACCGGCGCCTGGACGACATCTACGCCGACTTCACCGGCAAGGCGGCCTCCGATCGCCGGCTGCCGCTGGACGAGCTCGAGCCGGTCGCCCGCGGCCGGGTCTGGACCGGCGTCGACGCCCGCGAACGCGGCCTGGTGGACCACCTGGGCGGCATGGATCTGGCGATCGACCGGGCCTGTGCGCTGGCCGGTGTCTCCCGTTCGGACGTCGCCGTCCGCCCCGTGTCCATGCTGGGGTTCCTCAAGCAGTTCCGTCCGGCGGACTCCAGTGAGTCCGTGTCGACCTCGGTGCACCTGCCGCAGCGGCTGAGCGTGGACGGTGTGGTCGAGGCGTTCGCCGGCATGCTCGGCGTCCAGGCCACCGGAGCACTGGCGATGCCCTTCGGGATCACCCTCCAGACGGGCCTCGGCACTCCAATGTGACCCCGGTCTGCCGAGACCCCGGTTGGTCGAGCTTGTCGAGACCTCTGGTTTCGACAGGCGCAACCCATCCAGGGGTCTCGACAAGCTCGACCAACAGGTCCACGAGCTCGGCAAACGGGCCTCGACAACCGCGCCGGTCCGACCGCGTAGGCTGGCCGATCGTGGGTGCCGTGATGATGCCGGGAAAACCGGTGGCCGATGCCGTGTTCGCCGACCTCGAACCGCGGGTGGCCGCGCTGCGGGCCACGGGGCGCAACCCTGGCCTCGGTACGATCCTGGTCGGCGACGACTCGGCCTCCGCCGGATACATCCGGATGAAACAGGAGCGGGCGGCGTCCCTCGGTTTCGGCGGTAGGCATGTGCAGCTGGCGATGAACGCGACCCAAGCCGACCTGGTGGCGGCGATCCGTGATTTCAACACCGATGACGCGGTGGATGCGGTACTGATCCAGCACCCGATCCCCGCACACCTCGACTACGAGGCGGCGCTCGCCGAACTGGATCCCGACAAGGACGCCGACGGTGCCCACCCGGTGAACATGGGTCGGCTGGCGCTCGGTATGCGCGGACCGTTGCCCTGCACGCCGGCCGGTATCGAGGCGCTGCTTCAGTACTACGAGGTACCGGTCGCCGGCCGTGATGTGGTCATCCTCGGCCGCGGTTTCACGCTGGGCCGTCCGTTGTCGATGCTGCTCTCCCTGAAGCGACCCGGCGGCAACGCTGCCGTCACCGTGGTGCACACCGGGGTGCCGAACTGGGCCGACTACACGCGCCGCGCCGACATCGTGATCGCGGCCGCCGGAGTGCCCGGCATCCTCCGACCGGAACACGTCACCCCTGGTCGGGTGGTGGTCGGCGGTGGCGTCCGCTACGAGGGCAAGCGGCTGCTGCCCGACGTGGACGAGGCCTGCAACGAGGTGGCCGGCTGGATCACCCCGCGGGTCGGCGGCGTCGGCCCGACCACCATCGCGATGCTGTTCCGCAACTGCGTCGAGGCCGCCGAGGCACGTAGGGGGCCCGTGGGTTGAGCGTGTCGAACCGCTTGTCGAAACCGATCTCGAGCCGATCACGGATCTCGACGGGCTCGATCAGCGGATCTCGACGGGCTCGATCACCCGATCTGATCAGCACATCTCTACAGGCTTGATCAGCCGCGCACCTGGACGCTGCGCGCGTTCTGTCTCGTGGCCCACCAGGCCAAAGCCGCCAGCAGCTCGGGGTCCGTGACGTCGGTGCTCAGCCACTCGCCCTCGACCCGGGCCCGGTGGATGCCGTCGGTCCAGGTGCCACGCTCATCGAACACGGCGGCCGGGGGTGTGCGCCCGTCCAGTAGGTCGCTGATCCGCTGCACTCGGGGCTCGCCGGCCAGCCCGGCGCGGCGTGCGAGGTCGTCCAGCAGGTCGCGGGGGGTCGATGCCGGATCGCGGCCCAGCGACACCCCGACCCGCCGCGCGGCCAGCACAGGACGTCCCGCGAGTTCGTGCACGCGGCCGTGGCGGTCCTCGACGCGCAGGGGCTCGACCGAAACCACGAAGCCGATCAGATCCGTGGTCGGGTCAGCGAGCCGCAAGGTGACCCGTTCGCCCGTCGCCAGTGGCGGCCGCAGCCTCCCCAGCGCGTCCATGGTCACCACCATTCGTCGGTCATCGTGGCGCGGTAGAGTGATCGGCGTCCGAGCCAAGTCGAGGAGATTCGAAGTGACGTACATCATCACGCAGCCCTGTGTCGACATCAAAGACCTGGCCTGTGTCGAGGAATGTCCCGTGGATTGCATCTACGAGGGCAACCGGATGCTGTACATCCAGCCCGACGAATGCGTCGACTGCGGGGCGTGTGAGCCGGTCTGCCCGGTCGAGGCCATCTACTACGAAGACGACGTTCCGGCTGACCAGAAGATCTACTACGACGTCAACGTGAAGTTCTTCGACACCGTCGGTTCACCCGGCGGCGCAGCCCGCAGCGGCCCGATCGACCTCGATCACCCGTACGTCGCGGCACTCCCGCCACAGGGCGAGTGAGCGTTCGCGACCGCGGCCTGCCCGATTTTCCCTGGAACTCACTGGCGGGTGCGAAGGCGTGCGCCCAGTCCCACCCCGACGGGATCGTCGACCTCTCCGTCGGTACCCCGGTCGACCCGACGCCCGAACTCGCCCAGCGGGCGCTGATCGAGGCGGCCGACGCACCCGGGTACCCGACCGTGTGGGGCACGCCGCAGCTACGGACGTCGATCCGTGCCTACCTGGCCGACCGGTGGGGCAGCGTCCCCGTGGCGGACGAGGGCGTCCTGCCGGTGATCGGCACGAAGGAACTGGTCGCCCAACTGCCGCACCTGCTCGGGCTGGCCGTGGGTGACGTGGTGGTGATCCCCGAGATCGCCTACCCGACCTACGAGGTGGGTGCCCGGCTCGCGGGTGCCGACGTGGTGGCCTGCGACGACCCGTCCGCGATCACCGGGTTGAGGCCGGCTCTGGTGTGGATCAACTCGCCCGCGAATCCGCACGGCACGATCCTGGACTCGGCCTCGCTCGCGACCTGGGTGGCCTACTGCCGCGACAGGGGCGCGGTACTGGCCTCGGACGAGTGTTACGGCGAGTTCGGCTGGACCGACGAGCCGGTTTCCGTGCTGAACCCGCTGGTCAACGGCGGCTCGCTGGACGGACTGCTCGCGGTGCACTCGCTGTCCAAGCGCTCGAACGTCGCGGGTTACCGGGCGGGTTTCGTGGCCGGCGATGAGACGGTGGTCAGGGCGTTGCGCGAGTTGCGCAAACATGCGGGTGGCATCGTGCCGGCCCCCGTGCAGGCGGCGATGACCGCCCTACTCGGGGATCAGACCCATGTCGAGCAGCAGCGTGCGCGTTACCTCGGGCGCCGCGAGCGGCTGCGTCCAGCACTTGAGGCGGCCGGCTTCCGCGTCGAGCATTCCGAGGGTTCTCTGTACCTGTGGTGCACCCGTGACGAGCCCGGCCGCGTCAGCGTCGACTGGCTCGCCGAGCGCGGCATTCTGGTGGCCCCGGGGGACTTCTACGGTGCCGCGGCCGGCCACCACGTGCGCGCGGCGCTGACGGCGACGGACGAACGGATCGACGCCGCCGTCCGGCGACTGACGGTTGGTTGAATCCTGTACGAGGCGGTAGAATGCCTTGAAGGAGTTCAACGATGGCCAAGCCGCAACCCAGGTGCCCGATCCGGGTGGGCGAACCCTGCACGCTGTGTTTTCCCGGCGCTGACGGCCCCCAGAACTGCGGACTGGTGTACCTCGTCCAGTCCGACCCCGAACTGAGGGACGAACTGGCTGAACGCCGCACGTCGCCGAAGGTCCACACGGTGAGTTGATCGAGCCGGCCGAGATCCCGGCGTTCGCCGGGATGACAGTTGTCATATCGGCTCTGCCTGGGGAGTCGTGATCACCCTGGCCGTGGCACTGCTTCTCGCTGCGACCTCCACGCTGATCAACCAGGCGTCAATCGTCGTGGACCGGGCCGACGAGTCGGTCGCCCTGGCCAGGATCGGCGTACCGGCCTCGATGTTCGATGCGATCCGGCGGCGGCATGTGCTGATGCCGCTGCCGGCCACCCTGCTGGTGTCGGTCGGGGTCGGGCTGATGCTGATTGCCGGTGATGCGCGGGCCGTTCACACTCGGATTCAGCAGTCTGGTCATCATCGGGAGCACGTCATGGGTGGCGTGGCCCTGACCGTGATGGCCGCCGAGTTGTGCCGTCCGATCCAGACCGCCGTGCTCCTGGAGCAGCGTCGCCGCGACGACTGAGCGCGATCCCTCGCGGTCTCGAAAGCTCGACCAACGGCGGTCTCGACAACTCGGCCCGTTCAGAAGCCGACCGTGACGACCCGTCCGCCGCCGATGCCCGACCAGGGTGCCGGGGAGCGGGTGTCGTGCACCCAGCTGGCGCCGCCGACGCTCACCCGGGCGACTCCGTAATCGCCGGTGTTGGCGATCGCCAGATGGGCCGCGGCCCAGGCTCGCTGCTGAGTGGCGGCCTGGATGACAAGCTGGTCGCCGTCGTCGCTGACCGTCACGTCGTACTTCAGGGCGGTGCGGATCAGCTTGGCCAGCCCGGCCGGGTCGGCCTTGGCCGGCGTCCGGACCTTGCAGGTGATGCCGCCGGGTGCGACTCCGGTCAGGGCGGCCGCGAGTGCCGTCGCCTTGCCGACGTGCTTGCGGTAGGCCTCGGGGTAGGCGCTCCGCTGCACCGCCTGCGCCACGTCGTTGACGTCTGCGGTGCGCCAGTTCTTCACCCGCACCAGGGCGCTGTAGAACTTGCCGGACGAGTAGTACGGATCCATGATCTGCTTGATCGTTCCCCACCCCTTGCTCGGCCGCTGCTGGAAAAGACCGATCGAGTCGGCGTGGCCGTGGTCGAGGTTGCGCAGGCCCGACTCCTGGAACGCGGTGGCCAAGGCGATCGTGACCGCTCGGCTGGGCAACCCCCGACGCAGGGCTACCGCGCTGACGATGGCGGCGTTGTGCGCCTGCTCCAGGGTGACGGTGGCGCTGTTGCCGTCGGCGGTCGCGACACATTGGTCATCACTCGGCAGGGGCTGCCTGGTGGCGTTCGACCACAGTTCGAGGCCGGCCCAGATCACGCCGCACACCACCGCGACGATGGTGAGTGACAGCAACAGGCGGCGCCAGTTCGGACGCATCAGTTCGCGTGCAGGGCGGCGTTCAGCTCGAATGAACCGCCGCTGCGGGGCCTGACCTGCACGGTTCCGGTGACCGAGTTGCGCAGGAACAAAAGATTGCTTCGACCGGACAGTTCGCTGGCCTTCACCACGGCACCATCGGGCATGGTGACCTTGGTGCCGGCGGTGACATAGAGGCCCGCCTCGACGGTGCAATCGTCACCGAGTGAGATGCCCAGCCCCGATTCGGCACCCAGCAGGCAGCGTTCGCCGATGCTGATCAACTGCTTGCCGCCACCGGACAGGGTGCCCATGATGGACGCACCGCCACCGATGTCGGAGCCGTCCCCGACGAGTACGCCGGCCGAGATCCGGCCCTCAACCATCGAGGTGCCCAGGGTGCCTGCGTTGAAGTTGACGAAGCCCTCGTGCATCACGGTGGTGCCCGGGGCCAGATGGGCGCCCAGCCGGACGCGGTCGGCATCGGCGATCCTGACCCCGGACGGCAGCACGTAGTCGACCATGCGCGGGAACTTGTCCACGCCGAACACGGTCAACTGGCCGCGGCTGAGCTTCAGCGCCAGCCTGACGTCTTCGAAGCCGTCCACCGCGCAGGGCCCGGACGAGGTCCAGACCACATTGGGCAGCACTCCGAACAACCCGTCGAGGTTCACCTCGCGCGGCTTCACCAGCCGATGGCTGAGCAGGTGCAGGCGCAGGTAGGCGTCCGGGGTATTGGCCGGCGGTTCGTCCAGTTCGATCTCGACCAGCACCGTCTCGGTGCTGACACCGCGGTCGGAGTCGGTGAGTTGGCTGGCGACCAGTTGCCGGGGGGGCGTGTCGGCCGCCGCCGGGCCGAGCCGCGGGTCGGGGTACCAGGTGTCGAGCACCTGGCCGGAGACATGCACGCTGGCCAGCCCCCAACCCCAGGCAGAGCGGGTCTCGGTCATGACGACCAGCGTACCGGGGCGACTCGGCGGGCGGTCGCGACGACGGTGCGAGTATGGGGCGTGAGTTCAAGGCCTGAAGTCACATCATCCTGGCGAGGGCCGGCACCCTAGGCTGGCTTTCATGAGTCTCGACCCCGCCGGCGACCTGGTCACCCTCTTCCGCGCCATCGTCGACATCGAGTCGGTCAGCGGCCACGAGCGCGAACTGGCGGACGAGGTCGCAGGCCGCCCTGGCCGGCTGCGACCACCTTCGGGTGGAGCGCGACGGCGACACCGTGATCGCCCGGACATTCCTCGGCCGGCCCGAGAGGGTGGTGATCGCCGGTCACCTGGACACCGTGCCGCTGGCCGGCAACCTGCCGTCCTGGGTCGAGGGAGACCTGATCTACGGCCGCGGCACCTGCGACATGAAGGGCGGCATCGCGGTGATGCTCGCCGTCGCGGTCGGCGCCGTCGCCCCGGTGCGCGACCTGACCTGGATCTTCTACGACCACGAAGAGGTCGAGTCGTCGGCGAACTCGCTGACCAGGCTGGCCGAGACCCGCCCGGACTGGCTGGCCGGCGACTTCGCCGTACTGATGGAGCCGACCGGCGCGAAGGTCGAGGGCGGCTGCCAGGGCACCCTGCGGTTCACCGTCACCACCCGCGGCACCGCCGCCCATTCGGCGCGTGCCTGGATGGGACACAACGCCATCCACGATGCCGCGGCCGTGCTCGCCGCCCTCGCCGCGCACGAACCCGAGCAGCCCGAGGTGGACGGGCTCCGCTACCACGAGGGTCTGAACGCCGTCAGCATCTCCGGCGGGATCGCCGGCAACGTGATTCCCGACGCCTGCACGATCAGCGTCAACTACCGGTTCGCCCCGCACCGTTCGATCGCGCAGGCCCAGCGGTACTGTCGCGACCTGCTGCCCGGCCACGAACTCACCTTCGTGGACGCCGCCGCAGGCGCCAGACCCGGTCTCGACCTGCCCGCCGCCGCAGCCTTCGTCGCCGCGGTGGGCGGACGCGCATCGGCCAAGTTCGGCTGGACGGACGTGGCCCGGTTCGCCGCGCTGGGTATTCCGGCGGTGAACTTCGGCCCTGGCAACCCCGAAAAGGCCCATGCCGACGACGAGTTCTGCCCGGCGGCCGACTTGTTCACCTGTCGGGACGCCCTCACGAGATGGCTCGGTTGAGCCTCATTTCGGCTACCGTCCGCGCCGCGTGTACGCTGGCCCGAGTGCCGTTCCTCGGGAGGGATCGGGCACCTCCATCTGAATGAGCCGACCGGGGGGATCGGACCATTAGCGACTTCTTGTCCTATCCGAACACGCGCGTGCGCCAGGCCGGCGTCCGCAGGTTCCGGCGCGTCGGCGCGGGCCTGCTGGCCGCACTCGTGGCGATCGCGGTGGTGGCCGTTGCCGCCGTCGGGTCGCTGTGGCTGTCGTTGGCCGGCATCAAGCGCGACCCCACCCTGTTGCCGCAGAACGGTGCGGCCGTCGAGTCGGTGCCGGGTGCCCTGAACCTGCTTCTGATCGGAACCGACTCCCACCTGGTGCGTGGCAACGCCGACGTGATGATGCTCGTCCACCTCGACGCGTCCCGAAAGAGCGTCCACCTGATCTCGGTGCCCCGCGATCTGCTGATCGAGCGTCCGGACGGGGCCGTCCGGCTCAGCCGGGTCTACGCGGACGGCGGGTCCGTGGCCACCGTCGAGGCGGTGCAGCAGCTGCTCGGCATCCACATCGATCACGTCGCGCTGACCTGGCTGAACGGCATGTCGCGGCTGATCGACCTGCTCGGCGGCGTCCCCGTCGACAACCCCGTCGCGGCCAGCAGCAACGGGTTCGCGTTCCCCCGCGGACAGATCACCCTGTCGGGGGAGGAGTCGCTCGCGTTCGTGCGGCAAGGCCCGACCGGCCCCGGCGAACTCGACCGCGCCGAGAGCCAGCGGCTGGTGCTGCAGGGAATCGCCACCAGGTTGCTGACCAGCAGCAGCCTGAGCAACCCTGGCACGGTCAAGGCGGTGCTGGACCAACTGGCGGCTGACGTGGTCGTCGACAGTGACCTCGACGCCCGGCGCATGGTCGAGCTTTTCGTCGGCCTGCGGGTACAGGCGGGCGTCCAGGACCTGCGGGCGATCAAGCTTCCGACCGCCGGACGCGGCACCACGCCCACCGGTGACGGCTTCGTCCGGCCCGACCCTGAGCGCATGATCACCCTCGGCCGCGCCATCAACTCCGACACCCTGCAGGACTGGGTGCGCAACCGCTGACCAGCCGTCGGCGACCGTTCCGTCGATGGCAGCCGTCCGCCGATCGGGCGTGCCGAGATCCCTCGGCCTCTCGTTGAAATCCTGACCCGCGGCCGGCGGTCGCGTCCCTCTAGGCTGAGCGTCGTGAGCAAACGCACCCGCACCCAAGGCCCCGTGATCCGCCGTGAGAGCCAGGTTCAGCCCACCACCACCGACCAGCGGCTGTTGGCCGACAAGGGCGACACGGCGTGGGTGCACACCGATCCGTGGCGCACCCTGCGCATCCAGGCCGAGTTCGTCGAGGGCTTCGGCACGCTGGCCGAACTCGGGCCGGCGGTGGGCGTCTTCGGCTCGGCCCGAGCGCCGAAGGGCACCGCCATTTGGCAGGCCGGCGTCGAGATCGGACGTGCCCTCGCCGAGGCCGGATACGCGGCGATCACCGGCGGTGGCCCGGGAATCATGGAGGCGGTCAACAAGGGCGCCGCGCAGGCCGGTGGAGTGTCTGTCGGGCTGGGCATCGAGCTGCCCTTCGAGCAGTCCCTGAACAAG
The DNA here is from genome assembly GCA_963697765.1 of uncultured Actinomycetota bacterium. GTDB lineage: Bacteria > Actinomycetota > Actinomycetes > Propionibacteriales > Propionibacteriaceae > Micropruina. The sequence goes on from CAVOPC010000007.1 coordinate 45,660, forward strand.
CACGTGACGCTCGGCATCAACTTTCGCTACTTCTTCGCCCGCAAGGTGATGTTCCTGAAGTACTCGCGTGGCTTCGTGGTGATGCCGGGCGGGTTCGGCACCTTCGATGAACTGTTCGAGGCGCTCACCCTGGTGCAGACCAGGAAAGTGACCGGATTCCCGATCGTGCTGTACGGCACGGAGTTCTGGCAGCCGCTGCTGGGCTGGATCCGTGAGACCGTGCTGGCCGGGGGGTACATCTCCGAATCGGATCTGGACCTCGTCACGGTGACCGACAGCGTGGACGAGGTGATCCGCGCGGTGACTGCCCGGCGGGCGGGCAACGGCACATGAAAGACTGACGGCATGCAATGGGTGCTGTGGATGATCGCCGTCGCGGTCCTGGGACTGGCGGCGGTCGCTGCCTCGGGCCGGCTCGGTGAGTTGCCCGGAACCGTGACCGACACCCCTCGTCCGCACGTGCCGACGGGGGTTCTCGACGGCGACGACCTGCGCGGGCTGCGGTTCGCGGTCGTTCCGCGCGGGTATTCGATGGATCAGGTGGACGAGTTGCTCGACCGGCTGGCACACCAGTTGGATGCCCGTCGGGCTGCGCCCGCAGCCCCCATCCCTGCCGATGGTGACCATGACGAGCCCGCGGGGCAGGTCCAGACCCCTTCGGGCGACGGGCTGGCGGTGGTTTACGGCCAACCGGCCGGGCCGTCTGGAATAATGGGCTGGGAAAGTTCCCAATCAGAGCAGAGGGTGAGCAATGGCAGCAATGAAGCCGCGGACCGGTGACGGGCCGATCGAGGTCGCCAAAGAGGGACGGGTGATCGCTATGCGCATCCCCGCAGAGGGTGGCGGACGCCTGGTGATCGAGATGAATGCGGCCGAGGCGGCGGAACTCCTGGAGGCGCTCACCGGCGTCGTCAATCCCGCCTGACCAACGAAACAACCGAAGGGCCCCCGGGTGCGAACCCGGGGGCCTTCGTGCAGTCTGAAACTCGGGGACGGCCCCTGGGTGTGACGCAGATCGGCTGCGGAAATCACGGGGAGTGTCCCGGTGAGCCAGGTCGGCCGCGGTGCATCATCGGGGCCGACCCGTCGATTCACCCGTGCGCGGCGATCGCCTTTTCGTAGACCTCGACGGTCTCCTGAGCGATCTTCTCCCAGCTGAACTCGTCGATGCAGCGCTGCCGTCCGGCCAGGCCCATCTGACGGGCGCGGTCGCGGTCGCGGGTGAGTGAGTTGACCTTCTCGGCAAAGGTGGCCTCGAAGTTCTCGACGAACGCCGGGTCCTTGGCCTGCTCGGGGTCGTAGGGCACCAGCAGGCCGGTCTCACCGTCCACCACAACCTCGGGAATGCCGCCCACCGCGGAGGCGACGACCGGGATCTCGCACGCCATCGCCTCCAGGTTGACGATGCCGAGCGGCTCGTAGACCGACGGGCAGGCGAACAGCGTCGAATGCGTCAGCACCTGCCGGACGGCCGCGCGCGGCAGCATCTCCTGCACCCATTTCACTCCGCTGCGCGACTTGTTCAACTCCGCGAACGCGCCGTCGAACTCGGCGGCGATCTCGGGTGTGTCGGGCGCACCCGCGAGCAGCAGCACCTGGGTGTCGGGGTCGAGCAACTTGGCCGCGCGAACCAGATGGATGAGTCCCTTCTGCCGGGTGATCCGGCCGACGAAGGTGACGATCGGCCTGTCACGGTCCACCCCGAGCGAATCGATCACGTCGGTCGCCGGATCCGGCTTGAACTCCTCGGGGTCGATGCCGTTCTTGACCACGTGGATCTTGGCGTCGTCGACGAAGGGGTAGGCGTTCTTGATGTTGTTGATCATCGCCGCGGACACCGCGATCACGGCGTCCGCTTCGGCGTAGGCGGTCTTTTCGATCCACGAACTGACCCGGTAACCCCCGGCGAGCTGCTCGACCTTCCACGGCCGGTCCGGCTCGAGCGAGTGTGCCGTGACGACGGTCGGCACGTCCTGGAACTTGCCGCCGATGATGCCGGCGAACTGGGCGTACCAGGTGTGGGCGTGGATCACGTCCACCTCGGGGATCGCCGCCGCCATGGCGACGTCGGCGCCCAGGGTGCGCAGCGCGCCGTTGGCGCCCGGCGGAAAGTCCTCCGCGTGGGCGGTGGCGCCCTCGCGCGGCTCTCCCATGCACTGCACGTCCACCGACTCGCAGAACTTTTGCAGCTGGGGCACGAGTTGCCCGACGTGGACGCCGGCACCGCCGTAGATGTGGGGCGGATATTCACGGGTGAGGATCGAAACGCGCAGGGCCATAACCGGATCGTGGCACACCCGGAGCCGGTTCGGGAGTACTGCAGCCAAGCTCGGACGCTGTTTGACCCACCAACGAGTGACCAGCACCGAGAATTTCACCGGGATCTACTGTCAACTCATCGCGGTGTGGCCTAGGTTCGGAACATGAACAACCCCGACGTTCTGTCCATCGTCCTCGCGGGTGGGGAGGGTAAGCGGTTGATGCCACTGACGGCCGACCGCGCCAAGCCCGCCGTGCCCTTCGGCGGCACCTATCGCCTCATCGACTTCGTGCTCTCCAACCTGGTCAACTCCGACCTTCGCAAGATCTGCGTGCTGACCCAGTACAAGTCGCACTCGCTCGACCGGCACATCGCGGTGACCTGGCGGATGTCCACCCTGCTGGGCAACTACGTCGCGTCGGTGCCGGCCCAGCAGCGCACCGGCAAGCAGTGGTATCAGGGCAGTGCGGACGCCATCTACCAGTCGCTGAACCTGATCAACGACGACAACCCCGACTACGTGGTGGTCTTCGGCGCCGACAACATCTACCGCATGGACGTCTCCAAGATGATCGATGCGCACATGGACTCCGGCCTCGACTGCACAGTGGCCGGAATCCGGGTGCCACGTTCCGAGGCGTCCGCGTTCGGGGTGATCGATGCCGATGCCAACGCCAAGATCAAGAGCTTCCTGGAGAAGCCGGAGGACCCGCCGGCCCTGATCGACAGCCCCGAGGAGTCCTTTGCGTCGATGGGCAACTACGTGTTCACCCGCAAGGCATTCGTCGAGGCGCTGAACGACGACGCGGCCTCCGACACCAAGCACGACATGGGCGGCAACATCGTGCCGTCGTTCGTCGACGCGGGACGCGCTGGGGTGTATGACTTCACCCGCAACGCCGTCGAGGGCGCCACCGAACGCGACATCAACTACTGGCGGGACGTGGGCACGATCCAGGCGTACCACAACGCCCACATGGACCTGATCTCGGTCGATCCCGACTTCAACCTGTACAACCGGCACTGGCCGATCTTCACCGACCAGGTGCAGGCGCCCGGCCCCAAGTTCACTCTGCGGGGCAACGCCGAGGACTCGATCGTCGGTGCCGGCAGCATCATCTCCGGCGGTGACGTCGACCGTTCGGTGCTGTCGCCGCACGTGCGGGTGCACAAATGGGCCAAGGTCGAGGAGTCGGTCATCTTCGCGGGCTGCCAGATCGGTCGCAACGCGGTCGTTCGCCGGTCGATCCTGGACAAGAACGTGGTGGTTCCCGACGGAGTCGAGATCGGCGTCGATCCCGAGCACGATCGGGCCCGCGGGTTCATCCACGAGGACGGCATCACCGTGGTGCCGAAGAACTTCCCGGTTCCCGGCCCCTGATCGGTCGTCGGATGGCCCACCCCGCGATCTCGCGCGGGCGGGCCGTCCGTCATCCCGACGCGCGCCGGGATCTAGTACTGCGCGGGTTGTGACGACCGATGATTCTCGGCCGCACGGGATGAGATCCCGGCATTCGCCGGGACGAGGGGAGCGGCCCACTCGTCCAGTGGTGTCCTGCGTCAGCCCTTGACTGCGACCAGCAGCCCGTCGCCGACCGGCAGCAGGGTTGCGGTGAACTCGTCCATGCCTTGGACGGCCTGCAACGACTCGCGGATGATCAGCGTTTCGTCGTCCTCGTTGGCGTCATCGGCCACCTGGCCCTTCCACAACGCGTGGTGCAGCACCAGCACCCCGCCGCTGCGCAGCAGGCGCAGCGACTGGTCGACGTACTCGACGAACTCGAGCGGGTCGCCGTCCACCACCACCAGGTCGTAGGCGCCGTCACTCAGCTTCGGCAGCACGGTGAGCGCCGAGCCGGCGATCAGCCGGACCCGCCGGTTGGGCACCCCCTCGGCCGCGAAGATCTGCCGTGCCGCAACCTGGTGCTCGTTCTCGAGATCGATGCTGGTGAGGATGCCGTCCGGCGCCATGCCGCGGATCAGGGCCAGTCCGGACACGCCGGCACCGGTGCCGATCTCGACCACCGCCTTAGCCTTCAGCAGCGCGGCCAGCATGGTGAGGGTCGACGTGACCCCCTGGCTGGCGGCACCGAGACCCAGCTGGCGGCTCGCGGCCCGGGCCAGCCGCATGGTGTCGTCGTCGGCGACGAACGACTCGGAGAACGCCCAGGAGGGCGACGGGGCGGCGGCTTTGGCGGTGCGCGATGCAGGAGTCACGGGGCGAGCTTATCGAATCGGCCCCCCTGGTTGCCGGGTGCTCAGGGAGGGGATCGGTACACTGCGGCCATGCCCCAGCCAGTCTTCGGCCGCCTGCTCACCGCAATGGTCACGCCCTTCGCGGCGGACGGATCGGTCCACCTGGCCGAGGCCCGAAAGCTGGCGGCGTACCTGGTGGACGATCAGCGCAACGACGCGCTGGTGATCAACGGCACCACGGGGGAATCGCCGACCACGACCGATGCCGAGAAGTCCGAACTGCTCGCCGCGGTCGTCGCCGAGGTGGGCGATCGGGCGAAGGTGGTCGCGGGCGTCGGCACCAACGACACCCGGCATACCATCGAACTGGCCCGTCAGGCCGAGGCGGCGGGTGCCCACGGGCTGCTGGTGGTCACGCCGTACTACTCGCGTCCGCCGCAGGATGCACTGCTCGCGCACTTCACCGCCGTCGCCGACGCGACCGAGTTGCCGGTGATGCTGTACGACATTCCGCACCGCTCCGGGGTGCCGATCGAGACCGCCACCCTGATCGAGTTGGCCCGGCACTCGCGAATCGTCGCAGTCAAGGACGCCAAGGGACTGGTGGTCGCCTCGTCGACGGTGATCGCCGCAACCGACCTGGCCTACTACTCCGGTGACGACGGACTGACCCTGCCGCTGCTGTCCGTCGGCGCCGTCGGCGTGGTGGGCACCTCGACGCACTTCACCGGCGCCCGCGCCAAGGCGATGATCGAGAAGTTCCTGGCCGGTGATGTGGCAGCGGCGATCGCCGACAACTCGGCGCTGCTGCCGGTGTTCACCGGTGTTTTCGCCACCCAGGGCTGTGTTCTGGTCAAGGCCGGACTGGCCGCCCGCGGATTCGGCCCCGCGGTGCTGCGACCACCGATGCCGACCGCGACGCAGGCGCAGTCGGACGCGTTCATCGCGTTGCTTGACGCTGCCGGCCTGTAGGCGGGCCGATCGCGGCGGGCCGTGCAGGCGTAACCGGATTCCGAGCGGGTCGGCCGTCACGTCCCTGACTCGTTCGGCCGCCGCCGGTGACCGAAGGGGATTGCGGGTGATTCGTCATCGGGCTTGCCTTGCCGATCTCCGTGCCGGCGGGCTGAGATCCCGGCGTTCGCCGGGATGACCAGGGTCAACTTGTCGAGACCCCCACGGCCGGCCGGTCGGTGCAACTCGTTGAGCCCGGCGGTTTGGGTCGTGGGGATGACGGTTGGGGCGCGCCCTGACGGGGTGCGCGGTTGTCCGGGGCCGCTCGGTGGGCGCACTACCCTGTGGGAATGGACTTCAACGGGGGAGAGATCGTCCTCCTTCTCGTGTTGGCGATCGTGCTGTTCGGGCCCGAGAAGCTGCCCGAGCTCGCCCGGAAGTCTGCACGGCTGCTGCATCACTTCCGCCGGATCGCCAACGACGCCCGCGGCCAGTTGCAGCAGCAGCTCGGGCCCGAGTTCGCCGACCTCGATATCGCCGACCTGAATCCCCGCAACTTCGTCGCCAAGCACCTCGGCCCGGACGCAGCCGCCGACCTCAACGACGTGGCGGGTGAGTTGCGCGGCGCGCGGACCAGCCTGGACGACGCACTGAGTGCCGACGGCCCCGGAGCCGAGACCGAGCTGGCGGAGGACGACGAGGATCCGGTCGAGGTGTCGGCGGCCCGGGTCACGCCGTACGACCCCGAGGCCACCTGAGCAGTCCGAGCCCTCCAGGGCGGCGGTCCTTCCCGCGGCAGCGGCACCGTCCAGTTGTGAACAGCGGCGCTCACCTGCCGGTCCCTCGCGCGTCGACGCGCTACCGTTCCCAGGTGAGCTCCACCCAGTCGATCTTCGTGTCCCGGATCAAGGGGCTGCCGATCCTGGACACCGCGGGTGACCAGGTCGGCAAGGTGCGCGACGTGGTGCTGCAGAACCGCCCGGGTCATCGCGCCCCGCGGGTCAAAGGCCTGGTGGTCGAGCTGTTCGCGCTGCGCCGGATCTTCTTTCCGATGGAGCGGGTGCACTCCATCGATGTGAACCAGGTGATCATCTCGGGCATGGTGAACACCCGCCGGTTCGAGCCGCGCGACCTGGAGAACCTGGCCATCGAGGACTTGTTCGACCGCACCGTGCACCGCCGTGGCAACCCGGAGCCGTTCATCATCTACGACCTGGCGATCCGGCGGGTGCGCACCCGGGACTGGGAGTTGTCCGAGGTGGCCCTGCGCGCACAGGCGCGGCGCAGTCGTCCGTTCGCCAGGCCGCACGTGACCATCGTGCCGTGGAACGAGGTGCCCGACTTCGCCCTGATGCCCGAACGGGGTGCCGACCAGGTGCTGGCCGAGCTGCAGGAGATGAAGCCGGCCGACGTGGCTCGGGAGCTGCACGACATGGATCCGAAGCGCCGCGCCGAGGTGGTCCGGGCGATGGACGACGAACTGCTCGCCGAAGCGCTCGAGGAGCTGCCTGAGGACGAACAGGTCGACCTGATCCAGTCGCTCGACTCTGAACGCGCCGCCGACGTCCTCGAAGAGATGGACCCCGACGATGCGGCCGACCTGATCGCCGAACTGTCGCCCGAGTTGGCGGAGGACATCCTGGAACGGATGGAGCCCGAAGAGGCCGAGGACGTCCGCTCGCTGCTGACCTATGACGCCGCCACCGCCGGCGGCCTGATGACGCCCGAGCCGGTGATCCTGGCGCCGGACGCCACCGTGGCCGACGCGCTGGCGCGAATGCGCAACGAGGAGCTCACCCCGGCGCTGGCCTGCCTCGCGTTCGTCTGCCGTACCCCGCTCGACACCCCCACCGGGCGGTTTCTGGGGGCGGTACACATTCAGCGGCTGCTGCGCGAACCACCGTCCACGCTGGCCGCGTCTCTGGTCGACAACAGCATCCGGCCACTGTCGCCCTCGTCCAACATCGCGTTGGTGGCGCGCTACTTCGCCACCTACGACCTGGTTTGTGCGCCCGTGGTGGACGCCGACCAGCGACTGCTCGGCGCCGTGACGGTGGACGACGTGCTGGACCACATCCTGCCCAACGACTGGCGCGGGGTGCAGCTCGACCAACTGGACCAGCTGGACCAGGGGGTGAGCGGTGTCCACTAGCGATCGGCTGAACACCCCGGGCCGCGAGCGCCGCTGGCTGCCGAAGGTGCGTGTGGACTCGGAGGTGTTCGGAAGCTTCGCCGAGGGTTTCGCGCGATTCATGGGCACCGCGCGGTTCCTGATCTGGATGTCGGTGCTGATCGTGGTCTGGATCGCGTGGAACGTGTTCGCGCCGCCGAACCTGATCATCGACCCGTTCCCCTTCATCTTTCTCACCCTGCTGTTGTCGTTGCAGGCCTCGTATGCGGCGCCGTTGATCCTGCTGGCGCAGAACCGGCAGGAGGCCCGCGAGCGGGTCAGCCTGGAACACGATCGCGAGGTGTCGGCGCAGGCCCGGGCGGACACCGACTTCCTGGCCCGCGAGATCGCGGCGCTGCGGATGCGGATCGGCGACCTGGCCACCCGGGACTTCATCCGCTCCGAACTGCGCGACCTGATCGAAGAACTCGACCGGGGCGGTGATACCGCGGGCAGCCGCGAGTCCGGCACCGGCCGGTAGCATCCGCGGTCGACGAAAACCGAGGCCGTTTTGCGTGTCGAACCGACTGGTGCGCACCTTTCGTCGACCGCCGCCAAGAGGTGCGCCTTTCGCCCTGCGCGATAGCGTCCGAACGCCCGGGACCGCGGAGGTAGGGTTGGGGCATGCCCGAAAACGAACTACTGGCCGCCGTGCAGGAGGCGCTGAGCGGGGTCATCGACCCCGAGATCAGGCGTCCGATCACCGAACTCGGCATGGTGGAATCGGTCACCATCGATGAGGACGACGTGGTCGCACTCACGGTGCTGCTGACCATTGCGGGCTGTCCGATGAAGAGCACCATCGAGCACGACGTGACCGCCGCGGTGACCAGCGTGCCGGGCGTGTGCGGCATCGAACTCACCCTCGGCGCGATGAACGACGAGCAGCGCGCCGAGATGAAGCGCCAGTTGCGCGGCGGCGTCGACCAGCGAACCATCCCGTTCGCCGACGCCAACAACCTGACCCAGGTGATCCTGGTGGCCTCGGGCAAGGGCGGAGTCGGCAAGTCGTCGGTGACGGTGAACCTGGCGATGGCGCTGGCCGCCCAGGGCCGCTCGGTGGGCGTACTGGACGCCGACATCTACGGCCACTCGATCCCACAGATGCTGGGGGTGGTCGACCAGACCCCGACGTCGCTCGACGGCATGATCCTGCCCGTGCCGACGATGGGTCTGAGCGTGATCTCGATGGGCATGCTGAAGTCCAGCCGCGATCAGGTGATCGCCTGGCGGGGCCCGATTCTGGACAAGGCATTGCACCAACTGCTCTCGGACGTGTTCTGGGGTGACCTGGACTTTCTGCTGCTTGATCTGCCGCCCGGCACCGGTGACGTGGCGCTGTCGCTCGGCCAGAAGCTACCCAACGCAGAGGTGCTGGTGGTGACCACGCCCCAGCAGGCAGCCGCAGAGGTCGCTGAGCGGGCCGGCACGATGGCCTCGATGATGGACCAGAAGGTGATCGGCGTCGTCGAGAACATGAGCTACCTGGACGTCCGGTGCCCGCACTGCGACGGCACCCATCGGGTGGACGTGTTCGGCTCCGGCGGCGGCGCCGAGGTGGCGTCCACGCTGACCGCGCGGCTGGGCTACCCGATCCCGCTGCTGGCGGAGGTGCCGCTCGACCCGGCGGTGCGGGTGGGCGGCGATTCGGGCCTGCCGGTGGTCGCGTCCGACCCGTCCCGTCCGGCCGCCGCGGCGCTGACGGACCTCGCCCGTGCTCTCGGTGAGCGCCGGCGCCCGTTGGCCGGGCGCAAGCTGAACCTCACTCCTGTCGGCTGAACCCCCGGGCTGCGATTTCAGCTCGCGGTCGCGGACTGCTTCGCCGTGGCGCGGCTGTCGAGCCAGGACGACGCCAGCCACGCGGCGACGCCGGCGATCGCAGCGACCGGGACGGCGTCGTGGCCGGCCTCGGCGGTCAGGATGGTCGCGAAGAGCACCGGTGCGAGCAGCGTCCGGGTCATCGCCGCCATGCCGGCGGCGGTGCCCATCGCGACCGCCACCGTGGGCGACATTCCGGTCCAGATCACCCCGAACTGGGCGAACGCAACGCCCAGGAAGATGGCCGGAAAGATCGCGCCGCCGCGGAACCCTGCGCCAAGGCTGATCAGGTACGCCAGCGCCTTGGCGACCAGCAGGACGGCAACCGCCCCGGCGGAGGTCTGCGCGATCAGCGGCGACATCGCGGCCTGCCCGGAGAACAGCACGTCCTGGCTGTTCGCGCCGAGCGCCCGGGCGGCCAGGGCCACCAGGCCGACCGCCAGCCCGCCGCCCATCAGCAGCGGCAACCGTCCGATCCGCTTCTCCTGGGCCGCAAGCTTTCCGGCGTACAGGCGGACCATGGCTGCTGTCAGCGCCCCGAGTCCGCCGATGATCACCGCGATCACCAGATCGATTGGACGGACGGAGTCGTAGGTCGGCAGGTCCGGCACGGCGAGGCCCTGCATCGGCAGCCCGCTCATCATGCCCATGCCGGTGATCAACAGGTAGGCCACCGACGCGGACATCAGCGCGGGGATCACCACCGCGACGATCGAGACCGGCGTTCCAGCCGCCGCCTCCAGGATCATCAGGCCGGCGACCAGGGGGCCGCCGAACAGGGTGGACATCGCGGCCGCCGAGCCGGACATGCCGACCATCGTCCGGTCGAGCTGCGGCATCCGGACCCAGCTCGTCAGCCAGGTGGCCACGATGATGCCCAGGGCGATCAGCGGAGCCTCCGGACCGAGCACCAAGCCGAAGGACAAGGTGGCCAGCGCGGCCAGGATCACGCTCAGCACCCCCCATTGCCCGGGGGTGGCATGCGGGGCGTGGCTGGTGGCCAGCGGTGACGCACCACCGTCGCCCGGCAACATCCGAGCCAGGTGGACCAGCACGCCGCCGATGACCGGCAGCCCCACGACCAGGTACCAGGGGGGAGTGTGCGAGCCGAGAAGCAGCGGCAGATCGTCCCACATCCAGACCTCCAGCAAGTGCACGACACTGATGAAGGCGAAGGAGACCAGACCGGTGGGCAACCCGACCAGAGCGCCCAGCAGGGCCAGCCGCAACAGGCTCCTGACTTGTGATTGCTCGGGCGCTGACTCGGCGTTGCTCATGGTGGGACGCTAGTGCCTGGACACCACCGGCGCACGCTGGTTTCGCGGTTGCGCACCCTACTCTGGGGTGAGGCGCCCATGACTTCCGGGTCGGCGGCGCTCACACTTGATGATGGGCCGCTCACCGATTCGGCTCGTAGTCCGGTCACACCGGGCACAGGAAGGCAGTGATGACGCAGAACCCCAATCCCCGACTGAGTTCACGGTTCGAGTTGGAGTATCCGCAGACGGTCGGGGTGTACGACACCTACCCACAGGCGCAGGCGGCCGTGGATCACCTCGCCGACGCGAAGTTCGCGGTGCAGAACCTGGCGATCATCGGCACCGATCTGAAGTCGATGGAGCGGGTGACCGGACGCCGCAACTGGGGCACCGTGCTCGTCACTGGGTTGCAGAGCGGTGTCTCCACCGGATTGATGGTCGCGTTCATCCTCTGGTTTCTGCAGCCGCAGGCCAATTTACTGACCCTGCTGCCCGGCGCCATGCTGATCGGCATCCTGATCGGGATGGCCTTCGCCGCCATCGGCTATGCAGCGTCGCGGGGCAAGCGCGACTTCAACTCGATCAGCCAGATCGTGGCCGCCAAGTACGAGGTGCTCTGCGAACACAAGGTGGCCGCGCAGGCGCGCGAGCTGCTGGCCGGCGCCCCCGGAGCGCGCTCGGCCCAGTTCGATCCACGCAACCAGCCGGCCCCGTGGCAGAACCAGCCGCAGCAGTACGCCCCGCAGCAGCAGTACGCGCCTCAGCAGTATCCGCCGCCGCAGCCCGGCCAGCAGCAGCCGTACCCGGCCCCGCAACCGCACGACCAGCAGCATCCGGCCGCTCAGCCGTACCAGGCCCCCCAGCCGCCGCACGACCAGCAGCCCTCCGCGCCCCAGCAGGCCGACCCGGCCGCGTCCGGCCAGCAGCCGGAGCAGCGCTACGGCAACCAGCCCTACGGCAGTTACGGCTCGGGTGAGGGCATCGGCCAGCCGCCGGCGTCCGAGCAGGACGGACGCACCCCGCGCGGCGACAACTGAGTGCTCGCCCAGGCGTGCACTGGCCCCTTTCATACTCGGCGCCTGCCTAACTACCGCCCGCCCGCCCTACTGGCGTCAGTTCGGCGGGCGCTCGGTAGTTAGGCGGGCGGGTCCAGCTCCGGGGGGCGGCGAGCGAACGGCGACGACGCTCAGCTGTCGGCCATCTCGCCGGCCAGAAACTCCGAGTAGGCGGGCAGGTCGAGCTGGCCGGATCCGGACACGCCGATCACGATCACCGGCGAGGTGCCGTCCTGCGCCGCCTGCCGCGCCTCGCGCAACGCGCCCGCGATCGCGTGATTCGATTCCGAGGCGGGCACGATGCCCTCGGTTCGGGCGAAGAGGACGCCGGCGGCGAAGGCCTCGCGCTGCTTGACGCTGATCGCCTCCAGCAGGCCGAGGTGCTTGATGAAGCTGATCAGCGGCGCCATGCCGTGGTAGCGCAGGCCGCCCGCATGCACCGGGTCGGGCACGAAATCCGCTCCCAGCGAGTACATCTTCAACAGCGGCGTCATGTTGGCGGTGTCGCCGAAGTCGTATCGGTACTCGCCCTCGGTCAGGGACGGGGCTGCCTTCGGTTCGCAGGCCACCAGGCGGGTGGACGTCCGACCTTCCAGGTTCTCGCGAAGAAACGGCAGTGCGAGCCCGCCCAGGTTCGAGCCGCCGCCGGCGCAGGCGTACACCACGTCCGCCTGCGGTTCGCCGAACTCGGCCAACTGCAGCAGCGCCTCCTGGCCGATCACCGTCTGGTGCAGCAGCACGTGGTTGAGCACCGATCCCAGCGAATAGGACGCGTTCGGGTCGCCGGCGGCCACCTCGATCGCCTCGGAGATCGCCATGCCCAGCGATCCGGTGGTGTCGGGGAACCGCTCCTGGAACGACAACCCGGCCTGGGTCAGGTCGGACGGGGACGAGTGCACCGTCGCGCCGAAGGTCTCCATCAGCACGTGCCGGTACGGCTTGCCCTCATAGGACGATCGCACCTGCCATATCTCGCACTCCAGGTCGAAGACGTCGCACGCGAAGGCCAGGGCCGAGCCCCACTGGCCGGCACCGGTCTCGGTGGTCAGCTTCGTCCGTCCGGCTTCGGCGTTGAAGTAGGCCTGCGCGACCGCGGAATTGGTCTTGTGCGAACCGACCGGCGAGGCACCCTCGTACTTGTAGTAGATGCGGGCCGTGGTGTTCAGTTCGGCTTCGAGCCGCCAGGCCCGGATCATCGGCGATGGCCGCCAGAGCCGGTAGATGTCGCGGATCGGCTGCGGGATCTCGATCCAGCGCTCGGTGCTGGCCTCCTGCTCGATCAAACCCATCGGGAACAACGGCTCCAGGTCGGCCGGCGTCAGCGGCTCACGGGTGCCGGGGTGCAGCGGTGGCGGCGGCGCCTCCGGAAGGTCGGCCACGATGTTGTACCAGTGGGTGGGGATCTTCGACTCGTCGAGGACCACCTTCGTCTTCATGGGTGCGCTCACACTCGGGGATGCTAGCGGTCGTTGAGCCGAACGAACGGAAATCGCAGCGGCGAGTGCGGGAGCAGGACGCGCCCGGCGGCCTTACAACCACTTGATCCGCCGGAACAGCACGTAGAGCAGCGTCATCGCGATCACATTGACCGTCATCACCACGAAGTAGCTGCCCGCCCAGTGCAGTTCGGGCATGTCTTCGAAGTTCATGCCGTAGATGGCGCCCAGGGTGGTCGGAACCGCCACGATCGCCACCGCGGCCGAGATCTTTCGCATGTCGCGGTTGTCGGCCATGCTCGCCCGGGCCAGTGCCGCCTGCAGAATGTTGGTCAGCTGGTCCTCCATCGCCGCCACCGATTCGCGCACCAGTTGAACCCGCTCGGCGAGCTCGCGGAAGTAGGGTTTGGCGTCCTCCCCGACACAGCGGAGGTCGCGCGTGTAGAGGGCCGTCAGGGGGGCACCCAACGGCCCCACGCAGCGCCGGAACTCGATCAGTTCGCGCTTGATCTCGTACGCCCGCTCGACGTCGGGCTGTGCGTCGTCGCCGAAGACGAGTTCCTCACAGTCTTCGACATCCTCTTCCATCTGCTGCGCGACCCGCTCGAAATCGTCGATGGCCACCGACAGGCAGGCGTAGAGCACCCTCGACGGACCCAGGGGCATGTCGTCGGAGTCCTGTTCCACTTCGGCCCGGACCTCAGGCATCCGGGTCGGACCGCTGTGCCGCGAGGTCATCACGTACCAGTCGCCCAGGAACACCATCAGCTCGCCCGTGGTGACGATCTCCGCAGCCTCGTCGGCGCCGCGGTCCTGGTAGGCCACCGTGGAGATCACGAAGAACAGGTGCTCGTCGAACCGTTCGAGCTTGGAGCGGCGATGCCCGTGGACGGCGTCCTCGATGGCCAGTTCGTGCAGGCCGAGCTGCTCACCGAGGGCCTCCATGGTCGCCTCGCTCGGGTTGTGCAGGCCGATCCAGATGTAGCCGTCGCCCCGCTTCGCTGCGTCCACAGACTCATCCAGCACCTGCGAATCGCACGGCTTGCCGCCCACGTACCGCGACCAGACCAGTTCCTGCTGCGTCCGTTCCGCATTGCGGACGGGTCGTTCGTGGGAGGAGTCCCAGTTGCTTCGAACAGTCATCGTCCCACTCCTCGGCTCAAGCCCTCGCCAATGGTAGGCCCGCCGCGGGCGGGAGGATCAGGTCGTGTCGCCGAGAATTCGCGTCATCCAGGCCTCGACCTCGTCCGCCGCCCGGGGGAGCCGGGCCGACAGGTTTTCGGACCCCTCGGCGGTGATCAGAATGTCGTCCTCGATCCGCACCCCGATGCCGCGCAGCTCCTCGGGTACGAGCAGGTCGGTGGACTTGAAATAGAGCCCGGGCTCGACGGTGATCACCATGCCGGGCTGCAGGATGCCCTGGCGATAGTTCTGCTGCCGGGCCTGGGCGCAGTCGTGCACGTCGATACCCAGATGGTGGGACGTGCCGTGCACCATCCACCGTCGGTGGTGTCCGCCGCGCTCGGGGTCGAGCGACTCCTCGACGTCGACCGGCAGCACTCCCCAGGCGTGCAGGTGCTCCGCGATCACCCGGATCGCGGCGTCGTGCACGTCGGAGAACTTCGCCCCCGGCCGGGCGGCCGCGATGCCTGCCTGCTGCGCGGCCAGCACCGCCTCGTACACCCTGCGCTGGGTGGGCGTGAACCGTCCGGAGACCGGGAGGGTGCGGGTGATGTCGGCCGTGTAAAGGCTGTTCAGCTCGACGCCGGCGTCCAGCAACAACAGGTCGCCGGGGGCGATGTCGCCGTCGTTGGTGATCCAGTGCAGCGTGTTGGCGTGATCGCCGGACGCCGCGATGGTGTCGTAGCCGACCGCGTTGCCGGCGTGCCGGGCGTGCAGCGCGAACACACCCTCGACCCAGCGTTCGCCGCGGCCCCGGCGGACCGCTTCGGGCAGTGCCCCGATCACCGCGTCGAAGCCCTCGGCCGTGACGTCGCAGGCGGCGCGCATCTGCTCGACCTCGAACTCGTCCTTGGTCAGGCGCAGCTCGCTCAGGGCAACCGTCAGCCGGTTGTCGTCGTCAACCTGCTGGTCCATGCCGAGGGCGACCCGCTGGCTCCGCAGCCGGCCGGTCAGCTCGGCGTCGGCGTCGGCGACGATCAGCACCTGGGTGGCCTCCGCGTTCTTGGCCAAGGCGTCGCCCAACTGGTCGATGTGTGCGCACGACAGCCCCGTCATGGCCTCCATCTCGGCCAGGGACGGCCGCTGACCGACCCACATCTCGCCGTACCGGGCGTCTGAATAGAACTCGGGATCGGTACGGGGTGCGCGCGGCTTGAAGTAGAGCGTGGCCTCATGTCCGGCGTCGGTGGGTTCGAGCACCAGCACCGCGCCCGGCTCCTTGTCGGTGCCCAGGCCGGTGAGGTGGGCAAAGGCCGAATGGGGCCGGTACCGAAAGTCCGTGTCGTTGGAGCGCACCTTCAGTTCGCCCGCGGGAATCACCAGCCGGGCGCCGGCGAACTGGGCGCTCAGGGCGTCCCGGCGTGCCTGGGTGAACCCGGTGGCGGGCAGGGCCTGCGGCAGTTCGTCCGAGTACGGCGCCCAGCCCTGCGGAATGAAGCCGCGGAACGGCTCGGAGAAGGGGGTTTGTCGATTCGGCAGCTTCGGTTCGTCGGTCATGTCAGCTGTTCCACCGAAGGACCGCCCAGGACTCCTTCTCGCGGCCGAGGATCGAGATGCTGCCGGTCTCGACCGGAAAGCTCTGGCCGAAGATCAGCGGAAAATCAAGCCAGCACAACGCGAGCACGCGGGACGCGTGACCGTGGCCGAAGCAGATCGCCTTGTCGACGCCGGAGGCCCGGACCCGGTGCACCACCCGGGTCAGCCGTTCCCGGACGGCATCGTGGCTCTCGCCGTTGGGAACGCCGTTGAACCACAGCCGCCAGCCGGGGTGGAAGTTTTCGCGGATCTCGACGGAGGTGCGCCCCTCGTAGTCGCCGTAGTTCCATTCCTGGAGGTCTTCGGTGACCTCGTAATCGGTGAAACCAGCCAGTTCGGCGGTGTGTTGGGCGCGTCGACGAGGGCTGGTCAGCACCAGGCCGAACTCGCTCGGATCGAGCCGTTGCCGCAGATCGGTGGCCTGCTGCTCACCGACCTCGGTGAGATCGAGGTCGGTGTACGAGGTGTGCTGGCCTGATTTGGACCACGCGGTCTGTCCGTGCCGGACGAGATACAGCAGTGTCATGACCTCATCTAAGCAGCGTTGGCCGCTCCTGGGCAGCGGCTAGAGTCGGAGATCACAACTCCAGGAGGTCGCCATGCAGGCTGCTGCCACCGCTCAATCGAAGCTGCTGGAACTGCAGGCGATCGACACCGCGATCGCCCAGCTGGAGCATCGCAAGCGTTCGCTGCCCGAACATGCGCAGATCGCCGAGCAACAACAGCTGCGCCGCCGGCAGGGTGAACTGTTGATCGCCGCGAACACCGTCGTGAGTGATCTTGAACTCGAGCAGGCCAAGGCCGAGACCGATCTGCAGCCGGTGCGCGATCGTCTTGCACGTGACCAGCAGCGGGTCAACAACGGCTCGGTCACCGACCCCAAGCAGCTGAACGCGCTGTTGGACGAGATCCAGCACCTCAAGCGCCGGATCAGCGACCTGGAGGACGCCGAACTCGAGGTGATGGAACGCCTGGAAGAGGCGACCGCGGCGCGGGACGAACTGGCCGGCGCGCGCACCGGGGGCGAGGCCGGGTTGCGGGCCTTGCTCGCCGGACGCGACGAGCAGCTCGCGGCCCTCGACGGCCAACTGGTCGCCGAACAGGCTGACCGCACGTCGGTGAGTGCGCAGATCCCGTCCGACCTGATCGACCTGTACGACCGGGTTCGGGTGCGTAGCGGCGGTACCGGCGCTGCCGCCCTGATCCGGCGGCGCTGTTCCGGCTGCCAGCTTGAGGTCACCGCCGCGGCCCTGAACCGGTTCAGGGCCGCGTCCCCCGACGAGGTGCTTCGCTGTGAGGAGTGCAACCGGATCCTGGTCCGCACGGCTGAATCGGGCCTGTGATGGCCCGTGCGCCCCGGCTGCCGCAGGGCCAGGGGTCGTTCCCGGACGAGTCCGCGCGATTGATCCTCGAAGTGGCGGCGGGTGCCGGGTACCGTGCCGTGGTGCGGCAGGCGGCGACGGGTGCCGTGCTGGCATCCGAGGACGCCCCGGTGGCTGCCGGCGGGGACGATGTCGCGCTGTACACGGCCCTGATCGCGGCCCTGCGGATGGCGCACGCGCTCGATCCCTCGGCGGGTCTTGAGGTGCGGATGGCATCGAGGCTGGTGATCGAACAGATGGCAGAAGGACGCGTGGTCACCCACCCCGACCTGCAGTCGCTGGCGGCGCAGGCGCGGGAGCTGTGTCCGCCGGACGTCACCTGGACCTGGATACCGGACCGCCCCTGACCGCCGATCACTAGGGATTTTGAAACGCTCAGTGCGCCGATCGGGAGCCTCCGAGTTGCTGACTTCACCGGTTGGTCGAGCTCGTCGAGGCCCTCGCGGGAATCCTTGTGGGTGGCGCGTGGTTGAGTGGGTTCGTGAGTCTCAACGGATGGCAGGTGATCAGCTCGCTGACGCGGGACGCGTCAGTGCGGGATCACCAGCTCATGCCCGGCACCCGGCGTCGGGTGTTCGGCTACGCGGCGGCCTACAAGACGCTGATCATCGTGTTCCTGGTGCTTACCGTCATCGACTCACTTCTGGTGGTGGCCTCGCCGCTGATCCTGCAGCGCCTGATCGATGACGGGGTGATCCCGGGCAACGCCCAACTCGTGATCAGCCTCGCCGCTCTGGTCGCAGTGATCGCCGTTGCGGACGCCGCGCTGAGCCTGGCGGAACGCTGGCTGTCATCCCGCATCGGCGAGGGCCTGATCTACGACCTGCGCACCGAGGTGTTCGGGCATGTGCTGCGGCAACCGATCGCCTTCTTCACCAGGGCCCAGACCGGCGCACTGGTCACCCGCTTGAACAGTGACGTGATCGGCGCCCAGCAGGCGTTCACCTCCGTGCTGCAGAACCTGGTCGGCAACGCGATCAGCCTGGTGGTGATCGTGTTGGCCATGGTGTCGCTGTCGTGGCAACTCACCGTCGGCGCGCTGCTGCTGGTGCCGCTGTTCCTGATTCCCGCACGCATCATCGGCCGCCGGTTGGCGGGGCTGACCCGCCGCCAGATGTCCCTTAACGCCGAAATGGGCGCTCAGATGAGTGAGCGGTTCAATGTCGCCGGAGCCCTGCTGGTGAAGCTGTTCGGCGATCCTGCGCGTGAAGATCGCGAGTACGCCGGTCACGCGGCGGGCGTCCGCGACGTCGGCGTTTCGCTGGCCTTGAACCGGTCGGTGTTCTTCGTCGCACTGGGGCTGGTCGCCTCCCTTGCCACGGCCATGGTGTACGGGTTCGGTGGGGTGATGGCCGTGAACGGCGTGCTGACCGTCGGCACGCTGCTGGCGTTGGCCGCCCTGTTGGCCCGGCTGTACGCACCACTGACCGCGCTGTCCAACGTGCGGGTCGACGTGATGACCGCGCTGGTGTCGTTCGAACGCGTCTTCGAGGTCCTCGACCTGCAGCCGCTGGTGGCCGAGAAGCCCGCGGCCGTCGAGATCCCCGATCGTCCGGTGCGTGTCGAGGTCGACCACGCCACCTTCCGCTACCCGTCCGCGGACGAGATCTCCCTGGCGTCCCTCGAGGGGGTCGCGAGCGGTGATCGCCGTGGCGGCGGCGAGGTGCTGCACGACATCAACTTCTCCGTCGAACCGGGTGCGATGGTGGCTCTGGTCGGCCCGAGTGGCGCGGGCAAGACAACGATCACCGCCCTGGTCGCGCGGCTGTATGACCCGACCAGCGGCGCCGTGCGGGTCAACGGAATCGACCTGCGCGACGCCACGCTGGCCTCCCTGCATGACCGGGTGGGAGTGGTCACTCAAGAGGCGCACCTGTTCCACGACACCATCCGGGCGAACCTGCTGTACGCCAAGCCCGGCGCCACGTCGGCCGAGTTGCAGGACGCACTGCGCGGAGCCCAGGTCTGGCCGCTGGTCGAATCGCTGCCCGAAGGCCTCGACACAGTGGTCGGTGATCGCGGCCACCGGCTCTCCGGCGGCGAAAAGCAGCGCTTCGCGATCGCCCGGCTGCTGCTGAAGTCACCGGGGCTGGTCGTGCTCGACGAGGCGACGGCGCACCTCGACAGCGAAAGCGAGGCGGCATTGCAGCGAGCCCTCGATGTGGCGCTCGAGAACCGCACGTCCATCGTCATCGCGCACCGGCTGTCCACAGTCCGCGGTGCCGACCAGATCCTGGTGGTCGACCGCGGACGCATCGTCGAGCAGGGCACCCATCCGCAACTGCTGGCCCGGGGCGGGCTTTACGCCGACCTGTACCACACCCAGTTCGCCGAGCAGGCCCAACCGGAGTCGCACCCCGCCTGACCCGGCGCACCGGATCAACCGGTCAATCGGGCCCGCCCAGCCCCACGTGAACCCCGTGACGGCGTCAGTCGCAGGGTCCGCACCCGTTCCCAGGTATCACGACGGGCCGGCAGGGCTACTTTGAGTCATGCGCTACCTGTCACGCTCCGTCCGTGGCATCCGGGCCTACGCGGTGTGCGGGGTCAACACCGTGTCGTTCGCCCTGACCGCCACCGATTTCGCCCGTCGCGGGCTGCTTGGGTTCTGTGTCGAGCGAGCGGCCGAGGGCGGCCCGTTCCTGTGGATGCAGGGGTTCAAGGTTTTCAGGTCCCTGGTTCCCGACCCGAAGCCCGGTGACGAGGTGTCCACCTACACCCACCCGATCCAGGCGCTGGTCTGGGACGACTTCACGCTGCGCCCCGACACCACCTACACGTTCCGGTTCCACCCGATGCGCGGCACGCCCGCCGAGCCGCGGCGCAACGTGCCGATCACCATAACGATCCACACCGAGGCATTGCACGGCAGCACCCACGACGTCGTCTTCAACCGCGGGGTCGCGTCCAGCCAGGCCTACCAGCGGCGCTTCGGCGGCAAGGCTCCGGACGACCAGCCGACTCCAGAGTTGCGCCAGCAGGCGCTCGACTGGCTGAGCCGCGACCTGGACGACGTGCTGCTCGAACTGATCGGGCAGGCCGCGCCGGGCGATGCCCTGCACGGAGCCTTCTACGAGTTCAGCTACCGTCCGGTACTGGACGCCCTGGTCGCTGCCGCCGGTCGCGGGGTCGACGTCAAGCTGGTCGTCGACTTCAAGGCAGACCCGGACGGCCCGCGGGCGTCCAATGCCGCTGCCATCGCGGCAGCAGGCTTTCCGCCCGGCACGATCATCCAGCGCGAGGCACGCACCTCGGCGATCGCGCACAACAAGTTTCTGGTCCTCTCGCGCGCCGGCGTGCCCGAACAGGTCTGGACCGGATCCACGAACCTGACCCTCGGCGGGGTGCACGGGCAATCCAACGTCGGGCACCTGGTTCGGCACGCCCCGACAGCGGTCGCCTACACCCGCTACTGGGAGCTGCTGGCAACCGACCCGGGCGGCACATCGTCCGACAGCGCCGGTGACAAGCGCACCAAGAACGCCGCCTTCAAGGCGGGTGTCGCCGCCTTGAGTCCGGCGCCGTCGGATCGCGCCGGGGTCCCGGACGGGATCACCCCGGTATTCAGCCCCCGTCCCGACCTCGGCCCGCTCGGCCTCTACGCGCAGCTGATCGGCGCCGGAACCAGTTCGCTGGCCTGCGCCACCTTCGCGTTCGGCATCGCCCAGGAGATCCAGGACGCGGCCGCCGCGGGCACGCCGGACGGCCCGCTGCGGTTCTTTCTACTCGAGACGCGAGGAAAGTCGACGGTCCGCCTGGACGCCAGCCGCAACGTCTACCAGGCCTGGGGCTCCGAACTGGACCATCCGCTCGGTCGGTGGGTCGCCGAGACCACCACCCGCGAACTCGGCCTCAACAAGCATGTGGCGTTCATCCACGACAAGTTCCTGCTGTCCGATCCGCTCGGCGCCGACCCGGTCGTGGTCACCGGATCGGCCAACTTCTCGCGGGCGTCCACCACCGAGAACGACGAGAACATGATCATCGTGCGCGGCGACCGGCGGGTGGCAGACATCTATTTCACCGAGTTCAACCGGCTCTTCTTCCACTACTACTTCCGCTCGGTCGTGCAGCGATTGGCCGGCCCGGCACATGATGCCGACGCGGATGCGCACGCCCTCGACCTGGTGGAGGACGACACCTGGACCCAGAAGTACGTGGCCGGAACCCTGCGCGCGAAGCGGGTGGCGAAGCTGGCCGAGATGGCCGGCCCGTTGCCCGGCTGAGCGGGGACGGCCCGCAGTTACTCGGTGTGGTCCGACGCCAGGTAGGCGGCTCCGGACGCGATCGCCGTGACCGCGAGCACCGACGGCCAGCCGCCGATCTTCTTGGCCAGCGGATGCGAGCCGCCGAAGGCCGCCAGGTAGAGGGCGACGAGGGCGGCCGTCCGGGCGGCGCCATGCCGGGCGTACCAGGTGCGTCCGGCATACGCTCCGGCCACTCCGAGCACCACGCCGCCGAGGGGCCTGATGCCTGACTCCCGAGCGGTCAGCCAGCCTCCGATGAGTCCGAAGGCCGTGACGGTTGCGGTGCTGACGGCGGGAGCAGGTTTCATGGCACCAACCCTATGCTGACCAGCGGGACGGCCAAGCAATAGGGTGAACCCAGTTGAGCAGAGGGGGGCCGATGGGCGCGTGGTCGGGTGTCGGCGTGGTCCTCGGCCTGGGCCTTTTCCTGGTGTCGTTCGCGCCCAGCCTGCTGCCTCGGCGATGGCTGGAACAGGGAATGATCGGCGGGTTCATCGCCGCCATCGGCTATCTGGTCGGCTTCCTCTTCGAGATGACCCTGCGAGCACTGGGTCGGCTGCTCGGCGTCCAGGTTCGGGTCACCTGGACGATGTCGGGCGGCTACTGGATCCTGATCGGTCTCGCGGCGGTGCTGGTGATTCTCGGCTGGGCGTGGTCGATTCGTGAGCACCGCAAGACGGCCCGGCTGGTCGGCATGCACACCCAGCCGTTCTGGCACGACCTGGCCTCCACGGCCGTGGCGCTGGTCACCATGGCCCTGTTGATGGCACTGGTGTGGTTGCTCACGATCTTCACCGGCTGGATCACTGGCGGGCTCGACCTGTTCCTGCCCGCTCTGGTGTCGGTGACGCTGGCGATCGTTGTGGCGTTCCTCGTGCTGCGGTTCGTCAACGCGATGATCTTCCATCAGGCTCTGGAACGGATCTCCCGCCAGGCCACGAAGATGAACAGCCGCCGTCCGCGCGGGGTCCAGGCGCCTGACAAGCCAACCCGCAGCGGATCGCCGGGCAGTGCCCAATCATGGGACGAGCTGGGGCGCCGCGGCCAGATCTTCACCTCGTGCGGCCCGGACGCGGCGCAGCTCACCGCGGTCGTCGGCGAGCCGGCGATGGAGCCGATACGGGTCTATGCGTCACTCGGCGACGGCGGCGTGGACGAAGTCGTGGCGCACGCCATGGCCGAGGTTCGGCGCACTGGTGCATTGACCCGCGGCACCGTGGTCATCGACACCCCCGCCGGCCGCGGGTGGGTGGACGAGTTCTCCGTCCAGTCGGTCGAGTACCTGACCGCCGGCGACTGCGCCACGATCTCGGTGCAGTACTCGAAGCTGGCCAGCGCCTTCGTGTTCGTGGCCGACCGCGAGACACCGTTGGCCTGCGCCCGGGCGCTGTTCGCCGAGATCGAAGAGGCGATCGAGTTGTTGCCGGAGGACCGCCGTCCGATGATCTACGTGAGTGGCGAGTCGCTGGGTTCCTACGGCGGGCACGGTGCGTTCGTCGACGCCGACGACATGGTGAGCCGGGTCGCCGGGGGACTGTGGATCGGCACCCCTGGTTTCACCAAGATCGCGCGCGCGCTGACCAGGTCACGCATGCGGGGATCGCCCGAGATCACTCCGGTGATCGACAACGGGCGACACATCAGGTTCGTCACCAAGCCGACCGAGTTGGTCGCCGACGCGTACGGACGGCCGCTGGGCTCATGGGAGGAGCCGCGCATCGTCTACGTCGCCCACGCCTCCGACCCGATGGCCCGCTTCA
The DNA here is from genome assembly GCA_963697765.1 of uncultured Actinomycetota bacterium. Classification (GTDB taxonomy): domain Bacteria; phylum Actinomycetota; class Actinomycetes; order Propionibacteriales; family Propionibacteriaceae; genus Micropruina. The sequence goes on from CAVOPC010000007.1 coordinate 68,912, forward strand.
CCGCCGATCTGGCGTGGCGCTCACCGGACTGGATGCGCGAGCGTGCCGGAACCGACGTGAACCCGTCACTGCGCTGGTGGCCGCTGGTGACCTGGTTCCAGACCAGCACCGACATGGCGACCAGTCTCGACACGCCGGCCGGGCACGGGCACATCTATGAGGACGAACTGGTGCCGCTCTGGGCGGCCGTCCTGCAACGCACGGATGCGCCGGTGACCGCGATCGTGGCCGCGATCCGGGCGTCCGTCGAGGTGTTGAAGAAACCCAAGACGACCCCTACCCTCGGGCACTCCGCCCAGTGACGGGGGTCCGCGCCGAGCCGCCACCCGGCAGGACGGGTCCCCCCGGGCCGGGCTGCGGGCCGCGGCACTAGATTGAGCGGGTAACGAACGGAGAACGCCGATGCCCACCCGCCACGTTGCCTTTCTCGACGAGGTGCCCGCCCCGCTGCGTGCCGGGTTGGCCCAACTGCGCGAGTCCCTGGGAGTTCCGGACGACTTTCCCCCCGAGGTGATCCAGGCGGCCGAGTTGGCAGTCGCCGACCGCACCCTGCCGCAACGCGACCTCACCGGGGTCGAGTTCATCACCATCGACCCCGAAGGATCGCGGGACCTGGACCAGGCTCTGCACCTGGCCCGCACAGATTCCGGCTACCTGTTCCGTTACGCGATCGCGGACGTTGCCGCCTTCGTCGCACCCGGCGGCCTGATCGATGCGGAGTGCCACCAGCGGGTCGAGACCCTGTACGCGCCGAACCGGCGCACGCCGCTGCACCCAGAGGTGCTGAGCGAGGCCGCCGCCAGCCTGTTGCCCGACCAGGTGCGTCCGGCCCTGGTCTGGGAGATGGAACTGGACGGGCAGGCCGCACCGACCCACTCGACGGTCGGACGGGCGCGGGTGCGTAGCCGGCATCAGTACACCTACGCCGAGGTGCAGGCGGCGATCGACGGCGGTACGACCGATGAGGTACTGCTGCTGCTCAAAGAGGTCGGCCAACTGCGTGAAGCCGCCGAGGTGGCGAGGGGCGGCATCAGCCTCGGGGTGCCGGAACAGCAGGTGACGGCCGCCGGCGGCACCTGGACCCTGGAGTACCGCACGAACCTGCCCTGCGAGGGCTGGAACGCCCAGTTGTCGCTGCTCACCGGCATGGTCGCCGCACGCATGATGCTGGACGCCGGTGTCGGCATTCTGCGCACCCTGCCGCCGGCCGAGGACCATGCCGTCAGCCGGCTGCGCCGAACCGCCCAGGCGCTCGGGATTCGGTGGCCGCAGCAGGTGTCGTACCCCGACTTCGTCCGTGAGTTGGACGCCTCGGTGCCGCGCGAGGCGGCCATGCTGAACGCGTGCACCACCCTGTTCCGCGGCGCAGGCTACGACTCGTTCACCGACGGAGCTCCGAAGTCGTCCGAACACGCCGCGATCGCCGCACCGTACGCCCATGTGACGGCACCCTTGCGTCGCCTGGTCGACCGTTACGCGGGCGAGATCTGTGTCTCGCTGAGCGCGGGCGAGCCGGTGCCGACCTGGGTGCTGGACGCTCTTGACGCCCTGCCCAGCGAGATGGAGGACTCCGCTCGCCGGGCAGGTAAGTACGAGCGCGGCATCGTCGACCTCGTCGAGGCCATGGTGCTGGCTCCCCGGATCGGGCAGCAGTTCCCGGGGGTGCTGATCGACGTCGACTCCGACCGAGCGTCCGGACGGCTGCAGCTACAGGAGCCCGCGGTGGAGGCAAAGGTTCGAGGCAGCAAGCTTCGGCTCGGCACCGAGGTGACCGCCACGCTGGTGGCTGCCGACCTGGTCAGCGGGCGGGTCGACTTCCGCATCTTCGGTTGAGCCGGCCGAGGGTGGTTGCAGGTCGAGCTTGGCGAGACCCGGCGGTCGGACGAGCGTGTCGAGACCAGGTTTCGACAAGCGCAACCTCGGGGTTCGGCGAACCTCCGGCGTTGGCCTACTCTTGTCCGTGGACGAGTCGGCCGGGTGATCGCAGCGCAAGCTGAGGAAAGTCCGGACTCCACAGGGCAGGGTGGTGGGTAACGCCCACCCGGGGTGACCCGCGGGACAGTGCCACAGAGAACAGACCGCCGCCGGCAACGGCGGTAAGGGTGAAACGGCGGTGCAAGAGACCACCAGCACCCCAGGTGACTGGGGTGGCTAGGCAAACCCCACCCGGAGCAAGACCAAGAAGGGCCACGTCTCAGACGCGGTCCGCGGATGCCGTTCGAGCGCTGCCCGCGCGAGGCGTCCGGGTAGGTCGCACGCCTTCGGGCGAAGGCCGTCGGCAACGGCGACCGCAGATGGATGATCACCGGCCCCTCGGGGTCACAGAATCCGGCTTACAGGCCGGCTCGTCCCCAAATCTGGCCTCGCGGCGCGCATCTTCGCCCGCCACACCTCCCAGGCGGTCTAGGACAGATGGCATCGCGAGGCAGGTCACCACGACGATCTTTGGTCCTCAGTGCGTCCATGATCCCTCTCGGCCGTCTCCCGGCCTTCGTCGGGCTTTCGCACGGCTCTGTTCTGGGGCCACACTGACAGCGTGCACAGCAGGCTGTACGGGCGGCAGACAGAGCTGCTGGCGATCGCCGGGTTTCTCGTCCCGATCGGGTCGGCGTCGGGCACGCTGATCCTCGAGGGGCCGGCGGGAATGGGCAAGACGGCCCTGTGGTGGTCCACCATCGACCTCGCCCACAGCCAGGGGATGTACGTCCTGGACGCGCGACCGACGAGCAGTGAGGCGGGCCTCACCCTGGCCACGCTGGCCGACCTGCTGTCGGACGTGCCGGGGACTGTGCTCGCCTCGCTTCCTCCCCGACAGCAGGAGGCGATCGATGTTGCTCTCGCCCGGTCGTCCGACCCGGCCCGGTCCACCGACCCGCTGGCTCTGGGCGCCGCGTTGCTGTCGATCCTGGACGTGCTCCGCGAGACGTCCAGCGTGCTGCTGGCCCTCGACGACGCCCAGTGGGTGGACCCGTCCAGCAGGTCGGCGATCTCGTACGCGCTCAGGAGGATCGACGCGGGGGTGGCGGTGGTCGCGACCGTCCGGGGGGACACCTACGCGGGCGAGGACGACTGGCTCCCGTCCGGCAACGCGGACCGGGACACTCGGCTGACGGTCGGACCGCTCCCGCCGGCCGCGCTCCAGGAGCTGCTTGGGGACCGGCTTGGAAGGGCGTATCCACGACCGACCATGCTTCGCATCGAAGAGGCGTCAGGCGGGAACCCACTGCACGCGCTCGAGCTGGCCCGCTATCTCGGCGACGCACGACCAGGGGAGGCTCCGGCGTCGTTCCCGGCGAACCTGAGGCGCCTGGTGAACGCCCGGATCGACGCCTTCTCGCCCACCGTCAGGCAGGCGCTGCTGGCCGTGGCGGCGATGGCGAGCCCGACGGTGGACGTCGTGGAGACGGTGGTCGGGGACGCGGGCGGCTCGCGGGTCGAGGACGACCTGTTCGTCGCGGAGGCGGCCGGCGTGCTCACGATCGACGGGCGTGCCATCGCCTTCACCCATCCCCTGCTGCGCACGGGCGTTTATGCGACGGCCACCGCCGGGCAGCGCAGGGAGACCCACCGGCGGCTCGCGGGAGCGGTGACCGACCCGGTGGAACGCGCCCGCCACCGAGCGCTCGGGTCGACCGGTCTCGACCCGGAAGCCCTGCAGGAGCTGGACCGAGCCGCCGGGGTCGCGCGCGCACGGGGGGCGCCGGCGACGGCCGCCGAGCTTCTTGACCTGAGTCTCAGGCTGGGCGGCGACACGCCGGAGCGGCGGCTCCGCATGGCGCACCACCTGTTCGACGCGGGTGACCCGCGACGTGCCCGGAGCTGCGTCGAGGAGGTCGTCGCGGCGCTCGCGCCGGGTGGCCTCCGGCCTGTCGCCCTCCACCTGCTGGCGATCATCAGGTTGCACGACGACAGCTACACCGATGCGGCGGCGTTGCTGGACCAGGCCCTGGCGGAGCCGGACCTGGATCCTCGGCTCCGGGTCCAGATCTCGGTCGACCAGCTGTACGTGCTGGTGAACCTCGGGCGGATCCAGGACGCCCTCGAGCTGACGACCGCCACGGTCGCTGGTGCGGAAAAGGCGAACGACCGCGCCCTGCTTGGCGAGGCCTTCGCGGGGACCCTGATGGTGCGGTTCCTCAGCGGGCTCGGCCTGGACGAGGCCATGCTCACCCGCGCCCTGGAGCTGGAGGACCCGGAGTCGACGTCGGCGATCATGCTGCGCCCGTCCCTGGCGGCCAGCCTGATGCGTGCCTGGGTGGGACAGCTGGACCAGGCCAGGGACGGCTTGCTGACGCTTCGACGGCAGGCGATCGAGCGCGGCGCGGAGAGCGACCTGATGTTCATGGCGTTCCACCACGTGATGGTGGAGTGCTGGAGGGGGTCGGTGCCCGAGGCGCGATTGCTCGCCGAGGACACCGCGGAACGCGCGCGTCAGCTCGGGACGGACATTCCCTTGGCGATCGCCCGCAGCGTCGAGGCCGTGGTCGCTGCGTACGAGGGCGACGCCGAGCGGTGCCGTGAGGCGGCCAACGGCGCGCTTGCCATCTTCGAGCGGGGCGGCTCCCTTGCTGTCCGGGTCTGGCCGCTGGTGACGCTGGGGTTCGTCGAGGTGTCCGGCGGGGACTACCCAGCGGCGCTGCGGGCCCTCGGGCCACTGATCGCGGCGGCGCCCGCGATGGGCTACGGGGAGCCGACGGCTGCCCCGTTCGCGCCCGATGCTGCAGAAGCCCTGATCGCCGTGGGGCGCAGTGACGAGGCCCAGGCCCTGGTGACCCAGCTTCTGGACAACGGGCGGCGCCTCGACCGGGCATGGGCCCTCGCCCTCGGGTCACGGTGCCAAGCATTGCTGCTGGCTGCGCACGGCGACGTGGCCGGAGCGCTGGAGGCGACCGCCGAGGCCCTGCACCATCACGAGCGCCTGCCCGTACCGCTCGAGCTCGGCCGGACCCTGCTCGTACGCGGCCAGCTGTTGCGCCGTAACCACCGCAAGCGCGCTGCCGCCGAGACGCTGGAGCGGGCGCTGTCGATCTTCGAGGCGCTGGGGAACCCGCTGTGGAGCAGCCGTACGAAAGCGGAGCTGGGCCGGATTAGTGCCGTCTCTCCACAGGGCGACGTCCTCACCCCCTCGGAGCGTCGGGTCGCGGAGCTTGCCGCTTCCGGGCAGACGAACCGGGAGGTGTCCCGGGTGCTATTCATCAGCCCGAAGACCGTCGAGGTCAACCTGGCGAACGTTTACCGCAAACTCGGCATCCGGTCGAGGGCTGAACTGGGCCGACGGATGGCTGAGCCGAGTTCGTAGGGAAACACCCTATTCAGTAGCGGATCCGGCCGCCTTATGGTGTGGCTACAGGCTCGCCACGAGGCGGCTTGCGGCCACCAGATCAAGGAGCACCCATGCCCGTAGCAATGGTTTCCTACGCCGACAGCAAGGCTGAGTATGACGCCGTCCCCGGCGTCTTGACCCCGAAGCCGGAGGGCCTCATCATTCACGCCGCCAGCGAACTTCCCGACGGGAGGGTGCAGATCCTCGACGTCTGGCAGGATCAGGCGACCGCTCGGACCTTCGCCGAGAACGTCCTGTTCCCCGCCTTCCAGCAGGCCGGTGTGCTGGAGCAGATGTTGGCCGCGCCCCAGCCTGTCGCCTATGAGACCTTCGACTTCGCTCACTAGCCGAAGTGTCAAGATGCGTGGGGACGGAGTGATCATGTCCGTGGTGGGAAGCGGTGCACCCGAAAGCACTCTGAGCGCGCCAGACGCAGGCGGTGGCCGGTCGGTGAGCGTCGTGCTGTGGCGAATCGCCTGGGGAGCGCTGCTCTTCTTCACGGTAGCGTTCGCGCTCAATCACTTCGCCGGCGTCTTCTACATCGCCTCGTCCACCGACGAGAAGCAGATGTTCGAGCTTTTCGGCATGCTCCACCTGCTCGCGCTTGTCATACTCCTGATCCCGTATCGCCGGCGCGAGTGGTGGGCGTGGCTCGCGATGTGGATCGCGATCGTGCCGGTCGCTCTCGTGCTCGTGTTCGTACCGGACGTCCTCGGAGCGGTTTATTTCGGTTCGGCCGCGGTCATGTCTGTCGCGCAGTTCCTCGCCCTGCCGGACTTCCGCCGCGTCGCATCTTCCCACCGTGCTGGATAGAAACCGAGGGCGTCGCCCGGTCGAACCCGCGAAACGCCCTCTCCTCGGACAAACCGTCGAGCTGCGCTGGTGGGTAACCGGATCAACTCCTGCTTGATCGTGGCCTTGGATTCCCAAGATCCGAGCAGGACTGGCTGGCGGCTGGCGCCGCATCGACGGGTTGCTAACCTGCCCGGACCGTGTAGGCGTAGGCTAGGCGGCTAATGGACCCGGGCCACCGAGAGTTCTTTGTGGAGACCCCTCGACATGTGGATCGTTGGATGGAGGGTCTCGTGGCGAAGGGTCGAGCCAGCAGCGTCGAGCCGCTGCTTCCGGCGCGTCGGCGCAAGGAGACCGGGCCGCCCTCAGCCAGGCTCGCGGAACTCCAGGCGAGGGGCCGGCAGGCACGGTCGACGACCCCGCTGGCTGATCATGCGATCTTCGACCCGACGTCGCTACGGCCGGATCCGGTGGAGTTGCTCGCGCGGCAGGGGCGGTCCCGGGTCGAGGAGTTGCTCCCGATCAGGTACGGGCGGATGGTGTCCTCACCGTTCGCGTTCTACCGGGGTGGTGCGCTGGTCATGGCTGCCGATCTGGCATCGACGCCCAGCTCGGGGCTCCGCGTGCAGTTGTGCGGGGATGCGCATCTGAGCAACTTCGGTATGTATGCGACACCGGAGCGGAACCTGGTGTTCGACCTGAACGACTTCGACGAGACGTTGCCCGGGCCCTTTGAGTGGGACGTCAAGCGGCTGGCGGCCAGCCTTGAGATCGTCTGCCGGGTCAACTCGTTCCGCAGGGCCGAGACGCGCACCATCGTCGTGGGGACGGTGCGCGCCTACAGGAAGGCCATGCGAGCTTTCGCCGCGATGCCGAACCAGGCGGTCTGGTATGCCCGGCTTGATGCGAAGCGGATCCTTGCGGAGCTTCGCGGGAAGACGACGCCTCAGCGGTTGCGTGCTGCCGAGGCCCTGTTGGCGAAGGCGCCGACGCGTGACAGCCTGCAGGCCTTCAGCAAGCTCACCCACGTTGTCGACGGCCAAGCCCAGATAGCCTCCGTGCCGCCGCTGATCGTGCCGGTTGAGGAGGTGTTCCCTGGTCAGGTCGGGGAGACCCTGTTCGCTCAGATGGCCGAGCTGCTCGCCGCCTACCGGGCGAGCCTCGTGTCGGACCGTCAGTGCTTGTTTGACCAGTACCGGTTCGTCCACATGGCTCGCAAGGTCGTCGGTGTGGGCAGTGTCGGGACCAGGGCCTGGATCCTGCTGTTCGAGGGCGTGGATTCCGGCGACCCGCTGTTCCTGCAGGCCAAGGAAGCCCAATCCTCGGTCCTTGAGCAATTCCTCGGGGTGAGTGAGTACACCAACCATGGCGAGCGGGTTGTGGCCGGCCAGCGTGTGCTCCAGGCGGCCAGTGACATCTTCCTCGGCTGGCAACGCACCAACGGCCTGGACGGCGTCGACCGTGACTACTACGTGCGGCAATTGCGCGACGGGAAGGCGTCGGCCGAAGTCGAGGGAAGTGTTCCCGGGGGACTGGGGGTTTATGGGCGCATGTGCGGCTGGACCCTGGCCCGCGCCCATGCACGATCCGGCGAGCGGGTCGCCATCGCCGCCTACCTCGGCAACAACGACACCTTTGATCGGGCCGTTGCCGAGTTCGCATTCGCCTACGCCAACCAAAACGAGGTGGACCATGGCGCACTGCGCACCGCAATTGGCGACGGCCGAATCCAGGCCCAGGAAGGCGTGTAGGGCCAATGCACCGTCACGTTCCGGATGGGCCGCGTGCCCGGCGCCAACGAAGTTGGGTTGGCCGGGTCGTGGTCGGTCCGGTGGCACTAAATTGGGCGGTGTTCCATCCGGACGTGTTGAGTGAGGTCGGTTGTGACTGAGGCAAACGTCGGTAGTCCCACCAAAACCGGTGGATTAGCACGCCTCGTCCCGATTCTTTCGTGGGGTCGACATTACGACCGCAAGTGGCTGTCGAAGGATGCTGTCGCCGGCCTGACGCTGTGGGGGTTGCTGGTCCCGCAGGGGATGGCCTATGCGGGGATCGCGGGCTTGCCGCCGCAGGCGGGCCTGTACACGCTGGTCGTCTCGTTGCTGGTCTATGCGCTCTTCGGTACGTCACGGCACCTCGCGGTCGGACCCACCTCGGCCACCTCCGCGCTGCTTGCCTCGTCCACCCTGCTGGCCCTGGGGCTGGCCAAGGTCGATGGGGTTGATCCGGCCCTCTACCAGGCGTACGCCTCGGCCTTCGTCCTGGTGACGGGACTGGTCTTCCTGGCGGCCGGGTTCGCGAAACTGGGTTTCGTCACGCAGTTCCTTTCCAAGCCGGTGATGGATGGCTTCGTCCTGGGTCTGGCCGTTTTCGTGGCGGTGGGCCAGTTGAACAAGGTGTTCGGCGTGCCCAAACCTGAGGGCAACTCAGTCCAGAAGCTGATCGGCATCATCAGGGCACTCCCGGAGGCGAACTGGCCCACGGTCGTGGTGGGAGCCGTGGCGATGGCGCTGCTCTTCCTTCTGCCCCGGTGGAGCCGGCGGATTCCCGCCGGGCTGGTCGTCCTCTTCTCGGCGATCGCGGTGAGCTCGGCCCTGGACCTGTCGGGCCGGTACGGCGTTGCCGTCATCGGCACGCTGCCGGCAGGGCTGCCCTCTCTCCGGTTCGACGCGATTCCGCTCGATGCCTACCTCGGCATGATCCTTCCCGCGATCGGCGTCCTGCTGGTTGCCTTCAGTGAGGCGCTGGGGGTGGCCCGGGAGTTCGCGGACCGCCACGGGTACGAGGTGGATCCCGATCAGGAGTTGACCGCCCACGCGGCAACGAACCTGGTGAGCGCGCTGTTCGGCGGCATGATCGCTGCCGGCGGCATGTCCGGTAGTGCCGTCAAGGAGGGGGCGGGTGCGAAGTCGCAGGTGTCCAACCTGATCGCCTGGGTCGCGACCGTCATCACCTTGTTGTTCCTGACGCCACTGTTCGGATCGCTTCCCGAAGCGGTCCTCGCAGCCCTGATCATTCAGGCGGTGTGGAGCATCATCGCCTCGCGCAAGCTCAAGCGCCTGCGGCTGGCCTCGCGCACTGAGTTCTGGTTCGCGCTGCTCGCGATGCTCGGCGTCGTGTTCATCGATGTGCTGGAGGGGATGATCATCGGGCTGCTGTCCTCGCTGCTCTTCGTCGTCTACCAGACCAGCCGCCCGCACCTGGCCGTACTGGGCGAGGTCCCCGACATCCCCGGCGCGTACTCGGAACTCGCTCTGCACCCGGAGAACAAGCCGGTGCCCGGTGTCCTGATCGTGCGCCTCGACGGAGCGATCTACTACGCCAACGCCCTCACCGTCCGGGCCCAACTCACGGCCCTTATCGACCAGGCCGCTCCACCGCCCACCGCCCTGATCCTCGACCTGCGCGTCCAGTCCGGCCTGGACCTGACCAGCGTCGACATGCTCAATGTGCTCCTGGGCGGCCTGCAGCGCCGCGGCCTCGCGGTGCGACTGGTCGACGTCCATGTCCCCGTCATCGAATCCATGCGCACCCATGGAACCTTCGACGTGATCCCGGAGAGTCAGGTCCTGCGCAACGTGAACGAGGCAGTCAAGCAACTCGAAACGACACGTCCCTCCTAGATTTCCGAGGAGGGCGGGCCTCACCGATCTTGCACTCCTTGGACATTTGCGGAGTGGAGCTGCTCCGGTCGCCGGGGCGCGAGCGCGGCAGCATGCGAGTCGTCAACCCACAGAAGGAACCCATCCCGGCGGATCCGGAATCGAGGATGTTGCCGCCTGGCGCGTGTCCGGCCTTGGGATGTCCTAGCCAAAAACCCGGGAGTCGATGTTGGTCGGTCATGAGCGCCGCGAGGGACGGCGGGAAGAGCGGGAGACCTTCGGGGCTCGCGGAAACGCAGACCGTTACCAGATGCGGGAGAAGTTGCTGTCGATCGGCGACGACTTCTGGATCGAGGACGAGTCCGGGCGGCGGGCGTTCAAGGTGAATGGGAAGGCGTTGCGCCTGCGCAAGACGCTCCCGACGGACTTGACCGCGTCACTGCTGTTCTTTGAACCGCACTATATCCCTAGTCAACGGGCACAAATGGCCGCGATGGCCCCGAATGTCCGTGAGGTTCTGGGCTGGTTCGTGTCACCCGGCTCACACCGGCGGGCTTCAGCGAAGTCAACCGATCTGGGGAACACTGGGTGATCGCGACCTTGTAACCGGGCCGCGCCCGCGGGAACTAACTAACTGGCTGCCGAGCGTCGACGCATCTGGGACGTCGCGAGGAGCCCCGCTCGCACCAGCCAAACGAAGGGCGGGATGGGCAGACCGAAGCACCACCAGCCAAGAGCCTCGACCGGCGCAAGAATCCACATCCGGCGCGCGGAGGAGGGGTCGCCGCGCATGATCCCCCGGCCGACCCGCCATAACGGCCAACCCAACACTACGTACGCCGCCAGCAGGACGCTGAAGACCCGATGTGACACGTGGTAGAAGGGCCAGCCGTCACTCACTGTGCCGATGAGTGGAAGCGTCGGGAGCCGCCCTCGGGCGAGCAGGAACACCAGCGGCCACAGGGACCCCCAACACCAGCCGACGGCGACGACGCAGGTCAATAGGCCCGCCCACCATCGGCGCCGTACGGCGCTCTCGAGATGTGCCTCGGCGGAGTCGCCGGCTTTCGGCAGACCAATGTCAGTCCCCATGACGGCCGCCAGTCCATCACGTGGATGTCTGCGTGTCTACGGCTGGTCTTTCCACGAACACGGCGCACCGACCCTCGTCACGGGGCAGCGAACTCGTCAGGCGACCGGCTACTCACTTCTCAACGTGCCGCAATAGAGGGCGCGTAGCGTTATCCAGGCAGTTGCAGGACCAAGTGGTCTCCAACGTGCGCCCCGCTCAAAGGGTCCGCAACCATCCCCGTTCTATTGGACTTGGGATCGAGCCCGTACCTATCACGACCCGAGCATGACGTCGTGGATCATTGTTTACGTGGTGGTAGGGGGTGTACGTGCGTGATCCACTCGAATCGTTGAGTGCCGATGGCACGATCACCACGGGTGTGGACCGTCGTCGCGTGCCGGCCCCCTTCGAGCCGCTGATTGCGAGCCTGACCTCCCTCTTCGACGAAAGCGTCGCCCTCTACCTGTACGGATCGGTTGCTACTGGTCAGGCAGTCGTCGGCGCGTCCGATGTGGATCTGATCGCGTACGGGGTGGACCCGAGAGCCGCCGCACAGCTGAGCACTCGGTTGTCCGAAGACAACCGGGCCCTGACCCGGGGCGTGGCCATCGGCGTGCTGACCGCTCAGGACCTTGATTCCGGCGACGCCGGCTACGGCAACCGAGTCTTTCTCAAGCACTATTGCGCGTGGCTGGGCGGCCCCGACCCGGCAGCCGACTTGCCCACCTATCCGGGCGATCGAGCCGCCGCCCGCGGCTTCAACGGCGATCTGCCGCTTAGGGTTGCCAGCTGGCGACAACAGTGCGCGCACATCGCCGACGGTGATGAACGCCTGGCCTTGCTGTCGCGAGCGATCGGTCGCAAGACGTTGTTCGCCGTCGCAGGTCTGGTCAGTGTTCGCGACGGGGTCTGGACGACGGACCGTCGCGTGGCCGCTCATCGCTGGGCAGAGATCCATCCCGACCTACGCTCGGACTTGAAGCAGCTCCTTGAGTGGGGAGACGGTCAGCTCAGCCCCGACCGCCACGAGTTGCAGGATCTACTCGACGGAGCTGTCACCCAGATCGCACTGCAGTTCGCCGATCAGATCGGTGCGTGGCGAGCCCAGTAACTGACGCCGCTGCCTGACCGATGAGCGATGAGGTCCAGCATCTCCTGGGTTCTCTGGTACAGCCAGGGTGCAGCGAGATCGGCGTCCGTTCACTGCGTTTGGTGGACTCGCTCGTCCAGCGGCCCATCCCAGGACCACTTCCTGATCTTCAGTCCGTCCGGTACGTCGTCCGGTGAGGTCGGATAGGCCGCCATCGTGGTTCGAGTCGCCCACTCCCAGTACGCCTTCAGCGACGCTTTGAGTCGGTCGTCGTCGGGAAGTCCGCAGCTCTCAACCGCGTCGCCGAAGACAGCGACCGCATCGTCGTCCATCTCGACGTGCTCACCGTTCCCGGCGTGGATCCGCACGACCGCGGACTCGTCGCCGTACCGCTGGGAATAGGCCGGCGGCCCACCTAGGGCCTCGGCGAGATAGCAAGCCAGCCGCTCGACATGGTCATCGCGGAACCCGTGTGCGAAAGCATGACCGACGATCGGTGAGTCCAAGGCGCGCTCGTGCCATGCCGCCGCCAACCGTCGCATCGCGTCCATACCTCCCGCGGTGTTGAACACAGTCTCAGTCATGAGCCACATTCTCGCATCGCCTGATCCCAGCAAAGGTGAAGGTCAGCCGGGTTTCGAAGCCGAGGGGCGCACGCTCGAAGTGCCCCTCATCGCCACGTCGACTTGGCCACAGCGATGGCGCTGCGACTCGATGGGGCTCTTCGGCGTTGAGGATGGTGGGACGATCATCGGGACGCGAGGGTGAGCCACGGCCGGGTTGCTCCCGCTCAGGCTGTACGAGCGAGCCCCAAGCCACGTCCCTCCAGCCAAGTTTCGGCCCGACTCGTCCCGTGGTGTTCGTCGCGCAGGCCATGACGCGAGGCGCTCCGGAGAGCGGCTACAATACTCTTCGGAATCGACAAACTTGACGAAAGGTTATTCCGTGTTTTCTGGCGACTTTGCGCAGTTCCTGTGGTGGAGCTTCTGGTTCTTCATCTGGATCTCTGCAGTGATGATTTTCTTCCAGTGCATCTTCGACATGTTTCGTGACCACACCCTCAGCGGTTGGGCCAAGGCCGGCTGGTCGGTTGTGTTCGTTTTGCTGCCGTGGCTCGGCGCCCTGATCTACCTGATCGCTCGCGGTAAGAGCATGTCCGAGCGCAGGATGGCGGAAATGGCCGATGCGCAGGCCAAGCAGCAGCGCTACATCCAGGACGTGGCCGGTCAGGCCACCAACCCGGCTGAGCAGATCGCTTCGGCGAAGGCTCTGCTCGACTCCGGTGCGATCACCCAGGACGAGTTCGAAGCCCTGAAGGCCAAGGCCCTCGCCTGAGCCTCAGTGCGACAGTTCACGGACCCCGAACCGCAAGGTTCGGGGTCCGTGCCATGTTGGGCCACCGAGTACGCAGAAGTCGGGTTGCGCCCGGACCGAGGTCTGGAGGCCAAACCTCCCAGTTGCGCCGATGCGACTTTCGCCGCAGTCTTGAGCTTCGACCGGGCGGAGGAGTTCCATGGGCAGGTTGATCTATGCGGCCAACACCTCACTCGACGGCTTTCTCGAGGACGAAGCGGGCGAGTTCGACTGGTCCGCCCCCGACGAGGACGTGCATGCGTTCTGGAACGAGTTCGAGCGTCAGATCGGCACCGCGCTCTACGGACGACGCATGTACGAAGTGATGCGGGTGTGGGAGGACGACGACTGGCTGGCCGACGAGCCCGCGGTGGTGCGTGAGTACGCCGAGATCTGGCGCGACACGGACAAGATCGTCTACTCGTCCTCGCTCACCGATGTTTCGTCAGCGCGCACCCGCATCGAGCGGCAGTTCAACCCCGAGTTGGTGCGCCGGCTCAAGCAGACCTCCGACAAGGACCTGAGCATCAGCGGCGCCGAGATCGCGGCGGAGGCCTTCCGGCACGGACTGGTCGACGAGTGCGTGCTGCTGCTGTCCCCGGTGCTGGTGGGCGGCGGCAAGCCCGCGCTGCCTCGCGGCGTGCGGATCGACCTCGAACTGGTGGACCAGCGACGATTCGACAACGGCGTCGTCTACCTACGGCACGCCGTCCGCCACGGATGACTCTCTGACGACGCAGGCCAGCGCCTGAGTGGAATGGCGCCAAGGAGCCGCCTGGGAGGGGTCCCGTTCCGCAACGACCTTCGCCGAACGCTGCTGTGTCCAGGCGGTGCCGTCCCAGTAGCGGTACATGCCCGGTTGCCCGCCCGGATCGGGGAACCACCCCGGTTGCGCCATCAGAAGTCCTCCCCGTCACCCGCCAGGAGGCCGGTTCGCGGGTGCAATCAGGGCAGGGTGAGAATGTCGGCGCCGTCCTCGGTGACCACCAGGGAGTGCTCGAACTGTGCGCAGCGGCTGCCGTCGTCGGTGACCACCGTCCAGCCGTCGTCCCAGAGCGTGGAGTGGAAGTCGCCGAGGGTGAGCATCGGCTCAATGGTGAACGTCATGCCGGTGCGGATCACGGTGTTCAGCGCCGGCTCGTCGTAGTGCGGAATGACCAGGCCCGAGTGGAACGAGGTGTGCACGCCGTGACCGGTGTAGTCGCGGACGACGCCGTAGCCGAACCGTTTCGCGTAGGCCTCGATCACCCGTCCGATCACGTTCACCTGGCGCCCCGGACGGACCGCCCTGATCGCCCGGTTCAGCGCTTCGCGGGTGCGGTCGGTGAGGTCCTTGGACGCCTGGTCGACCTCGCCGCAGTAGAACGTGCCGCAGTTGTCGCCGTGCACACCGTCGATGAACACGGTGACGTCGATCTTGACCAGGTCGCCGTCCTCGAGCGGACGCGCGTCCGGGATGCCGTGGCAGATCACCTCGTTCACCGAGGTGCAGATCGACTTCGGGAAACCCCGGTACCCCAACGCGGACGGATACGCCCCCTGGTCGCAGATGAACTCGTGGGCGACCGCGTCCAAGTGGTCGGTGGTGACGCCCGGGGCGATGGCGTCTGCCGCTACGTGCATCGCCTGGGCGGCGATCCGTCCGGCCACCCGCATCTTCTCGATCACCTCGGCGCTCTGGACGTCCGAGCCCCGGTAGCGATCTGGCGCGGGCCGTCCGACATAGTGCGGACGCGCGATCTGCCGCGGCACCGGGCGCAGCGGACTGACGGGGTGGGGCTTGATCGCGGTCACGGGCGCGATCATAGTGGGGGGACCTGAGCGACAAGGAGGCCGGCGGTGGCGGACGGCGAGTGGTACTGGTGCCTGGAGCATCACGCGGTCGAACCCTACGAGGGCTGTAAGTCGGAGAACCGGCTGGGGCCTTACCCGACCCGCGAGGCCGCCGAAGGGGCGCTGGATAAGGTGAAGGCCCGCAACGATCAGTGGGACCGCGAGGACGAGGATTACGAAGGCGACGCGGATTCGCCGTCTCCGGTCGGTGGCTGAGCACCCCTGCGCGGCCTTGAATCCGACGCCGGCTCGGGGTTTCGTCGTCGTTGCATCATGGATGTAATCCAACTGAAACACGCCGGGCGGCAGACTAGCGGCCATGGATAAGCAGACAGAGTTCGTCCTGCGTGCCATGGAGGAGCGCGATGTCCGCTTCGTCCGATTGTGGTTCACCGACGTACTGGGCTACCTGAAGTCGGTGGCGATCGCCCCCGCCGAACTCGAGGGCGCCTTCGCCGAGGGCATCGGCTTCGACGGTTCGGCCATCGAGGGCTTCGCGCGGGTGTACGAGGCCGACATGGTCGCGCACCCTGACCCGGCCACCTTCCAGCTGCTGCCCTGGCGGGGCACCACCCAGGGCACCGGACGGATGTTCTGTGACATCAGGCTGCCCGACGGTTCACCCGCGTTCGCCGACCCGCGCTATGTGCTGAAGCGGGCGCTGCGCAAGGCCGCCGACATGGGGTTCACCTTCTACACCCACCCCGAGGTCGAGTTCTACCTGTTCAAGCAGCCGATCGTGCCCGGCGAGCCGCCGATCCCGGTCGACCAGGGCGGCTACTTCGACCACACCACCGCCAACGCGGGTACCGATTTCCGCCGGCACGCGATCACCTTGCTGGAGCAGATGGGCATCTCGGTCGAGTTCAGCCACCACGAGGGCGGCCCCGGCCAGCAGGAGATCGACCTGCGCTACGCCGACGCGTTGACGATGGCCGACAACATCATGACCTTCCGGGTGGTGATCAAGGAGGTGGCGGCGATGAAGAACATGTTCGCGTCGTTCATGCCCAAGCCGCTGGAGAAGCATCCCGGCTCAGGCATGCACACCCACCTGTCGCTGTTCGAGGGTGAGGCGAACGCGTTCTACGACGCGTCGGCCGAGTACAACCTGTCGACGATCGGACGCCAGTTCATCGCCGGCCTGCTGCGGCACGCCGCCGAGATCTCTGCGGTGACCAACCAGTTCGTCAACTCCTACAAGCGGCTGGTCGGCGGCTCGGAGGCCCCGCGCTACATCTGCTGGGGCCAGAACAACCGGTCCGCCCTCGTCCGGGTGCCGATGTACAAGCCCGGCAAGGGCGCCTCGGCCCGGGTCGAGCTGCGCTCCATCGATTCGTCGGCGAACCCCTACCTGGCCTACGCGCTGGTGCTGAACGCCGGACTGGCCGGGATCGAGAACGGCTACGAACTTCCCGAGGGTGCCGAGGACGACGTCTGGTCGCTGACCGAGCGGCAGCGGCAGGCGCTGGGCATCAAGCCGCTGCCCCGCTCGCTCGACACGGCGATCACGCTGATGGAGAACTCCGAGCTGGCCGCAGAAACCCTCGGCGAGCACGTCTTCGACTTCGTGCTGCGCAACAAGCGGGCCGAGTACGAGGCCTACCGGTCGCAGGTCACGCCATGGGAACTGCGCACCTCACTGCCCGCCCTGTGAGCCGCTGACCAGGGGAAACACGCTGGACAGGTCGCTGCGCACGCCCGAGGCGCGGACGAGGTGATCGGCCCTGCCTGAGGCCCACGTGAGCGTTCCAGCGGCCAGCCGCAGCAACACCTCGGGCTCGCACTCGACGACGTTCGGCGGCGTGCCACGACGATGCCGTCCGGCGTCGTCGACGGCCAGTTGCACCGCGGCGAACGGCGGAACCCGCAGTTCGATGCTGCCTCCCGGATACAGCCGAGCCAACTCGCCGCAGACCGCGCGGACGAGGCCGGCCGTCTCGGTGCGCGAAAGTGCCTCACCGGCCGCGAGTCGATCCGCGGCCACGGCCAGCGCAGCGGTATCGAAGGGTGCGGGCTTGCGGGGCATGCGTGCGACGCTACTCCGCGCCACCCCCACTAGCATCACCGGTATGGACCGGACGACGACGACGGAGGGCACCCTCGCGCGCCTCGGTTTCGGCGATCCGCATCGGGCGGCCGTGACGCTCGACGAGTGGTTCGCCGCAGCGGGGGACTCGTGCGGGGACCTGGTCGATCAGGTGCTCGCCTCACCTGACCCGGATCTCGCGTTGAGCGGACTCGCAAGGCTATTCGGCGCCCGTCCCGAACTGCTGCCCACACTGGTTGCCGAGCCGGAATGGGCTCAGCGCGTCTGCCAGGTGTTTGGGGCAAGCGTGGCGCTCAATCAGCAACTCGGTGCCCGTCCGGACGACCTGGACGTGCTGCGCGGCGAACTGGATCGGCACGATGCCGGCACGCTGCGCACTGCGATGTTGCTTTCCGTCGGCGCCGACCCGGCGTCCGACACACCGGTCGCGGAACCTGGACGATCCGACGCCTTGCGGCTGGCCTACCGGCGCGAGGTGGTGCGGATCGCCGGACGGGATCTGGCCTCGTCCGATCCACTGGCGGAGTTGCCGCAGATCGCCGGCGAACTCGCCGACCTGGCTGATGCGACGGTGGAAGCCGCCCTGGCGGTCGCCCGCGACGAGGTGCCCGGCTGGCCGAAAGTGCGACTCGGCATCGTCGCGCTCGGCAAGACAGGTGGCCAGGAACTGAACTACGTCAGCGACGTCGACGTGCTCTATGTCGGTGAACCCGCGCTGGACGAGGCCGGCGAGCCGGCGTGCTCCAGTGGCGAGGCGATTACGGTGGCGACCAAGCTGGTCGGGGCCCTGACCAGGGTCTGTTCCGCGTACACGGCGGCCGGCACCATCTGGGAACTGGACGCGGCCCTGCGTCCCGAGGGCAAGGCCGGGCCGTTGGTCCGCACCCTTGCCTCGCACCTGACCTACTACCAGAAGTGGGCGAAGAACTGGGAGTTCCAGGCCATGCTGAAGGCCCGGCCGATGGCCGGCGACCGGGCCCTCGCGCAGGACTTCGTCGACCTGGTGTCGCCGATGGTGTGGCGGGTCGCCGAGAACGACCAGTTCGTCTCCGAGACCCAGGCCATGCGGCGCCGGGTGATCGCGCTGTTGCCGCCACGGGAGGCTGATCGCGAGATCAAGCTGGGGGCTGGCGGGCTGCGCGACGTCGAGTTCAGCGTGCAGTTGATCCAGTTGGTGCACGGACGGGCGGACGATCGGGTACGCCAGGCCGGCACCCTGGCCGCGCTGGCCAAGCTGATCGAGCACGGCTATGTGGGCCGCTCCGACGGCGGTGACCTGGACGCGGCCTACCGGTTGATGCGGTTGCTGGAGCATCGGATCCAGTTGGAGAAGATGCGCCGCACGCACCTGATGCCCGATGACCAGCTCAGCCTGCGCCGGCTGGCGCGCGGCGTGGGACTGGCCGACCCGGCGGTGATGATCGGACGCTGGCGCGAGGCCAGGCGGCGGGTGCTCAAGCTGCACCAGCGGCTGTTCTACTCGCCGCTGCTCGAGGCGGTGGCGCGGATCCCGTCCGAGGCCGTCCGATTGACCTCCTACGGCGCCGAGGTGCGGCTGCGGGCCTTGGGTTACGCCGACCCACAGGCCGCCCTCCGGCACATCGCGGCCTTGTCGCAAGGCCTGTCGCGACAGGCCGAGATCCAGCGCCAACTCCTGCCGGCGATGCTCGGTTGGTTCACCGCCGGCCCCAACCCCGACCATGCGCTACTGGCGTTCCGCCAAGTGTCGGAGGCCATGGGACGCACCCACTGGTACCTGCGGGCGTTGCGTGACGGTGACGCGATGGCCGAACGGCTGGCCAGGATCCTGTCGTCCAGCCGCTACACCGTGGACCTGATGATGCGGGCCCCCCAATCGGCGGGAATGCTGACCGACGCCGACAACCTGATTCCGCGTAGCCGGGGCGACATACTTGCCGAGATGCGGGCGTCCGCCAAGCGGCACGAGCAGGTCGAGGTGGCGGTGCAGCACATCCGGGCCGTCCGGCGGCGCGAGTTGCTGAGATTGGCGATGGGCGACATTCTCGGCCTGGTCGACCTGGCCGCACTGGGCGCGGGATTGTCCGAACTGATCAGCGCGACCATCGATGCCACCCTCGAAGTGGTCATCCGGCGCCGCGAATGGTCACCCCGGATCGCCGTGATCGCGCTCGGCCGCTGGGGCGGCTGCGAGTTGGGCTACGCGTCAGACGCCGACGCCATGTTCGTGATGGAGGACTCCGATCGGCCGGACGCGGTCAGGATCGCCTCCCAGGTCGTCTCCGAGGTGCGGGCCGCGCTGGCAACGGCAGGGCCCGATCCGCAACTCGACATCGACATCGACCTTCGACCCGAAGGCAAGGGTGGCCCGATGGTCCGCTCGCTCGGGTCGTACCTGTCGTACTACGCGCGCTGGTCGTCCACGTGGGAAGCGCAGATGCTGCTTCGGGCCACCCACGGCGCCGGCGATCAGGAGCTGTCCGCGGCCTTGCTGGCCGGCATTGAGGAACTGCGCCACCCGCCTGAGGGCATCACGAAGCAGCAGGTGCACGAGATTCGCAAGCTGAAGGCCCGGATGGAGGTCGAGCGGATCCCGCGCGGCAGCGATCCGCTGCGCAACACCAAGCTCGGGCCGGGCGGACTCTCCGACGTGGAGTGGGTGGTGCAGTTGCTCCAGCTGCTGCACGCCGGCCGGTTGCCGGAACTGCGGGTCACCTCAACGCTGTCCGGGTTGGCGGTCGCCGAAGAGGCCGATCTCGTCACGGCGAGCGAGGCCGCCGCCCTCCGAGACGCCTGGACGATGGCCAGCAGCCTGCGCAACGCGATCATGCTGCTGCGCGGACGGGCGTCCGACAGCATTCCGACCGACACCCGTGAGGTCTCCGCGGTGGCCCAGTTGATCGGTTACGACAAGGGTGAATCGTCCCTGATGGTGGACGAGTACCGGCGCCGCACCAGGCACGCCCGGCAGGTGATGGACCACCTGTTCTGGGGTTTGAGCTAGGCCCCTCACTGGCCGACGGCAGGGGGTCTGCCGCTCAGACCTTCAGCAGAGTCAGGTCCGGGTGCACCTCGGCACCGATCGCGCTCAGCCGTGCGGTCAACTCGCCCTGCACCGGATTGTTGTGACCGAGGTGGAAGGCGATCACGCGGGTGGCGTCGTCCGCCGCGCCGCGCGTGCGCAGGTCGTCGATCGCGGCAGCAAAGGTAGAGAAGGTGTGGTGGTGGACCGGCGGCGGGGGGGCAACGTCGCCGAAGGTCTCCTCCAGCAACACCAGGTCGAAACGCCAGCCGGCCAGGAGCTCCAAGAGTCGTGGCTTCCAGGGCCCGGTGTCGGTGGCGTACAGCAACCGCCGCCCGTCCGGGCCCTCGATCGCGTACAGCACCGCCTCACCGAGGGCCTCATGGGTGGCCGGCAGCACCTGCACCCGGTACTGGTCCACCGTGATCAGGTCGCCGGCAGTGACGACCTCGAGCGCCACGACGTTCTGGTCAGGCGCCAGCCATTCGGCGCAGCGGGCAATGGCCGGTGCCGGACCGATCACCCGCAGCGGCTCCGCCGACACCCAACCGCGATGCATCAGAAACGAGGGGTCGAGGTGATCGTCGTGCGCGTGGGAGATCAGCACGGTGCGCACCCCGGCCAGGTCCAGGCCGGCCCGCTGCGCCTGCCTGGGTGCCTCGGGCCCGCAGTCGACCAGCATCCGTCCGTCCACCAGGGCCGAGGCATTGCTGCGAATCTGGCCGGACGCCCTGGCCTCGGTGCACGTCGGGCAACTGCACCAGCAGTTCGGCACCCCGTCCGACGCGCCGGTTCCGAGCAGCAGCACCTCCATGTGCCCAACCTAGTGTCGTGCGTCCCACGTGGGTCAACCGTTGGCGACCCCAGGCAGCACCTCGCAGCGTTCTCCCCGGTCAAGAGGCGATCACCCGGTTGACTGACGCAAAGAGCCGGTGAGTTGGTGTACCGAGTTCGGTAGGCAGATTCACTCACTGATTTGAGCAGCGCCTTCCCCCGGTGCGCTTCGGCCTTCACAGCGGCTGCCATGATGGACGCCGACCGAAAGGAACCCCGTGGCAACAACGTCTTCCGCCAGAAGAGCCTGGATCGCTGCGTCGATCCTGGTGCCGGCGGTCGTGGTCGGGGTGCTTACCTGGTATCGCCGCTGGGTGTCGGACGACGGGTTCATCAACGTTCGGGTGATCCTGCAGCTGGTGGCGGGTCATGGCCCCACGTACAACCTGAACGAGCGCGTCGAGGTCGGCACCTCGACGCTGTGGCTGTTCTTCGTCACCCTGGGCAAGCTGGCCGCTCCCTGGGCCGAGGTCGGCGAAGTGATGGTCTGGCTCGGCACCGGGTTCATCACGCTCGCGATGCTGCTGCTGGGTCTCGGCGCCACCCACCTGCTGCCCAGCCGGACCGCCGTGGTGCTGCCGCTTGGCACCGCCGCCCTGGCCGGGCTGTCGCCGTTCTGGGACTTTGGCACCTCGGGGCTCGAGACGTCACTGACCTTCTGCTGGATCGCTGCCTGCTTCTGGGCGCTGGCGCGACGCTGGGCCAACCGGCCCCGCAAGGCGGCAGCGGCGTGGCGACCCTGGCCGGTCGCCGTTCTCATCGGGCTGGGGGTGCTGATCCGGCCCGACCTGGCGCTGGTCAGTCTGGTCTTCGGCGTGATGCTGCTGTGCCAGTCCGAGCGCAGGGTGACCGGCTGGCTCGGCGCCGCCGGCTTCGCCCTGGCCATCCCGGTGGCGTACGAGATCTTCCGGATGGGCTACTACGCCTCGCTGGTGCCCAACACCGCACTGGCCAAGGCCAACGCGTCCCCTGCCCAGGGCCTGATCTATCTGCGCGACTATGTGATGACCTACCACCTGTACATTCCCGTCGCGCTGGCCCTTGCCCTGTACGCCGCCGGCCTCGGACGCGGGTTCAAGGACCGCGACGCCGGCCTGACCGCACTGTGGCTGGGTCCGCTGGTCGGGGTCGTGGTGCACGCCGGGTTCGTGATCTCGGTGGGCGGTGACTTCATGCACGCCCGGTTTCTGCTGCCCGCGACGGTGCTGCTGTTCGCCCCGGTCGCCCTGGTCGGTGGTGCCGTCTGGACCCGGGTACTCGCCGTGCTCACCATGGTCTGGGCGCTGGTCGCCGGACTGACCCTGCGTCCGGTGCTGTGGAACGGCATGATCGTGGACGAGCGCAGCTACTACGCGAAGTTCGTGCCCGACGAGCCCGGCGCCATGGTGATCGCCGAGAACTGGTCCGCGGACGTCGGCTACCAGCTCACCCAGCAGGCCGCGAAGGACCTTGCCGCCGGGCGGTCGTACTTCGTCGACATCACGAAACCGGACGACCGGTTGCCCACCTACAACGCCGAAGGCGTGTACGTGGTGATCAACAGCCTCGGCATCGCCGGTGTCGGCGCCGGACTGGACGTGGTGATGATCGACCCGCCGTCCCTGGGTGACCCGATCGGCTCGCGGCTGGTGCTGCCGCCCGACGCGCAGTACCGGGTCGGGCACGCCTACAAACCGGTGGTCTGGGCGATGGCCCGCTACACCGCGGCCGACGTGCACCCCGACGACCAGCAGCTCGCGGACGCCCGCGCCACGTTGGCCTGTGGTGACATTCCGACCCTGATCGCCGCGATCTCCGAGCCGCTCACCCCCCAGCGCTTCCTGATCAACCTGACCCTGGCACCCAGGCTGACCCTGCTGCGCATCCCGGTCGACCCTGCCGAGGCCAAGGCGACACTCTGCCGCTGACGCGTTCGTCATCCCGACGGACGCCGGGATCTCGAGGCCGATAGACTGAGCCCCGATGTCCAGCTCAGTGACCGACCTGCCCACCGTTGCCGAAGAACTCTCCGGTTGGGGCCGCACCGCACCCGGCCTGAGCCACGTGCTGCGACCGACGTCCGCCGATCAGGTGCAGGCTGCCGTCGCCGCGGTGGCCGACCACAACGCGGGGAAGCCGTCCCACCTGAGGCGCGGCATCGTCGCGCGCGGGCTGGGCCGCTCCTACGGCGACGTCGCCCAGAACACCGGCGGCCTGGTGATCGACATGACCGGGCTCGACACGATCCACGACATCGATGGCGACTCGGCCGTCGTCGACCTGGACGCCGGCGTCAGCCTGGACGCCCTGATGCGCGCGGCCCTGCCCTACGGCTTGTGGGTGCCGGTGCTGCCGGGAACCCGCCAGGTCACCATCGGCGGCGCGATCGGCTGCGACGTGCACGGCAAGAACCACCACTCGGCGGGTTCGTTCGGCGATCACGTGAAGTCCCTCGACCTGCTGGTCGCGGACGGACGGGTGCTCACCCTCACCCCCGACGGGTCCACCGACGATCCGGACGGCAGCCTGTTCTGGGCGACCGTCGGCGGGGTCGGCCTGACCGGCGTCATCCTGCGCGTCCGGCTGTCGATGACCCGCACCGAAACCGCCTACTTTCTCGCAGACGGCATCGTCACCGACAGCCTGGACGAGACCATCGCCGTGCACTCCGACGGTTCCGAGGCGAAGTACGATTACAGCTCGGCCTGGTTCGACGCGATCTCCGCGCCGCCGAAGCTGGGCCGGGCCGCCCTGTCCAGGGGCAACCTGGCCACCCTGGCCCAACTGCAGGAGTTCGCCCCCAAGCTGGCTGCCGACCCACTGGCCTTCAACGCCAAGCCGCTCTTCGCACTGCCGGACGTCTTTCCCAACGGCCTGGCGAACAAGCTGACCTTCACCGCACTGGGCACCGCCTGGTATGCCAAGTCGGGCAACTACACCGACAAGATCCAGTCCCTGACCGGCTTCTACCACCCGCTGGACATGTTCAGCGAGTGGAACCGGGCCTACGGTCCGGCGGGCTTTCTGCAGTACCAGTTCGTCGTTCCGCCGTCCGCGGTGGAGGAGTTCAAGGCGATCATCGGCGACATTCAGCGCTCCGGTCACTATTCGTTCCTCAACGTGTTCAAGCTGTTCGGCGAGGGCAACCGGGCGCCGCTGAGCTACCCGATGGCCGGCTGGAACGTCTGCGTCGACTTTCCGATCAAGCGCGGGCTGCACGAGTTCCTCGCCGCTTTGGACGCGCGGGTCCTCGAGTTCGGCGGACGGCTGTACACCGCCAAGGACTCACGCACGAGCGCGGCGACTTTCCATGCCATGTACCCGCAGATCGATTCCTGGATCGCCACCCGGCGTGCCGTCGATCCCGGCGGCGTGTTCGCCTCTGACTTGGCTCGCCGGCTCGAACTGATCTGAACCACCGTCCGCCGAAAGGGACCAATCACATGTTCGACGCTGTCGGAAACCCGCAGGCCATCCTGCTGCTGGGCGGCACCTCCGAGATCGGGCTGGCCGTCTGCACCGAGTACCTGCGCCGGCAACCGCTGCGAGTGGTGCTGGCCTGCATGCCCGGCGACCCGGCCGTCGAGGCGTCCGTGCGGTCGCTCGAGGCGCAGGGTGCCACCGCGGTCGAGGTGGTCGACTTCGACGCGCTCGACTTCGCCTCGCATCCGGCGGTGATCGAGCAGGCGTTCAGCGGCGGCGACATCGATCTGGCGATCGTGGCGTTCGGCCTGCTCGGTGACGCCGAGGAACTCTGGCAGAACCAGGCGAAGGCGGTGCAGATCGCTCAGGTCAACTACACCGGTGCGGTCAGCGTCGGTGTGCTGTTGGGTGAACGGTTCAAGGCTCAGGGGCACGGCCAGATCGTCGCCATGAGCACCGTCGCCGGTGAGAAGGTGCGCCGGTCCAACTTCGTCTACGGCTCGACCAAGGCCGGCCTGGACGGCTTCTACTTGAACCTGGGCGAGGCACTGGCCGGGTTGGGCCCCAAGGTGCTGGTGGTCCGCCCCGGCCAGGTGCGCACCCGCATGTCCGCGCATGTGAAGGAAGCCCCACTGACCGTCGACAAAGAGGACGCGGCCAAGCAGATCGTGCAGGCGGTGGCCGACGGCAAGGAACTGATCTGGGTGCCGCCGGCCTTCCGCTACGTGATGATGGTGCTTCGGCACGTGCCGCGGCCGATCTTTCGCAAGCTTCCGATCTGAGCCTCGCTCAGAGCACTTCGACGACCACCACCCGGTACGAAAAGGTCATGGTGGCGCCCTCGACCGTGGTCACGTACTCATCCGGTGAGATCCGAAAGACCGCTCGAGACTGCTCTGCCATCGGATGCCGAGGATCATGACGGTGGGCGTAATGCACAGCCGCCGTCCGAGCTTCGGCACGGCTGGGCCAGATCGAGCCGCACGGCGCCCCGACCCAGCGCAGCGAATCCCCGGAACCCTGGTTCTCTTCGATCAAGACGGTGAACCTGGAGCCGTCGGACGGGTCCTGCACGGTCTCGCCGCCCGGCATCGGCATGGTCGGCCATTGGGTCTCGCTCATGGTGGCCAGTGTGGCGCAGCGGGGGATCAGAGCACTTCGACGACGAACACCCGCAGGTGAAAGCTCAGCATCGCCCCTCGACGATGCTCAGGTATTCGTCATCGGTCACCCGGAACGTGCCGCGCTGCTGCAGCGAACTCGGGGGCGCGGCTCACAGGTGAGCGCCAGGTAACGCGCGGCGTCATCGTCTGCGGTACTCAACTCAGACGGCCTCGCCAGGTGAGGGACGCCCGTACGGGCAGGCGTCCGGTCAGAAGAACCAGCCGGTACGCATCGGCTCGGATTCACCCACCGCGATGAAGTGCTCCAGGCTGAACATGCCGGCGTACACCGGTTCGGGCAGGGCGAGCATGCCGCCCACGTCGGTCACCTGGCTGACGTGGCAGGCCATCATCTCGCGGCGCCGGACGAGTTGGCCGCTGACGTCGACCTGCAGGCTGATTTCGGCCTCCGGCGTGCCGAGCGGGTTGCCGTCGTTCATCGGTGCGTCGGGATTGAAGTCGTCGCCCTCCATGCCGGCCGCCTTGGCCGCCTCGTACTGCCGCCGCATCTGGTCACGGTTCATCGTCGCCTCGAACAGCCGCGGCGCGGGATCGGCCAGCTCCGCGGCCCGGCGAACCACCTGGTGCACCTTGACGTGGTCGGGATGGCCGTAGTTGCCGTGCCAGTCGTAGCCGACCAGCACCGCAGGCTGTTCCTGCTCGATCAGCGCCGCGAGCCGTCCGGACGCCTCGTCGAGGTCGGCCCGGGCGAACGCCTCCGCGCTGTTGTTCTGCTCCCAGCCGGCCATGCCGGAGTCGCTGTAACCCAGCCAGTGCACCCGGGCGACGCCGCCCACCTCGGCGGCCCGGCCAGCCTCCTTCATGCGACGCTGCGCGACCGTCTCGTCCGGCTCCAGGTCTTCAGGCACCTCGCCGTGCTCGCCGTGGGTGCCGAACACCACCACCACGGTATGACCCTCTTCGGCCGCCCTGATCATGGATCCGGCGGTGAGCGTGCCCTCGTCGTCGGGATGGGCGTGGACGAACATGATGGTCGACATGGCGGCCAGTATGCCCTCCGGCTCCGACAGCGTCCTGCTGCGCTTGCTGGCGGCCGCCGTCGGTCGCAGGATCATTGGTGCCGGTGGTGGCCGGACGGGGTCAGCGCAGCCAGTTCTGCACGCCCCGGACGATGGCCGCCGCCGCGGAGCTCCGCCACGCCGCCGAGCGAAGCAGCGCAAGGTCGGTGGCGTTACGCATGTTGCCCATCTCCATCATCACGCCCGGCACGTGGATCAGGTTGAGTCCAGCCACGTCGGTGCGGGCGTGGATCGCGGTGCCGTTGCCGATGTAGGTCGAGTGCGGCATCGTCGTGCCCGCGTCCATCGCTGCCCGCAGCTCACGGGCCAGGGCAATCGAGTTTCGTTCCACGGCCGGTCCGCCGAGCATCGTCGAGCTGACGATGATGTGATAGCCGCGGGCACCTCTGGCGAGGTTTCCGTCGGCGTGCAGGGACACGAGCAGGTCGGGGTGCGCGGCGTCGGTGCGCTGCGCACGGATGTTCACACAGGGGCCCATGCTGCGGTCGTTCGGCCTGGTCAGCACCACTTTCGCGCCGAGGTTCCGCAGGCGAGCCGCCACCTGGCCGGCGAGCGTCCAGGTGAAGGTGTGCTCGGCGTAGGCACCACCGGCGGTGCCGGAGGAGTTGCAGGGCTTCGTGCGTCCGTTGCCTGCGGGCACCAGCCGGTTCATGGACGTGTTCCACACCCCGTTGTGGCCGGGGTCGACCACGATGGTGCGTCCGGTCAGGGGCTTGGTCGCGGTGGCCGTGGGTGATGCTGACGTCCGGCTCGGGCTCGTCCGGGCCGTGGCAGTCGTCGGCGGCTCGGACGACGGCGGTGCGGACGTGGGCTGCTGCCACGCCGTGGGCCGGGGTGGTGACGACGACGTCGAGGGCACGATCACCGGCGAAGCCGGCCCAGTCGGGGGCGG
Source organism: uncultured Actinomycetota bacterium (assembly GCA_963697765.1). Lineage (GTDB taxonomy): Bacteria > Actinomycetota > Actinomycetes > Propionibacteriales > Propionibacteriaceae > Micropruina. The sequence goes on from CAVOPC010000007.1 coordinate 96,359, forward strand.
AACCGACCCGCAGCCGCCGAGCAGGACGGCCAGCGCCAGTCCCGCCACGAGTCGCCGCACCCGGTCAGCCTAGCCAGCGGCACCGACGTGAACGCTCGCCTGACTGCCGAGCACTCCCCGAACTGGCGCCAATAACGCGGGCGGACGGTAGTTAGGCGGGCGTCGGGGGCTGACGCAGTTGGTCCTCGAGCGGACCCGAGCGGCAGGCGATCACCCCGGCCACCACCAGGGGAACGAGCAGTGCGATGAGCACCAGCAGCGGCACCGTCCAGCCGTCGGTCAGGTCGTGCAACAGGCCGATCGCGAACGGCCCGGTCGCGCCGATCAGGTAGCCGACCGACTGGGTAAAACCCGAAAGGGCGGCGGTGCCGGCCGGGGTTCGGGCGCGCAGCCCGATCAGGGTCAGGATCAGCGGGAACGTGCAGGTGCCGACGCCCACCAGCAATGCCCACAGCCAGGCCCCCTCCGACGGTGCGAACAGCAACCCCAGGTAGCCGACCAGGTAGCAGCCGGTCAGCACCGCCAACATCGGCAGCTGTGCGCGGGGACGGGTGCTCAGGGTCGGGATCGCGAACGACAGGGGAATGCCGATGCCGGTGATCAGGCCCAGCAGCAGACCGGCGTCGGTGGCGGTGAAGCCGGCGTCGCGGTAGAGCTTCGCGATCCAGCCGAAGACCGCGTAGGCCTGCAGTGACTGCATGCCGAAGAAGACCGCCATCGCCCAGCCGAGGCGCGTCCGGGCCACCTGGCCGAGGCGGATCGCCGGGGTGGTCTCGTCGCCCTCGTCTGGACGGTCGTGCCGCGCGAGCATGACCCAGGGCGCGAGCGCCAGGAGGGCGAACGCCGCCCAGCTGACCAGCCCGTACCGCCAGCTGCCGGACGCCTGGCTGATCGGAACGGTGAAGACGCTGGCCGAGGTCAGGCTGACCGCCATCGCGGTGGTGTAGACGGCGGTGAGCAGGCCGATCCGGTCCGGAAAGTGCCGTTTGATCAGCGACGGCATCAGCACGTTGACCACGGCCATGCCCGAGAGGGCGAACAGCGAAAGCACCAGGAACGGCCAGGCCTGCGTGACCAGGCTGCGTCCGATGCTGCCGAGCAGGGTGGTGACGAGGGCGATCACCGTGAGCCGGTGCGGGCCGACGCGGTGGGCCATCCGGGGGGTGAGCGCACCGAAGAGCGAGAAGGAGATCACGGGCAGTGCGGTGAGTAGCCCGGCCTGCACGCCGCTGAGTTGAAGGTCGGCGACGATCTCGGCCAGGACCGGGCCGATGGACACGGCGGCCGGCCGCATGTTGAACGCCAGCAGCACGATGCCGATCACCACCAGGGCGTCGGGCGGGGCCTGCTCCGCCCGGGGTGAACTCACCCGGTGCAGTGTAGTGAGCCGTGCCTGCAATGCAGATGGAACAAGATCGCCGGACGTATTGTTGATAGGTCAGCAAAGGAGAGCACCATGACCGAACTGCTGCCGGACCAGACCCGTATGGGTCGAGTCAGCCTGGACGTCGCCGACCTCGCCGCCCAGACCGCCTTCTACCGTGATGTGCTGCTGCTGGACGTACGCGCCGAGCAGGGCTCTGAGGTCGAACTGGGACGCGGCGAGCAAACGCTCGTCACCTTGCGGCACCGTCCTGACCTGCCGCGCGGCGAACGCCGCAGCGCCGGACTGTTCCACACCGCGATCCTGCATGCCGACCGTGCTGCACTGGCCGCCACTCTGGCGTCCGTCGCCGTCACTCATCCCGAGCTGTACACCGGAGCGGGTGAGCACCTGGTCTCACAGGCGTTCTATCTCGACGACCCGGAGGGCAACGGCATCGAGCTGTATTGGGATCGTCCGCGCGACCAGTGGCGCTGGCAGAACGGCCGGGTGGTGATGGACACCCAGTACATCGACCCCAATGCCTTCATCAGCGAGCACCTCACCGACGCCGCCCGCGACCACGTGTCCACCGCACCCGACCGCCGCACTGCACTTGCCGGACTGGACGCCACCGTCGGGCACGTCCACCTCAAGGTCGGGGACGCCGACCTGGCCAAGCGGTTCTATGTCGATTTGCTCGGCTTCGAGGTGACGGCCGAGGCACCCGGCGCGGTGTTCGTGTCCGCCGGCGGCTACCACCACCACATGGCCATGAACACCTGGCGCAGCGCCGGGGTGGGAATGCGGGCACCGTCCCTGGGCCTGGGACGGGTGGACATCAACCTGCCGTCCGACTCGGACGTCTCGCAGGCGGCGGCTCGGCTCCGGTCGGCCGGCGCCCAACTGCGCGACACCGGCGCCGAGGTCGAACTGGACGACCCCTGGGGCAACCAGGTGCGGCTCAGCAGCTGACCGCCCGTCACGCCGGGTTCGCTTCAAGATCCCGGCGTTCGCCGCGAGGGTCCTGTCATCCCGGGCTTGCCCCGGGATCTGTCGTCGCAGCGCTCAGCGTCGGGAACCGGCCCAACTCCTCACCCACGCCGTCCCACAGGGCGCCGTAGAAAAGCCGCTTGGGTTGGTCCGGCTCCGCGCCGTAGGCCCGCAGGAAACTCGGTTCCCAGCCCGGGCCGTAGTTCCACCCCAGACTCTGCAGCGCCGGGGCGAGGTCGGCCCAGCGGTCCGCGACACCGGAGCCACCCAGGTCGACATAGCCTGTGAAGCCGCCGTCGTCGGCCAACAGGAAGTTGGGGTTGCAGGCGTCCCCGTGACACACGACCAGGTCGAGTGGCGGGGTGTGGGCGAGAAACCCGGGGTGGAGGTCGTAGTGCGCGACGCGGGTCGCCACCGACCAGTCGAAGGGGCACTCGTCGATCGGAAGGTCGTCGTGGAACCGACGCAGCGCCCGGCCCAACTGCGGCACCGCCACTCCAACGGCGAGTTCACGGCATCAGCTTCGCCAACCTGGCCGGCGCGGTGTTGCGGTAGGACTGTTCGACCAGATCACCCACTTCGTCCCAGTCCACCTCCGCCGCCCGAAAGTCGAGCCCGATCCAGCCGTACGGGCCGTAGTAGGCGGGTACGAAGAACCGCTCGTCGCTGAGCGCCGCCTCGCGGGTGAGCAGGTCGGGCAGCACGAGCACCGACTGCGCCCAGCGGTCGCTGTAGTGATCGCCCTTCACGACGCCCCCGAAGATGGCGAAGACCTTCTTGGTGTAGAAACTCGGATGCCCGTGGGCGTCCTTCTCGGCCGCCTCGGGCAGGGCGAGACAGAGCTGCCGCAGCCGGGCCAGAAACGGATCGTCCGGTTCGAAGCGACGCGGGTGGCTCATCGGTATCTCCCTTCGGGGCGGCGGTCAGTCCTCGAGCCGCAACCCTCTCACGATGCCGGCGCGCAGCGCGCTGGCCCGCTGGTGGCCGCGAACCGACAGCCGGGCAGAGGCGGTCGCGGTAGCACCCGTGCCGGCGGCGGCTGCGCTCGGGTGCGGAAAGTAGCCCACGGCGCCCGAGAGGTCGAGGATCACGTGGGACGCCGCCGAGACCTTCACCCGCACACACCACCGGTCGCCCACCAGCGCAGGCGCCACGAAGCAGAGGTTCGCCAGCGTTGCGCCGGCGGGATACTGCAGGTTCGACGCCGTCGGGGTGGGCTGACCCGAAGGGGAGACGGTCATGTGACCGCGGCGGGACGACCCCGTCGTGGTCAGGTTGAGGTACACGGCGTGCAGATCAAGGCCTTCCTCGGCCATCGCGACCGGCACGTCGATCCAGACTCCACTCTTGACCCGCTTCGAGGAGTCGTACCACGACGGCGTGCTGGCCTTGACGACCAGACTGTGGAAGCTGGCGTCCCGGGTGTCCATCACCCGCAGCGGGGCGAACGCGATGGTGCCTGGCGGTAGGTCGTAGTCGGTGACCAGCCAACCCATTTCGGGCCCGCTGCCCCGGTTCACCACGATGTCCGGCCCGAGTTCGCGGTTGATCACGTCGCCGACGTTCAGCTTGGTCGGGTCGGCCGTGGTCGGAGGCAGCCGCAGGGACGGGCCGGAGTTGTTGGTCAGCGTGAGAGTGGCCCGGGCGGGCAGGTTCGCGGTCAGTCCGGTACCGGTGGTCGCAGTGGTGACCTGGCCGGCGACGATCGGGTCGCCGGTGGCGGCGCGGGCGGATTGAGAGCTCAGTCCGAGGGCTCCGGCGGCGCCGATGGCGAGCGCGCCACCGCGCAGCAGCTGGCGGCGGGCGCGGCCGTCGTCCGGTAGATCGAGGTCGTTGGTCGTCATGCGGACTCCTGGAGGCATTGTGGGTGGGCCACAACCATGGTGCCAGCCGTGCCGTTGCCGTGTCGTGTGCGGATCCCGGCACGATCCTCCGCAACCCGCCCTGATGTCGGACGGGGTTCGCTGTCGCGTCGTGTCGGCGTCGGCGTCCGTTCAGCCGGTGTGCCGATGCTGCAACTGTGAGGCGTCGACGAACCTGGGTACTGCTGGGCCTGATCGCAGCCACCGTGGCCACCCTCGGACTACTGCTGAACGGCAACATCCGGTACCAGGTCGGCGTCGGCAGGGTCTCCGGCTACTCGGTGGCGGAGACCTTCTCGCACCGTCCGATCGTCTTTCGGCTGGCGAGCGCCGCGCAGGCCTGGCTGCCCGAACGGGCCAGCGAGCTGATCGCTCCGCAGGGCGACTGGTGGCGCGTGTGGACCTTCGAGGTCGGCTTCCGGTTGGTGGCTGCCCTACTCGCCGCCGGTGCGGCGGTGTTGTTGTGGCGGGGGCTTCGGACGCGCTGGGGCTCGGCGGCCTGGCCGTACGCGGTGGCGGCCTACGCGGCACTGGTCTTCACCGCGCCGGCCACCGGCGAACCGGACTGGATGGCTGCGCTGCTGGCGGTCGCCGGGGTCGGAGCCGCCCTGCTGGCCGGGCCGATCGTCGGCGGCCTGGCCGGCGGTGCGCTGTTCGCCCTCGCAGCGCTGGTCAAGATCAGTTCGCTGCCCGATCGCGCTGGCGGCGCTGCTGCTGCTGTGGACGATCGATCGCCGGCGGGGGTGGATCGCCGCCGTGGCGAGCGCTGTCGGCGGCCTGCTGGCCGTGGCGTTGATCTGGCTGCTGGCACCCTACGAGATCGACTGGCTGCTGCAGATCCGCGCGCTGCAACCCGACCCATGGACGCGGGCGCACGCCGTCGAAGCCGGCCACTACCTGATGAATCTCGCCGCCCGATGGCCGACGGTGGCACTCGTCCCGGCCTTCTTCGTCGGCGTGCGCCGGCGCGAGGCGTGGCCGGCATTGGCCGCTCTGGCGCTGACAGCCTTCGCCTTCGCCTACCAGGGCCAGTACTTCGTCTACCACTCGATCGGGTTCGTGGTGCTCAGCGCACTCCTCGCCGTGCGGACGATCGATCGCTCGCGCGCCGCGCTGCGCTGGCCGTTGCTGGCCTGGAGCGCCTGGACGCTGGTGCTGTTCTGCCAACCGGCCAGGCTCAGGGTGGACCATCCGAGCAGGCTCTATCTGCTGACCGGCGCGGTGGTCCTGGCCTTCGCCGGATGGCAGTGGATCGCCCTGCGCCGCCGTCCGACGCTGACCCGGGCCCGGACGCAGCTCTGGGCTGCCGCGCTGGTGACGCTGGCGATGCTCGCCACCCAGACACCGTGGTCGGCCGAGTCGCTCAACCTCGGTACCGCGGGACGGACGGCCGCGGCGAGCGAGGCGGCACTACGGCGTGAGGTCGCCAACGCCGAGCGGATCCACGCCGTGATCGGGGCCGGCACGCAGGTGGCGTATCTCACCTTCGGATCGGCGACCTACGTGCTGGGCAATCCGACCCGCTGCCGCTACCCTTCCGCGCTGTTCCTGCAGCGGGGCGGGGCCGCACAGAAGGTGTCGCAGCAGGTGCGGGCGGAGAACCTGGCCTGCCTCACCGACCCGCAGGCACGCTGGCTGGTCTGGAATCGGCACTGGCTGCATCGCAAGGCCGCACCCGACGATCTGCTCGCCACCATCGACGCGTACTGGAACTGTGCCGGCGCCGCGGTGATCGGCGGCTACACGCTGTGCCCGCGCCGAATGTCCGGGTGATCGTCGTCACCTCGGCGCTCTCGTCCCGCCCGGCACCCGACCGGATCTAGCGCTGCACGAATACCGCCACCGTCCGGGCAGGCACGGTGAAACTTCCGGTGCTGGCGTCGAAGGCCGAACCCTTGACCACCTGATCGGACCCATGGGCTTGCGCCGCATGCAGCGAGAACCGCCGGCCGGCGGTGCCGGACACCCTCTGCGTGGTGGCTTCGGGGCTGGCGTTGAACACGACCACCAGGCCCACGCTCCCGGACGGGCCCGTGACGCCGGGTTGCGAGAGACACTGCGGTCGGCCGACAGGGAGCTGGCCGCGGTGATGGACTGCGCCTGGGAGCCGGAGGCAGCCCACGAGCGTCATGTCGCGGTCAGTGCGGGGCCGACACCCACCGTGGGCTCAGCGGTAGAGCACCGGCTTGCTGACTTACGCGTCCGAGGATCCGACGTGCCCCGTTCGGTGCGGGTCAGAGGTTCAGCTTCGACCCGGTGAAGTCGTTGGTGAACGTGCCGGCCGGATCGTAGTCGTTCACCAACCGGCGCCAGTCGTCGAGCTTCGGGTACAGCGGCGCGAGGGCCGCTGAATCGGCGTGGAACAGCTTGCCCCAGTGCGGACGGGCCCCCAGCGGCAGCAGCCTGGCTTCGATGGCCGGCAGCACCGCGGCCACCCCGTCCGGGTCGAGCTGAAAGGTGAAGTGGATGGCGACACTGTCGCGTCCGTAGGCGGGCGACAGCCAGAGCTCGTCGCGGGCGACCGTGCGCAACTCGGAGATGCCCAGCACCGGGTCGATCAGGTGACCGATCTCACGCAGGGAGGCGATCGCCTCGGCCGCTCCTCCCCGATCAAGGAGGTATTCGGTCTGAATCTCGGCGCCTGCGCTTGGCACCCGGTCGAGCCGGAAGTGGGGGAGGCGTTCGAACCAGCCGCCTTCAACCCCGAACGGATGCATGTTGTCGGCGGCGGGCTCCGTCGATTCAGCCGCACCCAGGGTTTCGGCGGTCGCGGTCGGCTGATCCAGCAGTGACTTGATCCACACGTGCTGGACGCGCGGGGCGGTCCATTTCGACAGCAGGCTGACGCTGTAGCCGAGGCCCATCACCTCGTCGAAGCCGTCCAGCACGCGATCCCAGGGCAGGTCGACGAAGGCGTCCTGCCGCATCCGGTAGCTCGGCTGGACGGCGAGGGTGACGCGGGTGATGGGGCCGAAGGCGCCCAGTCCGACGACCATCCCTTCGAAGCCTGGGTCGCCGGCCCGCACGTCGACCAGGTCGCCGTCGGGTCCGATGAACTGCAGGCCGCGGACGGCGCTGGCCAGGTTGCCGAGTCGGTTGCCGGAGCCGTGGGTGCCGGTGGAGATCGCCCCCGCGACACTGATGTGCGGCAGTGATCCCATGTTGTGCAAGGCCAGCCCATGCTCCTCGAGGTGCGCGGCCACGACTCCGTACCGCATCGCTCCACCGACGGTGACGGTCATCGCGTCGGTGTCGATCACCGGGTCAGCCGGCAGCGAGCCCAGGTGGATCAGGGTGCCGCCGGAGAGGTCGGGCAACCCGTTGAACGAGTGTCGGGTACCGAGCGGACGCACCCGGGTCGCGCGGGCGACCACCCGTTGCGCTTCGCTGAGTGTGGTGGGCTCCACGATCTCGGCTGCCCGGTATCGGACGTTGCCGGCCCAGTTCCACTCTTCGCGTGTGCTCGCTTCGGGATTCATGCTCTTCCTCGCCTTCCTTGCCGGGGATGAAACGTGCGGCCAATCGTCTGACCGGGGTAGCGGGACCGGCTCCAATCTCGAGCACCCTTGCGCCCGCGTCGAGGGCGGCCTCCCGCGCCAGGTCATCGAACAGCTGGGCGGGGTAGAACCGCTCCTCAGCCACCACTTCACCTCCCATGGTTCACGTGCGCCAGGTATGCGAACCCTAGGGCGCTCGGCCGGCCAGTTGGAGAGCTGCGACTCGGGTTGCCTCCGCTGAGCGGCAACCCGGTCGAGGCGAGAAGTAAGGCTGCTGCTCAGTGCAGGGTGCGATCCAGCAGGTCCCGCAGGTTGTCGAAGGCGCGCTGGAAGGCGGCCTCGTCCCAGGACGGGGTGTCGGCCATCGTGTAGCCGTGCGGGGCGCCGGCGTAGATCTCGTTGCGTGCGGTGAGGCCCGCGGCGTTCAGGGCGGCACCCAGGCCGGCGACGTCCTCCGGCGTCATCGAGCGGTCGTTGTCGGCGTGGCCGAAGAGGAACTCCGCCCTGGCAGTGGTCAATGCGTGGTGCGGGGAGTCCGGACGGTCCGTGACCAGACCGCCGGCATGGAAGCCGGCGCAGGCCGCAACCTTCTCGGGGTGGCGTCCGGCCGCGCGGACCGCGATCCGGGCGCCCATACAGAACCCGACCACCCCGACGGCGCCGGGCGTGACACCGGGCAACCCCGCCAGGGCGGCCAGATAGGCGTCGATGTCCCGCTCGGCCGACTCGGCCGTGAGGCGCTGAATGCGCGGACCGGCCAGCTGCCAGAAGCTTTGGCGACCCTCCGGGGTGGAGAGATCGCCCTGGGGGGCGAGTTCCGCAACGGTGCCCTCGCGGTAGAAGACGTTGGGGGCCAGCACCACGTAACCCCAGCCAGCGATCTGCTGCGCCATCTCCTGGATCCGAGGGCGCAGGCCGAAGGCGTCCATGACGAACAACACCCCTGGGCCGGTCCCATCGGGAGGGCTGGCCACCATGGCTTCGGCCACGCCGTCCAAGGTCTCGATCTGAAGCATGGTCACAGACTAGAAAGCCGCGCAACCCGCGTCGCCGCAGGCTCAGCCCTTCAACCCGGCTGAGGCGATTCCTTCGACGAAATGTCGTTGGCCGGCGGCGAAGAGCACCAGCATCGGCAGGGTGACCAGCAGCGAGGCGACCATGACGTATTGATAGTCGCCCTGGCCGCCCGCGGTCGGCGAAAACATCTGCATGGCGTAGTTGATGCCCAACGGCACGGTGTACTGGTCGGGCGAGGCGAAGTTCAGGTAGATCAGCGGCCCCGCGAAGTTGTTCCAGGACGCCTGGAACTCAAAGATGAACACGATGATTGCGCTCGGCAGCGACAACGGAAACGCGATTCTGCGGAACAAGCCGAATGATGAGCAACCATCGAGCCGCGCCGCTTCGAACAGATCGCGGGGAAGCGACAGGTAGAACTGCCGCATCAGGAAGATGTAGAACGCCGAGCCGAACAAGGTGGCTCCCCACAGCGGGACGTTGGTTCCCAGAAAGCCCAGTTGCTTCCAAATCAGGTAGTTGGGCACCAGGGTCACCGCACCCGGCAACATCATCGAGGCCAACAGCAGCGCGAACAGCGCCGAGCGTCCGGGAAACCGGAAGTAGGCGAAACCGAATGCGACCACGGAACTCGACAGGGTCACCAGCGTGGCGGAGGCGATCGCGATGAACACCGAATTGCCGATCCAGGCCAGCAGGGGCAGCTGGTTGAACACCTCGACGTAATTCTGGGGAGTGAAGGTCTCGGGAATCAGCCGGTTGTCGAAAACCTCGCCGCGCGGCTTCAAACTCGCCGACAGCAGCCAGAAGAACGGGTACAGAAACAGGACGGAGCAGCCGATCAACAGCAGCCAGCGCACGGCCTGTCCGATCCTGTATCGGAGGGAGCGACCCTTGACCGCGGAAGCGGAGGGTCCCTGTTTGACGGGCTCCGCAGCGGCATTCATCTGAGCCTGGCGGGCCAGGGTGGTCGGATCAGCGGTCATCACTTGTCTCCCTCGTAATAGACCAGCCGGTCCCCAACTTTCATCTGGACCACCGTGATGATGGTGATGATGAGGAACAGCAGCCAGGCCATCGCCGCCGCGAGGCCGAAGTTGAACTGCTGAAACGCCGCCTGATACAGGTAGACCCCGTAGAACAGAGCGGCATCGGGAGCGTTGCTATTAGCGTCCCTGTAGAAGAGCAGATAGGCCTGATCAAATACCTGCAGCGCTGCGATCGTGTTGACGATCACGACGAAGAATACGGTGGACGAAATCATCGGGAGGGTGATCGAGAAGAACTGCCGCATTGGCGAAGCGCCGTCCACGGACGCAGCCTCGTGCAGCTCGCGCGGAACGTTCTGCAGCGCCGACAGCAGGATCACCATCGAACCCGAAACCGTCCACAGCGTCATCAGCACAATGGACGGCTTGACCCAGGCCGGGTCGATCAACCATTGCGGGCCTTCGATGCCGAGCCAGCGGAGGAATTGGTTGATCGCCCCGACGTTGCCATTGAGCAACAGCAGAAACACCGCCGCGGTCGCCACCGTCGGGGTCATCTTCGGCAGATAGAACACGGTGCGGAAGAGCCCGGAGCCGCGGGTGACGCCGTTCAGCAGCACCGCCAGACTCAAGGCGACCACAAGCTCGAGCGGAACTGCCAGCAGGGCGAACATGAACGTGTTGCCGAGTGCCGTCAGTACCTTCGGGTCGGCCACGATCAACTGGTAGTTGGCCAATCCGACCGGGGATGCCGTGTTGGTCGAGAGGTCGTAGTTGGTGAACGACAAGATCAGTGAGTAACTCATCGAGATCACCGTGAAGACCAGGAAGCCGATCAACCAGGGCGCGATGAAGGCGTACCCGGCCAACGTCTCCCCGCGGAGCAGCCGGCGCCGGCGGCGCCCTCCACCTTGGGTTCCATCCTGCTGCACGCCTGCCATCGGGGTGCCTACTTCTGCTGCCACGCTCGCATGGCCGCTGTTTGTGCGTCCGTCAGCGCCTGCTGCGGAGTCTTCTCGCCGGTCAGGGCGACCACCACCGCGTTGTCGAGCTCCTGCTTGGCCTGCTGGCCCACCGGTGAGGCGCCGAAGCTGCTGTTGTCGGGCAACACGGCGTAGTAGGTGTTGATCACTTGGTCGAAGTCAGCGTTGCCGGACGGCTTGACGTACTGCTCACGCACCGCCTTGTCCGCAACAGGGGAACCGGTCATCAGGCCGGTCGCGATGGAATGGTTCTTCGCGACGGTCTCCGCCCTCGCCTTGCCGGCCGCCAGCCACGCGTCCGTCGACGTGGCCGCAATCGCCCAGGCGCAGGCGGCCGCGGGGTTCTTCCCGGACTTGGGGATGGCAAAGGACGTTCCACCGGCCATGGCCAGAGTCTTGCCCGAGGTGGTCTTGATCGGAACCGCGGCGAGGGACACCTTGCTCGCCGTGTTGGCAAGCACGTTGGGGTACCACTGCGCCCACGTCTGCACGCCGACCTGGTCGGCCACGTACTGGTTGTTCTTGCCGAACACGTCCATGGAATCCTTGAAGCTCTTCACCTTGGCGTAGCCGCCCTGAGCATCGAGCACCTGCTTCATCCAGTCGAGTGCTTCCACGTTCTTCGGGTCGTCCAGCATCGGCGCCCCATCATCGCCGTAGAGCCGGCCACCGAAGGCGGTGAACCAGATGCTCGCCGAACCGGGGGCGTCGGGATCGAAACCGAGCACCGACGGGTTGCCACCATTGGCGGAGTACAGCTTCTTGGCCAGGTCGACGATCGTTGCCGGCTTGGACGTGTCGATCTGATCGGCCGTCACGCCGGCCTTGTCCAGCACGCGCTTGTTGGCCAGCAGCGCTGTGGCCTGGAAGAACTGTGGAACGGCGTACACCGAGCGTTGTAGGTGACGTCCTTGATCGTGGATGGGTAGTACTGCTGGTCAGGCGTGACCTTGTGCGTCGCGTAGCACTGGTCGAGCGGCAGGATCAGGCCCTTGTGCGCAAAGGTGGCGACGACGCTGCGATCGAGTTGGACCAAGTCGGGTGCCTGGCCGGCCGCGGCCTGCGCGGCGAACTTCTGGGCGTCGAAGTTGGTCTTGTCCATCGACACCGTGACGCCACCCAACTGGGACGCGGCGTAATCGGCGCGGGACTGCCCGACCTCATCGCCCGGGTTGAAGCCACTGGTGCGCAGCGTGCCCCCGACTGGGCCCGCGAAGGGGTTCGCAGCCGCGGTTCCGCTGGGTGTACCGCCACCGGGAGAACCGCAGCCGGTCATCATCGTCGCTACGAGGCCCGCCACAACCGGTATCCACGTGTGCTTGTGCATTCGCCTTCTCCTTGCCGCCGACAGCCTGCGTGCTCAATGACGCACCCGATCTGGGTCGACGACGAGTACTTACCCTGGCGTGCCCTCCGGCAAACCTGTGGTTCGCGCTCCTGATCACGAGGCACAAGCTCGCGAACAAGACGAGTCCGCACGGGAGCTTTCGCGTCCCGTGCGGACTTGATACCGACGTGTGGGCCAGTACATTCGCCTGACAAGGCCAGATGATCGCGAACGATCACATGTCGTAATACATCTCGAACTCGTGCGGGTGCGGACGCTGCCGGATGGCGGTGATGTCGGCCCGCTTCATGTCGATCCAGGTCTCGATCAGGTCGGGGGTAAAGACACCGCCGGCCTGCAGGTACTCGTTGTCGGCCTCGAGCTTGTCCAGCACACCCTCCAGGGACGGCGGGACGGTCGGCACCTTGGCGTGCTCCTCGGGAGGCAGCTCGTAGAGGTCCTTGTCGACGGGGGGCAGCGGCTCGATCTTGTTCTGGATGCCGTCAAGACCGGCAAGCAGGCACGCCGCGAACGCCAGGTAGGGGTTCGACGACGGGTCGGGGCAGCGGAACTCGATGCGCTTGGCCTTCGGGTTCGAACCGGTAAGCGGAATGCGGATGCAGGCCGAGCGGTTGCGGGCCGAGTAGACCAGGTTGGTCGGGGCCTCGAAGCCGGGCACCAGGCGGTGGTAGCTGTTCACCGTCGGGTTGGTGAAGGCCAGCAGCGACGGGGCGTGGTGCAGCAGGCCGCCGATGTAGTAGCGGGCCATGTCCGAGAGCTGGCCGTAGCCGTTCTCGTCGTAGAACAGCGGGTTGCCGTCGGTCCACAGCGACTGGTGCACGTGCATGCCCGAACCGTTGTCGCCGAAGATCGGCTTCGGCATGAAGGTGGCGGTCTTGCCGGCGGCCCACGCGGTGTTCTTGATGATGTACTTGAACTTCATCACCTCGTCGGCGGCGGCCAGCATGGTGTTGAACCGGTAGTTGATCTCGGCCTGGCCGGCGGTGCCGACCTCGTGGTGCGCGCGCTCCACGATCAGGCCGGCGTTCTCCAGGTTGCGCACCATGTCGTCGCGCAGGTCGGAGAAGTGGTCGACCGGCGCGACCGGGAAATAGCCGCCCTTGTACTTGACCTTGTAGCCGCGGTTCGGTGCGCCGCTGCCGTCGAACTCGGCGCCGGTGTTCCAAGCGCCGGCCTCGGAGTCGATGTAGTAGTAGCCGGCGTTCTGCTTGGTCTCGAAACGCACCGAGTCGAAGACGTAGAACTCGGCCTCGGGCGCGAAGAAGGCGGTGTCGCCGATGCCGGTCGACTTGAGGTGGTTCTCGGCCTTGCGGGCGATGTTGCGCGGATCGCGGCTGTACGGCTCCTTGGTCAGCGGGTCGTGCACGAAGAAGCTGACCGCGAGGGTCTTCGAGCGCCGGAACGGGTCGATGAACGCCGAGGTCGGGTCGGGCAGCAGGGCCATGTCCGACTCGTGGATCTTCTGGAAGCCACGGATGGACGAACCGTCGAACGCGAGGCCGTCCTCGAACACCTCGGGACCGAAGGAGCCGACCGGAACGGTGAAGTGCTGCATGACGCCGGGCAGGTCGCAGAACCGCACGTCGATGGTCTCGACGTCCTCGTCCTTGACGTAGGCCAACAGCTCGTCGGCGCTTTGGAACATCTTTCCTCCGAAAGGGTTTATGGGGGATCGGAACGCAGCCACCCTAGGCAGGCGGGATTTCCGCACGGTTGCGCCTTTGTTTCAGCGGTGTTACGCGGGGCGGGGGCTCGTCGGTGACGGTCGCTAAGGTGGCGGACGATGAGCGATCACCCCGCCGACACCGACGACTCCTCCCCGGGCTATCCGGGTGAGAGCCTCGGTCTTCCCGCGTCCGGCCGTGGTGCGCTGGCCAGCTGGCGGGCACGGGTGGCGGCGTTGCTGCTCGACTGGGCGGCGTCCATGGCCCTCGCGGTGATCCTGTTCGGGGTCGCGGTACTGCGCGAGCCGGGCTGGCCGAGCTGGATGATCCTGACCGTCTTCTTCGTCGAGTCGTCGGTGCTGACCGGCCTCGCCGGTGGCAGTTTCGGGCAGATCATCGCCAAGATCGGCGTCATGCGGCTGGACGGCCGCCCGATCGGCCTGCTGCGCGCCCTGGCCCGCCAGGCGATGATCTGCCTGGTGATTCCCACCATCGTGATCGGCGCCGAGCGGCGGGCCCTGAACGACCTGGCCCTGGGCACCGTGGTGATCAACCGCCGCTGACGACGGCCACTAAACCACACCAGTGTCCGCTCGTATGTGACTTCTGCATGAGAGCATGTGGGATCCGATAACGCCGGTTGCGCTTCAGTAACGATCCGGCATCCCTTGCCGCTCGGGATTGCAGCCCTTGGGGCGACCGATTAGCTTGGACGAAGCTCACCATCGGACGGGGCTGCTTTCTGTGGCATCCACAAGGGCCCGCGCCCCCGCCGACCTAGATCTGGAGGAACATTGGGCACCAAGAAGCTACTCGTAGCGAGCGCCGGGGTCATCGCGGGCGTGCTCGCGCTGTCGGCCTGCACACCGACGCCTCAGGCCTCGCAGCCGGGCGATCAACACGGCGAAGGTTGCAACCGTCGCGTGGAACCAGCCGTTCTACTCGTACAACACGGTGACGTCGTTCGGCAACGCGATTGCGAACACCAACATCCTGTACATGACGAACGACTCGTTCAACTACTACGACAAGAGCCTCAAGCTCGTTCCGAACGCCAGCTTCGGCAGCTACGAGAAGGTCGCCGACAGCCCGCTGACCGTCAAGCAGACGATCGCCCGACCGCGACCTGGTCCGACGGCGTGCCGGTCACTCCCGCCGACCTGGTGCTCTTCTACGCAGCGCAGAGCGGCCTGTACAACACCTACACGGTCAAGGTCAACGAAGACACCGATGACGTCGAAGCCAAGAACTCCGGCAACAACGTCTTCTTCAACGCCACCACCGCCAGCCTCGCGCTGATCAAGGAGTTCCCGGTCGTCGAGGGCAACACCATCACCTACAAGTACTCCAAGCCGTTCGTCGACTGGGAGATCGGTTTGCTCACACCGGGCCTGCCGGCCCACGTGGTCGGCAAGCGCGCGCTCGGCATCTCCGACCCGACGCAGGCCGCCCAGGCGGTGCAGGACGCGTTCAAGAACAAGGACAACGCGGCGCTGGCCAAGATCTCCAACGTCTGGAACAGCGACTACAACTTCAAGACGATGCCCGCGGACAAGGAACTTGTCATCGGCACCGGTCCGTACACCATCTCGGACCTGAAGGAAGACCAGTACGTCACCCTGACCAAGAACCCCAACTACAAGGGCGAGCACATGCCGACCATCGACACCGTCACGATCCGGTTCATTCCGGACGCACAGGCGTCGGTGCAGGCGCTGCAGAACGGTGAGGTGCTGGTCACCCAGCCCCAGGCCACTGCCGACATCCTGAAGTCGATGCAGGCGCTGCCGAACACCACGGTGCTGAACGAGACGCGGTGCGCACCTACGAGCACGTCGACATGGCCCAGAACAACAACGGCCCGTTCGACCCGAAGGCCTACGGCGGCGACGAAAAGAAGGCCAGCCCTGGTGCGGCAGGCCTTCCTGCAGACGATTCCGCGGCAGAAGATCATCGACACGATCATCAAGCCGCTGAACCCGGATGCAGCGATCCGCAACTCCTACAACGTCGTTCCCGGGTTCGCCGAACTACGCCGACACGGTCGCCAACAACGGCATGTCGAGCACCTTCGGCACCGAAGGCCGGACGTCGGCCAAGGCCAAGGCTCTGCTTGCCGAGGCCGGCGTGAAGACTCCGGTCACCGTTCGGTTCCTGTACGACAACACCAACCCGCGCCGTGTCCAGGAGTTCCAGTTGATCACCGAGGCCGCCGAGAAGGCCGGCTTCAAGATGGACGACAAGGGCAACAAGGACTGGGGCGCGTTGCTGCAGAAGACCAGCGGCTACGACGCGCGCCTGTTCGGTTGGCAGTCGACCTCCACCGGTGTGACCGAGATGGATGCCAACTACCGCACCAAGGGCACGAACAACTTCTACGGCTACTCCAGCAAGACCGTCGACGGCCTGCTGGACGAGATGCAGACCGCACTCGACCCGGCCAAGCAGAAGGAGATCAACCTCAAGATCGAGCAGGAACTGGTGAAGGATGCGTTCAGCATCACCATCTTCCAGTTCCCGCAGCCGACCGCGGTCAGCAACAAGCTGACCGGCGTCAGCTCGATCCCGCTGGCCCCGACCTACTTCTGGAACTTCTGGGAGTGGAAGCTGGCCTGAGCCTCGCTGGAGCGGGTCTCGACCCGCTCTGCAGACTTACCCGATGGGGCGCCAGGTTCACCTGGCGCCCCATCGGCGTTTCCGGCTGCCGTCATGCCTAGCCGCACGGACTTATCGTGCCTAGACTGACCCCGATCTTGGCTCCGGCCACTTAACCAGAAGGCAACGCATGCTCAGGTTCATCGCACGGCGGCTCGGCATTGCAGTCGGCCTATTGCTGGTGCTCTCCGTTCTGGTCTACTGGTTGTTGACCCTGGCGCTCGACCCACTGGACGATCTGCGCTCCAGCCCGGCGCTCAACCGCGATCTGCTGATCGAGATCCGCACCCAGCAGCTCAACCTCGACGAGCCCTGGTATGTCCGGTACTGGGACTGGCTGACCTCCTTCATCCGCGGCGACTTCGGGGTGGCGTGGCGAACCGGCCAATCGGTCAACGACCTGCTCGTGGGGGCCGTCTCGACGTCGATCCAGTTGGTCTTCGCCGCCACCTGCATCGCCCTGTTCGTCGGGGTCACGATCGGCCTGGTCTCCGCGCTGCGGCAGTACACCACCTTCGACTACGCGATCACCTTCGTGTCGTTCGTGCTGTTCGCGCTGCCGGTGTTCTGGGTGGCGGTGCTGCTCAAGCAGTTCGTCGCGATCGGATTCAACGACTATCTGGCCAATCCGACGATGAACTGGCCGGCGGTCATCATCTTGTCGGTGGTTTTCGGGCTCTTTTGGGCCGGCGCACTCGCCACCGAGTTCAAGCGCCAGGCGATCATCTTCGGCGCCGCTACCGTCACGTCGATCGCCGTGGTGTCCTATGCCATGCTCAGCGGCTGGGTGCTGGATCCACAACTGGGTCGTGATCGGCGTCTCCCTGATCGGCTTCGGTGCGGCGGTGGCCATCACGATGATCTTCGCCGGTCTCAGCAACAAGCGGGCCCTGTACTCGGCTCTGACCACGGCGGCCGTCGGGGTGGTGTCGTGGTTCTCGGTGCAGTGGTTGTTCTACTACGTGGCGATGAACTGGTGGTGGCTGCTCGGGCTGTTGCTGTTCGCGATCGGTGTGGCCTGCCTGATCGGGTGGCTCTGGGGCGGCCCCGACCGGGGCGTCTCGATGCGGGGTGCCGCCGTCGTGGCGGTGATCATGTCCATCGTGGTCTACATGGACCGGGTGCTGCAGGGCTGGGATATCTACATGTCGGCCAGCATCATCAACAAGCGCCCGATCGCCACCATCGGCTCGTCCACACCGAACCTGGGCGGCGACTTCTGGATCAGCCAACTCGACACCTGGACGCACCTGTTGCTGCCCACCATCGCGCTGGTGCTGATCTCGTTCGCCGGCTACACCCGTTACCAGCGCGGTTCGATGCTCGAGGTGATGAACCAGGACTACATCCGCACCGCGCGGTCCAAGGGCATGTCCGAACGGATCGTGATCATCCGGCACGCCCTGCGCAACGCCCTGTTGCCGCTTGCCTCCATCGTGCCGGTCGACTTCATCACCCTGATCGGTGGCGCGGTGATCACCGAGACCATCTTCAACTGGGCGGGCATGGGCCGGCTCTTCGTCACCTCACTGTCGAACAGTGAGATCGACCCGATCATGGCCTATGTCATGATCACCGGCGCCCTGGCGATGATCGCCAACCTGGTGGCCGACTTCGTTTACGGACTCCTCGACCCACGGATCAGGGTGAACGCATGAGCACCAACGACTTCCCGGACGGCGACCGGCCCGAGCACGACCCGGAGTCGTATTCGGAGCGCGCCTCGAAACCCGTCGAGACCGGCGACATGGTCAGCCCCGACACGGTGATGTCCGACCGCTCGGCGATCGAGACGGACCCGTTGAGCACCTTCCCCGACGGCGACGGCAGGCGGCTTGACATCGATCTGGATGAGGCCGCGGCGACCGGCCGCGGCGAGGGCGTCGGCCAGGCCAAGGAGGTGGAGGGCCTCTCCCAGGGCCAGATCGTCTGGAGCCGGTTCGTCCGGCACAAGGGTGCCATGTTCGGGGCGGCCACGCTGGCGCTGATCGCCCTGTTGTCCTACACCGCGATGGGCATCGGGCCGATCCCGGGCTGGTGGAAGTACCAGAGTCACACCGAGACCAGTGAGGTCATCAACGGCGGAGCCCCGACCCTGTCCTGGAGCTGGGCTGGGCGAGCATCCCTTCGGCCAGGACAACATCGGTCGCGACAACTTCGCCATGGTGTTGTCGGGAGTGCAGACGTCCCTGCTGGTGATGACGGTGCTCGGGCTGATCGCGCTGGTGCTCGGCACTCTGGTTGGTTCGCTGTCGGGTTACTACCGGGGCAAGACCGATACCGTCCTGATGCGCTTCACCGACCTGATCATCACCCTTCCGGTGATCGTCCTCGGCGCCGTCCTCGGCAAGCTGGTCAACACCCTGCCGCAAACGCTGAACCTGACCTCGGAGCAGACCGCGGCCTTCAAGGCCAACATGCCGCTGATGCTGGCCATCTTCCTGGGCCTGATCCTCTGGACGGGCCTGGCCAGGCTGGTTCGCAGCGAATTCCTCACCCTGCGGGAGCGTGAGTTCGTCGACGCGGCCCGGGTCTCCGGGGCGAGCGATTGGCGGATCGTCACCAAACACGTGCTGCCCAACGCGATCGGCGTGATCATCGTCAACACCACCTTGTTGATGTCGGCAGCGGTGGTGCTCGAAGCGGCCCTGAGCTTCCTCGGCTTCGGCGTCTCGGAACCGAACGTCTCGCTGGGCAAACTGATTTCCGACTACCAGGCGGCATTCATCACGAGGCCCTGGTTGTTCTGGTGGCCGGGACTGTTCATCATCCTGATCGCGTTGAGCGTCAACTTCATCGGTGACGGCCTGCGCGACGCCTTCGATCCGCGCACCAAGAAGATTCCCGTCGCAGCGGCAGATGGACAAGGCCGACGCCCTGTTGCAGAAGGAGGTCGCCAAGTGAGCACCAAGGATCCCAGGCCGACGAAGGACGCAAAGGTGGTCGGCAAAGGGCTGGAGGGCGCCGAACGGCTGTCCAAGAGCATCGGCGGCAAGGTCTCGCTGGGCGACACCATTTTGGAGGTGCGCAACCTGGGCGTCCGATTCTGGGTGAACAACGACTGGTTCACCGCAGCCCAGGGCCTCACCTACGACCTCGCCGCGGGCGAGGTGCTGGCGATCGTGGGCGAGTCCGGGTCGGGCAAGACCCAGTCCGCGATGAGCCTGATCGGCCTGCTGCCCAAGAACGGACGGGCGACCGGCTCGGCAAAGCTCAAGGGCACCGAGTTGATCGGCATGAACTCTCGCCAACTCCAGCACGTCCGCGGCAACGAGATCTCGGTGATCTTCCAGGAGCCGATGACCGCGTTGAATCCGGTGTACACGGTCGGTTTCCAGATCGTTGAGACGCTGCGGGCGCACTTCCTGATGCAGCCCGCGCAGGCGACTGCCCGGGCCCTCGACCTGATGCGGCTGGTGGAGATCCCCGACGCCGAAGACAGCTTCAACAAGTTCCCGCACCAACTCTCCGGCGGTCAGCGGCAGCGGATCATGATCGCGCAGGCGTTGGCGTGTGACCCCGGCCTGCTGATCGCGGACGAGCCCACGACGGCCCTCGATGTCACCGTGCAGGGCGAGATCCTGAAGCTGATGCGCGACCTGCGCGAGCGGGTCACGGCGGCGATCATCCTGATCACCCACGACATGGGCGTGGTGGCCGACATGGCCGACCGGATCGTGGTGATGAAGGACGGACAGGTGGTCGAGCACGGCACCTCTGACGAGATCTTCAACCGCCCCCAGCACCCGTACACGAAGCAACTCCTGGCCTCCGTGCCGCATCTCGGTGCGGCGACGGCCGACGAGGAACTGCCCAGCAGCAGGTTGTCGTTGGTGGCGGAGGGCGAGCGCACCGGCGTCCCGCTGATGGAAAGCGACCTGTCGGTGATTCCGGCACTCCTGATGGAGGATGTGGCGATCGAGTACCCCAAGCAGGGGCGTCGACCTGCCTTCCGGGCCGCGGACCACATCAACCTGCGGGTCGACCCGGGCGAGGTGATCGGCCTCGTCGGCGAGTCCGGCTCCGGCAAGACCACCATCGGACGCGCCGCCGTCGCGCTGCTGCCGGTGGTCGAGGGCAAGCTCACCGTCAACGGACGCGACATCACCAACGCCAAGCCGGGCGAGCTGAAGCCGTTCCGCAAGGAGGTCGGCATCGTCTTCCAGGATCCCGGGTCGTCACTGAACCCGCGGCTTCCGGTGGGTGAGTCGATCGGCGAGCCGATCCTGCTGCACCTGGGACTCAAGGGTGCCGAGTTGTCGAAGCGGGTGGAGAACCTGCTGGAGAGCGTTCAGTTGCCCCGGGCCATGCGTAACCGCTACCCACATGAGCTCTCCGGAGGTCAGCGGCAGCGAATCGGGATCGCCCGGGCGTTGGCACTCCAGCCCAAGCTGCTGATCGCCGACGAGCCGACCTCGGCACTGGACGTGTCGGTGCAGGCCCGGGTGTTGAAGCTGTTCCAGGATCTCCAGGCCGAATACGGCTTCGCCTGCATGTTCATCAGCCACGACCTCGCGGTGGTGGAGATGCTCAGCCAGCGGGTGGCCGTGATGCGGCACGGGTATCTGGTGGAGGTGGGACCGACGAAAGAGATCGTTTCGGACCCGCAGCATCCGTACACCCAGCGGCTGCTGTCGGCGGTGCCGGTGCCCGATCCGGCCGAGCAGCGTCGTCGGCGCGAGCTGCGCGACGCGATCATCGTACGCGAGCACATCGTCAGCTGACCTGTCGCTCGGTCGAGCTTGTCGAGACCTGTTGGACGGTCGAGACCTCGCTCGGTCGGTCGAGCCTGTGGAGACCTCTGGCCCCGCCCGGGATCCCCGGCGTTCGCCGGGATGACGGTGGGCCACTCGAAGGGCGATCCCGCCCTACGCGGCGATGACGCGCCACAGACGCGCAAATGCAAGGATGGTGCCATGGTCGACCAGCTCGGAGCGGGCAAGCGGATCGGAATCCTCACCAGCGGCGGTGACGCCCAGGGCATGAATGCCGCGGTTCGGGCCGTCGTGCGCACCGCGATCACCCTGGGCGCCGAGGTGTACGCGATCTTCGAGGGCTACCAGGGCATGATCGACGGCGGTGCCGGCATCCGCCGGTTCGGCTGGGACGACGTCGGCAACGTGTTGCACCGCGGCGGCACGGTGATCGGCACATTCAGGTCCCACGAGTTTCGGGAGCGGTCCGGACGTCGCAAGGCGGCCCGCAACCTGGTGGCCAGCGGAATCGACCGGCTGCTGGTGATCGGTGGCGACGGCAGCCTGTCCGGTTTGGACGCCTTTCGCACCGAATGGCCGGAGCTGCTGGCCGAACTCGTCGAGGCCGGTGAACTCGACCAGCCTTCGGCGGACGCCCACCCGAGCTTGATGATCGCCGGCCTGGTCGGCTCCATCGACAACGACCTGGTCGGCACCGACATGACCATCGGCGCCGACACGGCCCTGCACCGGATCGTGGGCGCGATCGACGACCTGGCCAGCACGGCCGCGTCCCATCAACGCAGCTTCGTGGTCGAGGTGATGGGCCGGCACTGCGGCTACCTGGCCCTGATGGCGGCGGTGGCGGGCGGCTGCGACTACGTGCTGATCCCGGAGCGCCCGCCGGCCCCCGGCTGGCAGGATCGCATGTGCGCCGAGCTCAAGCGCGGTCGGTTGGCCGGACGGCGCGACTCGATCGTGCTGGTCGCCGAGGGCGCCACCGACCGTGAAGGCAATCGGATCACCGCCGAGGACGTGCGGGGGATTCTCGAGGAACGGCTCGGCGAGGACGCCCGGGTCACCATCCTGGGCCACGTCCAGCGGGGCGGCACGCCCAGCGCGTTCGACCGGTGGTGCTCGACGTGGCTCGGCTACGAGGCCACGCTCGTCGCTGCTGGCCGCTGACAGCACCAGCGAGGGCATGGTGTTCGGCATCCGCGGCAACCGGGTGGCGGCCGTGCCGCTGATGGAGGCGGTGCGCAACACGCGCGAGGTTCCGGAGTTGATCGGTGCCGGGGACTACACCGCCGCGATGGCCAAGCGCGGCAGCTCCTTCGTCACGATGGCCGAGCTGTTCGCCGAGCTGACCGAGCCCTCCCGGGTGACGGTTGCCGAGGGCGCCAGGCGAATCGCTCTCATCCACGCCGGCGGCTTGGCGCCGGGCATGAACACCGCCGCCGCCGCAGCCGTCCGGCTCGGGATCAGCCGCGGCCACACCATGCTCGGCATCCGGGACGGCTTCCCGGGGTTGCACGACGGCCGGATCGACGAGCTCAACTGGAGCGACGTCGAGGGCTGGACGTCCGACGGTGGGGCCAAGCTGGGCCTGCGCCGGACCATCCCCACGGTGGAGGATCTGTACGCGATCAGCCGCCAACTGGAGGACCATCGGGTTGACGCCATGCTGATGATCGGCGGCTGGAACGGCTATCAGGCGGCCTACCTGCTGCACAACGAGAGGGAGCGCTACCCGTCCTTCCGGATTCCGATCGTGTGCCTGCCGGCCAGCATCGACAACAATCTTCCCGGCGCCGAGCTCGCCATCGGGGCCGACACCGCCCTCAACGTGATCGTCGAGGCGATCGACCGGATCAAGCTGTCCGCGTCGGCGACCAGGCGATCGTTCGTGGTCGAGACGATGGGCCGCTATTGCGGCTACCTGGCTCTGATGGGCGGACTGGCCGGCGGCTCGGAGCGGGTCTACCTGCACGAGGAGGGCATCAGCCTCAACCAGCTCAACGACGACGTGAAGTGGTTGCAGCGCTCGTTCAGCGAGGGCCGGTCGCTGTTCCTCGCAGTGCGCAACGAGCGCGCCAACGAGCACTACACCACGGACTTCATCGCCCGGCTGCTCGAAGAGGAGGGCCGCGGCACTTACGACGTCCGGCAAGCGGTCCTCGGCCATCAGCAGCAGGGTGGCTCGCCGAGTCCGTTCGACCGGCTGATGGCCACTCGCCTGGTCGGCCACGCGCTCGACCTGATCGCCGACCAACTCAACGCCGGCTCGGACGGCAGCTATCTGGTCGGGGTAAGCGGATCGTCGATGAACAACGTGCCGATCGAAACAATGATGACGCTGATGGACCGCAACTTCCGCCGCCCCAAGCAGCAGTGGTGGCTGCAACTGCGTGATGTGGGACGGGCGGTCGCCCAGGAGCCGCGGGGCGAGTTCGCTGATTGACCTGGTCGGTGATTGAGCTGTCGAAATTGGGGGGCGGCTGATCGAGCTGTTGAAATCATGGGTCTCGACAGCTGACAACGATGGATCTCGACAAGCTCGACCAACCGAGCAGTGCTCGACCGACCGGCGCCTCTCGACCTGCTTGACCAAACCCCGTCAGTCGCGGATGGCGGCGAAGGTCTCCGTCGGCGGGGGAGCGAGCAACAGAACGACACTTCCAGGGCCCAGTTCGACCCGTCCATCGCTGTGCACGCTCGCCTCGCCGAACGTCGCGAGTTGCTCGGCGTCCGCCGCGACCGACAGGGTGCCGGGGGTCGTCCCCAGGTTGGCCAGCAGGTTGAGCGCCCCCCGGCGCACCAGCAGCAGGTCCCCCATCCGGGCCACCGCCCCCTCGCCGAGGGCGGCGTCGCGAATGTCGGGCAGGGTCCGGCGTAACCGGATCAGCCGCTGATACCAGGCCATCAGGTCCGCGTGCGGCGGCGTGTGCACCTCCGCCCAGTTCAGCGTGGACGCCTCGACGGTTCCGGGATCCTGCGGATCGGGCACCTCGGCCGCCCAGCCGTGCTCGGCGAACTCCGACTGCCGGCCCTCGCGGATCGATTCGGCCAGCCACTCCTCCCGATGGTCGGTGAAGTACTGCCAAGGGGTGGACGCGTCGAACTCCTCGCCCATGAACAGCATCGGGGTGTACGGCGAGGTGAGCAGCAGCGCGGCGCCGATCGCCGCCCGTCCGACCCCGGCCAGGTGACCCAGCCGCTCGCCGTTGGCGCGGTTGCCGATCTGGTCGTGGGTCTGCAGCGAGCCGATGAACCGCCACCCGGGCGTGATCGACGGCTCCACCGGACGGCCGTGCTTGCGTTGGCGAAACGACGACCAGATGCCGTCGTGGAAGAACGGGGTGTGGCCGAGCACCTTCGGCAACGCCTGCGGGTCGGCGAAGTCGGCGTAGTAGCCCTGCACCTCGCCGGTGAGGGCCACGTGCAGGGTGTGATGGATGTCGTCCGCCCACTGCCCGTCCAGGCCCATGCCGCCGGAGCCGCCGGCCCATCGTGGCGCGACGGTCGCCGGATCGTTGCGGTCGGACTCGGCGATCAACATTCGGGGCACGCCGGTGGCCGCGCTGATGTCCTCGCCGAGCTGGGCCAGTTCCTCGAGCAGATGCACGGCCTGGTCGTCGTGCAGGGCATGGACGGCGTCGAGCCGCAGTCCGTCCAGGTGGTAGTCGGTGAACCACTGCCGGACGTTGTCGGTGATGAAGGCCCGCACCTGATCGCTGCCGGGTCCGTCGAGGTTGACCGCCACCCCCCAGGGCGTCTGGTGCCGGTCGGTGAAGTAGGGGCCGTACTGCGGCAGGTAGTTGCCGTCGGGTCCGAGGTGGTTGTAGACCACGTCCAACCAGACCGCCAGCCCTTTGTTGTGGGCGGCGTCGACGAAGCGCTGCAGTCCGTCCGGACCGCCGTAGGCCTCGTGCACCGAGTACAGCGCGACCCCGTCGTACCCCCACCCGCTGCGGCCCGGAAAGGATGCCACCGGCATGACCTCAATGATGTCCACCCCGAGTTCGGCGACATGATCGAGATGCTCGATGGCGGCGTCGAAGGTGCGCTCGGCGGTGAAGGTGCCGACGTGCAACTCGTAGATCACGGAGCCCTTGAGTTGCTTTCCGGCCCAGTCGCCGTCGGTCCAGGTGAAGGTCGCGGTGTCGACGAGTTCGCTGGCGGCGTGCACGCCGTTGGGCTGCCGGCGGCCGCGCGGATCGGGCATCGGCTCGCCGCCGTCGAGGCTGAAGGCGTAGCGTCCATCGCCGATGGCGGCGTCCAGTGACCACCAGCCGCCACCGGTGGGATTCATCGGCTCCCAGCGGTCGCCACCGATGCCGAGCACCAGGTCGACCCGCTCGGCCTGTGGGGCCCACACGGTGTACAGGTGCAGCATCAGGACCCCCGCACGAGCAGTGCGATGGGCAGGGTGGACAGCAGGTCGCTCGCAGTGGGCGTGCCTTCGTAGCGCTCGCCGGTCAGCACGTCGGTCCAGCTGCCCTCGGTCAGCGGGACGGCGCCCGAGAGAGCGTCGTGCGCGGCGCGTTGGGCGACCACCACGACGTCGTCCCCGCGGGCGAAGCCGATCATGCCCTCGTGCACGTCGAGCGGACGGTAGTCGGTGAGAAACAGTTCGGGGCGGTTCCGGCGCAGCCGCAGGGTTCGGGAGGTGATCAGCAGCACCTCGTCGGCCAGGGACGCCGGCGGTTCGCCCTCGTCCAGGGCGGTCAGCCGGTCCGCATGAGCACCGAAGTCGACGTTGGAACGGTTGTCGGGGTCGACCAGGGTGAGGTTCAGCCGGCAGGCGCCCTGGTAGGTGTCGGGAACCCCCGGAAGGGTGAGCTGCACCAGCTTCTGGGCCAGGGTGACGGTGCGGATCGCGGCGCGATTGTCGCGCAGCGCCTGGGCGATGGCCAGCCCCAACTCGTCGCCGGCCAGGATCGCGCGACCCAGGCGCAGCGCGCGTTGTTCGTAGTCGTCGTCGGGGTCGAGCCAACTGGTGTGCTGCTTGGCCTCGCGGATCGCCTTGGTCAGATAGGCGTCCAGTCGCTCGGGGGCGATCCGGCCGACCCCGGCCACGCTCTGCCACACCAGGTGCCCGGTGGGTCGGTCGACGCCGTGCTGGTCGGACGCCCTGGCAGCCAGGGACGACAACCGGCTCCACGCGTCTGCGTCACCGGCCAGGGCGAGCAGCCGGGCCCGGACGTCCTCGCTGCGCTTGGTGTCGTGGGTGGAAAGGGCGGTCATGCCCAGCGGCCAGTGCGCGGCCTGATGGGTGGCCCAGGCGTGCAGGTCGTCCGTGCCAGGTTGTTCGCCGGCGGCCGGGTCGAAACCGACCTCGTTGAGCGCACAGAGCCGGTGCCAGCGGTAGAACGTGGTGTCCTCGATGCCCTTGGCCATCACCGGCCCCGTGGTCTGCTGGAACCGCACGGACAGGTCGGCCGCCGCCTCGGCGTCGCCGGGAGCGGTCTCTGGACGCTCCAGCACGGCGGCCAGTGCCGTGGCCGTGTCGGCGAGTGCGGGCTGAGCCGCAATCACCCGTCCGAGCGCGTCGTGCAGCGGCGCGACCAGTGCCGGCTCAGGCGTGCTGCCCGGGGTGACGTAGGCACGGTAGACGTCCAGTTCGACCAGCAGCTCGGCCAGAGACCGGCGCAGTGCGTCACGGTCGAGGTGGGGCAGGGCGGCCTGGGCAGTGCGGTGCAGCCGGTTCAGTTCAGGTTGCAGCAGTTGGTCCAGCACCTGGCGCTTGCTCTGCTCGGTGGACAGCTGCAGGGACGGCTCGCCGCCGGTGGCCGTCCAGGCCTCGCTCACGGCGGCGACGGTGGCGGGGTCGACCAGGGCGGTGTCGATGACGGCGGCGGCATCGTACCCGGTGGTGCCGGCGCAGGCCCAGGCAGGCAGTCGCTCGTGACCCTCGAGGATCTTCTCCACCCAGATCGGTGTGCCCGGACGGCAGGCGTCCGCGAGCCGCTGCAGATAGCCGGCCGGGTCGGCCAGGCCGTCCGGATGGTCCACCCGGAAGCCGTCGATCACTCCGGCATGATGCAGGTCGAGAAGCAGGGCGTGGGTGGCGTTGAACACGTCCGGCAACTCCACCCGGATCGCGACCAACTGGTCCACCTCGAAGAAGCGTCGGTAGTTGAGCACGTTCGCCGCCTCGGTGTGCGATGCGAGCAGCCAGTGCTGGGCGGCCAGCACCTCGGTGAGGTCTCCGGACGTAGGCCCGTCCGGGTTCAGCGGCAACACGTGGTCGTAGTAACGCAGCACCGGTTGGCCGGCGGCGCGGCCCTCGTCCGGACGTCCGGTGTCGAAAGTGAGTGCCCCGGCGGCCGACTCGGTGGTCAGGGTGTCGCCGAGGATCGGTAGGCCGAAGCGTCCGTCGAGGTGGTTCCAGTCGACATCGAACCAGTGCGCGAAGGCGGAGTCGCGGCCGTGCCGCAGCACCTCCCAGGCCGGGGCGTTTCGCCACTGCGGGGCGACCAGAGCCATGTGGTTGGGCACGATGTCGACAACGATGCCCAGGTCATGGTCGTGGCAGGCGTCGGCGAGGCGCTCAAGGGCGGGTCGTCCGCCGAGCTCGGGGTTGATCGCGGTGTGGTCGAGCACGTCGTAGCCGTGCACCGATCCGGGCACGGCGGTCAGGATCGGGGCCAAGTACAGGTGGCTCACACCCAGCTTCGCCAGGTACGGAACAGTGGCGCGGGCATCGTCCAGGGTGAACCCGGAATGCAGCTGCAGCCGGTAGGTGCCGGTGAACAGGCGCGGGGTGATTGGCGTCACCCGCGTCATTCTCGCAAGTCGCGACCGGTTGGGCCACTCCGGGTGGCACGGCAGGGTGCTGGTGTGGGAGCGCGGCGGCCACCCGTAGGCTTGGCGGGTGGCATTTCTGCTCGGGGCCGAGGCCCTGCATCTGGAGTACCCGACCCGGGTGGTGTTCGACGGGGTAACGATCGGCGTCAACGAGGGCGACCGGATCGGCATCGTCGGACGCAACGGCGACGGCAAGTCGTCCCTGCTCGGCATGCTCGCCGGCCGGATCACTCCTGACCAGGGCCGGGTGCTGACCCGGGGTGGCGTCCGGGTCGCTGTGCTCGACCAGTCCGACACCCTGGACGGCGACGACACCGTCGGGCACGCCATCGTCGGTGACACCGTCGAGCACGTGTGGGCCGGCGACCCGCTGGTGCGCGACGTGATCGCCGGGCTGGTGCCGGACCTGCCCTGGAACGCCGTGATCGGTGAACTGAGCGGCGGCCAAAGGCGTCGGGTGGCGCTGGCGGCGCTGCTCGTCGGCGACTGGGACGTGGTGATGCTCGACGAGCCCACCAATCATCTTGACGTTGAGGGCATCACCTGGCTGGCCCGGCACCTGAAGGGCCGTTGGCAGCGCAGCGCCGGCGGGCTGCTGGTGGTCACCCACGACCGCTGGTTTCTGGACGAGATCGCCACCGCCACCTGGGAGGTGCACGACCAACTGGTCGAGCCGTTCGAGGGCGGCTACGCCGCGTACGTGCTGCAGCGCGTGGAGCGCGACCGGCAGGCGGCCACCATCGAGGCCAAGCGACAGAACCTGATGCGCAAGGAACTGGCCTGGTTGCGGCGTGGGCCGCCGGCGCGCACGTCCAAGCCCAAGTTCCGCATCGATGCCGCGAACCAGTTGATCAGCGACGTGCCGCCACCGCGCGACCAGTTGGAACTCTCCCGGCTGGCCACCGCCCGGCTGGGCAAGGACGTGGTGGATCTCACCGACGCAGGTGTCAGCTTCGGCGCGAAGGAGGTGCTGCGGCACGTTGAGTGGAAGGTAGCACCGGGGGAGCGCACAGCGATCCTGGGCGCCAACGGCAGCGGCAAGTCGACCCTGCTGGGCCTGATCGCCGGCACGCTCACACCGACCGCGGGCCGGGTGAAGCACGGCAAGACGGTGAAGATCGCGGTGCTCGACCAGCAGTTCCGCGAACTGGCCGAAATCGCCGGTGAGTTGGTGCGTGAGGTGCTGGCCCGGGCCCGCACCAGCTACCAGGTGGACGGCAAGGAACTCACTCCTGCGCAGCTGCTGGAGCGGCTCGGCTTCGCCCGCGAGCATCTTTCTGCCCGGGTGGGTGAGCTGTCCGGGGGTCAGAAACGGCGGCTCCAACTGCTGCTGGTGCTGCTGTCGGAGCCCAACGTGTTGATCCTGGACGAGCCGTCCAACGACGTCGACACAGACATGCTGGCCGCGCTGGAGGACCTGCTCGACTCCTGGCCGGGCACCCTGCTCGTGGTCTCGCACGATCGCTACTTCGTCGAGCGGGTGACCGATCAGCAGTACGC
Organism: uncultured Actinomycetota bacterium; assembly: GCA_963697765.1. Lineage (GTDB taxonomy): Bacteria > Actinomycetota > Actinomycetes > Propionibacteriales > Propionibacteriaceae > Micropruina. The sequence goes on from CAVOPC010000007.1 coordinate 125,734, forward strand.
CATCATGGACGGACGGCTGCGGCACCTGCCCGGCGGCGTCGATGAGTACCTGCTGCTCCGGGCTGCGGACCAGGCCGCCGGACGTCCGGAAGCCGGGGCAGCCGGGCCACCGAGTGCTGCGAAGGTGTCGGCCGCTGAGGAGCGGGCCGCCCGCAAGGAGCTCAGCGCGACTGAGCGAAAACTCGACCGGGTGGCTGAGCGAATCGCGTCACTGCACGCGCGGATGGCCGGCCACGACCACAGCGACTACGCGGGGTTGGCGGCGCTGGATGCGGAACTCAAGGCCGCGGAAGCCGAAACCGAAGAGTTGGAAACCCACTGGCTGGAGTTGTCCGAGCGGGCCGGCTGACGTGGCCGTCAAGGGCGGGCCGAGTGGGGGCATCCAAAGATGATGTGACCGGGCCGGACGGAGGCGGCCGGTGCTCAGCGGCCCCGCATCGCCCGGTTGACGCCCTTCATCGTGGGCATCGGGCCACGCGGCACCGGCATCTTCGGACGCATCGCGTCCAGCGCCCTGAGCCGTTGCTTGACCTCCGTGAGCTGGTGCGGCTGCATCGCCTTGGGCAGCTTCTCCAAGTGCTTCTGCAGGTTCTCCAGCGGGATCTGGCCCTGGCCTTTGCCGACCAGCAGCGTGGTCACCGCCATGCCGTAGGCGACCTGCTCGTGCTTCTTCGCCTCGGTGGCCAGCAGTGCCCGGGTGCGGCTCGGGTTGCCCTCCCCCACCAGCACGATGCCGGGTGCGCCGATCACCCGGTGCACCACGTCCATCTGCCGGGTGGCGGCGATGCCGAGCTCGTAGGTCCACTTCTTCTTGTTGAGCAGTTGGAAGGCGACCTCGGCCGAGCCGGCCTGACCCTCGTAGCGCGTGAAGTTGGCCTTCTTCACCCGCCAGGTCAGCACGTAGAGCACGGCCACCAGGGCGAGCATCACTCCCGTGATGAGCCACAGCCACCAGGGCTGCAGCCAGAGTCCGAGCCCGACGGAGAGCAGGATCGGCACGCCGACGGCGAGCACCGTCCACCACTTCAGCTGGGGATCGATCTCGTTGGTGCGCTTGTACGCCTCGATGATCTGCCGCACCCGACCCCAGTCGCGCGGGTCGTCGGAGTTCTTCTTGCGCAGCTTCTCGGCCTTGATGGCGGCCTTCTGCTGGGCCGCAAGGGCCTTGGCTTTCTCACTGGCCATGTGCGCTCCCCGTGGTGATGGTGTCTCTGGCCTGTCGTTTACGGGCCTCCAGCGCCGTACGGTACAGCCGTCCGGCCCGGTACGACGAACGGACCAGCGGACCGGACAGCACGCCAGGGAATCCGATCTCGGTGGCCTCGAGGGCCAGCTCGTCGAACTCGTCCGGGGTGACCCAGCGGTCGATCGGATGATGCCGTGCCGAAGGACGCAGGTACTGCGTGATGGTGATCAGTTCGGTGCCGGCGTCGTACAGGTCGTGCAGGGCGGTGGTGATTTCTTCGCGGGTCTCGCCCATGCCCAGGATCAGGTTCGACTTGGTGACCAGCTGCTCGTCCCGCGACCAGCGCAGCACCTCGAGCGAGCGGTCGTAGCTGAACCCGGGACGGATCCGGCGGAAGATCCGCGGAACGGTCTCGACGTTGTGGGCGAACACCTCGGGACGGGTGTCGAACAGTTGCTGCAGCAGCTCGCGCCTGCCGGAGAAGTCGGGTGCGAGCATCTCGACGCCGACCCCGGGGTTCACCCGGTGGATCTGCCGGATGGTCTCCGAATACAGCCAGGCGCCCTCGTCCTCGAGGTCGTCGCGGCACACCCCGGTGACGGTGGCGTAGCGGAGGCCCATCGTCTGCACCGACTCGGCGACTCTTCTCGGCTCACCCCGGTCGTAGCCGGACGGCTTGCGCGATTCGATCTGGCAGAAGTCGCAGCGGCGGGTGCAGGAGTCGCCACCGATCAGGAAGGTGGCCTCCTTGTCTTCCCAGCATTCGAAGATGTTGGGGCAGCCGGCCTCCTGGCACACCGTGTGCAGGTCCTCGTCCTGCACCAGCTTCATCAGGCCCCGGTACTCGGGTCCCATCCGCGCGGTGGTGCGGATCCACGGCGGCTTGCGCTCGATCGGGGTCTGGCTGTTGCGGACCTCCAGGCGCAGCAGCCTGCGGCCGGCGGGCTGGGTGCTTGGCGTCTGACTGACGGCGTCGTCTGCAAGGGTCACCGTGCCATCCTATCCCGGCCGACCCCCGTCCCCGAGAGGTGTGAATGCGCCGTGGGTGAACGTGGGACTCGTGCCACGCGAGATCGGGGTCAGGGTAGCGGATGGCCCTGGTCGTCGGTGCTCGTGGCCTGGCTGGAGAATCTGGGCAGGAAGGCCACGAACGAACCGTCCGGACGAGGGACGGCGACCGCACCGTCCTGCCAGATACCGTTGTCAGCCGCCCATTGGGAGTCGACCGGATCGCCCTGGTTCTGGTGCACGTTGTGCACCCCGAGGCCGGTGCTGAAGGGCTCACCCCAGACCAGTACTGGCCCGCCGACGGTCATGAGCTGCTCCAGCGCCGTGCTCGCCTCCAGGTTCGAGCCCGAGCGCCATGGCCGGTAGACGATGCTGATCCAGCGCCACAGCGGCGTCCAGCCGAGCACGCCGCGCTGGGCGACGGCCGGCCGGGTGAAGCGATAGATGCGGGCGATCGGGTGCCGAATGTGGTCGAGAGCGCCGGACGTGGGGGTGCTGGCCAGCGGGTGCCAACCGGTGCCCAGGGAGGCCGGCGCTCCCAGGTCGGTGGCGCTGGCCGGCACCACCTTCCACTGCACTCCGGTGGCTGACTGGTGGCTGTCCACGTCCACGGCCACCGAGTAGGTGGCACCCGCGACATCGACGGTGAGCTTCACGTGGTACCAGCGGCCCTGGTTGTCGGGACGGTCGCGCTCATGGGCGAGCAGCGTTCCGTTCAGTACTCCGTAGCCGTGTTCGAGCGGCATGGTGGCTCCTTCGTTGCCTGGAAGGAGGTCACCGGGTGACCACTGATACCCCGTCCGGGGCTGCGAACTCGGGGTGCCGACGATAGGGCCGCAGGGCGAGCAGTTCGCTCAGGTGTGGTTCGGCGGTCCGGGCGACCTCGGTCAGGGTCGGTGCGGGGCCGTGGAGTTCGGCGGCCATGGAGGTCACCCCCGCATCGGCGATCCCGCAGGGCACGATGTTGTCGAAGCCGGTCAACTGGCTGGTCACGTTGAGGGCGAAGCCGTGCATGGTGGTCTGTTTCGACACCCGGATGCCGATGGCCGCGATCTTGCGCTCCGCTCGTCCGTGCTCGGCGGGCAGCCAGACGCCGGTGCGGCCGTCCACCCGTCCGGTGCGGATGCCGTAGTCGGCAAGGGTGCGGATCAGTGCCTCCTCGACCCTGCGGACGTAGTCGACGACCCCGATGCCGCGCGGCAGGAACACGATCGGGTAGCCGACCAGTTGGCCGGGGCCGTGCCAGGTGATCTTGCCGCCGCGATCGACGTCGACCACGGGGGTGCCGTCGAAGGGACGCTCGTGCGGTTCGGTGCGCCGTCCGGCGGTGTAGACGGGTTCGTGCTCGACGAACAGCACCTGGCCGGGCAGCTCACCACCCGCCACCCGGGCATGGATCTCGCGCTGGTAGTTCCAGGTCGGAACGTAGGGGCTGAGCCGGTGCTCGGCCAAGCCGAGGTACTGGAACTGCACCGGCCGGTCGTCGGCCGCCTCACGCGCTGACACCCCGGCAGTCTATGCCGGGTGCGACGGGACGGTTGTTCCGAATCCTGCGGTCGTGACCGCGCTCGAGAACGGCCGAACGCAGCGGGCGGAGAACGGCGGAACCCAGGCGGACGGCGCAGCGGCAGAACCGAGGCGGACGGGTCCCAGAAGGGACCCGTCCAGTCGAACCTCAGAGGCCGAGTTCGCCGCCGAAATCGCCGGCTTCCAGCCGCGCCTTCAGCACTGAGAGGAACCGGGCCGCGTCGGCGCCGTCCACCAGCCGGTGGTCGTAGCTCAGCGAGAGGTACATCATGTCGCGCACCGCGATCACGTCGCCCAGCACGGGATCGGAGACCACCATCGGACGCTTGACCAGCGCCCCGGTGCCCAGGATCGCCGCCTGCGGCTGGTTGATGATCGGGGTGTCGAACAGCGTCCCCGCCGAGCCGTAGTTGGTGATCGTGAAGGTGCCGCCGCTGAGCTCGTCGGGCGAGATCTTGTTGCCGCGGGAGCGGGCGGCGACGTCGCCGATCTTCTTGGCGAGGCCGGCCAGGCTGAGGTCGCCCGCGTCACGGATCACCGGCACCAGCAGGCCGCGCTCGGTGTCGACCGCGACTCCGAGGTGTTCGGCGTTGTGATAGGTGATCGTGCCGGCCTCGACGTCCATGGTGGCGTTGATCTTGTCGAACTGCTTCAGGGCTTCGCAGACCGCCTTGCAGATGAACGGCAGGTACGACAGCGAGGCGCCCTCGCGCTTCTTGAAGTCGTCCTTCGCCCTGGCCCTGAGCTTGCTGATGTTGGTGAAGTCGACCTCGACGGTGCCGGTCAACTGCGCCGAGATCTGCAGCGACTCGACCATGCGTTTGGCGATCACCGAGCGCATCCGGCTGATCTTCTCGGTGCTGCCACGCTTCGATCCGGCGGGCGGTGCCGCCGGAGCGGACGGCGCCGCAGCGGACGGAGCCGCCGCAGGGGCAGGTGCCGCGGCGGGTTCGGGTGCCGCTGCGGGTGCCGGAGCCTCAGCCGCCTTCCTTGCGCTCTCCGCGGCGGCCAGCACGTCCTGCTTGCGGATCCGGCCACCCACCCCGGTGCCGGTGAGACCGGCGAGTTCGACGCCGTGCTGGGCGGCCAGCTTGCGCACCAACGGCGTGACGTAGCCGAAGTCAGTCTGGTCAGCGGCGTCCGGCTTGGCGGCCGGAGCCGACGCTGCCGGGGCCGAGGGAGCGGCCTCGGGGGCGTCCTGCGCCGGCGACGGTGCGTCCGAACCGGCGGCCTTGGCGGCCTGCTCGTTGCCCTTCTCCTCAGCCTCGCTCGGACCGTCCCCGCGAGGTTCGGCAGGGGTCTCGTCCGCAACCTCGGGGGCGTCGGACGGGGCCTGCGCCTCGGCCGGCGCCGCGCCCGGCTCGCCGATCACGGCGATCACGGCCCCGACGGCAGCGGTCTCGTCCTCGTTCACCCGGATCTCGAGCAGCACGCCACCGGTGGGTGCGGGAATCTCGGTGTCGACCTTGTCGGTGGACACCTCGACGATCGGTTCGTCCGCCTCGACGGTGTCGCCGACGGCCTTCAGCCAGCGCGAAATGGTGCCCTCGGTGACGGACTCACCCAACTGGGGCAGCGTCACCTCGGTACCGCCGCCGCCACCACTTCCGCTGCTCTCGGACGCGGCCTTGGGTGCCGGGGCCTCAGTGGAGGGTGCCTCGGCCACATCGGGAGCGTCCGGTTCCTCAGCGTCCGCCTCTTCGGCGGGCACATCCTCGGCAGCCGCGGGGGCGGCGGGCGCTCCGCCGGCGGATCCACTAGCCTCGCTCGGGTCGCCGATCACGGCCAGCACCGCGCCGACCGCTGCAACCTCGTCCTCGGCCACCTTGATCTCGAGGATCACGCCGGCGGCGGGTGCGGGAATCTCGGTGTCGACCTTGTCCGTGGAGACCTCAACGATGGGCTCGTCCACCTCGACGGTGTCGCCCACCTGCTTCAACCAGCGCGACACGGTGCCTTCGGTGACGCTCTCACCCAGTGCGGGCAAAGGGACGGGCGTTGACATGTGGTGGTCTCCTTCGACGGAACTGCCAGAACCAGGCTTCACCCTAGCCGTTGTCGTGCATAGAAGCAGGAGGTGTGAGTGCCCAACAAGACGATCCCGACTGGTGTCGCCGTGCACAATGGCAGGGTGGCATTCCGGTGGGACTTCTGGCGCGCCAAGCCGCACGCCAAACCGGTGGACGCAGCCATGGTCAGCCATCTCGACGAGTTCGTGGCGTCACACAGTGGCGTCGAGGTGTATCTCGAACCGCAGACCACGATGACGCGGCCCAGCCTGGTGCTGGTCGCGTTCGACGGCGAGTGGACCCGGCGGTCGATCGATTCATGGGCCTGGGGCCAGTCGTTCGCCGCGCGGCACTCGCTGCCGGTCTACGACGCCGGGGTGCTGGGCTACCCGCAGCGGATGCGCGACTACAACGCCCGCCGACGAACCCGGGGCTGAGCCAACCCGCTACAGCAGCAGTGCTCAGGCCAGCGTTTCGTCGAGTTGAGTCAACTGGCCGGAGAGGTCGAGCACGCCGCGATAGGCCTCGACCAGTGCAGCGGCGAGCCCGGCTCCCTGAGCCGGTTGGCTGCCCCCGAAGATGGACGCTGCGCTCGCGCTGCACGCCCACAGGCCCGGCACCGCCGTGTCGTCCTCGCGCAACACCCGGGACCGGTCGTCGATCACCAGGCCGCCCTTGGTGCCCGAATCGCCCGGGTAGATCCGCACCGCCCAGAACGGCTGCTTGTCGACTGCTCCCAGACAGGGGTTGCGGCGCAGCAGCGGGTCGCCGAAATGCCGGTCCCAGGCGCTGTCGCCGCGTCCGAAGTCGGTGTCCTTGCCACGCTTGGCCATCATGTTGAAGGCGACCAGGCTGCCGATCAACCCGGCCCGGTCAACCCCGAGCGCCCGGGCCAGCTCGTCGAATCCCGCGGCCTTGACCAACTCGCCCGACTCGATCGCCGACTTGGGCGAGTTGCCGGCGTCCCACGGGCCCAGCCGGTTCGCCTTGCGGTGCCGGCTGTCCATGATCAGGTACGAGGGCACCGACCGCATCCCGCGGTTGTGCTCATACATCCTGCTGCCCGCGAATACGGACGGCTGGGCTTCATTCAGGTACCGGTCGCCGGCCTGGTCGACGATCATGCTGTGTGGGGCGATCCGCGCCACGTCCACCTTGTGCGCCTTGCCGTCGGCCAGCAGCACCGGCGTCCACCACGCCTGGTCGAGCCCGGCCAGCGCGGCGTTCACCTGCTGCCCGGCCCGCAGCGCCGCACCGTCCGCGCCGACCCCCACCGACCAGTCGGACGAGGTGGGCACCGGCAGGTGCTCCTCGCGAAGCCCCTGGTCGGCTTCGAAGCCGCCGCAGGCCAGCAACACGCCCTTGTCGGCATGCACGTCCACGGCCTCACCGGCCCGCTCGACGGCCACCCCGGTGACCGCGCCGTCGTCCACCAGCAGCGATGTGAGAGGTGCTTCCAGCCATAGTTGGACGCCGCTGCCGACCGCCCGCCGCAGCAGTTCGGCGACCAGGGCCGCACCACCGCTGAGCTGGCCGGGATCGCGGAACGGCCGCGCCAGCCAGGCCCGCAGACCGGTCTGCGACGCGGCCGGATCGACGCCGCGCACCGTGTGCGCCCACTCCTCGTCCAGCTTCGGCGGCACCGGCTTGGGCCGTAACGTGCGGCCCTGCGCCTTCGCGCCCTCGACGTCCGGACGGCAGTCCGGCAAGCCCTTGACCACCTCGAGGGCGATCCGCGAGGTGGTCAGCCAGCGCCCCACGATGGCGGCCGTGCGGGTGAACGCGACCCGGCGCGCAGCCACCAGCGGGGAGCCGGGTGCGGCCAGAGCGTCGAGGTAGCTGGCGGCCTCGGCGGCGGAATCGGACGGGATGCCGACGCGCCCCATCATGTCGTTGCCCGGCAGCCACAGGGCGCCGTCGGTGGTGGCCGTCGAGCCGCCCACGGAGCCCGACCGTTCCACCACCAGTACCTCGTGACCCAGCCGGCGGGCGGCGACCGCGGCGAGCAGGCCGGCGGCACCGGCCCCGATCACCACCACGTCGGTGCGCACGACGTCAGCTCTGCAGGGACTGGGCGAGGGCGACCAGGGTGCGCACGGCCATGCCGGTGCCACCGGAGGGTACGTAGTCGTACGGTCCCTCGTCGTTGAACGCGGGGCCGGCGATGTCGAGGTGGGCCCACAGCACGTCATCGGCCACGAACGTCTTCAGGAACGCCGCGGCGCTCAGTGCTCCGCCGGCCCGGTTGCCGCCCGAGCGCAGGTCGGCGACCTTGGAGTCCAGCTTCTTGCGGGTGCCGTCCGGGATCGGCAGCTGCCAGAACGCCTCGCCGGCGGTCTCTGCGGCGTCCAGTATGCAGTCGGCTGCCTCGTCGTTGCTGGTCATCAGTCCGGCCACCCGTTCGCCCAGTGCGACCACGCAGGCGCCGGTCAGGGTGGCCACGTCGACGAGCAGGTCGGGGGAATCCTGACCCGCCCGCACCAGCGCGTCGGCCATCACCAGCCGGCCCTCGGCGTCGGAGTTCACGTTCTCGACTGTGGTTCCGCCGAACATGGTCAGCACGTCGGAGGGCCGGTACGCGCTGCCGGACGGCATGTTCTCGGCCATCGCCGCGTAGGTGGTCACCTTGACCCGCAGGCCCAGTTCGGCGATCGCACGGGTGGCGGCCAGCACGGCCGCCGCGCCGGCCATGTCGCTCTTCATCGTGTACATGCCCTCGGCGGGCTTGAGGTTCAGACCGCCGGTGTCGAACGTGATGCCCTTGCCGACCAGGGCGAGGTGCGCCTTGGCCCCACGCGGGGCGTAGCTGAACCGGACCAGCCGGGGTCCTCTGGACGAGCCCCCGCCGACGGCCATCAGGCCGCCGTACCCGCCGCGTTCGAGCGCCTTGTCGTCGAGCACCTCGACCTCGATCCTGGCGCCCTTCACGCTGCTCCTGGCTTCGTCGGCGAACACTTCGGGGTACAGCGCGTTGGCCGGGGTGTTCACCCAGTCGCGGGCCAGGCAGACGGCGGTGGCCACGATGCGTGCGGACTCCACAGCCCGCCGCGCCTCCGGCTTGCCCGAGTTGCTGACAACGGTGATCGATGCGATCTTCGACGCGACCGGTGCGGCGCTGAGCTTCACGAACGAGTACGCGCCGAGCAGGGCCCCCTCGGCGGCCCCCCGGATCACTTCCGGCTCGACGGCGTCCAGGCAGACCGCGACGGTGACCGCCTTGTCACCGGCCAGGCCGGCCGCCTTGCGGACGCCGTTGCCGGCGGCACGCCGGACCTGCTCGGGGGTGACGTCGATGTCGCCCAGGCCCACCGCCACCACCCGCTGGCCGCCGGGAGCGGGCAGCACGACGGTGCTGCCGGCGGTGGTTTCGGCACCGAGTGACAGTGCCACCTCCAGCAGCGGACGGCCGAACTGCTTGGCCATCCGCTTCTCCAGGGCCTCCGGCACGCCGATCAACACCGAAGCCGATGCGCTTTGGGCCATTCCCACCACCACCACGTCGGTGTCGGTGGGGCATGACGTCGCCAAGGTGAGCGACGGAAGACTGAACGAAGTCACTGACGGTCCTATCCCGTGGGCTGAAATCCACCCGTCACCTTAGTCCGCCCGCGCGGTCGCGGCGTAGGTCCCCACCTGTGCGCGGACGGAAAGGGACGTGCCATGGTGGCACCGTGACCGACTTCTCCTTCGCCACCGCCCAGCGCATCATCTTCGGATCCGGACGCTCCGCCGACCTACCGGCGGTCGTCGCCGAGTTCGGCAGCCGGCCGTTCGTCTGCACCGGGGCAACCCCGGGCCGGTTTGCCCACCTGATCGAGGGCCTGGACGCCACCTGCTGGCCGGTCGCCGCGGAACCGGACCTGGACGACATCCGGGCCGGCGTCGCCGCGGCCCGCGAGCACGGCGCGGACGTGCTGGTCGGCCTGGGCGGGGGAGCGGTGCTGGACGCGGCCAAGCTGATCGCCGCCCTGGTGCCCAACGACGGCGACGTGCTCGACTACCTGGAGGTGGTCGGGGCCGGCAGGCCGCTGGAGCGCACGCCGTTGCCGTTCGTCGCGGTTCCCACCACGGCGGGCACCGGGTCGGAGGTGACCAGCAACGGCGTGGTCACCTCGCCCGAACACGGCGTCAAGGTGAGCCTGCGGTCACCGTCCATGCTGGCCCGGGTGGCCCTGGTTGATCCCCGGTTGACGCTGGGCTGCCCGCCGGCGGTGACGGCATCGGCCGGACTGGACGCGCTGACCCAGTGCCTCGAGCCGTACGTGTCGCCGTTCGCCAACCCGCTCACCGACGGCTTCTGCGTCGAGGGCCTGCGGCGGGCCGGACGCAGCCTGCGGCAGGCCTATTCCGAGGGCGACGACCTGGCCGCCCGCACCGACCTGGCGCTGTGCTCGCTGCTCGGCGGGCTCGCCTTGGCCAACGCCAAGCTGGGCGCGGTGCACGGACTGGCCGGCGTGATCGGCGGTCTGACCGGCGCGCCGCACGGCGCCTGCTGCGCAGCCCTGCTCGTGCCGGCCAGCAGTGGCACCATCGCCGCCCTGCGTGCGACCGACACAGGGCACCCGGCGCTCACCCGCTATGCGACGGCGGGCGAACTGCTCAGCGGCACCTCCGGCATCGACAACCTGCTCGACTGGCTGGGCGAGACCGTCCGGCTGCTGGGGGTGCCGTCCATCACCGACCTGGGCATCAACGCCGCCGATCATGAATCGATCGCCGAACAGGCGGCGAAGGCGTCGTCGACCAAGGGCAACCCGATCGCCCTGTCGACGGCGCAGCTGGTGGCCGTCCTGCGGGCCGCGTAGGGCCGCCGTTCGGCCATCAGCACCCACAGCGCCACTAGGCTGGGCGCTGACCGGTCCAGCGGGCGCGAAGGAGTGACGATGACGGACCTGAAGAAGTCCCCGCTGCACGATCGGCACGAGGCCCTGGGCGCCAGGTTCGCGGAGTTCGGCGGCTGGTCGATGCCGCTGCAGTACGCGGGCATCGTCGGCGAACACAAGGCTGTGCGCGACGCGGTCGGCATCTTCGACGTAAGTCACCTGGGCAAGGCCCGGATCACCGGCCCCGCAGCCGCGGAGTTCCTCGACTCCGCGATCACCAACGACGTGCACAAGATCGGCATCGGCCAGGCGCAGTACACCCTGCTGTGCAATGACGAGGGCGGTGTGATCGACGACCTGATCTGGTACTGGCTCGCCGACGACGAGGTGTTCCTGATCCCGAACGCGTCCAACAACGCAGAGGTCGTCCGGCGGCTCGCCGCCGCGGCTCCCGAGGGCATCACCGTCACCGACGAGCATGACGACTTCGCCGTACTGGCCGTCCAGGGGCCGAACTCGGACGAGACCCTGGCCGCGCTCGGCCTGCCGGTGGGTCACGACTACATGCGCTTCGACGGGGGCGACGTCGACGGCGCGCGGCTCACCGTCTGCCGCACCGGCTACACCGGTGAGCGCGGCTACGAACTCGTCGTCCCGCGTGAGCACGCCGGGGCGGTCTGGGACGCGGTGATGGCCGCCGGTGAACGGTTCGGCATCGTGCCGGCCGGGCTGGGCGCCCGCGACACGCTGCGCACCGAGATGGGGTATCCGCTGCACGGCCAGGACCTGCGTCCGGACCTGTCCGCGGGGCAGTGCGGGGTGGGCTGGGCGATCGGCTGGCGCAAGGACGCATTCTGGGGCGATCAGGCGCTGCGGGCGGAGAAGTCCGCTGGACCTGCCAAGCGGCTGACCGGACTGCTGTCGCTCGGCCGCGGCATCCCGCGCCCGCACATGGAGGTCAGCCACGACGGCACCGTGGTCGGCGAGGTGACCTCGGGCACCTTCTCGCCCACCCTGGCCAAGGGCATCGCGCTTGCGCTGCTGCCCCCGGCACTGACCCCCGGCACGCAGGTCTCGGTGCTCGTTCGTGGCCGCGAGGAGCCGTTCGAGGTGGTCAAGCCACCGTTCGTCACCCCTGGCGTGCGCGAGCCGTGAGCCGCCGCCGGCGTGGCTGGGTCCACCTCGCCCTGGCGGCAGCGGGCCTCGCCGCAGTGCTCTGGGCGGTGCTGCTCGGTGCCGACCCGACCATCTGGTGCCGTGACCAGGTGATGCATCCGGGCGACGTGTGCAGCAACGCGCAGGGCACCAAGGTGCAGACCTACGAGGAGCGGTACAGCACCGCACAGTGGGCACGTCCGGTGGTGGGAGTGGTCGGAATGGCGGTCGCCGGCTTCGGCCTGGCCCTCTACCGTGGCTCGCGGCGCGTGGACGAAACAGTGCCGGCAGCCTCCTGAGCGTGCCCGCTGGGCGGAAGCGCAGTCAGGGGGTCGACCGGCTAGCTGGCGTCCAGGCTCATCGGGCCGTAGACCAGCCTGTCCTCTTCATAGAGGGTGACCGAACGCACCCCGAGTTCCGACAGGTCGGCGTAGCTGCCGGTCAGCCACGCCTCGGCAGCGGCCTGGCTCTCGAACGGGTCGCCCAGGCCGAGGTCGTCGTCGGCCGCGGCCCCGTCGGCACGCCAGTACCAGGCCATCAGATCGTGTCGCGGCGGGTGACCACCGGGCGCGGAATGCGCATCCGGCGCATCGTGATCGAGCGGTTGAAGCCGTAGTAGAGCAGGCCTTTGAGCGGCTCGTTCGGAATCCGCTGGGCGGCCAGCTTCTTGAACCCGCGCCACATCGCGAACACGTCCAGCGCCACCAGTGCGATGAACAGCCAGGTGACCAGGGTCGTCGGCGTGGCGATGGCGGGATACATCGGGCTCACCACCAGCACGATCAACAGCAGCATCATCAGGATCGGCATCGTCCACTCGGCCAGGTTGGAGCGCGAATCAATCCAGTTGCGCAGCAACTTCTTGCCGGGGGTGGAATCCATCGTTTCGGACTGCCTGCGCCGCTCGACGGCAGCGTCCTGACGGGCTCGCTGCTTGGCCTCTTTGGGGCTGAGCTGCGGATTGATCCGCTGCCGGCGCGCCGCTTCGGCGTCCTTACGCTTCGGCGTCGGCGCGCTCTTGGCACCGGTCGGTGCGGGGATCCGCTGCGGGGGTGCGGCTGGAGTGTCTGCGGCGGCGCCAGAGTCTTTGGAAGGGGAGAACAGTCCCACGTCGAACCTCGATGTCGGTGGATCGGTGACCCCTCACTCTACCGCGCCCGGCAGGCCGGTTACCCTAGGTGGGAACGGACGCGACGTCAACGGAAGGCAACCACCCATGGCTGGGCTGTTCCAACGCATGAAATCGATCTTCTCGGCGAAGGCCGACAAGGCCCTCGACAAGCTCGAAGACCCCCGCGAGACACTCGACTACTCCTATCAGAAGCAGTTGGAGTTGCTGCAGCAGGTGCGCCGCGGCGTGGCCGAGGTGGCGACCAGCCGCAAGCGGGTCGAGATGCAGGCCGCCCAGCTGAACACCCAGCTCGACAAGCTGACGGTCTCGGCGAAGCGCGCGCTCGAGGCCAATCGTGAAGATCTGGCCCGCGAAGCGCTGACCCGCAAGTCCGGACTGCAGCAGCAGTTGGCCGAACTGCAGTCGCAGCACGCCGCCCTGCAGAGTGAAGAGGAGCGGCTGATCCGGGCCAGCCAGCAGCTCCAGTCGCAGGTGGACGCGTTCCGCACCCGCAAGGAGACGATCAAGGCCACCTACACCGCCGCCGAGGCGCAGACCAAGGTCAGCGAGGCCTTCAGCGGCTTGGGCAAGGAGTTCGGTGACGTCGGCCAGGCCATCCAGCGGGCCGAGGACAAGACCGCCCAGTTGCAGGCCCGCTCGGCGGCGATGGACGAGTTGCTGGCCAGCGGCGCCCTCGAAGACCCGACCGGGTTGGCCAAGGACGACATCACCCGCGAGCTGGACGCGCTGGCGTCGTCGGCCCAGGTGGACGACGAACTGGCTGCCCTGAAGGCGTCCCTGCCGGGCGGCAGCCAGGCTCAGGGCGCACTGCCCGCCCCGGGCGACACCTTCGAGCAGCCGCCGGCGCCGGGCACCGTCCAGACAGGTGAGAACCTGCGGTGAGTTCGGCCGCAACCGGCGGCCGGCGACCACGGGTGCTGCTCGCCAGCGGCCCGGTTGCGCCGCTGTCCGCGCGCGCGGCCGCGATCGCGCTGGCGGAGGGGTTCGCCGAGGGTGCGCAGGTCGCAGTGATCGGCCTGGCCGAGGGTGGCCCCGAACTGACCCGCGCGCTGACCGAGCCGGGCGGTGAAATCGAGTTTCTGCACACCGGACGGGTGGGCCGGCGCCCCGACCTGCTGGTGGTCGGCGAGAGTCCCGGCTCCGATCCCGCTCCGGAACCCGCAGGCGATCCGCTGGCCGGCAGCAGCGCCGGGCTGGGCAGGATGCTCGGCTACGCCCTGCAGGCAGACGTTCCTGCCCGGGTGGTGGTCGACCTCACCGGCACCGACTCTCACGACGCCGGCCAAGGGCTGCTCGCCGAGCTCTCCGCGGTCCGCGACCGGCTCGCCGACTGCGAACTGATCGGCGTCGTGCCCGCCGGCCAGGAGAACGACCAACTGCTCGGCTTGCGCGGGGTCACCTCACGCAAGGGCCGCGCGCTCGGCATACCCGCCGAGCGGATGCTGGCCGTCGACGCCGAACTCGAACGCTTCGCGCACGAGCTGGCACCCGGATCGGCCCGCGCGGACGGTGCCGGGGCGGCCGGCGGTCTCGGCTTCCTGATCCTCGCGCTGGGCGGCCGGCTGGTCACCGGCGCGGCACTGTGCGCCGAGTTGGCGCAGCTCGACCGGGCGCTGGGGTCGGCCGATCTGGTCGTCACCGCCTGTGACTCGTTCGACTTCGGCAGCCGGGGCGGCGGGGTGGTGGCCGAACTGGCCCGGCGCTGCGAGGGCTTCGAGGTTCCGCTGGTGGTGGTCTCGCCAGTGGTCGGCGTCTCTGGACGAGAGATGCGCACCCTGGGCATCGAGTCCGCTCATCCGGTCGACGCACACGGGGACCCGTCCGAGGCGCTGACGGCGACCGCCCGACGGCTGGCTGAAGGGTGGACGGCCCGCTGGTGAGGCCAGAGCAATCACCCGGCAGCGCGGTCATCCCGGGGTTGGGTCCCCGCCCCCTTGTCCTACACTGAGGGAATACTGATCCCGGGCGGAGGTGTTCCTCCTGGCGAGTACATCCACTGAAGCGGAGTAGACATGTCTCTCGATCAGCACATCGACACCGACGGCATCACCCTCACCGAGGCGGCTGCCGGCAAGGTCAAGGACCTGGTCTCGCAGCAGCCCGACGAGGGCCTGGCGCTACGCATCTCGGTCGCACCGGGCGGCTGTTCCGGCCTGCGCTACCAGCTCTCCCTCGACGAGCGGGAGCTCGAGGGTGACGTGACCAAGGAGTGGTACGGCGTGCCGGTGGTCACCGACCGCATGTCGGCGCCGTACCTGGCGGGCGCCACCATCGACTTCGTCGACACCATCGAGGCCCAGGGCTTCACCATCGACAACCCGAACGCCCAGGGTTCCTGCGCGTGCGGCGACAGCTTCCACTGATCGTCCGCCCGCTGTCGGCGGGACTACGGGTAACAATCAAATAATTGACCAGATCGGGACGCTTCGGGTGAGGCGTCCCGATGTGCATGTGGGTTAGGGTTACCGCCTAGGAAACTGACGACTCGAAGTTCTGCCGCGCACCGCAAGGTGCCGGTCGTCTCCGATGTGGAAGGCGGAATCTCCGTGGTGAAGAACCGCACGCACCTCAACAGGGGCCTGCTGCTCGGTGGCGCTGCCGCCGTGGCGCTCGCGCTCTCGGGGTGCAGCCAGGAAACCCTGGCCCAGTGGAGCCGCTGGGGCATGCCGGTGGCTGCCAGCGAGCAGGCCCCCTGGATCGGCAATCTCTGGAACGGTGCATGGATCGCGTCCATGGTGATCGGGGTCTTCGTCTGGGGGCTGATCCTGTGGGTGATGTTCCGCTACCGCCGCAGGGGCAACACCGAGGTACCGAAGCAGATCCGGTACAACCTGCCGATGGAGATCCTGTACACCCTGGTTCCGTTCCTGATCATCGGCGTGCTGTTCTTCTACACCGTGCAGGCCCAGAACAACGTGTTGGCCAAGGAGGCCGCGCCGGCGCACACCGTGAACGTGCTCGGCCAGAAGTGGTCATGGACCTTCAACTACATGGAGGAGCAGAACCCGGCCGTCGGTGCCGTCGTCCACCAGGGCGGCACGATCGAGAACATTCCCGACCTGTACCTGCCGGTGAACGAGTCGGTCCGGTTCAACCTGTCCTCGGCCGACGTGATCCACTCGTTCTGGATCCCCGAGTTCTACTTCAAGCAGGACGTCATCCCCGGCCATCCGAACAGCTATGACGTCACCCCCAACCGCACCGGCACCTTCCTGGCCAAGTGTGCGGAACTGTGCGGCACCTACCACTCCGCGATGCTGTTCAACGTGCACGTGGTCACCGTCGCCGAGTACAACACCTACCTGAAGGGGCTGGCCGCCAAGGGCCAGACCGGCGAGTTGAAGGCGCCGGCGTGGCCCAACACGGTTCCGTCACCGCCGGCCGACGAGGAGCACAAATGAGCGTCGCACGCGTGACCATCGGCTCGACCGAGGCGCGGGCCGTCCGCCGGTCCCAGTGGGGCTCCAAGGTGATGGGTTGGATGACCACCACCGATCACAAGGTGATCGCCAACCTGTACTTCATCACGGCCTTCGCCTTCTTCGGGTTCGGCGGACTCATGGCCCTGGCGATCCGGGCCGAACTGGCCTGGCCGGGGCTGCAGTACCTGCACTACGAGACTTTCAACCAGTTCTTCACCATGCACGGCACGATCATGCTGCTGATGTTCGCGACGCCGATGTTCGCCGCCTTTGCCAACGCGATCATGCCGTTGCAGATCGGTTCGCCCGACGTGGCCTTCCCGCGGATGAACATGTTCAGCTACTGGATGTACCTGTTCGGCTCCATCACCGCCTGCTCCGGCTTTCTGTCGCCCGAGGGTGCGGCGGCGTTCGGCTGGTTCGCCTACGCCCCCCTGTCGGACGCGATCAACAGCCCCGGCGTCGGCGGTGACCTGTGGATCATGGGCCTGTACGTGATGGGCCTGTCCACGATTCTGGGCGCGGTCAACTTCGTCACCACGATCGTCAGCATGCGGGCCCCCGGCATGACCATGTTCCGGATGCCGATCTTCACCTGGAACATCTTCGTCACCTCGCTGCTGGTGCTGCTGGTCTTCCCGGTGTTGGCCGCCGGCCTGCTGGTACTCGAGGCGGACCGCCGGCTCGGCACCCACATACTCGACCCCGGAGTCGGGGGGGCGGTGCTGTGGCAGCACCTGTTCTGGTTCTTCGGGCACCCCGAGGTCTACATCATCGCGTTGCCGTTCTTCGGCATCATCACCGAGATCCTGCCGGTGTTCAGTCGCAAGCCGATCTTCGGCTACGTGGGTCTGGTCGCCGCCACGATGGCCATCGGCGCCCTCAGCATCGCGGTCTGGGCACACCACATGTTCGTCACCGGTGCGGTCAACCTGCCGTTCTTCTCGTTCATGACGTTCCTGATCGCGGTGCCCACGGGGGTCAAGTTCTTCAACTGGATCGGCACCATGTGGGGTGGGTCGTTGACCTTCGAGACGCCCATGATGTGGGCGATCGGGTTTCTCACCACCTTTCTGTTCGGAGGCCTGACCGGTGTCATCCTGGCCAGCCCGCCCTTGGACTTCCATGTCTCCGACTCCTACTTCGTGGTCGCGCACTTCCACTACGTGGTGTTCGGCACGGTGGTGTTCGCGATGTTCGGCGGCTTCTACTTCTGGTGGCCCAAGTTCACCGGCAGGATGCTCAACGAGCGTTGGGGCAAGATCCATTTCTGGACGCTGTTCTTCGGCTTCCACACCACGTTCCTGGTGCAGCACTGGCTGGGCATCGAGGGCATGCAACGCCGGATCGCCGACTACCTGCCGTCCGAGGGGTTCCAGTTCCTCAACCAGGTCTCGACCGTCGGCGCGTTCCTGCTCGGCATTTCGATGCTGCCGTTCTTCTGGAACATCTGGATCACCCGCAACTCGCCCAAGGTGAACGTGGACGATCCCTGGGGCTGGGGGCGCTCACTGGAGTGGGCCACGTCCTGCCCGCCGCCCCGGCACAACTTCACCAGGCTGCCCCGGATCCGGTCCGAGTCGCCCGCGTTCGACCTGCACCACCCCGAGATCCACGGAGTGGATCGCACCGAAGAACTGGACGTGCTGCTGACCGGCAGCAACAGCAGCGGCGACAGCCAGCCGTCCTCGATCAAGAACCCCAGGGGGGAGTGAACGATGAAGGTCGAAGGTTGGATGTTCGCGGCCATCGCGATCTTTCTCGCGGTGGTGGCGCCGATCTACTGGTTCATGTCGCACGAAATCATCGGCACGGTCGCCCTGGTGATGGCGTTACTGCTTTTCTCGATGGTTGCGGTGTACCTGTTCACCATGGCGCGCAAGATGGACGCCCGGCTCGAGGACCGCAAGGACGCCGAGATCATCGAGGGTGCCGGTACGCTCGGCTTCTTCCCGCCGAAGAGCATCTGGCCCTTCTGGCTGGCGATCACCGTGCAGATGCTGGCACTGGGCCCCGTGTTCGGCTGGTGGATCAGCATTCTCGCGGTCTGCCTGGGCATCTGGTCGCTGAGCGGTTGGGTGTTCGAGTTCTACCGCGGTGACTACCAACACTGACACCGACCCCGACTACGCCGTCCTGGGTGTCGGCTCGATCGCCGAGGCGATCGTCAGCGGGTTGTGTGCGGCGCGTCCGGGGCGAGTCATCGTGTTGTCGCCCCGCGGCGCCGACAGGGCGCAGCGGCTTGCCCGTCTCCACCCTGAGGTTCGGGTGGCCGATGACAACCAGCAGGCGATCGAGGCCGCCGGCACCGTGCTGGTGTGCCTGCGGGCCGCGGACGCGGCGAAGGTGCTGGGTGCCCTCGCGTTCGGTGCCGACCAGCAGGTGATCAGCGTGATGCCCGCGCCGCAACTGGATGACTTGGCGCACCTGGTGGCGCCGGCCACCAAGGTGTCACGCGCGATACCGGCGCTGTCGGTCGCCGAGCGCACCGGCCTCACCCCCGTGTACCCAGCCTTCAGCGCCGCGCAGACTCTGTTCGATCAGCTGGGCTCCACCATGGCGCTCGATGCCGAGCATCTGCTCGACGCGGCCTCGGTGGCCAGCGCGACGGTGGCGAGCTGGTTCGCCTATCTGCAGCAGATCGCCGAGTGGCTGGCCGGGCAGGGGGTCGAGGCCGCGCAGGCGCAGCGGCTGGTCGGCGCCGTGTTCGCGGGCGCCGCGGCCGATTTGGCACATTCGGCGGACTTCGGCACGCTGGCCGCACAGCACGCCACACCTGGCGGGCAGAATGAGCGCCTGTTGCTGGCTCTGCGCCGGGCCGGCGTGTTCGACGCGGTCAGCGACGGCTTGGACGGGCTTCTCAAGGCATGACGCGCTTGTTGCTAGGCCGGTGGCTCACCAGCTCACGTGCAGCGGGCGTCCCTCGTTGAACCCGGACGCCGACTGCACGCCGACCACGGCGTTGTCGGCGAACTCCGGCAGTGACCGGGCACCCGCGTAGGTGCACGACGACCGGACGCCCGAAACGATGAAGTCGATCAGGTCCTCCACCCCCGGACGCTCCGGGTCGAGGTACATCCGCGACTGCGAGATGCCCTCCTCGAAGAGTGCGGCCCGGGCACGCTCGTAACGCGACTGCTGCTGGGTGCGGGCCCGCACCGCCCGCGCGGACGCCATGCCGAACGACTCCTTGTACGGGCGTCCGTCGTGGTCGGTGACCAGGTCGCCGGCCGACTCGTGGGTGCCGGCGAACCACGAGCCGATCATCACCGCGCCGGCTCCGGCGGCCAGGGCCAGGGCCACGTCCCGTGGGTGTCGGACGCCGCCGTCGGCCCAGATCGCCTTGCCGGCGGCACGGGCTTCGGTGGCGCACTCCAGCACCGATGAGAACTGGGGCCGGCCGACTCCGGTCTGCATTCGCGTGGTGCACATCGCACCCGGCCCCACGCCGACCTTGACCACGTCGGCGCCGGCCTCGATCAGGTCGGACGTGCCTTCGGCGGTGACCACGTTGCCGGCCACCACGGGCACGGTGCTGCCACGCTCGGTAAGCATCGCGCGTACCCGGGTCAGGCCTTCCAGCATGCGCTCCTGGTGCCCGTGCGCGGTGTCCATCACCAGCACGTCCGCGCCCGCGTCCAGCAGCTCGGACGCCCTGCGCTCGACGTCCTTCGAGATGCCGACGGCCGCCCCCACCCGCAGCCGCCCGTTCCGGTCCAGCGCGGGGGCGTAGAGGGTGGCGCGCAGGGCGCCCTTGACGGTCATCAGGCCGCACAGCCGCCCGTCCTGCACGGCCAGCGCCACCCGGTGCCGCCGGGTGCTGAGCAACTCGAACACCTCGGCAGGGGACGTGTCGGGGCTGACCACGGTGACGTCGGTCGACATCGCCTCGTGCACCTGGACGAACCGGTCGAGCCGGGCCGCCTCGGTGGGGCCGAGCAGCCCGATCGGTGACCCGTTCTCGACCACCACGACCAGCCCGTGGGCGCGCTTGGGCAGCAGCTGCAGCGCCTCGCCGACAGTGGTGTGCGGGGCGACGTGGACGGCGGTGTCGAAGGCGGTGTGGGCGGCCTTCACCCGACCGATCGTTTGCGCCACGATCTCGGTGGGCAGGTCCTGCGGAATGATCGCGACGCCGCCCCTGCGAGCGACGGTTTCGGCCATCCGGCGGCCTGAGATGGCCGTCATGTTCGCGACCACCAGTGGCATCGGCAACGCCAGCCCGTCGGTGCTGGTCAGGTCGACGTCGAGCCGCGAGGTCACCGAGGAGCGCCTGGGGGTCATGAAGACGTCGTCGTAGGTCAGGTCGTAGTCCGGCTTCGGGTTGAGGAAACGCACGGGCGGCATCGTACCGGGTGACGCCCACGCGTCCGAATGTTCACGGGCCCGGGTGGATCGCCGTAGGACAGTCCCGGCGATTCAGGCTCCGTGCAATCGGACGGTGGATCATCGGGGACTGTCCCGGTGATCCGGGGGCCTGACACAGCGATGCCGCCGACTCACGTCGGCGGCATCGACCAGGTCGATCGAAGCGGTCAGTGTGAGGCCTGGCTGCTCTCCCGGCTGCCGGTCAACTCGTGGCCGTCGACGTCGCTCCCCTCGAGTTCGTGACCGTCGGCGTGGTGGTCCGCCTCGGCGATCTCGGTGGCCGTCGGCTTGGCGATCACCCCGGCGTAGAACCAGCGCGACATCAGTGCCCTGAGCCGGCTCACCCCGGAGCCCTTCTCGACCACGCCGTGGGCATCGACGTCGGGAGCTTCGACCAGCGCGGTGCCCTGCCTGTGCTGGGTGAGGGCGAACTTCTCGTCCACGCTGATCGGCATATGCGGCTCGGAGTAGCCACCGTCAGGCGACCGTTCGATGATGCCGGTCTCGCTGCCGTGCAGCACCCGTTCGGAGTCCACCCGCTGCAGCGACACGCAGATCCGCTTGGTCACGATGAAGGCGATGATCGGGGCGACGAAGACCGCGACCCGCATGAACTCGGTCACGGCGTTCAGTGACACCTTGAACTGGGTGGCCAGAATGTCGTTGCCGCCGGCGATCCAGAACATCGCGTAACACGTCATTCCCGCCACGCCCAGCGCGGTGCGGGTGGGCGCGTTGCGCGGACGGTCGAGCACGTGATGCTCGGCGGTGTCGCCGGTGATCCAGCGTTCGACGAACGGGTAGGCGCCCAGCACCACGAACAGTCCGGTGAGCAGGCCGATGCCCGGCAGGAAGATGTTCCACGACCAGGTGGTGCCGCCCAGATGCCACTCCCAGCTGGGCATGATCCGGATGGCGCCCTCGACGAAGCCCATGTACCAGTCGGGCTGCGAGCCCGCCGTGACCTGGGCCGGGTTGTACGGGCCGAAGTTCCAGACCGGGTTGATCTGCATGGTGGCGCCCATCAGGATCGACACCCCGAAGACCACGAAGAAGAAGCCGCCCGCCTTCGCCATGTAGACCGGGAAGAGAGGGTAGCCGACCACATTGCCGTCCTTGCGGCCGGCACCCGGGTACTGGGTGTGCTTGTGGTAGACCACCAACGTCAGGTGGGCCGCGATCAGTCCCAGCAGCACCGCCGGCACGAGCAGGATGTGCACCATGTAGAGCCGCGGGATGACCAGCGAACCGGGGAACTCGCCGGCGAAGATGAAGAACTCCGCCCAGGTGCCGATGAGCGGGATCGAGCGGATCATGCCGTCCACGAACCGAAGGCCGGTGCCCGACAGCAGGTCGTCGGGCAGCGAGTAGCCGGCAAAGCCCTCGATCAGCGAGATCGAGAACAGGCCCACGCCGATCAGCCAGTTGATCTCGCGCGGACGGCGGAAGGCGCCGGTGAAGAAGATCCGCAGCATGTGCACGGTCATCGCAGCCACGAACAGCATCGCCGCCCAGTGGTGGATCTGCCGGACGAGTAGACCGCCCCGAATGTCGAACGACAGCGCCAGGGTGGACGCGAACGCCTCCGACATCGGCAGGCCGCGCATCAACTGATAACTGCCCTGATATTCGATCTCGGCCATGGACGGCTTGAACCAGATGGTCAGGAACACGCCGGTGAGCAGCAGGATGATGAACGAGTACAGGGCGATCTCGCCGAGCAGGAAGGACCAGTGATCGGGAAAAACCTTGCGCAGGTTCTTCTTCAGCAGCGAGGCGAGCCCGAGCCGCTCATCGGCCCAGGTGGCGGCGCCGGTGACTGCTGAGGGCATGCCGTCCGGCTTCGGCGGACGTTCGGTGGCAAGGGCTGCCGACTCGGCGGAGACGTCTGTTGGCCTGGCCATCAACGGTCACCTTCTTTGAAGTCGTTGTTGGAGTCGCGCTCGAAGAAACTGGGTCCGACCGGGACGGTGAAGTCGCTGCGCGCGATCAGGTAGCCGTCCGCGTCCAGGGTGATCGGCAACTGGGGAAGCGCCCGTGCGGCGGGTCCGAAGACCACGACGCCAGAGTTCGCCAGGTCGAAGGTGGACTGGTGGCAGGGGCACAGCAGGTGATGGGTCTGCTGTTCCCACAGGCTGATGGGACAGCCGACGTGGGTGCAGATCTTGGAATAACAAAGGATGCCGCCGACCTGCCAGTCTTGGCGGGACTCGGGGATCTTGATCTGGGACGGGTCCATTCGGACGATGATGATCGAGGCCTTGGCCTTCTCGATCTGGAACTCGGCACCCTCGTAGTTCCAGAGCGTCTCGGGCTGGGCGTTGACCAACTGGCCGAGTTCAAGATCGGACGCCTTCAGCGGACGCTGGGTGATGTCGTTGACCAGCTTGACGCCCTCGGCCCAGATGGTGCGCTCGATGGTGCGCTTGCGCAGGTCGGCGGTGGGCCATGGGCCCAGGTCGGCGAAGAGCACGACGGCGGGTACCACGATCAGGCCCAACGCGCCGCCCAGGGCCCCGCCGATCAGCTTGCGCCGGCCGAGACCGGACTGTTCGGCGCCCTTGGCGAACTCCTTCGCGAACTCCTCGCGGTCGGCCTCACTGGAGGACGCCGCGTGCCGGTCCTCGGCGATCTCTTCGTCGCCCATGATGGTCTTGGCCCAGTGGACGCAGGCCAGCCCGATCAGCAGGGTGGCCAGGCCACCGGTCAGGCCGAGCAGGAACGTCTGCGCGTCCCACTCCATGCCGAAGATGTCGATGAACGAGTTGCGGGGCACCGCGAAGTAGATCACCACGAAAGCGATCGCCAGTACCGGGACGGCGCCGAGCATCAGGAGCACTTGGCGGTAGGCGCGCTGGCCGGCGTCGTGGTCGACGTCGGTCCAGCGCTCGACGTGCTCTTCGATGCCCGGATCGGGCACCGGGAAACGTTCGAGATCGGTGCCAGGTTTGCTGGTCTCGATGCTCATTTCGCCCGTGCTCCCTTCGCTGCGATCCAGACGGCGATCAGGCACAGCCCACCGATGCCGATGATCCAGGCGTACAGGCCTTCGGATACCGGGCCGAGGGCCCCGAAGGTGAGTCCACTGGACGGCTGGGCGTGCAGCGTCTCCAGGTAGCCGACGATAGCTCGGACGTCCTCATCGGGAAGGGCCCCGGAACTGAAGACCGGCATCTGCTGCGGACCGGTGCGCATCGCCTGCCAGATGATCTTGCCGTCGACACCCTTCAGGCTGGGCGCGTACTTGCCGTTGGGCAGTGCACCGCCGGCGCCCTCGAAGTTGTGGCAGGCCGAGCAGTTCGTGCGGAACAACTCGCCGCCCTTGGCCAACTCCTCGGCGCTGAGGCCCTCACCGCTGTACTGATCGGAGGTGGGGATGCCGGGGCCGGGGCCCAGACTGGCGACGAAGGCCGCGATCGCAGCCACCTCTTCGTCGGTGTAGACGTTCTCCTTGCGCGGCGCCTGAGCGCCGGGGTTCGCCATCGGCATGCGTCCGGTGGCCACCTGGAAGTCGGCCGCGGCGGCACCCACGCCGACCAGCGACGGGCCCTGGCTGGTGCCCTCACCGTTCATTCCGTGGCAGGACGAGCAGGTCACCTGGAAGAGCGCCTTGCCCTCGGCGACCTGCTGACTGTTGCCGGTGTCGGCCGAGACGCGGGCGACCGGGGCGACGGCTGCGTACAGCGCACCCATCAGCAGCAGGGCCAGCACCAGTAGTGCGGGCCTTGCGGCCCGGTGGCGCCGCTTGGCAGTCAGGAAACGCACGGGGAGTCCTCCTCGGTCGGGTTGCTCAGCGCAGGATGTAGATGACGCCGAACAGAATGATCCAAATCGCGTCGACGAAGTGCCAGTAGTAGGACGTGACGACGGCGTGCACCGCCTGCTCGTGGGTGAAGGTGCGGGTCAAGAAGGTACGGCCCAGCATGAACAGGAAGGCGATCAGGCCACCCGTGACGTGCAGGCCGTGGAAGCCGGTAGCAAGGAAGAACGCCGAGCTGTAGGCGTTGGTCGACAGCGTGAAGCCCTCCGAGGCCAGAGTGGCGTACTCGGTGGCCTGGCCGCCGATGAAGATCGCACCCATGATGAAGGTCAGGATGTACCACTCGCGCAGCCCCCACTGGCCCACCCGAAGCAGGGACCCGGAGCGGCCGACCTGGCCCCGCTCGGCCTTCCATACGCCCATCTGGCAGGTCACCGACGACAGGATCAGGACCAGGGTGTTGGCGACCGCGAAGGGCATGTTGAAGTGCGCCACGCCCCACTGCCACAGCGACTCGGTTCCGGCCTGGGCGGCTGCGGCGTTGGTGATCGAACGCAGGTTGAAGTACGCCGCGAACAGCGCCGCGAAGAACATCAGGTCGGACGCCAGCCAGATCCAGGTGCCGATGGCGACCATGTCGGGACGGCCCTTCGGCGGGTGCAGGCGCGCGGGTGCGATCGGGTGCAACGCCCCGTGCGTCACGATCGCCGCGGCGCTCGTCTGAGAGTGTGTCACTCGGCCATTATTGCTGCTCAGAACGGATTGGTCACCCCTGATAAGGGGTGATTCTCGGTCGTCACGCAGTTGTGACCAAGGGCTCCGGACGTCCGGCACCGGCCCACCCCGGCACCCGTCCGGCGGCGCGGGGGATAATGCAGCATGGTCCCGCTGCTGCTTCCGCTGCATGCCGACCCGGGCAACCAGCCGCCGCCGCTGACCCCGGAGCGGCTGCTGACCGCGTGGACCTTCGAGCCGCTGGTGGTGGCGGCCCTTGTGCTGATGGTCGGGCTGTACCTGTGGGGCGTCCGGCGGCTCGCGGTGCGGGGCATCGACTGGCCCCCCGCCCGCACGCTGGCCTGGTGTGTCGGCGCCGCCGGCACCATCGCGATCGCCCTGCTCAGCGTGCTCGGCACCTACGACACCGTGCTGTTCAGCGTGCACATGGTGCAGCACATCATGCTGGCGATGATCGCGCCCATCCTGATGGCGGTCGGTGCACCGATCACCCTGCTTTTGCGCAACCTGGGCGGACTCGGCCGGCGCCGGGTGGTGCGGGTGCTGCATTCGGGGCCGGTGAAGGTGCTGACCTTTGCACCGCTGGGGGCTGCGCTGATGATCGCCGGGCCCTACCTGCTGTACCTGACCGGGCTGTACCCCCTCAGCCTGCAGAACGAGTGGGTGCACGCGTGGGTGCACGTGCATTTCCTGATCACCGGATGCCTCTACTTCTGGCCACTGATCGGCGTCGACCCGCTGCCGAATCCCCTGCCGCACTTCCTCCGGGTGCTGTTGATCTTCATCACGATGCCGTTCCACGCCTTTCTCGGCGTGATCATCATGGGCTCACCGCAACTGATCGCAGAGGACTGGTACCTGGCGTTCAACCGGGCCTGGCCACCCAGTCCGGTGGACGACCAGAACATCGCCGGCGGCATCATGTGGGGCGCGGGCGACCTCACCTCGGTGATCATCCTCTCGGTGTTCTTCGCGCAGTGGTACGCCCACTCCAGGCGCGAGGCGGTCAGGATCGACCGGCAACTGGACCGCGAGGAACGCCTGGCCGCTCGTGCCGACGGCGCGGGGTACCATGCTGACGACACCGGCCGGCAGACCGCAGACGAGGAACGCGCATGAGCCACGAGACCGCCAGGATCCTGCTGTACTCCGACGATCGCACGACGCGCGAGCAGGTCCGGCTGGCGCTCGGACGCCGGGTCGCCGCCGATCTTCCCGAACTTGAGATCTTCGACGTGGCGACCCAGCCGGCCGTGCTCGCCGCGGTGCACGCCGGTGGACTCGACCTGCTCATCCTCGACGGCGAGGCGGCCCCCTCGGGGGGGATCGGGTTGTGCAAGCAGCTCAAGGACGAGATCGCCGAGTGCCCGCCGGTGCTGTTGCTGATCATGCGCGTCGCGGACGCGTGGCTGGCCACCTGGTCGCGCGCGGACGCCTCCTCGCTCTACCCGGTGGACCCCGTCCGGCTGCCCAGCGTGGTCGCCGAGCTGCTGCGGGCCCGGTTGAGCCAGGCGGTCTGAGCGTGGCCTACACCTGGCCCGATCTGCTCACCGGCCTGATCCGCGGCGAGAACCTGAGCGCGGACGCGTCCGGCTGGGCCATGGACGAGATCCTGGCCGGCAACGCGACTCCGGTGCAGCTGGCCGGCTTTCTGGTGGCGCTGCGGGCCAAGGGCGAGACCGTGGACGAGATCGCCGGCCTGGCCCAGGGCATGTTGGAGCGGGCCACCCCGATCGCACTCGATCGGCGATCGGTGGACGTGGTCGGCTCGGGAGGCGACCGGGCGAACACCGTCAACGTCTCCACCATGGCGGCGATCGTGGCCGCCGGGGCAGGAGCGCCGGTGGTCAAGCACGGGAACCGGGCGGCGTCGTCCGCTTGTGGCGCCGCGGACGTGCTGGAAGAGCTCGGGGTGGTGCTGAACGTCCGCCCGGAACGGCAGGCCGAGGTACTGGACGCGGCCGGCATCGTCTTCCTGTTCGCTCCGCTCTACCACCCCTCACTGCGGCACGCCGCCACCGCCCGCAGGGAGTTGGGCATCCAGACGCCGTTCAACTTTCTCGGCCCGCTGGCGAATCCGGCCCGCCCGTCGGCCCAGGCGGTGGGCATCGCCGATCGCCGGATGGCCGCGCTGGTGGCCGGCGTGCTGGCCCAGCGGGGCACCCAGGGCCTGGTCTTCCACGGTGACGACGGGCTGGACGAGCTGACCACCACGACCATGTCCGACATCTGGGTGATCGGCGACGGCCGCGTCACCGAGACGCGGCTGGATCCCGCGCAACTGGGCCTGGCGGCGGCCACCCCGAGCGACCTGGTGGGGGGCACCGCCGCCCACAACGCAGCGGTGGTGCGTGCCCTGCTGGCCGGCGAGCGCGGTGCGGTGCGCGACATCGTCGTGCTCAACGCGGCAGCCGCCCTACTGGCCTTCGACAAGCCCGACCGCGACAGCGACCTGGTGGCACAACTCACCGAACGGGTGCAGCGGGCGGCTGGGGCGATTGACTCGGGAGCCGCTGCCGGCGTGCTCGAGGCATGGGTCGCCGCGACCAGGCGGGTCACGGCGGGCGACTGAGTGCGCGGTCAGCGCAACAGGCCGTTCAGCAGCAGGGCCAGGTAGGGGCCGGCGACCAGGGCCGGGCCGTAGGGGAAGGCCCGCCCGCGGCCGAGCGCCCGCCAGATGACACCCCAGAGCACCCCGACGATGCCGCCGAACAGCAGGGCGCCGGCCAGCATCGTCCAGCTCACGCTGGCCGCCGTCGCGCCGATCACCGGCGCGAGCCGCACGTCGCCGAAGCCGAACCCGCCCCCGATCCGCCAGAACAACCAGAACAGGCTCGTCACCGCCAGGGCCCCGACGGCTGAGCGCACCAAGAGTTGCCAGTCGCCGGCCAGAGCAGCCGACGCGACAACGCCGGCCGCGGTGGTCAACCAGCAGGCCTGCATCAACCGCTTGGGCAGGTACTCGGTGCGGGCGTCGATCATCGCGGCCAGCATCGCGAACGTGCTCAAGCCGACCCAGGCGAGCGTCTGCCCCGGCACCAGCCAGACCACCAGCAGACCGGCCACAGCCATCAGCGCGAAAGCCGTCAGGGCGAACCAGGCGGTGGCCAGGGGGCCGTAGGGATCGCTGTCGGGCTCGTCGCTCGGCGCCGGAAGCGCGCGCAGGATGCGCGGGGTGAGCACGGCCAGCGCCGCAGCAAGGACGATCGGTCCCGCCCACTGCCAGGTCATGGCCCGAAGCCTAGGCTGCGCGCTGCTGCAGAACGGGAGCAGCCGCCAGTCGTTCGGCGGCCACCGAAAGGCATTCGGTGAGCCGCGAGCAGCGGAAGGTTTCGCCGTCGACCAACCGGGCCAGTTCGTGCGGTTCGAGCGCGCACCAGCGCGCCAGTCGCAGCGGATCGATGCCGTCCACCAGCAGGCTGCGAAGCCGGTGCGCCGTCTCGTCCGATGACACCTGGGTGCGGCGCAGGCCCGCGAGTTCGGCCGCGTCGACGCGGAGCAACCGGGTGGCGATGCGCGGTTCGATGCGTGTCTGGGTGCGACCGGCGCGTCCGAACAGCAGGGTGCGCACCGCAGGGACGGGGACGCCGCTCTCGACGGCGAAGGCGGGCCAGGGGACGCCGGCCACGGTGATGGCGTGCCGGACGTGGGCGCGGAACGGGGCGGCGTCGACCCACGACCGGTTGACCGCCTGCAGGTTGTGTTCGTCTCTCACACCCCTGAATGCACTTTTCGAGGGGTGTTTTGTGAGTGGAGGTCCCGACTTTCTTCAAATTGTTATCTTTCGGCTACCCCCTGAGGCGGCAAGAACGGGGGTGGCCGCCCGTGGCGACCACCCCCGTTCCCGCTCGTTCAGCGCTGCGCGCGCACGAAGCCCGCCTTCTCTGCAGCCTCCGTGGACGAGAACCACACGTCTGTGATCGTGCGCTCATAGCCCCCAGAGCCCGGCAGGTGGTACTTCATCGAGCGCTCGTTGCCCTTGATGTCGTAGCCCTCGGGCGGCTCTGCCCCCACATACGATCCGTCGCCGTGGGGGGCTTCAGCTAAAGGGGAGGCATCACCCTTTGCCTGATCGGCCGCATCGGAGGCGGCGTCCTTGGCTTCGTCGACCGCGTCACCGGCGGCGTCCTTGGCCTTGTCGATCGCGTCACCGGCGGCATCGGCCGCCTCACCGGCGGCGTCCTTCAGGTCGTCGGCTGCGTCACCGGCGGCGTCCGTGGCCTTGTCGATCGCGTCACCGGCGGCATCCTTGGCGTCGCCGGCGGTGTCCTTGAGGTCGTCGGCCACGTCACCCGCGGCGTCCTTCGCCTTGTCGATCGCGTCACCCGCGGCGTCCTTGGCGTCCTCGGCCTTGTCCTTCACGTCGTTCGCCACATCACCGGCGGCGTCCTTTACTTCATCGACCTTGTCGGCGACCACGCCGGCCGCGGCCGCCGCGGCATGCTTCACGGCGTCCGCAGCCTGCTTCGTGGCGTCCTTGGCCTTGTCGACCACGTCCTTGGCCTTGTCGACCACGTCCTTGACCGGGTCGGCGACGTCCTTGACCGGGTCGGCGACATACGGACGGGACGGCTCGTGGGTCTCCCAACCGGACTCCTTCGGCGCCAGCACCCGGCTGACCGCGTAGATCACGCCTGCCAGCACCGCACCTGCGAGCGCGATCAGCCCGATCGTCTTGCCGGCACTGCGCTTCTTGGTCTCGGGGATCACGTCTTCCTTGACCAGTTCTGCGGCGGTGTAAAGGGCGGTGGCCAGCCAGGGCAAAAAGTCGTTCTGCAGCTTGTCGCGGGCCACGTCGACGGTCGGCGCGACCTTCTCGAGGGTGTCATCGACCACGGGCCGGACCCTCTTGACCGCGGTGTCCACGGCGGGAGTGACGCGTTCGAGGGCATCATCGATCACCGGGTGCACCCGGTCGAGCGTCTCCGCCGCCACCTTGGCGCTGCGCTTCTTGGCCTCGTGCAGGTGTGGCTGCACGCGCCCATAGGCGTCGGTCGCGATCTTTCCGGCGTCCTTGAGTGCCGGCTCGAATCTGTCGTAGGCGTCCGAGGCGAGCTCGGACCCGCGCTTGCGCGCCGTCTGCAGGTGCGGCTGCACCCGGCCGTAGGTATCGGACGCGAACTCGGCGGCCTGCTCGATGTGCGGGGTGACCTTGCTCACCGCGTCATCAAGAAGTGCCTGACTGGCGTCTGCGGCTGTACTGGCGGCCGATTCGGCGGCCTTCAGCGGCTTGTTACGCTTCACTGTTTCCTCCAGTGGTAGGGATGATCGCGGCTGTACCGCGTGTCCTAAAGGTACCGGGCCGCTGTCGGCACGGAACAGGTTTGGTCCGCTTTCCCACCGTTACGGGTGGTCCCGCCGCTAGGGGGACGGGTCGACCGGCTCAGCCGGACGCCCGCGGCTCGAGCACGCGTCTGCCTTCGGCCACGATCGCAGCCGCGATCTCGTCCAGCAGGTCGGACGGCACCTTCCACTGCTGCCAGAACAGCGCCACGTCGATCACCGGACCGCCGAGTCCGACCAGCTCGCCGGCCACCAGCGCTGCTGCGGACTGGAAGCGGGGCAGCAGGCCCCAGCCCAGGCCGAGGCGGATCGCCCGGGCGAAGTCGTTCGATGCGGGCACGAAGTGGCGGGGCGGATCCGACGGGTCGACGTCCAGCCTGCTCAGCCAGTTGCTCTGCAGGTCGTCGCGCCGGTCGAAGTCCACGACCGGCGCCACGGCGAGGGCAGCAGCCGTGGGGCCGTCCGGCAGCCAGCGCTCGCGGTAGTCCGGCGTCGCGACAGCGTGGTAGCGGAGCAGGCCCAGTGGCAGCACCCGGCATCCGGCGACCGGTCGCTCGCGCGACGTGACCGCCCCCATCACGGTGCCGGCCTCGAGCAGTCCGGCGGTGAAGTCCTGATCGTCGCGGTGCAACTCGAACACCACTGAACGGGTGCGGCTGAGTCGTGCCAGAGGTTCGAGAAACCAGGTGGCGAGCGAATCGGCGTTCACCGCCAGAGGCACCCTGATCGGCCCCGACCGGTCATGGGCGCCCAGTTCGGCGAGGGCGTCGTGCTCGACCAGGGCAACCTGCCTGGCCAGCCGGACGAGGGCCCGGCCGGCTTCCGTGGGGCGCACCGGCTTGACCCGGACGAGCAGCACCCGGCCCACCTGCCGCTCGAGGGTGGCCAGCCGTTGGCTGACCGCACTCGGTGTGAGCTGCAACCGGCGGGCGGCGGCGTCCAGGCTGCCCTCGTCGACGATCGCGGCCAGTGTTCCGACCAGATCCAAGGAAAGTTGCACGTAAGCAATGCTAACCGTGCTGAAGAATCTTTAGCTGGACTGACCCCAGTGTTCGGCCTAGCCTCGCGGTGTGTTCCTCTCCGCGCTGGCCGGTCTCGGCCTCGGCTTGTCCCTGATCGTCGCGATCGGCGCCCAGAACCTCTTCGTGCTTCGCCAGGGACTGCGCCGCGAGTATGTGCTGCTCGTCGCGGCGATCTGTGCCGGCTCGGACGCGCTGCTGATCGTGTTGGGGGTTTCCGGCGTGGGCCTGGTGGTGCAGTCGCAGCCGTGGGTGCTCAGCGTGGTGCGCTGGTGCGGTGCAGCGTTCCTGATCTGCTACGGCCTGCTCGCGGCGAGGCGGGCGTGGCGCCCGCTGGGCGGGTTGAGCGTCGACGCTGCGCCTGCCGAGGCCGGCATGCCGGGCGGCGCCCCGACGGGACAGCTCGCGGTGGCCGTCCGTTCCCGGCTCGCCCCGACGGTGCTCACCTGCCTGGCCCTGACCTGGCTCAATCCGCACGTCTACCTCGACACCGTGTTCCTGCTCGGCACGGTGGCCAGCAGCCACGGCGACGGGCGCTGGGCCTTCGCCGCCGGTGCCATGCTCGCCAGCCTGCTGTGGTTCTTCGGGCTCGCACTGGGATCGCGGTTCCTGGCGTCCTCGCTGCGGACCCCGCGGGCGTGGCGGGTGCTGGACTCGCTGATCGCGCTGGTGATGATCACCCTCGGCGCCGGTCTGGTGCTGGCGCACTGAGGCGTTCGGCGGGTGTGTCAGTATGGTTCGGACCCAAGCCAGACCCGGCGGACGGCGCACCCGAGGTGCCGAGCCGCTGTAGAGAAAGGACATCGCTGTGGCGCAGACCGCGACCCTGCACACCAATCACGGGGACGTCGT
Source organism: uncultured Actinomycetota bacterium (assembly GCA_963697765.1). GTDB lineage: Bacteria > Actinomycetota > Actinomycetes > Propionibacteriales > Propionibacteriaceae > Micropruina. Next base: position 158,013 of record CAVOPC010000007.1, read on the forward strand.
GATCGAGCTGTTCGCCGATCAGGCCCCCAAGACGGTCGACAACTTCGTCGGCCTGGCCACCGGTACCAAGGAGTACCAGGACCCGTCCTCGGGTGGCCGCACCACCGGCAACTTCTATGACGGGCTGACCTTTCACCGCGTCATCGACGGCTTCATGATCCAGGGCGGTTGCCCCGAGGGCAGCGGACGCGGCGGTCCCGGCTACACCTTCGCCGACGAGATCCACCCCGACCTGCGCTTCGATCGTCCGTATCTGCTGGCGATGGCCAACGCGGGCCCCGGTACGAACGGCTCGCAGTTCTTCATCACGGTGGGTCCGACCCCGCACCTGAACCGCCGGCACACCATCTTCGGCGAGGTCACCGACGAGGCCAGCCGCACGGTGGTCGACGAGATCGCCAAGGTGCGCACCGGCTACGGCGACCGGCCGGCCGAGCCGGTCGTGATCAACTCGGTCACGGTCGCCTGACCCACTCTTTTTCGCTCGCCCGACTGCGTCCGTTCGCCCACTTCGGCGAGCGCGCACCAGTCGGGCGAGCGTGCTTCTCAGGCGCTCGGACGAGACGCCACCGGCACTGGGTGCAGGGGCATCGAGGCGTTGATCCAGATCGAGAAGGCGATCGCCAGCACCACCGCCAGCACCCCCAACCCGAGCAGGATCCACAGGGTGCGGTCACTGAGCCGCGCCGCCCGGCCTGCGGCCGTGCCCTCCTGCGGCATGGCCCCACTCATTCGGCGCCGAGCGAGAAGGCCGCCTCCAGATCGTGCGACGAGAAGGTGCGGAACGCGATGTGGGTCTGGGTGCTGATGACCCCCGGCACCTTGTTCAGCCGCTCGGCGACCACTTCTGCCACCTGATCGACGGATCGGACCCGGATCATGGCGATCAGGTCGATCGCACCGGTCACCGAGTAGACCTCGGACACGCCGCTCAGGTCGGCGATCTGGGCGGCCACCTCGGGAATGCGGGCGACCTCGGCCTCGACGAAGACTATGGCGGTGATCATGGCCGCATCCTAAGCCCGGATCCACCGACCTCTCCTACGGCGCTGCGCGGCGATCGGTGGACGCGGGCTGAACCGTCGATGCCGTCAAGGCGTGCCGCGCCAAGTCACCCTCGGCCAATCCGATGTGCAGCGGCCAACTCCACGTGCCGTCGATCTCGATCAGCCGGACGCCGGGACGCTCGAGCCAGGCCGCGATCCGTTCGGTCTCTTCCGTGGTCGCGGCGGATTGCGGACCCACCGGCGGGGCCACGACCTCGGCCGCGGCCACGGCTGAGCGGGCCACCACCTGCGGAATCTCACCCGGCCGTGCGCAGGCCGCACCGGCCAGCCGTCCGTAGCGGATGACGTGGATCTGCCAGTCGCCGTCGTGGCGATACGCGGCAACGATCTGCGGGCAGCGGGCCAGGCTGGCGACGCGGTGGTGCCGCACCGCACTGCGGGCGAAGCTGGACAACCGCGCGGTGATCACCGCCGCGTCCTCGAACCGCTGCCGGCGGATCAGGGTGGCCAACCGTGCCTGCGCGGCGGTCAGCACCGGACGGATGTCGCTGGTCAGGCTGGCTCTGACCTGATCGATCAGCTCGCCGTACTGCTCGGGGGTGACCACGAGTTCGCAGGGCCTGGCGCACTTGCCCATCTCGCCGAGTACGCACGCACTGGAGGGTCGCTTGGCGGACAACCGGGTGGTGCATTGGCGGATCGGGAATGCGTCGTAGAGCGCAGCCTGCACCGCTTCGGCGCCGCTGCGCCGGTTGAACGGGCCGAAATAGTGGGCACCGTCGCTCAGGCACTGCCGCACGATCGACAACCGCGGGTAGGGCTCGCGGGTCAGCTTCAGCCACAGTTGCCGCTCCGGAAACTTGGAGCGGCGGTTGTAGCGCGGTGAGTGGGTGGCGATCAGGCGCAGTTCGAGCACCTCCGCCTCCAACTCGGTGCGGCAGACCAGATGCTTCACCCCGGTGGCGATGCGCACCATCTCGTCGATGCGGGGACGGGTTTCGGCGGCGGTGAAGTAGCTGCGCACCCGCGCGGCAAGGTTGCGGCTCTTGCCCACGTAGAGCACCTGCTGGTGGGCACGCCCGGCGGGGTCGCGCCCGTCGGCGACGAACCAGTACACCCCCGGCGCACTGGGCACGCCGGACGCCCAGGTGCGCTTGGCGCGGCGCTGCGGGGAGACCCGGCGGGTGAACTCGAGCAGGTCTTCCACGGTGTGCACGCCGAGGTTGCCGACCCGCTCGAGCAGCCCGTGCAGCACGGTGACCGTGGCCCGGGCATCGGTCAGCGCCCGGTGGTTGGGGGCCGTCTCGGCGTGGAAATGTGCGGCCAGGGTGGCCAGCTTGTGGTTGCGCACCTCGTCGCGCAGCATCGCCTGCCGGGCGAGGCCGACGGTGTCGACCACCGCCGGGTTGGGCCACGGGTAGCCGAACTCGGCGCAGGCCCGTTTCAGGAACCCCATGTCGAATCCGGCGTTGTGGGCCACCATCACACAACCCCGGGAGAACTCCAGGAAGCCGGGCAGCGCCGCGGCCAGGGGCGGCGCGTCGGCGACCATCGAGTTGGTGATGCCGGTGAGCACCGCGATCAACGGCGGAATGTGGGCGTTCGGATTGACCAGGGTCTGGAACTCGCCCAGCACCTCGCCGCCGCACACTTTGACCGCACCGATCTCGGTGACCCGGTCGTCCACCCCGCCGCCGGTGGTCTCCAGATCGACGACGCAGAACGGCACCAGAGCCAGGGGGGTTCCCAGGTCGTCGATGGTCGGTTGTGCCGGCTGCGAGGTCATGGGTCGGACGCTAGGCCGCGGGTCTGACTATTTCTGGACGCCGGGCCGTCCGAACGGGTGATCGAAAAACTGTCCGAGCCGGACGGCAGACTGCGGGCCATGGACATGCTGAGAATCGATTGCGGCACCTGCGCGGTGCGCGGGCCGGCCTGTGCCGACTGTATGGTCACCGCCCTGCTGGGGCCGAACGAGGGAACGATGGATCTCGACACCGACGAGGTCAGCGCATTGCAGGCGATGACTTCGGCGGGGTTGCTGCCTCCGTTACGATTGGTCAGAACGGTGTCGAGGCGTCCACCGCCCGAGGGGGAGGGCGACTGGTTTGCCTCAGGCAAGAGCGTGATTTAGTCTTTTTTAAGATTTGGTGTGCTGGCCCTTCCTCACAGCGACCGTTTTCCCAATCGTCTGGAGGCGATAGTGCTTTTGCGCACCATTGTTCGCGGTGGCCTGGTCGCCCTGACCGGGTGGGCCGTCATGCTGGGCGGTCCGGCGGCACGACCAGCGGCCGCCGATCCGGCCCTCGATGATGCCAAGGCGCAGCTCGAGAAGATCGAGCAGCAGCAGAGCGAACTGGGTGAGCAGTGGTCCGAGGCCAAGCTGCAACTCGACCAGGGCAAGCAGAAGGTCAGCACGCTCAACGCCGACATCGCCACCCAGCAGGCCAAGGTCGATGGGCTGCGCACACAGGCCAAGCAGGTGGCGCTCAGCCGGTTCCAGAACCGCGGCGTCGACATCACCATCCAGTTGGTCACCGCGCCCGATCCGGACTCGTTCCTTTCCGACATGTCCACCATGGGCAAGGTCGACCAGAACATGAACTCTCTGTTGCAGGACTACCAGGCGCAGCAGGCCAACCTGGCCGACCTGCAACGTGCCGCCCGCGATCAGGTCACCACACTGGCCGCCGAGCAGCGCCGGTTGAGTGGCCTGAAAGATCAGCTCGACCAGAAGATCAACGAGAGTAAGACCCTGGTCGACCAACTCACCGAGAAGGAGCGCCAGCGGCTCAACGCCGACGAGGTCGCGGTCTCCCGCAACGAGGTCCGGGGCGACCTGGTCGACACCGCTGACGGCAACGCCCGAGCGGTCGCCGCGGTCAAGTACGCAGTGTCCAAAGTGCCGACGGGTCAGTACGTCTGGGGCGCGGAGGGGCCGAACTCGTTCGACTGCTCCGGGTTGATGCTGGCCGCCTACCGCTCGGTCGGCATCTCGCTGCCGCACTCGTCGCGCGTGCAGTCCACACTCGGCCGTCCGGTGGCGCGCAGCGAACTCAAGCCCGGTGACCTGCTGTTCTTCTACAGCCCGATCCACCACGTGGGCATGTACATGGGCAACGGACTGTTCGTCCATGCGCGCAACCCGCGCAACGACCTGGAGATCACCAGGCTGGACTCCTACCCCGCCTACCAGGGTGCGCGACGCGTCGTCGGTTGATCGGGTCCGCCGCACCCTGCTGCTGACGGCGCCGCTGGCGTTGTCGGCGTCCCTGCTCGGCTGCACCCGTCCGCAACCTGCACTCGGCGACCCGGCCGGCGGGTTGGCCGCCGCGCTGGCCGCCGGGGATCGCAGTGCATTCCTGTCCCGATTCGCTTCGGGTGCCGGACCGCAGGCCCTGGCCGCCCGGGTCTACGCCAACCTTTCCCGTCGCGACGCCACGGCGCGTCCGACCCCCCGCATCGTGACCTCCGGGCTCGACCGGCTGCTGGTCAGTTGGGGCTATCCGGACGAGGCCGAGGTGCACAGTGTGGCCGGGGTGCGCAGCGCGAACGGGCTGATCACCGATCTCGCACCGCTCAGTACGGGTACCGAATGGCTGGCTGACCTGCAATCTGTGCGCACCGAGCCGCGTCTCACCGTCGTTGCCCCCGATGAGAGCGTGCTCACCCGGTGGTGGACGGCGGCCCTCGCCGGGCTGAGTGCGCTCGCTTCGGTGGCGCCGCAGGGGCTGCGCTCCGCCGGACCACTGCTGGTGCTGGTGCCCACCGACGTGCTCGCGTTCGGCCGCTACGCGGGCGCGGGGGCGGATCGCGTGGCCGCAGTCACCGTCGTGCCGGGCAGCGCGGACAGCCTGGGGTTCAGGGTGGTGGTCAACCCGCGCACCCTCGACGATCGCGACGCTGCGGCCACCATCACCCACGAGGCCGTCCATGCCGCCATGGGGTCGCCTCGACTGACCGCGACGCCGGGGTGGTTGCTGGAAGGCATCGCCGAGTCACTCACTGCACGCGCGCACCGGTTCGTCGCCGACGCCAACCGCGCGCTCGCCCGCGAAGCGATCGCCTCGGGCCTGCCGAGCAGCCTTCCGAACACCGGCACCGGCGACCCCGGCAGTTACGCACTCGCCGAACTCGCCGTCGGTGCCATGGTGCAGCAGATCGGCTGGGCCGCGGTGCTCGACGAGGCCAGGCGCCGCAGCGGGACGAGTGGACGGATCGACGACCGGCAGATCCTGACCTGGTACCGCGACAGCCTGGCGGGCCTGGGCTAGCTAGACGACCGCGCCGTCGCCGTCGATCGGCGGACGCTTGCGCAACCGCTGCAGCAGCAGCACGACCCCCACGATGAAACCCGCGCCGGCCAGTACCGACACCACCATGGGCAGGCGCAGCCCGAACACAGTGAGCAGCACCAGCACCAGCGGCAACACCACGAGCACGGTGCCGGCGATACCCGCCGAGGTCCAGCGTGCGGCCGGTGGCGGGGTGGGCGGCACGAAGGGCTCGTCCGGCTCCTCCGGCGGCGCCCAACTGCGAAAACCCTCGGCCGGCTCGGGCGTCGGTTCGGTTGTCCCTGAGTCGGCCGGCTGAGCGGCCATGGCGGGCTCGGACTGTTCCTCGTCCGGCGGTGGCGGCGGCTCAGGCGGGTCCTCGTCCAGGATCGGACGTGCGCGCTCGACGGGCACCAGCCCGTCAGGGAACTCGCGGGACATCAGTTCCTCGAAGCGTGCATTCTCGTCGCGTGCGGTCACGGCGTGTCGTGCTTCGCCAGAAAGTCGAGGGTGCCGGCCACGATCAGGTCGGCGTCGTTGTCCAGCGGCGCCACGTGGTCACTGTCGCTGAGCACGACTTCGGTGATCTCCTCCGACGAGACCTGCCGCAGCACGATCTCCCTGGACGAGCCGGGTACCACATGGTCGACCTCGGAGCGGAACAGCAGGATGGGGCAGTAGACCAGATCGAGCCGGGCCCGCACGTCACCCCACAGGCGCATCATCGCGTGCACAGCCTTCAACGGGGTGCGCGGGTAGGTGTGCTCGGTCACGTCCGGCTTGTTGATGCCGCTGCCCATGCTGTCGGTGGTGCGGATCAGGTGCTTGGCCAGGGGCACCAGCGCAAGTTCCGGGTTACCCGTCAGCGCAGGATTGACCAGGATCAGCCCGCGCACGTCCGCGGCGTACTGCTCGGCGAGCCTGAGGGCCAGGGCGCCGCCCATCGACAACCCCGCCACGAACACCACCGGGCACACCGCCCGCAGGTCGAGGAACGCACGCTCCGCGGCGGCGTACCAGTCCCGGCCGTCGGTGATCTCAAGTTCGCGCCAGCTGGTGCCGTGGCCGGGCAGTCGCGGCACGGCCACCCGGTAGCCCGCCTCGGCGGTGCGGGTCGCCCACTCGCGCAACGTGTATGGGGTGGCGGTGAAACCGTGCAGGAACAGCACGCCCACCCTCTCGTCGCCCTCGGGCGCGAACGGCTGGGCGAACTCATGCACCTGCATGGCGCCATCGTACGGCGCCGCTCCAGCCGCGTGCCCTGGCGTTCGCCGGCGGGCATGGCACGAACCGCTCCGGCGACCCGCCGCGCCGGCCTGGCCGAGGCGGCGGGTGATGGCACCAGCGCCGATATAACGGCCCGGCATGCCGCCCACCATTAGGGTGAGCGGTGAGAGGGGGTGCGCGGTGCTCTACCACGTGTTCAAGAACCTGCTGTTCCGGCCGGTGATCAAGTACCTGTTCAAGGCCAGGGTCGAGGGCGAGGCCAACATCCCCGCGACCGGCGGGGTGATTCTGGCCAGCAACCACCTCGATGCCGGTGACACGGTGGTGTTACCCGCGATGGTCCGCCGGCAGGTCACCTTTCCGGCGAAGGCGGAGCTGTTCCAGGGAAACCGGGGACTCTTCTCGAAGATCGTCGCCTGGTTCCTCAAGGCGGTCGGCCAGGTGCCGCTCGACCGGTCCGGAGGCCGCGCCAGCCTGGACGGGCTCGGGCCGGTCCTGCAGGTGCTGGCCGACGGCGGCTGCGTCGGCATCTATCCCGAAGGCACCCGATCGCCGGACGGACGGCTCCACAAGGGCAAGACCGGCGTGGCCCGGATGGCGCTCGCCGCCGGCGTCCCGGTGGTGCCGGTGGCTATGAAGAACAGCCAACTGACCAAGAGGGCGGGACTGCTCTGGATCGACCATCCGGTGGTGGTCATCGGCGCACCCCTCGATTTCACCGAGTACGCCGACCGGATCAACGATCCGCGCACCCTGCGCTGGGTCACCGATCAGGTGATGGCCGCGATCCACGACCTGTCCGGGCAGACCTACGTCGAGGCCTACGGGACTTCGGTGAAGGGCGGGTCGCTGACCAAGGCCGAAGCGGACGCCCGGATCCTGGAACGCCCGGGCATCAACACCAAGGCACCCGAGCCGCCCAAGCCGTCCGCGGGGTGAGGCGAGCAGGCGCAACGAGTGCGAACCGTCCCCGCCTTTCGGCCTGAGCGTCCAGCCGACGATGCCGTGCGGCCCGCCCGGCCCGACCCGCGTATCCTGACGGGCGTGTCGACGAAGATCCCTTCCCTGGAACAACTCGATGGGTTCAGTCCGGTCCAGCAGCCGACCTATGCCGACACCGACCTGCTGGCCCGGGTGACCTCGGAGCTGCGCAAGCGTCCGCCCCTGGTGTTCGCCGGTGAATGTGACGACCTGAGGGCCAAGATCGCCGACGTCGCGGCCGGCCGCGCATTCATTCTGCAGGGGGGTGACTGCGCCGAGACCTTCGAGACCGGCACCGCGCTCGACATCCGCGGCAAACTGCGGGTGCTGTTGTCGATGGCGGTGGTGCTCACCTACGCCGCGCAGGTGCCGGTGGTGAAGATCGGCCGGCTGGCCGGACAGTACGCCAAGCCGCGCAGCAAGGACAGCGAGACCCGCGGTGGCCTGACACTGCCGGCCTACCGTGGCGACGCGGTGAACGGGTTCGAGTTCAGCCAGGCGTCCCGGGTGCACGACCCCAATCGGCTGATGGAGGCCTACAACCACTCGGCCGCCACGCTGAACCTGATCCGGGCGTTCGTGACCGGCGGCTTCGCCGATCTGCGCGCCGTGCACACCTGGAACCAGGACTTCGTCCGCAACAGCGGTGTGGAGGTGCGCTACGAGACCCTCGCGGACGAGATCGAGCGGGCGCTGGCGTTCATGGTGGCGTGCGGCGTGGACAAGGAGGCGTTCCGCACCGTCGACTTCTACTCCAGTCACGAGGCCTTGCTGCTGCCCTACGAGCACGCCATGACCCGGATCGATTCGCGCACCGGCACCCCGTACAACACCTCGGCGCACATGGTGTGGATCGGCGAGCGGACCCGCCAGGTGAACGGGGCGCACGTCGAGTTCGTCCGGCACCTGCGCAACCCGATCGGCTTGAAGGTGGGGCCGTCAACGACCGCCGCCGACATCGTCGCCCTGTGCGACCAACTCGACCCCGAGCAGGAGCCCGGGCGGCTGACGCTGATCGCGCGGATGGGCGCCGGCAAGGTGCGGGACGCGCTGCCGCCGTTGGTGCGCGCCCTCGATGCGACCGGACGCAAGGTGGCCTGGATCTGCGACCCGATGCACGGCAACACCTTCGAGACCTCCAACGGCTTCAAGACCCGGGCGTTCAGCCAGGTGGTGGACGAGATGAACGGCTTCTTCGACGTTCACGAGGAGCTGGGCAGCTGGCCGGGCGGCGTGCACATGGAACTCACCGGGGACGACGTCACCGAGTGTGTCGGCGGGGTCGCGGACGCCCTCGCCGAGGCCGACCTGGCGAACCGCTACGAGACCGCCTGCGATCCGCGGCTGAACCGCAACCAGTCGTTGGAGCTGGCCTTCCTGATCGCCGAACGTCTCACCGACGGACGGATCAGGCGCACCAATCCGGTGCAGGAGTACCGGGCCGAGGATTTCTGAGCGCCGCTCGGGGCGACGCACGATCGACGAGGGGTGACGTGGTGAAGTACGTGTTGCGATACTCCATGGCGGGCGACGGCGATCTCGATCTGGTGCGGGCCCTGTTTCCAGAGCACCGCCGACACTGGGAGTCGTTCCGTAACGACGGCACCCTGCTGGCCATCGGACCGCTCGCCGATCCGCGCGATGGGGCTCTGGCCATCTTCACCTCCCGCCTGGCGGCGGAGCGCTTTGCCGCCGCCGATCCGTTCGTCACCAGCGGTGCCGTCGGCAGATGGCAGGTGCTGGAATGGCAGGAAGCGATCTGGGACGCGGCCAGTGGTGCATAGGGTGGGGTCATGCAGATCACTCATCTCGGACACGCCGCCGTGCTGGTCGAAGTCGCCGACCGCCGGATTCTGATCGACCCGGGCAACTTCTCCACCGCCTGGCACGAACTGACCGACCTGGACGCGATCATCGTCACCCACCAGCATCCCGACCATGTGGATCCCGAAAAGGTGGGGGTGGTGATCCGCAACAACCCGGACGCCGCGCTGTACGTCGAGCCGCAGGTGCTCAAGGCCGTCGACGTCGGAGAGCGGGCGCAGGGGCTGGCCGCCGACACCAGCATCGACCTCGGAGCCGTCACGGTGGACGCCGTCGGCGGGCTGCACGCGATCATCCACCGCGACATTCCGCAGATCGGCAACGTCGGGCTGGTGCTGTCGGCCGAGGGTGAGCCGACCCTGTTCCACCCCGGGGACTCGCTGGCGACAGTGCCGCAGGGCATCGATGTGCTGGCGGTGCCGGCGTACGGTCCGTGGGCGGCCATGAAGGAGACGATCGACTTCGCCCGCGCGGTGAAGGCGGCGCACGGCTTTCCGATCCACGAAGGCCTGCTGGCCGAGCGTGGTGTCAAGCTGATCTACGGACGACTCGAGGCGATGACCGACACCGCGATGCACGACCTGCGGGGTGGGACGTCCTGGTCGCCCGCCTGAGCCTGCGGGCACGTGGGGATCGCTGTCTTCCCGCAATCCCGGCGCCTAGCGCTCCGCCCCCGGGATGACGGGCCAGCCGACGTTCTCGTCACCCGACGGACGCCGGGATCTCCGGCCCGCCGCAGCTGGGATGACGACTAGAAGCCGTCCAGGTCGCGGCTGATCGGCGGCTCGGCGAAACCGAGATCCTCCCAGACGAAGCCGGGAACTCCGGCGAAGAACGTGACCAGGAACCGTCCGGACACCTCCATCACAGCGGGATCGTTGACACCGGCGGCGAAGCGCACCCGGCCCGACTCGATCGAGAACGGCAGCGGCTGGGCGCGCAGCATGAACTCCATCTGACGGGGGTGAAAGACGTCCGAGGCGAACTTGGGTTGGGCACAGCGGACCTTGAACGAGCGGTCGAAGTCGGACGATTCGAAGCGCACCCGCTGACCCCAGCCGGACCAGTTCACGGACAGGTCGCCGAAGCGCCAGGGCAGGTGGAACTCCAGGACGACCTCGCTGTGGTGGTCGGTGACCGTGCGGGTGGTGGTGTGGCCGTTGCCGTCGGTGGAGGTCTCGGTGTGGGTCGTCGTCCAATGATGGGTCAGGCCGATCATCCGCAGGCCGTGGGTTTCGGCCAGCACCACGTCCTTGGCCTGGTGGCTCTGCCCGCCACCGGTCACCACCACCTCGGACAGGAACCGGTCGTCCTGCGGACGATAGATCCACGTCGGCCGCCCGTACAGGCTGAGTTCCGCCGGCGGGGTCTCATCGGTGTAGACCTGCAACGCCGGGCCGGCCAACTGCAGGGCCACCGGGCCCAGCGCGTCCAGGAAGGCGCGCATTTCCTTGGCGTCCCGGGGTGCGCCCAGGGCGACCAGGGCGGCACCGTCCACCGACAGGTTCACCGGGTGGGCGCTCGCCATCGCGTCGACGGACCCCCCGATGGCGGCCACCGCGGCCTCCGCCCAGGCGGGGTCCTTGGCGGTGACCGTCCAGACCCCGAAGACCTTCTGCTGGCCCTCGGCACCGGGGCGGGGGGCCGGCGCGATGTACAACTCGGGCATCGGACGGGGCAGTGCCAGTACCGCGACATAACCCAGGGAGCCGTACTCGAACACCTTGAACGGCACACCCTGAGACGTGCTGCCGGTGATCAGATCGTCGATCCGGCGGTCGAATCCGACCCCGAAGGGGGGGCAGTTCAGACCGTAGGTGGCAGCCAACGTGGGGGAGTTCTCGAAGTTCCAGCCCTGCTGCTTGAGCGAGTTGATGTAGCGGTTGCGGCGGATGATGAAGAACAGACCGATCGCGGCGCCGATCGCCAGAACGATCAGGACCACCTGCCCGAGTGAGTTCACCGGATCAGGCTACTGAGCGATCAGGCCAGGTTGACGGTGACCGTGGACCCCACCGGCGCCTTGGTGCCGGCGCGCGGATTCGTGCTGACCACCAGGTCGAAACCGAAGCTGATCAGCCGGTTCACCTGCACCTTGAAGCCGGCCTTCTGCAGCACCTCGCGGGCCCGGTCGAGCGACATGCCGCGGGTGCGCGGCACAACCTTCAGCTCCGGCCCCTTGGACACCGTCACGCTGATCGTGTCGCCCTTGTGCACCTGACCGGCGGGCGGCGTCTGGCTGATGACGGCACCCTTCTCGACGTCGGGGTCGAACTGTTCGCTGGCCTTCTTGACCGTCAGGCCCTGGGCCTCCATCGCCTTCTTGGCGTCGTCATAGGGCTTCTCGGTCCAATCAGCCAGGGTGACCGGCTCGGGCCCGAGTGAGATGACCAGGTCGACCGGGGTGCCCGACTTCAGCGGGGTGCCCTCGTCGTAGGAACTGCTGGCCACCGTGTTGATCGGCGCCGTGTCGTCGTAGGCCTGCGTGATGTTGCCGACGGCGAGGTTGACCGACTGCAGGGCGGCCGTGGCCGCGGCCTGGTCCAGCCCGCGCACAGCAGGGACCACGAATCGCTGCGGCCCCTTGGACAGGAACGCGCGGACGGTGCCGCCGTGGGCGATTCGTTGACCTGAGGCCGGATCGGTGCGCACGACCTGACCGGTCGGGACGTCCTCGGAGTAGTCGCTCTCGAAGGTGACCTGCAGCCCGGCCCGCTCGGCCGCGGCCTTCGCCTGGGCCTGGTTGAGCCGGTCCAGGGCCGGGGTGGCGGTGTACTGCCCGGCCAGCACCCACCACAGTCCGGCGCCGACCAGCAGCACGGCCAGGAGGCCGGCGATCACCGCCGGCCAGCGGCGGCGCGGCCGGGTGCGGGCGGCGGCCGGCTCGATCGGCCCGTCGTAGTAGGGCATGCCGTCGGTGATCTCGGGAAATCCGGGGCTGACCGGTGTCGAGGGGGTGAACCGCAGCGTCGGCGTGCGGTCCTCACTGTGCTCATGCAGGCTCGGCACCTGTTCGGTGATGTGATTCTCGGGGTCGAGGGTGGGACGCCGCATCCGTTCGCTGAGCGCGGAGTCGTCCATCACCCCGCGATCGAGGGCCTCCCGGGCCTGGCGCAGGTGGTCGAGCAGCACCCGGGCATCCATCGGGCGATCGGCCGGACGCCGCGCCGCGGCGGTGGTGACCAGAGCGTCCAGGTACGGCGGAATTCCGTTGCGCGACTCGCGCCACGAGGTCTTCACGGCAGTGGACGGGGCTGGGATCGCCTTGTGGACGTGTGCGTAGGCGACCTGGATCGGGTTGTCGCCGGTGTGCGGCTTGGTGCCGGTGAGCATCTCGTACAGCACCACACCCAGCGCGTAGACGTCGCAGCGCGGGTCGGCCTTGCCGTGGGTGACCAGTTCGGGGGCGATGTAGCTGACGGTGCCGATCAGCATGCCGGTCGCCGTGGCGGTCTGCGCACTGACCGCCCGGGCCAGGCCGAAGTCGGCGACCTTGATCTGGCCCCGGTCGGAGATCAGGATGTTCTCTGGCTTGATGTCGCGGTGGATCAGGCCCGATTCGTGCGCGGCGGCCACCGCGCTGGTGACCGGGATCAACAACTCCAGTGCCCGCTCAGGGCTGAACGAGCCCTCGCGGGTGATCATGTGCCGAAGGGTGCAGCCCTCGACGTACTCCATCACGATGTAGGGCCGGCCGCGGTGCAGGCCCTGGTCGAAGACCGACACCACGTTGGGGTGGGACAGCCGGGCGGCGGCCCGCGCCTCGCGGTCGAACTTGCCGATGAAGTCCTGATCGTCGCCGAGGCCTTCGTGCATCACCTTGATCGCGACGGTGCGGGTCAGCCGCTGGTCGTCGGCGAGGTACACGGTGGCCATTCCGCCACGGGCCAACTTGCGTTGGATGGCGTAGCGACCGTCCAGCACCTGACCCACCAGGGGGTCGGTCGCGCTCACTGTCGTCACTGTTCGCTCCGGACAAGTCAGGGGAAGGTAGGCCGTCCAGACCTGCCGGTGAGTCTAGGTCGGAGCCACCGCGGCGCTGCCTGCGACCCGCCGGGGGCGACCCGATCACGACGAGTGGGGGGTGCGTGTCAACCGGCACCGCGATGACTATTGTGACCAGCGTGACGGCACTTCGAGGCATCGACGTCCGGCTGCGGCTGGCCAGGTTGTTCTGTGTGACCGACACCCGCCGCCGATCCGGCGATCTGGGTGACTTCGCCGCAGCGGTACTGAACGCCGGGGTGGACCTCATCCAGTTGCGGGACGATCGTGCGTCCGATGCCGAGAAACTGTCGGCGCTGGACGTGCTGCGCACCGCCGCACTGCGGCCGCAGGGCTTGGTGTCGGTGTATGCCGACCCCGAGCTGGCGCGCGAGTTCGGTGCCGACGTGCTGCAGTTGCCGAAGGGCCGTCCCGACTCTGACAAGGCCCGACGCCACGTGCACCGGTGGGCGAAGCTCGGCCGGTCGTGCTACACCACCAAGGACGTCGATGCCGCGCTGGCCGACGACCGCATCGACTTTCTGACCGTCGGCCCCACCTTCGGCGGCCTGCCGCTGTTCGGACGGCCGCCCGGCCTCGACCTGGTCCGCTACGCCACTGAGGCCGCGCCGCCGGCCCGGGCCGGTGCGAAGCCGTGGTTCGCGATGGGTGGCATCACCCTCGCCAACGTCGATGAAGTGATCGAGGCGGGCGCCCGCCGGGTCGCCGTCGGCCGGGCGATCAGCGGGGCGGACGACCCGGGTGCGGCCGCCACCAAGTTCGGTGACTTGCTGCGGGCCGCCTGGGGTGACTCGATGGACTCGTTCACCCTGGACGCCGTGGCCAAGGAAGGCACCTTCCGTCCGGTGGCGGACGAAGGCGACGCACCCGACCGTCCGACCATGGAGCCGGAACCGGGGCCTTCCGGCGACTGAGCGCGTCCCGGCACCGAACGCCTGCCTAACTATCGAGCGCTCGCCTAACTATGGGCACCAAGACGGGCGCTCGGTAGTTAGGCAGGCGCTGGGTGCCGAAGCCCGCTGACAGGGTGTGTTCAGGCCGAACGGGCGGTGGCCAGCTCAGCCAGCCGGCGCAGGGCGGTGACCGCCTCCGCGCGCAGGACGGAGTTCTCCAGGGCCGCCAGGGCCACCCCCAGATCGTCGGCGATCCGGCGCTCGGTGGCCGCCAGCGCACCGGACGACACCAGGATCTCGCGGGCCGTGGCCACGTCCGCTTCGTCCAGTTCGGGGCTGCCGAGCAGGCCGGAGAGCCGCTCCTTCGCGGTCTCGGACGCCAGCTCCATGGCGTGTGCCACCAGCACGGTCCGCTTGCCCTCGCGCAGGTCGTCACCGGCGGGCTTGCCGGTCAGTTCCGGCTCCCCGAACACCCCGAGCACGTCGTCGCGGAACTGGAACGCCCGGCCCAACGGCGACCCGTAGGCCTCCAGAGCGGCGAGCGCGTCCGGCTCGGCAGCGGCCAGGGCAGCCCCCACCTGCAGCGGCCGGATCACCGTGTAGCGGGACGTCTTGAACTCCACCACCCGCGGCACCAGGGTCATCAGGTCGACCCCGGCGACCGGTTCGGCTTGGGCGAGCACGTCGAGGAACTGTCCGCAGGTGACCTCGGTGCGCATCGCGTCCAGCAGCGGGGTGGCCCGGGCCAGAGCCTCGGTCGGCAGCCCGCTGGCCATGAACGCCTCCATCGACCAGACCAGCAGCAGGTCGCCCAGCAGGATCGCCCCGGACCTGCCGAACGCCTCCGCCGAGCCGAGCAGGTCGGCGTCGGTGTGCCAGGCCTCGAACTGCCGGTGGGCGGACGGCAGCCCGCGCCGGGTGTCGGAGGCGTCCATCACGTCGTCGTGCACCAGCGCCGAGACGTGCAGCAGGTCGAGGCTGGACGCGGCCCGCAGCAGCGCGTCGGAGTCGTCGGGGTCGGCGATCGCGGCGTACCCCCACCAGCAGAATGCCGGCCGGAGGCGCTTTCCTCCCGAGGTGAACGCGAGCGCAAGCTCGGCCAGCGCCGACAACTGCGGGCCCACCCCGGTCAGCCGCGCGGCCTGACCCTCGATGAACTCGCGCAGGCAGTTGCCCACCGCATCGCGGAAGGGCGCGCCGAGGGGTTCGTCCGCAGCGAAGGTGCCCATCCCCTGAGCCTAGAGGCCAGACTCGATCTTCGCTCGCCTAGGGTGGGTCGCTGTGTCAGTGAACCAGTCCGTCGCCGAGCAGGAGTACCTGCCCAGCATCGCCGAACTGCTCGCCGACGGCAGCCGGCCGACCTTCAGCTTCGAGTTCTTCCCGCCCGCCGACGCCGACGCCGAGGACGTGCTCGCCCGCACCATTCTCGATCTGGACGCCACCGGCCCCGACTGGTTGTCGGTCACCTACGGGGCGTCAGGCGCCACCCGTGACCGGACGATCCGGGCGACCCGGTTCATCAAGCACCGCACCGAGGCCCAGACGATGGGCCACCTGACCTGCGCCAGCCAGTCGCGCGGCGAGTTGCTGGCCACCCTGGCCTCCTATGCCGAGGCGGACGTGCGGCACGTGCTCGCGATCCGCGGGGACATGCCGGGCGGACCGACCGTGCCCTGGCAGCGGCATCCGGACGGGCTCGCGAACGGCACCGAACTCGTCCGGCTGATCGCCGACAACTTCGATTTCGGCATCGGGGTGGCCGCCTTTCCCGACCCGCATCCGCAGCAGCGCGACCCCGACCTGGACGCCCGGTTGCTACTGGCCAAGCAGGAAGCCGGAGCCAGTTTCGCGATCACCCAGCTGTTCTTCGACGCCGACGCCTACCTGCGGATGGTCGATCGCACCCGCGCCATCGGCTGCACGCTGCCGATCGTGGCCGGCATTCAGCCGGTGACCAACATCGCCCAGATCGAGCGCTTCGCCGCGCTGTCGGGCGCGGCGCTACCGGAGCGCGTGGTTCAACGGCTGCACGCCGTCGCGGACGACCCGGCCGAGGTGCGCCGGGTCGGCGTCGAGATCGCCACCGAGCTGAGCGCCGAGGTGCTGCGGGGCGGGGCGCCGGGCCTGCAGTTCTTCACGCTCAACCGGTCGCGGGCAACGTCAGCGATTCTCGCCAATCTCCGCCGGCTGGGTCTGGATCGACGCACACCAGAAGCTGGGTCGCCCGGGTGAGCGCCACGTAGAGCACCCGGACGCCGCCCGGCGACTCGGCCACGATGTTGTCGGGGGCGACCACTATCACCCCGTCGTATTCCAGTCCCTTGGCCTGCAACGGCGTCACCACCAGCAGCCGCTCGGACGCCAGTGGGGCCAGCGCCTCGCGCACCCTGGCGATCCGCGACGGGGGCGCGATCACGCCCACGGTGCCGCTCACCTCATCCAGCAGCCGCTCGGCCCGCGCGACCACGGTGCCGATCAACTGCTTGGGCCCGGTGGCCAGCAGTTCGGGCGGCACCCCGGTGGACCGGACGGCCTCGGGCAGATCAGCGGTTGGGAACGTCCGGCGGACCACCTCGGCGGCCAGCGCGAACACCTCGGCCGGGGAGCGGTAGTTGAGGCTGAGCCGGTGGGTGCGACTGGGACCGTGGCCGATCAGTTCGGCGATCGCCCGCTCGGATTCGGCCGGATCCGGCCAGCTGCTCTGGGCCGTGTCGCCGACGATCGTCCAGGACGCGTGCGCCCCGCGCCGGCGCAGCATGCGCCACTGCATAGGGGTGATGTCCTGGGACTCGTCGACAAGCAGGTGCGCGTAGTCGTCGTGCGGTTCGGCGTCGGGGTCCTCCTCGCGGGGGCGGGAGAGCCGATCGGCGGTGGTGACCAACTCCTGGTCGCGTCCGCCTTCGATGAAGACCGACTCGTCGGCGTCCTCGACCGGTTCCGGTCCGAGCAGGGCGGCCAACTCGTCGAGCAGTGCGATGTCGGCGACCGACCAGGACGCAGCGCTGAACGATTCGGTCAGCACCCGCTGCTCGGCGGAGTCCAGCAACCCGACGGACACCTGGCGGGTGATCGCGACGTCGTCCAGCCGGCGCAACACCTCGGTGGGCGACAGCGTCGGCCACCAGGCGTTCACGAACATGCGCCACTGGGCACTGGAGGTGATCAGGTCCTCGATGGCGTCCTGCTCGAGGTCGACCTCGGCGGGCACCTGGGCGACCAGCGCGGCGAGCAGTGCCGACTCGGCGGCCTCGCGTCCGCGATTGACCTTGTGTCGGGCCAGCACCTCGACCCTGAGGCGGTCCAGCGCCGGGGCGTCCAGGCCGAGAACCTCGCCCTTGACGGTGACCCGCAGCCTCGCCCCGTCCGCACCCGGATCGACCAGGGGCAGGTTGACCAGCCGCTTCAGCAGCGGCGCCATGCGCAGCGAGCCCTTGATGGACGCGGCAGCGGCGTCGTCGTTACGGTCGGCGGAGACGCCGAGCACATCGCTGGCCACCGCGCCGATGGAGCGCAGGGTGACCGAGTCCTCGCCCAGCGACGGCAGCACCCGCTCGATGTAGTTCATGAACAGCGAGGAGGGCCCGACCACCAGGATGCCGCCGCGCTCGAACCGGCGCCGGTTGGAGTACAGCAGGTATGCGGCGCGATGCAGCGCCACCACCGTCTTGCCTGTGCCGGGGCCACCGGAAATGATCGTCACGCCCTGCACCTCGGCCCGGATCGCCTCGTCCTGTTCGGCCTGGATGGTGGCCACGATGTCGCGCATGTGCCGGCCCCTCGACCGCTGCAGCGCCGCCATCAGGGCACCCTCGCCGATGATCACCAGGTCGCCTGCCCCCCTCGGGTCGAGCAGGTCGTCCTCGATGCCGACCACCTTGTCGTTGCGACAGCGCAGCACGCGGCGGCGGGTGACGTCCATCGGTATGGACGGGGTCGCGCGGTAGAACGGCTCGGCGGCACGTGCCCGCCAATCGATCACCAACGGCTCGTAGTCCTCGTCGCGGACCCCGATCCGGCCGATGTAGCGGACGTCGGAGTCGGCCAGGTCCAGCCGGCCGAACACCAGGCCCTCGTGCTCGGCGTCGAGCACGGCGAGCCGCTTGGCGGCCTGGAAGGCGAAGGCGTCCCGCTCGAACATCGCGGTGCCGTCTTCTTCGCGCATCCAGGTGCCGCGGTCAGAGGTGTACATCGTGCGTCCGGCACTGGCACTGCGCCGGGCGGACGCCGTCGCCTTCTCGAGCTGGGCGTAGACGAGGTCGACGTGCGCCTGTTCGATGGCGAGTTCGCGGTCGAAGGCGGAGACTGGCTGGGTCAAGGAACCTCCTGCTTGGCGTTTTGCCAGACCTCCAACCCTACGCCCTCAACCGGAACCCGTCATGCGACCGCAGCGGGCGAGCCGCACAGAACCAGCCGACGGGCCGGACGAACGTGCCACAATCGAGCATGACGACGCCGGATACCAGCCACCTGTTCCCGGGGAAGCAGTTCATTTCCACGGTGCTGGAAGCGCTAGACACCAAGACCGCGATGAGCGGTGGGCTGCGACGGCGCTACCTGCAGCGGTCCGGGATGGCGGGCATCATCATCGGCATCTTCTATACGGTCAACTACGCCGTCATCGCAGCCTTCAGAGACGTTGACCAGTCCTTGCGCCCGATCGGTGTACTCGTCGGCGCGTTGATGTTCGGCTGGGCACTCGTCTTCATCTACTACTCGAAGTCCGAACTGCTCACGTCGAACATGATGATCGTCTCTATCGGCGCCTATCACCGCCGCACCCGTTGGTCGCAGGCGCTGCGGTTGCTGGTGCTGTGTTTCGCCGGAAATCTTCTCGGCGGCCTTTTGTTGGGGGTGGTGGAGGCGGGCAGTTCACTCGCGTCCGGGACGGTGCTGTCTGGAGATGACTTCCGCCGTCGACCACAAGATGGCCTACGTTTCCGCGGGCCCGGTCGGCTGGCTCGACCTGCTGATGCGTGCCCTGCTGTGCAACTTCATGATCAACCTGGCGATGCTGCTGGTCTACAACGGCCTGATCAAGGAGGACATCACCAAGTGCCTGGCGATGGTGGTGTCGGTGTTCGTGTTCGCCTTCCTGGGTTTGGAGCACTCCGTTGCGAATACGGTGTTGTTCACCATGATGGGCCTGCGCGGCTTGGTCGACTTCGGACTGGCCGCCGGCAACGTCGCCATCGCCCTGATCGGCAACTTCATCGGCGGCGGCGTGCTCATCGGGTTCTACTACGCCTACGCCAACGACGACCGCAAGTACGGGGCGGGAGGCAAGCGACAAGGGGTCTGACGGCCCGCGAAGCGATCACCCGCCACCCACGACGTCGGCCGGCCGGGGCTGGGTCGCGATTCGGTCCAGCGCGGCGGCGTAGAGTTCGACGGTGGTCTCGGGAGGTACCGCCGCCACCGTCCTTCCGGACCGGCGGCATGGCGCGGTCGTCGGCCGCACCGGCCGATTTGGGCGGCGACGGCGCCTTCGACTAGACTCGACCTTCGGTCACCTGTGTCTACAGGTGTGTCCACGTCCAGATTGGGAGCAATGGCGAAGAAGGAAGGCGCCCTCGAACTCGAGGGCCAGGTCGTTGAAGCACTGCCGAATGCGATGTTCCGGGTGGAACTGGCGAACGGCCACAAGGTGCTTGCCACGATCAGCGGCAAGATGCGGCAGCACTACATCCGTATTCTTCCGGCCGACCGGGTCGTCGTCGAACTGTCCCCGTACGATCTGACCCGCGGCCGCATCGTCTACCGGCACAAGTAACCCGCACATCCACCACCAGTTCCGGCTGGTCTCCCTCGCCATGTGGCAGGGGACACCCTTGTCCGGCACAACGAGTCAGAAAGTTGCTCGATGAAGGTTCAGCCGAGCGTCAAGCGGATCTGTGACAAGTGCAAGGTGATTCGCCGGCACGGTCGCGTGATGGTGATCTGCGACAACCCGCGGCACAAGCAGCGCCAGGGCTGACCTGGCCTGCGCCGTAACGGGCCGCAGCACGACCGGACGGGGTCGCACCCGTCCACCACCTCAGGGTGGATCAAACAGAACAACGTGATCGCAACGGATCGGTCGGTACGCCGACACGATCCGACACCCCCGGTCGGAGGCCGGGGCCCACGCCGAGGCGGTGAGGGGACGCATCACGCCAGACACCTCCGCGGAACGGACCGAAAGCCGTCCCGACAACGAAAGGGAAACGCCTCATGGCACGCCTCATCGGGGTGGATCTTCCGCGCGAGAAGCGCTTGGAGATCGCACTCACCTACATCTTCGGCATCGGCCGCACCCGCGCCACCGAAACCCTGGCCGCCACTGGCATCAGTGGCGACATCCGTGTCCACCAACTGACCGACGAGCAACTCGTTGCGCTTCGTGACCACATCGAGGCCAGCTACGAGACCGAGGGCGATCTGCGCCGCACCGTCGCCGCAGACATCCGACGCAAGATCGAGATCGGCTCCTACCAGGGCCGTCGTCACCGCATGGGCCTGCCCGTGCGTGGTCAGCGCACCCGGACGAACGCCCGTACCCGCAAGGGTAAGAAGAAGGCTGTCGCCGGCAAGAAGAAGATCCGCTGACGCGGCGTCCTCCCCAGACACGAGATAACCAGGAGTACTGAAACATATGGCTACTGCAGGCCGCACGAAGGCGCAGGCCGGGTCCAAGACCAAGCTGCGTCGCAAAGAGAAGAAGAACGTCACCGCCGGTCAGGCGCACATCAAGTCGACGTTCAACAACACGATCATCACCATCACCGATCCCACGGGCGCGGTGATCGCGTGGGCCTCCGCCGGCACCGTCGGCTTCAAGGGTTCGCGCAAGTCGACCCCGTTCGCCGCCCAGATGGCCGCCGAGGCTGCCGGACGCCGTGCCATGGAGCACGGCATGAAGCGCGTGGACGTGTTCGTCAAGGGTCCCGGCTCCGGCCGTGAGACCGCGATCCGTTCGCTCGGTGCCGTCGGGCTCGAGATCGGCCCGATCGCCGATGTCACCCCGGTGCCGCACAACGGTTGCCGTCCGCCCAAGCGCCGTCGCGTCTGAGCCCGAGCCGAGAAAGAAGGACTGAACAATGGCCCGTTACACCGGACCCATCACCAAGAAGTCGCGTCGGCTCGGAACCGACCTGGTCGGCGGCGACAAGGCGTTCGAGCGCCGTGCCTACCCGCCCGGCGTGCACGGCCGCGGCCGCACCAAGGAGAGCGAGTACCTGCTTCAGCTTCGCGAGAAGCAGAAGGCCCGCTACGCCTACGGCGTGCTCGAGAAGCAGTTCCGCAGGTACTACGAGGAAGCCAACAGGCTGGCCGGCAAGACCGGTGACAACCTGCTGATCATTCTCGAATCGCGTCTCGACAACGTCGTTTACCGTTCCGGTCTGGCGAACACCCGTCGCCAGGCCCGCCAGTTGGTCGTCCACGGCCACCTGCTGGTCAACGGCAAGAAGGTCAACATCCCGTCCTACCGGGTGAGCGCCTTCGACATCATCGACGTCGCGCCGAAGTCGCTGAACACGCTTCCGTTCGTGATCGCCCGTGAGATTCACAACGAGCGCAACGTGCCGGCCTGGCTGACCGTCCGCCCCAACAAGGGCCGGATCCTGGTCCACCAGCTGCCCATCCGCGACCAGATCAGCATCGACGTGCAGGAACAGCTGATCGTCGAGCTCTACTCCAAGTGAGCCTGTCCGGCGGACTCCGGTATTTCGGGGTCCGCCGGATCGAGGACGCCGGCACCCGGCGCCCTCACCCCCGTTCGGGGTGGCCCGAACGGGTCGACCATAACTGCCGTCATATAGCGGTCGGCAGGAGAGGAAACACAACTACATGCTCATCGCACAGCGTCCGTCTCTGACCGAAGACGTCGTCGACGATTTCCGCTCCCGTTTCGTCGTGGAGCCCCTCGAGCCCGGTGTCGGCTACACCTTGGGCAACTCGCTGCGACGCACGCTGCTGTCGTCCATTCCGGGCGCGGCCGTGACCAGCATCAAGGTCGAGGGCAACATGCACGAGTTCTCCACCATCGAAGGTGTGGTCGAGGACCTCACCGAGGTGATCCTCAACCTGAAGAACCTGGTGCTCTCCTCCGAAGAGGACGAGCCCGTCGTGATGTACCTGCGCAAGGCCGGTCCGGGCACCGTTACCGCCGCCGACATCGCGCCGCCGGCCGGGGTCGAGATCCACAACCCCGACCTGCACATCGCCACCCTCAACGAGACCGGCAAGGTCGAGATGGAGCTGGTCGTCGAGCGCGGCCGCGGCTACGTCTCCGCCGTGCAGAACAAGAACATCGACGCCGAGATCGGCCGGATCCCGGTCGACTCGCTGTACAGCCCGGTGCTGAAGGTCACCTACAAGGTGGAGTCCACCCGGGTCGAGCAGCGCACCGACTTCAACCGGCTGACCCTGGACGTCGAGACCAAGCAGTCGATGACCCCGCGCGACGCGGTGGCCTCGGCCGGCAAGACGCTGGTGGAACTGTTCGGCCTGGCCCGCGAGCTGAACGTGGACGCTGAGGGCATCGAGATCGGCCCGTCGCCGGTGGACGAGCAGCTGGCTGCCGACCTGGCCCTGCCGGTGGAGGAGCTGAAGCTCACCATGCGCAGCTACAACTGCCTCAAGCGTGAGGGCATCCACACCGTGTCCGAGTTGGTTTCCCGCTCCGAGCAGGACCTGCTGGACATCCGCAACTTCGGCTCCAAGTCGATCGAAGAGGTCAAGCTGCGGCTGCACGAGATGGGCCTGTCCCTGAAGGACAGCTCGCCCGGCTTCGACCCGCTGGCCGCCCTCAACCGCTACAACGACGACGACGCCGACTTCGGCGACGACTACTGATTCGCGAATAGGAGAATCCAGTCATGCCCAAGCCAACGAAGGGCCCCCGGTTCGGGGGCTCGCCGGCACACCAGCGGATCATCCTGGCGAACCTGGCCAGCCAGCTCTTCGAGCACGGCCGGATCACCACCACCGAGGCGAAGGCCAAGCGCGTCCAGCCCCTGGCCGAGCGGCTGATCGCCAAGGCGAAGCGGGGCGACCTGCACAACCGGCGCCAGGTGCTGGCGACGATCACCGACAAGGGCGTGGTGCACGTCCTGTTCACCGAGATCGCGCCGAAGCTGGCCGACCGTGACGGCGGCTACACCCGCATCACCAAGGTCGGGCCGCGCAAGGGCGACAACGCTCCGATGGCCGTGATCGAGGTCATCACCGAGTCGGTTGAGGAGTCTCGCAGGAACAAGGCCAAGGGCAAGGGTTCCGCTGCGGCCGCCCCGGCCAAGAAGGCCGACAAGCCCGCCAAGAAGGCGGCCAAGCCGGCCGCGGCTGCGGCCGACGAGCTTCCCGCCGACGTGTCCGCGGGCTCCTCCGAGGTGGCGACGGCCCCCGAGGGTGGCTACCGCGGCGACACCCCGCCGAAGGGTTTCGACATCAAGGGCAACGAGGATTCGATGAAGTTCCACACGCCCGCGTCGCAGTGGTACGACCAGACCGTCGCAGAGGTCTGGTTCGACAGCGAGGAGGCCGCTGAGGCCGCCGGCTTCGTCAACGCCGTCAAGGACGCCGACGAGGCCTGATCCGCCCGTTACAACCGATGCCCGGTCCCTTAGGGGCCGGGCATTGTTGCGTCCGAAACCGGTCAGCCAACCATGGGCCCTGTCCCCGCACGGCGCTCGCGCAACTACCGGGGGCTCGCGAACATGAGGGACGTAAGACGAGCGCTCGGTAATTGGGCGAGCGATGCCGGGGGTCGCGTTCCAGCGGGTGACGAGCGGGTCGGACGGGTCATCGACGACGCGAGCAATAGGCTGGCGCGAGTGCAGTTGTCTTTGTGGTGGACGCTGGTCGGCGCGTGCCTGTTGATCTCGTTCACGCCCGGAGCCGGTGCGATCAGCACCATGGCCAACTCGCTCGCCGCCGGGTGGGCCCGGTCGCTGTGGGGCGTGCTGGGCCAACAGGTGGCGTTGGTCATCCACATTCTGATCGTGGCGCTCGGGGTCGGCGTGCTGGTCGCCGCGAACCACTGGCTGTTCAACGCGATCCGCTGGATCGGCGCCGCCTACCTGGTGTTCCTCGGCGTCCGGCTCTGGCTCGATCGTCCGATGGGCGCTGTGCAACTCGAGGCAGAGGTCGCGCAGGACGCCGCCGCCCCGGCTTCGCTGCGGCCGTGGCCGATGTTTCGCCGCGGAGTGCTGGTCAACCTGACCAACCCGAAGGCGATCGTGTTCTTCCTTGCCTTCATGCCCCAGTTCATCCAGCCGGACGCCGGCGACCTGCTGCAGCAGTACCTGATCTTCACCGCCACCGTCGTGGTGATCGACATCGTCGTGATGTGGTTCTTCTTCGCGCTCGCGGCCAAGGGGCTGCGGCGGTTCATGCGCGACCCCAAGGGCCAGCGGCTGGTCAGCCGGATCTTCGGCACCCTGTACATCGCCGTGGCGGGCCTGCTGCTGTTCATCGCCTGAACCGCGGTCGAACGGGCCGATGCCGCACAGGCTTCGCACAGCATCGGCACAGGGAATTCGCCGATCGGCGCTCTTAGGGTTGCTCGCATGAGCCGATCACAGACCAGCCCCCACCCGTCCGGCCCCGAGCCGACCTATGAGGGACGGGCGCTGCCCCGTCCGGACGACGAAGTGGTCGACCAGGGCCTCGCCTTCGACATCAGCACCCTGTTCAACAGGCGCCGGGCCCTACAGTTTCTCGGTGTGGGCGCCGCCGGTGGCCTGCTGGCCGCCTGTGGCGTGCAGCCCTCGACCGCCACCTCGACGGGGTCGGCGTCCGCCACGGCCGTCAACACCACCGGGCTGACCGAGGTTCCGGACGAGACCGCCGGCCCCTACCCGGGTGACGGCTCGAACGGTGCGGACGTACTCGAACAGAGCGGCGTGATCCGCTCCGACATTCGCAGCAGTTTCGGCGAAGCGTCCGGCAAGGCCGAGGGCATACCCATCACCCTCACGCTCACCGTTCTCGACATCGCCGCGGGCGGCAGCCCGATGACCGGTGCGGCCGTCTACGTGTGGCATTGCAACCGGTCCGGGGAGTACTCCATGTACTCCGACTCGATCAAGAACGAGAATTACCTGCGCGGTGTGCAGGTCACCGACGCCGACGGCAAGGTCACCTTCACCAGCATTTTTCCGGCCTGCTACTCCGGACGCTGGCCGCACATCCACTTCGAGGTGTACCCCGACCAGGCCGGCATCACCGACGCGACCAAGGCGATCGCCATCTCACAGGTCGCCCTGCCCGAGAACGTCTGCACGACCGCCTACGCCACCAGTGGCTACGAAAAGTCGGTGAGCAACCTGTCCAGCGTGACTCTCGCCACCGACAACGTCTTCGGCGACGACGGTGGCGCGCACCAGCTCGGCGCCGTCACCGGCAGCGTCACCGCGGGATACGCCGTCGCCCTGACCGTGCCCGTGGACACCCGGACGGCGCCGGCCAGTGGCAGCGCTCGCGGCGGGGACGGCAACCCCGGCGGCATGGGCGCTACGCCCCCGTCGGGCGGCCCGGGCGGAGCACCGCCCAGCGGCGGGCCGAGCCCGACCAACAGCTGAGCTAGTCCCGGCGGCGGCGGGCGATCAGCAACACGATCACTCCGGCCGTGACGCTGCCGAACGCCAGCAGGGCCAAGCCGAGTTCGGCATTGGTGCCGGTCTGCGGAAGGCCGTTGTCGGTGCCGTTGTCGCCGTCTCCGTTGTCACCGTCATCGTCGCCGCCGTCGTCCTTGGCCAGCACCTTGACCGTCACCGTGGTGCCACCGCTGATCCCGCCGTCCTTGTCAGCGGCGGTGAAGGTGGCGATGTAGTTGCCGGCGTCGGTGTAGGTGTGGGTGACCGGTGTGTCGGTCGGGCCCGACACGGTCACCACGGGCGCGCCGTCCCCCCAGTCGACGGTGTAGTCGAACTGCGCGGCGAGGTCTGCCGAGGAGGGGTCGTCCGCACCGACCTTGACGGTGAACGGCGTGCCCACCGTCGCGGTCAGGTCACCCGTGACGACCGCGACCGGCGCGGTGTTGGTCACGGTCAGGTCGGCGGTGACGACCTGGTTCACCCCACCGGCCTCAGCCCGCATCCGCAGCTGGTGCGAGGACGGTCCGTCGTCGATGCCGAGCGCCTCGAGTTGCGTCCAGGTGAGGGTGGGCGCCAGGCCGGTGGCGTCACCGAAGTCGTCGTCGCCGTTGAGGTCCCATGAATAGCTGATCCCGGGCACCGCGGAGCCCGTGCCGGCCAGGGTCAGGCTCTCACCCTCCGCGACGGTGTAGGGCCCTCCGGCGTCGAAGGCGACCGGCTGGATCACCACGTCGAGGGAATCCGAACTGCCGAGCAGGTCGGGGGTTGCGGCGAACTCGGCCCGCACGTTGGTGGTGCCGAGGGGGAGCGTGTTGGTGATCAACCGGGCGTGACCCTGCACGTCGACGGGCACCGAGCCCAGTGTGGTCGCCCCGGAGGTGAACACCACCGTGCCGGAGGTGACCGGCGACCCGTTGGAGGTCAGCGTGGCGGTCAGGGTGACCAGGAAGCCGAGGTAGCCCGGATTGGGGTCGGCGCTCAGTTGCAGCGAGGTGGCCGGCAGCTGCTCGACGACCACGTCGATGGCGTCGCTGCTCGGGCCGAGATCGTCCCCATCGGTGTAGCTGGCGGTGATCGCATGCGTGCCGACGGCCAGGGTGCTGGTGGTCAGGACGGCTGCACCCGACGCGTCGACCGGCACGCTGCCGAGGCTGGTGGCGCCGTCGGAGAACTGCACGGTGCCGGTGGTCACCGTGGCGCCGTCCGTGCTCACCGTGGCAGTGAGGGTCACCGGGTCGCCGACCTGTACCGGGTTGGGTGTGGCGGTCAGCGTGGTCGTGGTGGCCTTCGCGGCGACGACGACGTTCAGGGTGCCGGTGCTGGTGCCGTAGTCGTCGTTGGCCTGGTAGGTGGCGGTGATCGGGTGGGTGCCGTTGGTGAATGTGCTGGTGGTGAAGGTGGCTTTACCGGTGGCCTCGACCGGCACAGTGCCCAGAACGGTGGCGCCGTCGGAGAACTGCACGGTGCCGCTGGGCACCGGCGAGCCGACTGAGGCGACGGTGGCGGTGAGGGTGACCGGGTCACCGTGGTCGGCCGGGTTGGGGCTGGCGGTCAGCACGGTCGTCGTCGGCGCGGCGGTCTGGATGGTCACGCACCAGCCGTTGGCAATCGAACCGGTGTCACCGGTGGCGTCGTCGAACACCCAGAGGCTCCAGGTGCCGTTGGACGCCTTGCCGTTGAACGCCGACAGGGTCGTCGCCGAGCTCAGCGGCGGGGCCGGCGCGGGCAGGGATTCGGTCGACTCGTCCGCCACCCGGGTCGGCTTGTAGGTGCCGCTGACGGCGGGAGCGGGCACCGTCGTCGCCGCGGCGTCGTCGAAGTTCAGGTTCAGGTTGCTGACGGCGTTCTGGCCGCCGCCGTCACTGAGCAGGAACACGTTGTCGGCCGGTGTCGGGCCGGACAGCAGAATGTCGAAGTCGATCGGCGCGGTGTGGCTGAGCCCTTTGAGGCTGGCGGTCACCTTGGTGACGTTGCCGCCAAGACCGCTGACGAACACGTTCGACGGCCATGGCGTGGACGTGCCCTGCTGCGGCCCGCTGATCGCGCCGGTGTTGCAGAACGTGCGTCCGGTGACCGTGGTGGCGTTGTCGACCCGTTGGCTGACCGATCCGTTGCTGGTCAGAAAGCCGGTGGCGCCGCCGAAGGTGGCCCGGATCAGGTGCGTGCCCTGGGTCAGCGTGCTGGTGGTCAGGGAGGCCCGGCCCGACCCGTTCAGTGGCACCGGGGCGCCCAGGTTGACCCCGTCGCTCGCAAACTGCACCGTTCCCGCCGTGACCGGCGACGCACCCGCGCTGACCGTCGCGGTAAAGGTGACCGGGTCGCCGGTGGTGGACGTGGTGTCCGAGCTGGTGACCGTGGTGCTGGTGGCACTCGCGGCTGCCTCGGTGGTAATGGTGACGCTCCAGCCACCCGTCATGACGCCGACATCGCCACTGGAGTCGTCCACGATGAACAGCTGCCAGGTGCCGTTGGCATCGGCGAGACCGGTGAAGGCGCCGGCCAGGGTGGTCTGGTTGGACGGGGTCGGCGCCGGTGCGGGCCACCCATCCGTAGCCAGCGCTGAGACGTTGGTGGGCTTGTAGGTGCCAGTCGGGATGTTGCCTGGGCTGAGTCCACTGCCGGCGGCGTCGTCGAAGGTCAGGGTGGCGTTGGACGCCACGGCCAGCTGGTTCGGGTCGCCGATGTCGGACATGACCACCAGGTTCGCCCCGTTCGGAGCCACCACCAGGGCGTCCACGTCGTTCGCGGTCGAGTGGGTGAGACCGTGGAAGGTGACGGTGACCTTGCTCACCGTTCCGGTCATGCCGCTGACCGCGATGCCGGACGGGTAGGGGCTGGCCGGACCCCGCTGGTCGGCCGAGCCAGTCGCCGGAATGGCGATGCTCGTGGTGTTGCTGAACGTGGTGGGGCCGTCGGCGTGTGCCGCCGGGGTCGCGGACGCCGTCCAGGCCGTCACCAGCACCAGGGCGAGCAGGGCGCGCAGCCAGACCGGCGCGTGCCCGGGTCCGGGCGCGAAGCGGCGGGAGTCGACCGACAACTGCATGCGGGGGGACCTCCAAGTAGCAGGAAGCCGGAGCCGGGGGGTGGCGTGCCGGGTGCTGGCACGGCGAGACTATGCCCGCAACCTCCCTTCGGGCCAGAGTTTCACCGCTGACCCTCGACCTACCCTCCACCCACCCCGCATTCGACGGAAGGTTCACAATGACCGACGCATACCTCGGCGAGATCCGCGGCTTCGGCTTTCCCTGGGCGCCCAATGGCTGGATGCTCTGTGACGGCTCGGTGCTGCCGATCAACCAGTTCACGGCGCTCTTCTCACTGATCGGCGTCGCCTACGGCGGCAATGGCACCACCACGTTCAGCCTGCCCGACCTACGGGGCCGGGCACCGGTCGGCCAGGGTCAGGGACCGGGGCTCAGTCAGTACGCGATCGGCCAGCAGGGCGGCACCGAGACAGTCACCCTGCAGACCGGCCAGTTGCCCGCGCACAGTCACGGGGCCACGGGTTCGTCCGAGGCCACGGCGAAGAGCCCCGGCGGCGCGGTGCCGGGCTTCACCGCCGCGGCGTCCTCCTACGCCACGACGCTCGACAACCCCATGAACGCACAGTTCATCGGCACCACCGGCGGCGGCCAGCCACACCCCAACGTGCAGCCGTACCTGGCCATCAGTTGGTGCATCTGTGTTGCCGGGATCTATCCGTCCAGACCCTGAACCGCGGGCGGCAACGCCACCTGCACGATGTGCGGACGATCGCCGCGCCTGACGAATCGGCCACGGCCGGGCGGGAACCGCTCGGGGTAGATCCGCGGTGCGATCTGGCCCTCAGCACGCTCGCCTGACATGAGCAGCAACGAGCCGCCGGTGTCGCGGGTGACCTGCAGCACCCGGTCGTACATGGCCCGGCTGGCGCCGGCCACCGGACGGGTGATGATCAGGTGCAGACCGAGGTCGCGCGCGCTGGGCAGGTAGGGCAGCAGCGGACCCAGCGGGTCGGTGCCGCCGGCGCCGACGATGTCGTAGTCGTCGACCAGCACCACCACACGCGGCGAGCGGGCCTGCTCCTCGGGCGTGCGGTTGGGCCGCTGGTCGAGTTCGCTGGCGATCGACTGGGCCAAGCCCCGCGCCTGCAGCGCGTTGCGGGCGTGCGCCGCCAGGTAGTCGTCGCCGATCATGGACGGCACGTGCCCGCGGATGTCGATCACGGCGATGGCCAGTTCGTCAGGGGTGAACCGGTCCATCAGCCCGGCGGCGATCGTGCGCAGCAGCGTGGTCTTGCCGCACTTGGTGTCGCCGAACACGACCAGGTGCTGATCCTCGCCGAGAAAGTCCCACAGCGCCGGTTCCATGGTGTCCTGGCGTAGCCCGATCGGCACCGCGTCCGGCTCGTCGAACCGATCCGGCAACTCGTCCGGCGACAGCTCCAGCGGTAGCAACCGGATCGGGGCGGCGGCCGGGCCGCTCCACGAGCGCGCCGCTTGCCGGGCCAGCCGCTGGAGTTCGTCCGCGATCTCCTCGTCCGGCACCTCGTCGAGCACCGGGAGCGCGATCTGGGCCAGGTTCTTCTCGGCCAGCAGCGCGCGGCCCGGAGTGTCCTTCGGCAGCACCGCCGAGAGCTTGCGGTCGATGCTGGAATCGGCCGGGTCGTTCAGCCTGAGTTCGATCCTGGTGCCGAACAGGGCCTGGTGGGCCAACCGCAACTCGTTGAACCGGGTCATTCCCAGGATCAGGTGAATGCCGTAGCTGGACGCCCTTTGCATGATGTCGACGAATAGGTCCTCAAGCTCTTCGAAGTCGGAGCGCAGGGCGCCGAAGCCGTCCACCAGCAGCAGGATGTCGGCGGCCGGCAACTCGTTCAGCCGGCCCTGGCGGTGCAGGGTGCGAAGCTGGGCCAGGGAGTCGATGCCGCGCTCCTTGAACACCGCCTCGCGGTGCACCAGCATCGCTGCAAGCTCCTCGAGCAGCCGGCGCAGCCGGTCCCGGTTGCCGCGCGTCACCACGCCACCCACGTGCGGAAAGTCCTCCAATCGCTGCAGGCCGCCGCCGGTCAGGTCCATGCCGTAGATGGCGACCTCACGCGGCGTGCGGGTGAGGCAGGCGGAGACCGCCAGGGTGCGCAGCAGGGTGGACCGGCCGGACTGGGGTGCGCCGATCACCACCAGATGCCCGCCGGCCCGGGTCAGGTCCACCGTCAGCGGGCGCTGCGCCTGGGTGGCCGGATCGTCCGTCAGCCCGATGGCGATGGTCAGCGGCGGCAGCGTGACGTCCTGGCTGATCAGCGACCCGAGCGCGAGCCGCTCGGGCAGCGGCGGCAACCACACCGGACGGGTGAGTCGATCGTCGTCGCGCAGCTCGGTGACGGCCGCCTCGACGAAGGTCATGCCGGTGTCCGGACGCCGTAACTCCAGCGGCTGGTCGGGCGCGGCGTCGGCCTCGGTGTGAATGCCGTTGAAGGCCGGCAGCAGGAAAGGCCGGGGCCGGCCGTCCAGCACGGGGGCGCGCTCGACCTGCTGCGAGGGCCCCGAGACGTAGCCGGAGCGGAACCGGGTGTAGACGGTGGTGTCCACCTTCAGGTATCCGTAGCCGGGCATCGCCGGCAGGTGGAAGGCGTCGGTGGTGTTCAGCACGACGCTCGACTCGGACTCGCTGAACGTGCGCAGCCCCAGCCGGTACGACAGGTAGGTGTCCAGGCCGCGCAGCTTGCCGCTCTCGATGCGCTGGCTGGACAGCAGCAGGTGCACCCCGATCGACCGGCCGATCCGGCCGATCTGCAGAAACAGGTCGATGAAGTCCGGCTCGGCGGTGAGGAGTTCGCCGAACTCGTCGATCACCACGAACAGGTGCGGCATCGGGGCGAGTTCCGGACGCTCCGCGCGTAGCTGCCGGTAGTGGCTGATCGACGGCGAGGACCCGGCGTCCTTCAGCAACTGCTGGCGCCGGACGACCTCGCCCTGGATCGACGCCCGGGCGCGGGTGGTCAGCTGCGGGTCGTCCGCCAGGTTGTCGATCAGGCCGGCCAGGTGCGGCAGGCCCGCGAACGGGGCGAACGCGGCCCCGCCCTTGTAGTCGACCAGGATCATGCTCAGGTCCTCCGGCGGGTGCGCCATCGCCAGGGACAGGATCAGCGTGCGCAGCATTTCGGACTTGCCCGACCCAGTCGCGCCGATGCAGATCCCGTGCGGACCCATGCCGAACTGGGCGCTCTCCTTGAGGTCGAGGTACACCCGGTTGCCGTGATCGTCCACGCCGAACGGCACCCGCAGGAACTGGGCGGGTCCGCGCGGCTGCCAGAGTTGCTCGACGTCGATGTCGCGGGGACGATCGACGCCCAGCAGGGCGGCCAGATCCATCACCGTCTCGGTCTCGTCCTCGCGTCCGGCGAGTTGGGAGAGCCGCAGGGCGGCCAGGGCCCGGGCGGTACCCGCGAAGTCGGCGGAGCTGAGGGCGTCCGGGGTGAGGCTGACCGTGCTGCGCTCCGGGGTGCCCGGCCGAGTCTCGACGGTCGCCGCCTCGCCGTCGAGGGTGATCCGCAGGTCGACCTCGGCCGGCTCGTCCAGCCGGTCGGCGAGCAGGTGGATCACGGTCACGCCGAGTTCGGCGTAGCTGGCGCCGGTTCCTGGCAACCCGGACGCGTGCCGGCCGTGCTCGTCCGCGATCACCACCAGTCGCGGCGGCTGGGCCGCGCTCGAACCGGTGCGCCGGCTGCTGTGCGCCTGCTGCAGCCGGTCGGTGAGGGCCTGGCCGAGCACCTGGCCCAGCGCGGCCATCGACTGGGCGACGCGCCTGGCCGGCACCGGCCCGTCGAACAGCTCGGTGTCCTGGGCGTGCGGAAGAAGATCGAAACCGGCCCAGTCCGCGACCCGATCGGGCGCCGCGGCCAGGGCGAGGCCCAGGTCGTCGGGGGAGTGGACGGCGGACAGCTGCAGCACGATGGCCCGGACGAGCGCGACCGCCGCGTCGCGGTCGCCGATCAACGGCGACCTCGTGGGCGTTGCCGAGGTCGACCGTCACGGGCATCGCCGGCACGGTGCTGAAGCGGTCCACCACCGCGGTCACCTCGGCCAGCAGATACGGGTCCTGCGGTTGCACCGGCGACTCCGCGGGCGGCACGGTCAGCGCGAACCACGGCACGTCACCGGTACCGACCCGGACGCGCAGAAAGTCCTGGTCGCGGCGCCGCCGCTCCCACAGCCGGCCAGGGTCGCGCACCACCGCCAGCAGGGCGGCCGGGTCGGGATGCATCAGGGCGGCGGTGTTGCGGGCGTCGTCGGTGCGCTGCTGCAGGTCGCCGCGCACCTTCTCCAGATAGTCCAGGTACCGGGCCCGCTGGGCGGCCTGCTCGGCGGTCCTGCGGCCGCGGGAACTGAGCGCGAAACCGAGTCCGGCCACGATCGCGAGCACGAAGACCACACCGGCGATCAGCAGGAACAACGGCTGCCCGTTGCGCATCACCACCATCATCACCACCGACGACATGGCGCCGACCATCGGCAGCAGGAACTGCAACGGCGTCGACCCGGCATTGTCGACCAGCGGGGGTGGGGCGGCGAGGGTCTGCGGCTCGGGGGCCGGCACCGGGACTGTGGCCCGGGTGGGTCTGTGCACCACAACGGTCATCGGGGCACTCCCTCGAGGTTGCGGACGACGGCCGCGTCCACCACGGCGGCGGCCAGGCCGAGCACCGCGATCGAGGTGGTGTAGCGCAGCCGTCTGTTGGAGGTGGGTGCGGACGTCCGGAGCCCCCGGTCGGCCGGTAGCCAGTGGGCCTCGTTCACCGCGGCCGCGGTGCGCAGGGCCGGGGCGTGGCCGGCACCGGTGTCGTGCATCACCAGCAGCGGTGTCACCCGGCTGGTGGCCAACTGGGCGGCCAGGTCGACCCCGGACTGCAGCGCGGCCGGGTCCGCCGCGACCACCACCAGCAGCACCACACTGGTGGCGCGGGCATCGTCGAGGTCGGACGGGGTGCCCCAGTCGGTCAGCACGAAGTCGAAGAACCGGCTGATCGGGGCCACCGCCTCCCACCACCGGGCGGGCTCGTCGGCCAGGTCGAGCACCCAGGCGCCGCCGGGCGTCCGGCCAAGCCCGTCGGTGGCCTCGGCCCCGGTGCCGGCCGCGGACCGCTTCGCGATGTCGCGGTCGCCGGCCCCTGCGGTTGCCGCAAGTCCGGCGTGCCAGCCGATGCCGTGCGCGACCGGTTGGGCACCCACCGCGAGCACCCGGTGCGGACGCCGGGCGGCCAGCACCCCCGCCAGCAGGCCGCCGACCACGGCGGTGGGTGCGTCACGTCCGGCACCGACGATGCCGACCCCGGTGCTCAGCGGCAGGGGCGATCGGATCGCAGTGTCGAGCGCGGCCAGACGTCCCGGTTCGCCGGGCAGGGAGGCCCGCAGCACCGCATCGAGGCGGCCCATCAGAACGCCGCCAGCAGGTCGCTGAACAGACCCATCAGGCCCAGCAGCAGCGGCACCGATGCCAGCACGGCAAGCAGTTCGAGCAGGTTGCCGAACCGTGCCAGCCGGGCGAGCACGTTGTCGCTCAGCCGCACGCCGACGGCGGCGACGAGCAGGCTCGCCAGGGCGAGCAGGGCGACCAGCGTCCAGGTCGGCCACAGCTGCAGCCCGGTGAGGGCCAGCCCGCCCGCTATCACCAGTGCGGCGCCGAACAGGGCGAGACGTTGCGGCGCCAGCGGCAGCACCCGGGTGCGCAGCAGCAGCACGACGACGATCGCGGTGCCGAGGCCGAGTGCCCAGGGGTCGAGGCTGGTGGCGAGCAGAAAGCCGGCCGCGGCGGTGACCAGCCCGAACCCGATGCAGGCCGCGCTCAGCCCGCGGTGGGTGGCGTCGACCGCCTCTGCGGCAGCCGGACGGGGCACCACCTCGCCCTCGATCACCCGGTCGTCCAGCCCGGTGAGGCCCGACGCCGCCATCGCGATGCCGGGCAGCAGGCCGACGCCCAGGGCGCCGGCCAGCGCAACGATGCCCGCCGCGTGCAGGGGCGGCAGTCCGGCGGCACCGAGTGCGGCCCAGAGGGCGACCAGCGCGGCCGCGGACGCCCCGCCGAGGGCGAGCCCACGGTCCTGGTAGCCGAGTTGGGCGACCACGGCGACGAGAGCGGCCGCGCCGCCGAACGCCGCACCCCAACCCGCCCCGAAGGGCTGTCCGGCCACCATCCACTCCAGGGGCGCGCCGAGCAGGCCGATCGCGAGCGCGGTCACCGGCACCCCGGCGCCGCGAGCTCCCCGCCGGGCCAGGGCGATCGCGACCGCGGCCAGCCCTGCGGCGGCTGCCATCAGCCACAGCCGCTCCATTCCGAGCAGGATCAGCTGCGGGCCGACCAGCCGTCCGATCACCAGGGTGGCGGCCGCGGCCACCAGCACCGCCCACGGGCGCCGCCAGCGATCGTCGCGCGCCGCCACCGACTCGCCGGCCAGTTGCGTGATGTCCGCCACCTCGGGCGGGGGCGGTGCCTCGTCCAGCCTGACCAGCCGGACGATGCTGCCCTGCGTGAGGTTCTGCTCGCCGAGGCTGAGTGAGGTGTTCAGCTGTTCGCCCAGCACGGTGACCAGGGTGAGCGGACGGGCGGCGCCGGGGGGTTCGTCCAGCAGCTCCAGGATGTCGGGCAGGAGTGCGGCCAGGGGCTCGTCCGCGGGCAGCACCAGGTCGGCCCGGTTGCGGGTGCCCTGCACGGTCAGCCGGTTGTAGTCGCTCACCTTGTGCGCACGATCTGCTGGGTCTTCGGGTCGATGGTGAGGCCGGTGGCCGGATCGGTGTAGTACCCGGTCTTCGGGTCGATGTACCAGTCGATCCGGGGGTCGATCAGCCGGCCCTGGGGGTCCTTCGCCAGCCCGGTGCGGGGGTCGACGACGTAGCCGGTCTGCGGATCGACCATCAGCCCGGTCTTGGAGTTGCGCAGGAAGCCGGTGGCCGGGTCCTGCACCCAGTCGCCGCTCGGCTTCAGCGGGTTGGCCGCCATCGCCGCCCGGAACGCGGTCACGGCCTGCTCGTCGCGCTGCCTGGACAACAGGTCGGTGACGAAGCTGGTGCCGACGCAGCCGGCGCAGATCACCGCGGCGGCGACGACCGACCCCAGCACCCGCCGGCCGTTGGTGTTCGGCTTGCGGCGCTCCTCGAGCGGGCCGTGGGCCAGCGCCGAACCCAGCCGCTGCCGGTGGGTGCGGGTGGTCTCGATCAGGATCTGGTCGGATTCGGGCATTCAGGCTCCCGGTTGCGCGGATCGGGTGACCCGCAGTTCGCGGTCACCGAGGTGGATCAGTCCGCCGGACCGCACGGCGATCCGCTCGCCGGGCCGCAGCCAGCGCTCGATCACGGTGCCGCCGGACGGGGACGGGGTGGACGCCCGGGTGCCGTTGGTCGTGCCGCCGTCGGTCAGCCACAGGCAGTCGTCGGCCGGCTCGACCAGTGCGTGCACCCGCGAAATGCTTCGGGTCAGGTCGGGGATGGCGACCAGGGCGTGACTCTGGCCTGGCTCGTCGGTGGGGTTGCGGCCGAGCAGCGTGGGCCGCCCCACGCTGATCTGTTGGCCGTTGTCGAGCACCAGCACCCAGCCCCCGGTGGCGGCCGGCGCGGTGTGCTGCCAGCCCTCCCAGGTGGCCGGCAGCAGCGGCTCGGCCGATCGCGGCAGGAGACGCATGGGGTCACGTCCGGCCCGCAGGTCGGCGTGCACCACCTGCCGGCGGGCCAGCTCGCCGGGGGACGGGGGCATCGGCGCGGTGGTCGACACGGTGCGCACCGCGAGCAGCCGGCGACCCGGGCTCTGCCCCGTGCGGGTCACGTCCACCACGAGTGCGCAGCCGATGCCAAGAACTGCGAGAACGGCGATCGTCCAGGCCCAGCCGATCGGCAGCCGAGTGAGCGCCAACAGGGGCACCACAAGCAGTGGAAGCAACGCCGCCAGGGTGTCGACGCCCATTGCGAGCAGGGCTCGGCGGCCTGCACCGACGACGTCGGACGACGGCTCGGCGGGCCGGCTCAGCGTGCGCTGGGCAGTGAAATCGGTGGTCATCTGGGCTCTCGATCGGGGATGCGATCCGGCTTTCGAGCCTAACCGGTGACCCGGTCACCGACCAGCGCGGGTAGCCCCGATGGGGAGTTGTCCCCATGGTGAGTGACCCGATGGTCTCCTACGGTCAAGGGAAACCCGGACCAGATTGGGGAGAAACCATGGTGAAGTTCAGTGTGAGCGCCCCGGCGCTCGGCACGCTGCTCAACCGCACCACCAGCGAGTCCGACGACCTGCGCACGCTGGTGCAGAAGTTCGTCGAGGCCGCCCAGCCGCTCGAGGGCAAGATGAGCGGCGAGGCCAAGAAGGCCTTCGACGCCTTCAAGGGCAAGAGCGACGAGGTCGCGGGCACCCTGCACAACGCTCTGGTCGGCATCTGCGGCTCGATCGACGGCCAGAACAAGTCGTTCATCCAGGGCGGCCAGGAGGGCGCCGACACCCACCGGCAGAGCGAGGGAGCTGCCAACTTCGGCGCGGCCGAGGTCGTCGCTCGCTTCGGACCCCAGTGAGAGAGGACTGATCACCATGCCTGATGCAGGAACAGACACCAATGCCTACGACGTCGGCGCCTCGCAGACCGTGCAGGACGACTTCGCCACCGCCGCCGGCAATCTCGAGGCCGCAATCACCCGGCACGACGCCGATGTGCGCAACGCCATGGCCGAGTACCAGGCCGAGGAGGTGAGCGACGCCTACGCAGGCATGGAGAAGCAGTGGACCGATGCCGGCACAGAGGTGAAGGCCATCATCAGCCTGTTGCGCGACTCGCTGAGCAAGAACGACGACGTGGCCGTCGGCACCATGCACAAGGCCATGTCCTACATCCCCAACTGATCATGCGCGTCGTACACCCCTTGGCGGATGAGTGGACCGAGCAGTACGCGGTCTTCGTCGCCGACACCTCGACCGTGCTGCTCACCGACCCGCTCCAGTCGTTCCTCGACTGGTCGGTGAGCGAAGGCCTGCGTCCGGTACTGGTCAGCGGACCGGACGTGCGGCTCAGCCCGTTCGCGTCGCTGGCGATGAACCGCGCCGGCGGTTTCTGGGCGGTCAAGGAGTCCACGGGAGTGTTCGACGGGTTGACCGGCCTGCCGATCTCGAGTTTCGAAGAGTTGTGGACCGGCACCAAGGCCGAGGGGGCCCGCTCGGGCAGCTTCCTGACCCCGTCGGACGATCCGCGCGGCCTGCTCAGCTACGACATCTTCGGCCATCAGCGCGCGGTCGCCGAGACCCGGGTCGGACGACTGGCCGAAACGGTGCACGACACCCTCGGCGGCGACCCGCTCGCCGTCTGGGGGTTGACCGAGCCGCTGGTGGAGCCGTTCGGCATCGACGCGGTCACCGAGAGCGCCCGGCGCGGCATGCCCGAGTCGCCCACCATGCACGCCCGGGCGAACGACGGGTCGTTCTGCGACATCCAGGTCGGACGCACCCGGCGCGGAATCCTCGAGCACGTCGCCGGCGGCGTGCCGATCGGTGCCTACCCCGACCGGCTGGCGCCCCTGGTCGAGGCGGCCACCCGCACCCTGATGGCGGTGGAGAGCAGCCATCAGCCCACCATCGGCTTCGTGTCGGTCGCCGAGGTGGCTCCCGGGGTGCTGCAGCGGTTCGGCGTGCGTCGTCCCGAAGCGCCGCTGGCGGTGCTGATCGGCCCGCGCGCGGTGCACGAGCTGGCGCCGCAGGTGGAGCAGCTGAAGCAGAACCACGACGTGCTGGAGCTCGGCCGCAAGCGGTTGCCCAGCCTGCTGGTGCGGTTCAGCCGCACCGACCTGGGCTCCTGGTCGCAGTTGATGGCGTTCGCCGCCGACCTGGGCCTCGACCGCGTCCGCGAGGTCGCCGGACTGGGAACGGAGAACTGAGATGCCCACCGAGTTGGCACTGCTGAGCGATGTGGAGCCCAGCCTCGACGCGCTCCTTGCGATCGCCGCGACCGTGCACCCCGATGCCGCCTATGTGGAGTACCGCGGAGGCGACATCAAGCAGTTCATCGACGACACGGGCACGCCGCTGCTGTGCGTGTTCGGCACCCGTCCCGTGCTGGTGCCGGACGAGGCGGCCGCAGCGTTGGCGCAACCGCCGTCCGCTTTCGGGCTGTGGACCGACGTCACGCTGCCGTACGGCGACGACGGACGGGGCCGCCGGCTCGCCGAAGCGATCGCCGCCGGATTGAGCGGGCAGCTCAACGAGAGAGTCTGAGGGAGGGAACGACGATGTCGAAGTGGAACATCAAACCGGCCGAGGTGCAGACCGTCCTCACCACCGTGCAGACGAAGGCCGAGACGCTGGGCAAGGCGTTGACCGAGGACAAGTTCACCGCGATCGGCAACGGGCTGCTCTGGGGCAGCGCCCTGACCGCAGAGGTGGGCACGGCCGTCGGCCAGGTGCTGCAGGAGCAGGGCCTCAACCTGCAGGTCATCCAGAACCACATCAGCGCCGGAATGGCCGGGGTCTCCAACGCGACCATCGCGTACAACAACGCCCAGGTCGAGATGGCCGGCACGTTCCAGACCGAAATGGTCAAAGCCGCCGACAGCGGCGACTTCACCTACTTCGTCAACCATGGGTACAAGGGGTAGAACCGATGCTGACGTGCAGTGACGGAGGCGGCGGCGATGACGGCGGCCTGATCAATCCGGCCGGCCTGATCGCGAAATCCGCGGACCTGGACACCAGCCTGATCACCGGGGCTGCCGATGGCGTCCGGGCGATGGGATCGACAGTCGACACCAAGACCGACGAGATCGCCACCACCTGGAGTACGAAGCTGCCCGGTTGCTACACCGCTCCCGAGCAGGCGGACGTGTACGCGCTGATGACCGACCCGGCGACGGCGTCCGAAACACTCAAGACCACCTTCGACAAGATGGCGGGCTTTCTGGACACCTACGCGTCCGCGCTGGATGGCATCAAGCCGAAACTGGCCGACTTCGAGAAGCGCGCACAGGCGTTCCGCAACGACGTGATCGGCGGCGTCCGGGTGGACGCCCGGGAAGCCAAGGACGCCAACGGCTGGACCTTCATCAAGGAGGGCGCCAAGGACCTGGTCGGGGCCGACAACGAGATGAAGACCGTGCCGTGGTACGAAGACGGCGACACGGTCGAGAAGAACAACAACTTTCTCGACGAGATCGCCGGCATCTACGCCGAGGTGTCGACCGCCGCGTCCACCTGCGCGACCGACATCAACGGGCTGACCGGCCTGCCGGCGGACAAGAAGGAGATCCCGCCGATCCCGAAGGAGGCGTTCACCGATCCGGAGAACCCGATGCCGTGGGGCAACCCGCGCGAGGAGGACCGGAACTGCCCCGAGTCCGTGGGGCACGGCGCCTACCAGTTCGGCAAGGGCACCGTCGAGGGCCTCGGTTCGCTGATCAGCTACAACCCCGAGACCGGCGACTGGGGCGACTGGGGCCATGCCGGGCAGGCCTGGATGGGCACCGGCAACCTGCTGCTGTCGCTCGCCATCACCACCAGCCCGGCCGCGCAGTTGCTCAACGGCGTGCTCAAGGCGACCGGCAACGGCGACAGTGACGTGTCGCAGTGGATCGACGAGCGCAACAAGCTGACCGCCACCGCCGGCGCCAGCCTGGTCGGCATCGACCTGACCGCCGACGACCCCTTCCACAAGTGGAAGGAGGACGGCGTCGCCACCTTCACCGAGTCGTTCCTGACCGTCGGCACCCTGTTCATACCGGGTGCCGGAGAGGTGAGCGCCGGACTTGAAGGCCGCGAGCATCGGTTCGCGGGTGGCCAAGATCAGCAGCGCGATCGCCGACTTTGCGGTGCCGGGCGGCTCGTGGCTGGCGAAGGGCGGAGTGCACGCCATTCCGGTGCTGAAGAACCTGTTCAAGTTCGGCGACGACATGCCGATGACCATGCTGGACGATGTCGCAAAGGGCGGCGCCAAGGTTCCGTCGTTCACCGTTGCCGGTGCGATCGACGACATGGTGCCGACCCAGGTGACCAAGCCGGTCACCTCGAACCTCTTCGGTGACGGCCTGGACGTGGACGCTCCGCGGACCACCCCGTCGTCGCACAGCGAGCCGCAGTACACGCAGCCGGCGACCCATCCGAACGGCGACCCCGCTTCGGTGACAACGCGTCCGGAGCCGGTGACTCATCCGGACACCGTCACGGAGCCCGCGGCGACCACGACGCACCCGGAGCCGGTGACTCATCCCGAGACGGTCACCGAGCCCGCGGCGCCCACGACGCACCCGGAGCCGGTGACTCATCCCGAGACGGTCACCGAGCCCGCCGCCGACCACCCCGCTGCCGAGACCCCCGTCCATCACGGCGACACCCCCACCCACGACGGCCCGGCGGCCACGCACGCGCCGGACGGAGGTCCGATCCACGACCGGCACGGCCGCCCGTACACCTTCGATCCCGACGGGCGTAGGCACGTGGTGGGTGACCTGGCCGACGGCACGTACCGCGACAAGGTCGGACGCCTGCGCAACGACCTGCACGCGGTGACGGACACCAACCCGCACGTGCACTCGGATCTTCCGCAGGAGCGGTCGACGCTGGGCACCTCGGATCACGTGGACGTGAATCCGGCCGACCGTGCTGCGCATGACCTTCGGGTGGAGTCCCGTGATCAGGCCCTGGACGCCTCCCACGTCGCC
Organism: uncultured Actinomycetota bacterium; assembly: GCA_963697765.1. Classification (GTDB taxonomy): domain Bacteria; phylum Actinomycetota; class Actinomycetes; order Propionibacteriales; family Propionibacteriaceae; genus Micropruina. Next base: position 199,450 of record CAVOPC010000007.1, read on the forward strand.
CACGACCGCCTCGTCCGGCTGGTGGAGAGCACGGGCATCGATCCGCAGGTGCTTGAGGGGTCGACCCGAACAGTGACCCACCGGATCCGCAACCTGGTGGACGACGGTGCTCTCACCGTGAAAGAGGGGCGCTCGCTGACCAACGCACTGGTGCACGACCGGGTGTCGTCCAACCTGCTGCGTTCGGTCTCGGAGCGGCTCGGCGACAAGGCCGCCGCCGCCGTGGCCCGGATGCGGGGCGAGATCTCACTGGTCGGTTCCGGTCGCGCCGGCTCGGGACGGTTCGACCAGGTGACGCTCAGCGAGAGGGTGCCGCCGACCATGAAGTTCTACGAGGCCAAGGGCGGCACCGCCCAACTCGGTGAGCGCACTGTCGACGGGGTCCGCGCCCAGCAGGGCACGGCGACCTACTTCAACGACGTGATGAAGTCCGACAAGAGGGTGATGGAACAGTTGGACGCGTTCATGAAGCAGCATCCAGACTCGCCGATCACCGAGGCGTTCAAGAGCGGCAACCTGCAGATCGAGTACGACCTGGTGCAGGCGCTGCCCGGCGGCAGGATCAAGGTGACCCCGTTCGTGCTCGACCAGAGCGCGCTCAAGCTGCCACCCATCAAGTAGATAGGGTCTCTCACATGACGTGGAAGGCGATGACCGCCGATCGGGTCGGTGACCTGGTTGACTTCTGGGCCGGCGCCGAATGGCCCCTGACACCTGAGCAGGTACAGCAGCTGGGCACCCAGGTCGGCTGGACGCCCGGCGACGACGAGATGATGGACAACCAGTCCGACGGGTTGAGCGAGTCGTCCGTTCCGATCGCCACCATGCCGTCCGGAGAGACCGCCTCGTTCAGTTTCTGGGCCACCGATGTGGTGCGTGAGCTGGGCGCCGAAGCGGACGCCTTTCTCGACGACGCGTACGCCCTGATAGTCCGTGACGGCACCGGGCGGTGGGGCCGGGCCGCCCAGTCCGACGGCGACGGTCCCACCGCTCAGTGGGACCTCGACGGCGGGGCCCGTGTGGTCGTCGCACGCGGACGACGCTCGGTGACGGTGGAGTTCACCGCCCCGCAGTACGCGCAGGTGCTGCGCGAACTCGGGGAGTGAGCTGCAATGACCTGGGATGAGTTCCGGGACCGGCTGCGGGTCAGCCTACGCTCGCTCACCGATCGGTGCTGCGTAGTGGTGGTGGCCTCCGACGAGCGCGGCTGTGTGCAGTTCTTCGGCACCGTGGACGTGCTGAGCGCCGAGGCGTCCGGGCCGGAGGTCGTCGGCGGCGCGGCCGTCCACGGCCCGGACGATCCCACCATGCTGGCGGCTGGCTGGAAGCAATCCACCCGGGCACAGCCGAACTGGTCATTCGACCTGCCGCTGCCCGCGATGACCAGCGAGTACGCCGCGTTGGCGGACCGCTGCGTGATTGCGCTGCGGGACGTCTTCCATCTCGCCGATCCCGCGGAGCTGGCCTACCACGCGTGGCGGGAGCCCGACGTGCAGCCTGCCGGCGTGACCTGGTCGCCGGAGCAGTTCGATCGACTCGATCCGGGCGAGGATCCGCTGCCGATGCCCGCAATGGGGCTGCAGCCCCAATCGGCCTGACCCTCCGCAACGGGGCCAGGGCGACCCGACCCCCTGAAGCGAACAAAAGAAGCTGGGCTCCCGATCACGGGAGCCCAGCTTCTCTATGTGGGGCCACTTTCTCGGGGGGCGAGAGCGGCCCAGTGGGACGGGGTCGGGGGGACGGACCCACGTCCCGAATCCCTCGTGAACGGGGACTCGTCAGGGGATGGTCAGAGCACGTGACGGCAGCTCCACGGCTTGAAGCCGCGCTTGGCGTACAGCCGGTTGGCCACGGTGATCTGCTCGGCCTTGCTGGCCTTGTGCGGCTTCGAGGCGAACTGCTGGCCCTTCACCGAGCGCCAGGTGCCGAGGTTGAACTGCAGGCCGCCGTAGTAGCCGTTGTGGGTGTTGATGTGCCAACGACCACCGGACTCGCATTTCGCGATCTTGTTCCACTTGGAGAGCCGGGCGAGGTTCAGGCCCTTGGTGCTCTTGGTGCCGACCTTGACCTTGCGGTTGACCACCTTCTTGATGATCCGCTCGTTCACCACCACGGTGCTGCCGACGCCGTTGGTCGTGGTGGTCAGGTAGGTGCGGGTGGCCTTGCCGTTGTGGCCCTTGATGACGACCTTCTTGTGGCCCTTGTAGAGCTTCGAGGTCTTGATGTAGATGGTCTTCTTCTTCAACGTGACGTTCTTGGTGAAGGTCGCGGTGGTCACCACGTCCACCACCCCCGACGTACCGGCGCCGGGCACCGTCGGGTCGCCCTCGGCGTGCGCGGGCAGCGCGGTCAGTCCGCCCAGAATGATTGAGGCGCAGGCCGCCGTGGTGGCCAGCTTGGTGGTCATGGACAACATGTTGTGCTCCCGTTGGTTTGAGGTGGTCATGCGGCGTGCCTGCAGCCCCAGGGGCCGAGGCCGGAGGTGGCGTAGTAGCGATTGGCGACGGTGATCTGTTCGGCGCGGCTGGCCAGGTCGGCGCGTGGCGCGAAGTCGGCGCCGCCGTTGGCGAGCCACGAGCCGTAGTCGAACTGCAGGCCGCCGTAGTAGCCGTTGCCGGTGTTGATCGACCAGTTGCCGCCTGACTCGCACTGGGCGATCCGATCCCACATGGCGGCGCGGGCGAGGTTGCCGGCCGGGCCCTTGGTGCCGACCAGCACGCGCTGGCTGACCGGGGCGGTGAGCACCACCCGCTTCAGCACCTTCTTCACCGTGTCGCCACCGTTCACGGTGGTGTACTTATAGGTGATGTCGGCCGAACCGTTGCGACCCTGCCGGGTGACCTTCGTGGTGCCGCGCTTCATCTTGTTGGTGTTGGTGCGCACGGTGCTGTAGGCGATCTTGCGGTTGACCGTCTTCGTGGTCACCGTGACCCGGGTCAGGTTGATCGTCGCGTCGTCCTTGATCGCGGTGGTCAGTGCCGGCTTCACCCGGTCGTCCACGCTCATGCCCAGGTTCTGCTCGCCGAGCAACTCGGCGACGGTGCCGGCGGTGGTGGTGACCTTCTTCGACTTGCCGGCCACCTTGAGGGTGATCGTCTTCGGCACCTGCACGTCGACGCTGAGGCCCTCACGGCCGATCGTCATCGAACGCGAGACCGAGAAGTCGGCTCCCTTCAAATCGCGCAGTTGCGCGGTGGCGAGAGCTCCGTCCAGAGTGGTCGCCGTGGTGTAGAACTCGGTCGGCTTGCCGTCCACCGTCAGGGTGACCTTGCGGGCGTACTGCACCTCGACGGCGCTACCGTTGCCCACCGGGCTGTCCAGAGCTGGAATCACCACGTCGCGGGGGCCGACGGTGACGCCCTGCCCGGCCAGCACATCGGCCACGGTGTTCGCGAAGCCGGTGGTGGAGGTGGTCCGCCCGTCGACGGTGAGGGCGATCGTCTTGTCGAGGGACGAGGCGGTGAGGGCACCGCCGGCCAGGACGATCGCGCCAGAGAGCGCGGTCAGCTTCCAGGTCCAAAACACGAGGCGTTACTCCAATAATCGGCGGCATTCGTGGGCCGTTCATGAGAACACCCTGAGAATCAGTGTGACTGAAGCTCAGGAATGAAGCAAATCTCTCAGGTAATGACGGTCGTGTAACTCGTCCGACCCGTTGTCACGGGCCTGAGCCGGTCGCGATGCCCGGAGTCATGTCGATGAGCCGAACGGGCGGGCCACCCAAACGCAACGGCCCCCGGGGATCACCCCGGGGGCCGTTGGTGCTGCGGTCGGCTCAGAACAGGTTGTCGCTCGCTGCCTTCGCCTTGGTGAAGCGCTCAGTGACGTCGGCCCAGTTGACCACGTTCCACCACGCCTTGACGTAGTCGCCCTTCACGTTCAGGTACTGCAGGTAGAAGGCGTGCTCCCACATGTCGAGTTGCAGCACCGGCAACTGGCCGGCCGGCAGGTTGCCCTGCTGGTCGAACAACTGGTTGATGTTCAGCCGCTTGCCCAGCGTGTCCCACACCAGCATCGACCAGCCGGAGCCCTGGAGTCCGTTGGCTGCCTCGTTGAACTGCTTCTGGAAGCCCTCGAAGGAGCCGAAGAACTCGTCGATACCGGCCGCGATCTCACCCTCGGGCCGGCCGCCGCCGTCCGGAGACATGTTCTTCCAGAACACGGAATGGTTGATGTGGCCACCGAGGTGGAAGGCGAGGTCCTTCTCGAGCTTGTTGATCGCGGAGAAATCGCCGCTCTCGCGTGCCGCGGCCAGCTTCTCCAGCGCCGTGTTGGCGCCGGCCACGTAGGCGGCGTGGTGCTTGTCGTGATGCAGCTGCATGATCTGCCCCGAGATGTGCGGCTCGAGTGCGCCGTAGTCGTAGTCGAGGTCCGGCAGCGTGTAAGTCATCGGTTCTCCTTCGTTGGGGTCAACTCTTTACCGTCCAACCTGCCCGTTCCGGACCCTATTCCGCTAGGGGTTGCGCCAATCGGGGTGAAGTTCGCTCGGCGTGCGCTGCGCCGCAGCAGCCGCAGGACGGGGCCGCCGACCACCAGGATCAGCAGTGCGTTGGTGATCGCCCGGCCGAGATTCCAGCCCATCGAGGTGGCCAGGTTGAACAGCACGAAGCGGTGCAGGTTCTCCAGCACGGACGCGTTCGGGTCGAACGAGAGCTGCGTGCCCTCGCCGAGCGCGAAGGGCCAGAACGAAAAGTCCATCAGCCAGCCGTAGACGAAGGCGGAGACCACTCCGTAGACGGCCAGCATCCTGATCTCGCGGGCACCGGTGGCCGGCGGCAGCCACCCCGCGAAGAAGCCGACGAAGCCGGCGGCCAGCATCTGGTAGGGCAGCCACGGACCGACGCCCGAGGTGATCAGGGCAGAGGTGAACAGGGTGATCGCGCCCAGTGCGAACCCGAAACCGGCACCGAACACCCGTCCGGCCAGGATCAGCAGAAAGAAGATCAGCTCGAAGCCGGCGGTTCCGGCGCTCAGCGGACGCAGGATGGTGCCGATCGCCGCCAGCACGCCGAGCATCGCCAGGGCCTTGACGTCGAGGTCACCGCCGGACAGCTCGGCCAGCACGATGGCCAGCACCAGCGGCAGCACCAGGGCGAACACGATCGGCGCCTGCACCGGATTCATTCCGGACTCCGGGCGAATGAACAGCGGCCAGCCGAAGGCGATCACTCCGGCGGCGAGTGCCACGACCATCGCCCAGAACGTGCGTGCGCTGACGCCGGTCATCGCAGGCCCCGGGCCACGTCCGCCGGGGTCAGCACCGCAATCGGCGCGAACACCTTCGCCATCTGTGGAGCATAGGCCGCCGACGAGGCGAGCAGCGCGGACGTGGTGCCGTCCGCGATCAGCTCACCGTCGGCCATCAGCAGCAGCCGGCGGCTCGCCAGGGCGGCGAACTCCACGTCGTGGGTGCTGAGTACGACCGCGACACCGTCGTCGGCCAACTGCTGCAGAATCGCGTTCAGGCTCTGCTTGGCCGCGTAGTCGAGGCCGCGGGTGGGTTCGTCCAGCAGCAGCACCGGGGGATGGGCGGCGAGTTGGATGGCCAGCACCAACGCCAGTCGCTGCCCTTCGGAGAGGTCCCGCGGATCACGTTCGGCCGGCAGCGGCACACCGAGCTTCAGCAGGATGCCCGCGGTGGTGCCGGACGGGGCGGCGCTTTCGACGTCCGCCTGCGCACACTCGGCACCCACCGAGGGCAGGTAGAGCAGATCGGCCGCGGTCTGCGGCACCAGGGTGACCAGGCGGCGGGCCTCCGCCGGGGGCAGGGTCCGGGGATCCTGACCTCGCACGTCGATCTGGCCGGCGCAGCTGAGCGCACCCTGCAGGGCCCACAGCAGTGACGACTTGCCGGCCCCGTTTCGTCCGAGTATCGCTGTCACGCTGCCGCCGTGCAGGTCCAGATCGACGTTGCGGACGGCGACGATGGCGCCGAACCGCACCTCGACCCCGCGGGCCGCCAGCACCACCGGAGCCGGCGGCACCGGTGCGTCCGGCGCAGGTCGGACGACGATCCGTTCGGCCAGCACCCGGCGCCTCGCCTCGCGGACGCTCAGTGGCACGGTCGGCCAGTTGACCAGCCGGGCCAGGGCGGCCAGGGGAGGCGTGACCGTGGCTCGGGCCAGCAGGGTGGCCGGTGGCCCGTAGTGGGCGCTGCCGTCGCCCGGCAGCCAGACGATCGAGTCGGCTGCGTGCATCACCCGCTCCAGCCGGTGTTCTGCGAGCACCACAGTGAGGCCGACCTCATGGACCAGGGTGGTGATCGCCGAGAGCACATCCTGGGCGGCGGTCGGGTCCAGCGCCGAGGTGGGTTCGTCGAGCACCAGCACCCTCGGCTGCGCGGCCAGCACGGCGGCGATCGCCACCCGCTGTTGCTGCCCGCCCGACAGCTCCGGAAGCGGGCGCCGGCGAAGGTCGGCGATGCCCATCAGGTCGAGCGTCTCCTCCACCCGTTTGCGCATCGCCATGTCAGCGATGCCGAGTTGCTCCATGCCGTAGGCGATCTCGTCCTCGACGGTGTCGGTGACGAAGCCGCGCGGCGGGTCCTGGCCGACGTAGCCGACCACGTCGGCCAGTTCGCGCGGACGGTGCCGGGCGGTGTCGCGTCCGGCCACGGTGACCGACCCGCTGAGTTCGCCGCCGGTGAGGTGCGGCACGAGTCCGTTGATGCAGCCGAGCAGCGTCGACTTGCCGGTTCCGGTGCCACCCACCACCAGGCAGAGGTCGCCTTCCGGCAACTCCAGCGACACCTGGCGCAGGGTCGGCCGGGTGGACTCCGGATAGCTGACCGACACCTGGTCGAAGCGGATCACGGCCCGACACCGGCACGCAGGCCGCGCACCCGGGAATCGCTTCGGACGGTGTCGACCACCACGAACCGGGGCGGGATGGTCAGCGGCAGGGGCACCAGGCAGATCGCCGCCGCGACCAGCATCGCCAGGGTCAACTGCGGCCAGACCAGCGGATCGGTCGACGGGTGCAGGACGTCGTAGCCGACGTCCGTCATGCCGATGCCGAACACGACGACAGCGGCGAGGGGTCCGCTCAGCGCGACCCCGGTCGACCGCCAGGTCCACGGGTGTGGACGGTAGCTGGTCACCCTGAGCCTGGCGCCGGCCCGACGCAGGCCGGCCGCGGTGCCGGCGACGCCGACCACCAGGGCACTCACCGCCACGACCCAAAAGTCCGTGCTGAGCAGCAGGAACGCCCCCACCAGGGCGGTGCTCACCGAGCCCAGCATCAACGGGAGGGTGCCCGCGATCGGCAGCCCGCGGGTGCGGGCGAAGCCCCTGGCCTCCATGCCGGCCGCCAGCGCCATCGAACGGTCGATGGCGTCGGCGAGCACCGGCAGGGCGACGGTGGCCCACGCCTTCAGCCCGCGGGCGGGATCGCCGCGCAATCGCCGCGCCCTGCGTACCCGCAACCCGCTCTCGATCAGCTGGGGAGCGACGCTGAGCGCGATCACCACCGCGACGGACGCCTCGTACAGTGCGGCGGGAACCGAGCGGAGCGCCTGCCGCGGGTTGGCCAGCGCATTGGCGGCACCGATGCAGAGCAGCATCACCGACAGCCGCAGCGCATCGTAGAAGGTGGCGACCAGTGCCTCGGCGGTGACCGGGCCGCCCAGCCTGATGCCGGCGGCCCACTCAGGCAGCGGCAGTTCGGGCAGGGTGAACAGCACCGTCTCACCCGAGCCGCCGCCGATCAGGATCTGGAACACCATCCTGACGCCGATCACGACCAGCGAGAGCAGCAGATAGGCCCGCAGCGAGCGGGCCCACGGCGCACCAGTCCGGCGCAGGACGACGACCACCACCGTCGCGAGCCCCAACAGCGTGAGCAGCAGGGGGTTGGTCGTCGCGCTGACCGCGAGACCGACCCCGATCGCCCAGGTCCACCAGGCCCACGGGTGCAGAGTGCTCAGGGCTTCCTGCCTCTCAGCCACCACCAGCCGCCGAGTCCCGCCCCGGTCACCACGACGAGGCCGGCGGTCAGGATCAGGCCGACCGGTGTTCCGGAGCCCGGCTCGGTCGGTGGCGCCGCCTGGTTCTGGACTGGGGCAAGCGCCACCGAGGTGGACTCGGAACTCTCCTGCGGTGCCGGTGACGACGCCTTCGCGGTCGCGGCAGCCGGCGGGGCACTGCCGGTGCTGGCGTGGGCCTGGGCGGTGGCCTTCGCGCTCGCCGAGGTCTTACTGCTTGTCGGCGTGGCCGAAGCAGTCGCACTCGGCGTCGTGGTCGCGGACGGCTTTCTGGTCGCGGACGGCTTTCTGGTCGCGGTCGGCGTTCGGGTCGCGCTGGGTCTCGGGGTCGGCTTACTGGTGCTCTTGGTGGGCGTCGGCTTCGGCGTCGGCGTGGCCGCGTCGGTCGGCGGCTTGGCGCCGGGCGGCACTTTGCCGTCGCCGAGCGACTGGAAGCGCCAGCCCTCGGCGTTGCCCTTGGTCGGTTGGTAGCCGCTGGCACCCAGGTTGGAGTAGTTCCACGCGCCGTAGCTGCCGTCGTCGTTGCGGGTGGCGTGCCAGTACGACCAGTACGCCTTACTGCTGTCGGGCTTGCTGGGCTTGCCGTTGATCTTGTCGACGAAACTCTCACTGATGCTCGGGTTGAAACCGGCGCTGCGCAGGGCGGCGATGCCGGTGCCGAAGCTGGACGCGCACTGGGTCGAGGTGCCGCCCAGGCTGCCGTAGTCCACCACCACCCACACCCCCTCGCAGCCGGACGCCTGCGGCGCCAGCCGGGCGCCCGCGTCGGGGGAGGAGGTGAGGGCCGCGCAGCCGGTGAACACCACCGACAGCGCGGCCGCTGCGAGGACTCGCCTCATTTGGTGACCTTCGTGGTCGGCGCCGAGGTGCGCGACACGGTCTGGTGCTTGCTGAGCGTGCCGGTGACCTTGACCGTGATCTTCTTGCCGGCGTCGGACCTCGTCAGCTTGTAGAGCGGCTTGGTCGCCTTCGAGATGGACGAACCGGAGCGGTACCAGCGGTAGCTGAGGTTCGGTCGGGGATCCCAGTTGCCGGGCACCGCCAACAGCGTCTGGCCCACCGTGGCGGTGCCGGCGATGGTCGGTACCGGAGCGGACGCGTAGCCCAGGGGCGGGGTGTTGAGGTCGGGCTTCGCGCCGTTCAGCCAGGGGCCGTACAGCCAGCCCTCGACCGCGCCCTTGGCCGGCTTCGACGTGGCTGCCCCCACCTGGTACTCACTCCACGCGCTCCACGTGCCGTCCGCGTTCGGGGTGGCGTAGTAGTACCCCCAGTACTTGCTGAAGGTCGTGTCCACCACCGAGGGGAAACCGTGCAGGCGGTTGACGAAGCCGTTGGTGCTTTCGACCTTGAAGCCGGCGCTCTTCAGCGCGTCCAGACCGTTGCCGTACTTCGTGGCGCAGCGGGTGGCCGATTCGCCGTTGCCGCGGTCGACGACGACCCAGACGCCGGTGCAGGTGAGAGTCGAGGCCGGCAGCTTGGTCGGGCTCTTGGGGCATTTGGCGAGGTTCAGTGACACGTTCAGCGGCGTCTTCTTGGCCAGCAGCCAGATCGCGTTGGCGGTCGCCCCCGGGTTGCTCTCGGAGCCGTCCCGGCTGGCCGGGAAACCTCCGTCCGACAACTGCTGGGTGCCCAGCCAGTCGATCGCTCGGCCTGCCGCGGCGGTGCCGCCCAGAGCGTTCACCGCGGAGCCCAGCACGCCGGTGGTATCGACGGGGGAGTAGTCGTTGGGCCAGGAGCCGTCCGTCAGCTGCGCGTCGCTAGCCCACCCGAGCGCAGCCTTCTGCTGCGGCCCGAGCTGGCCGACGGCCTTCAGTGCCAGCAGCCCCAGTCCGGTGCTGTCGGGGTCGGCGTTGACGGTGCCGGCCGGGTACTCGTAGCCGAAGGCGCCCTCGTCGTCGCCGGAGGAGAGTTGCAGACTGAGCAGCTTGGTCAGCACCTGGATGGGCAGATCGGCCTTGCCGCGGTGCATGGCGATGATCGCCAGGCTCTGGCTGAAGGTGGACGCGCTCGCGCCCACCTGCCCGTCCGCAGCCAGGCCCTTGCCGACCAGCGACAGCAGGTTGTAGCCGGCGAACTTGCGCGGGTTCAGGCCCAGTGCCTCCACCGTGATCGCCAGGTTGGCCGCCCGCGCCTGATTCAGCTTCTTGCTCGGATAGATGTAGCCCTTCGTGCCCTTCTCGATCCGGGTGACCAGCGTGCGCGCTGCGGGTGCGTAGGTGCAGTTGCCGGTGGCGGCGAAGGCGGTCGCGCTCTGCAGCGCGGCGCCGACGCCGTCGTCGGTGCTCGGTAGATTGCGCACCAGATAGTTGGCGGCCTTCGTCAGGCTGGCCGGGGCGGCGGCTGAGGCGGTCGGCGCCGACGAGCCGGCGGTGAGGGCGAGCAGTGTGGCAGCCGCAACGGCGACCACGCGCCCGGAGACGGAGTTCATCCCAGATTTCCTTTCGCACGGACTACGTGCGAGCGGAGCCGGGGAGGGACTGCCGGCTCGCCCGTAAGCCACGACGGGTTGATCGAGCCAGAACGGGGACCGGTGCTCCGACTTGGCCGAGGCGGCCTCACGGTTGCGGGTCAGCTCCGGATTCGCACCGGATTCCCCTGCCCACGTTCAGGTGGCATGAGCCTAACGCAGTACGCGTCGGTCCGGGGATGATCGCAGATTCGCTCAGCGGCTGCGCTTGCGCGCCAGGTAGACGCCGGTGGCTGTGCCCGCAACCAGTACCACCGCCCCCACCCCGAACAGCACCGGCAGGTTGTTCGGCTCCGGTACGGGGGCCGGGCCGGTGGTGGGTGTCGCGGACGGCGAAGGTGGCGACGGACTGGCGGACGCGCTCGGCGACGTCGAGGTCTGCCCTGCGGCACCCACCGTGGCGTAGGTCACCCCGGTCAGGGCGAAGATGCCCTGCTGGGTGGCCAGCAGGTCGGCCTTGGTGGTGGTGCCGGTGGTCAGGGCGCCCGAGTCGAGTTGCTTGCTCACCACGTACGCGGTCGCCCGGGTGGCCTGGTCGGAGCCGGCGGGAAAGAGGGGGCCGGCGAGTCCGGTGGAGTTGACCGGTGAATAGTTCTGCCAGGAGCCGTCCGGCATCTGCATGCCCTTGAGCCAGTCCAGGGCTGCCGTCGCCGCGGTGGTGGCGTCGCTCGTGCCCGCCGCCTGAAGGCCCAGCACGGCCATTGCGGTGCTGTCGGGATCGGCGTTCGGGCAATCGCCGGAGGGGTCGAACGGGTAGGTGGTGCACCCGAAGCCGCCACCGTCGGTGCCCTTGCGGGGCTGCTGGTAGGTGAGCAGGTAGTCGACCATGGTTTGGGGGATCGCCACACCGTTGCGGGCCAGGGCGACCATGGCGATGCCGGACGCGAACGGCCCCGGGTAGGCACCGAATGCGCCGTCTTTGCCGATCCCGCCGGTGATCTCGGCGATCAGGTCGACACCGCCGAAGCTGGTGGCATCGGCTTTCGCAGCCGCCGCGCCAAGAGCGAGCTTGGCGGCCCCGGTGGTGCCGGCGCTCTTGGGGCTCACGTACGCCTTCGCGTTGGCCTGCAGGTAGGCCAGGATGCCGGCGACCTGGTCGGCGTGGCCGGTGTCGCCGGTGGACAGCAGGGCGAGCAGCGAATCGGCCGCACTGCCCACGTCGCCGTACGGACTGGCGGTGCCGGGCTTGAAGGTGGAGACGATGTAGTCGGCCGCTTTGCTCGCTTCCGCGCTCTCGGCCCTGGCCGGCGCCCCTGTGAGACTCAGCATGGTGAGCATCGCCACCACCATGAGCAGCGTGCGCCTGAGGAGAGTCATGGTTGTCCTTCCAGATGTCATCGGGAAGGACCGGGCCGAGGCCCGGGCTCTGCCCGCGGACCTCGACGGGTGTTCGTAGAGCCGAACCCAGACAGGTGTTCCGACTTGCCTCACGGCGTCACGGTTGCGGGTCAGTCCCGGATTCGCACCGGGTTTCCCTGCTCTGGATCAGGTGCCGCCCAGCCTAGCCCTGCGTCCCTCCGGGCGCTTGGCGTTTCAGCGGCGCTTGGGCGCGACTCGCGGCGGTGTCCTCAGTCGCGATGCGATTAGCCGAATCAGCGTGGGGCCCAGGCGTGCCCGGCGAGCCGGCGGGCTCACCGGGCGACCCGGGACGTCAGCTCAGCGGCTTGCTGGTCTGCGCGTCCGGACCCTCAGGCGGGGCGTCCAGGGCACTGGCCTCGGTGTCGGCGAAACTCTCGACGGGACGCTCCGAGTCGCCGAAGTCGTTGACGCCGGAGTCGCCGACCTGGTCGGTGGCTGGCTGAAGATCACCGCTGTCCTCGCCCGGCAGCGGCTGGTCGCTCGGGTCGGCCTCACCGCTGCTACCCCGCGCCGCGGCGGCGTCGTCGCCCGGGCCCGCGTGCTGTGAGTCGGCCAGTTCGTCGGCCGCGTCCTGCACCGAATCGGTGACCGGCGCGTCGTGGACGCTCACCCCGTCCCCGGACGGATCAGCAACGGGCTCCGCGGGGGCCGGCGGCGCGGTCGGTTCCGTGGGAGACGAGGCGGACGCGGCCTTGTCGTCGTCGCCGTCGAACGTGTCCTTCACGTTGTCGAACGCGTCCTCTGCGAACTCCCTGACCTGCTCGCCGACCTCCTTGGCCTTGGCTTTCAGGTCGTCCAGGAAATTGCCGCCCTCGGTGTCAGCCACGCCTACTCCTCACCACGCCGGGGCGGACTGTCCGGCCCCTCGACGCCCAGACTAGGGAGGATCAGTGGCGGCGGGTAGTGCTGTCGAGGGCCGCGCGCACCGCGAAAACCCGAAAGCCCTTGGCGCTGGCCACCCGCTCGCACGTCCATCCCTGGTCGATCAGCCAGCGCTGCAACGTGTCGGCGCCCAGGTTGCGGCCCACCACCAGCCGGGCGGTGCCGCCGGGCTTGAGCCGGGGTAACCAGGTGGCCAGCAGGGCGTGCAGCGCGTCCTTGCCGATCCGGATCGGCGGGTTGGACCAGATCTCGTCGTAGCGCACCTCGTCGTCGACCTCGTCGGGGGTGCGGGCGTGCACGCGTTCGCCGACCCCGTGTGCGCGAGCGTTGTCGGCGGTCAGCGCCAGCGCCCGTGGATTGACGTCCACGGCGTCCACGATCGCCGCCGGGCAGGCGGTGGCCAGCGCGACCGCGAGCACGCCCCAGCCGCAGCCGAGGTCGAGCAGCCGGGTCGCGTCCGCGGGCGGAGCCGATTCGCGCAGCAGGACGGCCGTGCCGAGGTCGAGGCGTTCGGCCGAGAAGACCTCGTTCGCGGTCGTGAAGGTCCAGTCGGTGTCCCAGAACCGGACATCCACCCGGCGGCGCACCTCGGCGCCCTTCGGGTCGGTGAAGTAGTGACTCATTCGCCGTCGCTGTCCAGGGTGCGGACGGCCCGCGCCTGCCTGGCGCGGGCGGCCAGCTCGCGATCGGGCGGGTAGCCGACCTCTTCGAGGGTGAGCCCGCCGGGCGGCATGACGTTGATCGTGCCGGCCCGCTCGGACGCGCCCAGCAGGCCGACCAGCCAGTCGGCCTCCCGGCGTCCGGTGGCCACGTCGAACAGCCCGCCGACCAGCGAGCGGACCATCGAGTGGCAGAACGCATCGGCCACCACGGTGATCTCCGCGACGTCACCCCAGGTGCGGCGCGCGAACAACTGCTGCAGGTTGCGGATCGTGGTCGCACCCTCACGCGCCCGGCAGAACGCGGAGAAATCGTGCAGGCCGAGCAGCCGGGGGGCGACCGCATTGATCCGCTGCAGGTCGAGTTGTTGCCGCACGCTATGCACGTGGATCCGCAGCAGGGGGTCCGGGCTGACGTCCGCCAGCCGGTAGACGTAGCGGCGCCAGATCGCCGAGAACCGCGCGTCGAAGCCGGGGGGTGCCAGGCTGACCCTGCGGACGACCACGTCCGGCGGCAGCACGTTGCGCAGCCGGTAGGTGAGTTCGGAGGCGGTGACGTCCACGTCGGGCACGTCCGGAAGGTCGACGTGCGCGACCTGGCCGCGGGCGTGCACGCCCGCGTCCGTGCGTCCGGCACAGGTCAGGGACACCGGTTCGGTGAGCCGCAGCACCCGAGGGATCCAGGCCTCCAGTTCCTCCTGAACTGTGCGCAGCCCACGTTGCGCGGCCCAGCCGTGGAACTCGGTGCCGTCATAGGCGATGTCGAGCCGCAATCTCACCGCATTTCTCCTTCCCGCAAGCCGTAACACAGATCGTGGATGGCTCGCCCGGCCGCGACGCCCTTGGCCTCGTAGCTGGTCTGGGGGCGATCCTGCCACCGCGGCGCCCAGCCCGGGTAGCGGCTCACCAGGCTGGGATGGTCGTCGAGCACCTCGTGAATCGCCTCGGCGTAGTCGGTCCAGTCGGTGGCCAGCCGCCAGCAGCCGTCCGGCGACAGCTTGCGCGCGACCAGGTCGGCGAAGTCACGGGAGACCAGGCGGCGCTTGTGGTGCCGCTTCTTGTGCCAGGGATCGGGGAAGAACGTCCACAACTCGGTCAGGGTGTGGTCGTCGATCAGCGCCGCGAGGGCGTCCGGGCCGTTGGCGACCACCACCCGCACGTTCTGCACCCCAGCCCGGCGGCACTTCGCCAGGGTGCTGGCGACGGCCGGCTCGAACACCTCGAACGCGACGTGATCGCGTTCGGGGTGGCTGGCCGCCAGAGCCGCGATCACGTCCCCGTTGCCGCCGCCGATCTCCACCACCAGTGGCGCCGCACGGCCGAAGACGGCGGGCCAGTCGACCCGCGCGTCCGGGGCGATCGACGTGGACGTCTCACGGCGGGGGACCGGCACCACCCAGTGCTGCAGGTCCGTCCAGGCCTTCTGCTGGCCGGCGTTCATCCGGGCGCTGCGGCGAACGAAGGAGACCACGTCGCGCTGCACCCGCGGGCGTGGTTCGTCCATCCGGGCAGCCTATCGGCGTGTCGGCGGGTCGATACGTCCCTGGGATAACCCTGACGGAGCCCGATCCGGCCGGTGGCGTGACTCATGCTGGAAGCTCCACGCACCGCGCGCGACGAAAGGCCCTTCACTCCATGCGTACTCTGCTCAACCTGATCTGGCTGATCTTCGGCGGCCTCTGGTTGGCCATCGGCTACTTCGTCGCAGGCATCGTCGCCTGCATCCTGATCATCACCATTCCCTTCGGCATCGCCTCGTTCCGGATGGCCGCCTTTGCGCTGTGGCCCTTCGGCAAGACCATCGTGGCGAAGCCGACCGCGGGCCTCGGGTCGGCGATCGGCAACGTGATCTGGTTCGTGGTCGCGGGGGTGTGGCTGGCCATCGGGCACCTGCTCACCGCGGCAGCGCAGGCCGTGACGATCATCGGCATCCCGCTGGCCATCGCCAACGTCAAGATGATTCCGGTCACCTGCGTTCCGCTGGGCAAGGAGATCGTCGACAACCGCCGGATCCCGGCCGGCGCCACCCCCGTCTACTCCTTCTGACCCTTTCACCTACGCCAAGGCTCTGGGGATTCTGCCTCCGGGTTTCGCCGTCGCTCGGGGGCGACCCTGAAAGGCCTGCAGCAGTGCACTGGTTCGCCGCTCGCCACGGCGGCAGGTACGGCACTGCTGCAGGGTTATCAGGGGTCCCGCGCACCCGATTCAAGAAAGTCGGGACGGCCACTCACAAAAGGGGTGTCCAAAAGTGCATTCAGGGGTATGGAACGCATTTTGGAACTTCTGCACTTCGAGGGAGGGGTGCTGCGCCGAAGCCAGCACCGCACCCTGAGCCGTCAACTCGACCACTGCCTGCGGCGCGGCCTGCTGCTGGCGATCCTGCCCGGCGTCTACACCGCACCCGAACCCTCGTGGGAGGTGCGCACCCGCGCGGCCGCCGCCTTCAGGCGCGACGCGATCATTGTCGGTGCTGCCGCCGCCAGAGCGTTGTGGTGGCCGGATTGCCCGATCAGCGAGGTGTCCGCTGCCCTACCCAGCGGAACCGTTGAGCGGCGCTATCCGGGCTTCGGCTGGGAGCGTCGCACGATTCCGCCCGAACTCATCGTTCATCGAGACAATCTGCGCTTCGCCTGCCCCGCCCTGTCGGTGCTCGACCTGATACCGGCGCTGGGTGGAGCAGTGATCGATGAGGCCCTGCGCCGCGGCAGCACCACCCTGCCCGAACTCTGGCTCGGACTCGACGCATGTCGCCACCGCAAGGGCAATGCGCTCAGCCGCGCACTACTGCACGATTCGCGCGACCTGCCCTGGTCCGAGGCGGAGCGGCTTGCCCATCAGGTGCTCCGGGGCGCCGGAATCAGCGGGTGGCGCACCAACTACCAGATCCGTATCGACGGCATCGACCATTTCGTCGACATCGCGTTCCCGCACCAGCGGGTGATCGTCGAGATCGATGGCTGGCAGTTCCACGGCAACCGGGCCGCGTTCGTCAGCGACCGACGGCGCTACGCCCGGTTGGCCGCGGCCGGCTGGACCGTGCTGCCCTTCGCCGCCGAGGTGCTCAGCGACGATCCCGAGGGCTTCGTCGCCCTGGTGCGTACCGCGCTGGGTGCCTGATATCCCTGCACCAGTGCGTTGGGTCCAGGCCCGCCGAGGCGGCAGATCCAGCACTGGTGCAGGGATATCAGGGTGGAAGCTATTTCTTCGCGAATCGGTCGAGAAGACTGGCCGGCAGCAACTCGTAGCCGTGGAACTCGCGGCTGAAGGTGCCCGAGCCGTGGCCGATGCCGCGCAGGTCGATCGCGTAGCGACTCAGCTCGGCCTGCGGCACCAAGGCCCGCACGATCGCCCGGTGGCCCGCCGCGTCGGAGCCGAGTACCTGGCCGCGCCGCCCGGAAAGATCGGTCATCACCGCACCCAGGTAGTCCTCGCCGACGGTGACGGTGACCAGGTCGAGCGGCTCCAGCAGCGCCACCACGCCGTCCTTGCTGGCGGCCGCCTCCTTGATCGCCAGGGCCCCGGCCATCTGGAACGCCATGTCGCTGCTGTCCACCGAGTGCGCCTTGCCGTCGTACAGGGTGACCCGCACGTCGACCATCGGGAACCCCGCGAAGACGCCGCGCTCCAACTGGTTGCGGATGCCCTTCTCGACCGAGGGGATGAACTGCCGCGGCACCGCGCCGCCGACGACCTTGTCGACGAACTCGAAGCCGGTGCCGCGATCCAGCGGCTCCACCTCGATGTTGCACACCGCGTACTGGCCGTGGCCACCGGACTGCTTCACGTGCCGGCCCATCGCGCTCGCCCTGGCGGTGAACGTCTCGCGCATCGGGATCTTCAGGTCCTCCTGCTCGACCCGCACCTGGTAGCGCTCCACCAGCCGGCCGAGCACCAGGTCGGCGTGCGCCTGCCCGGTGGTCCACAGCACCAGTTGGTCACCCGCACCACGGTCGAGCCGGACGCTGGAGTCCTCGACGGCCAGCCGTTGCAGCGCGCCGGCCAGCTTGTCCTCGTCGTTGCGGGTGGCGGCCCGGATCGCCAGCGGCAGCAACGGATCGGGCAGCGGCCAGGTCTCCACCACGCCCGGACGGTCCTTGGCCGACAGGGTGTCGCCGGTCTCGGCGGTGCCCAGCTTGGGCAGCAGCACGATCTCACCGGCGATCGCCTGCTGCCGCGGCTTCAGTTCGGTGCCCACGGTGCCCTGGATCAGGCCGATCCGTTCCTCGTTGTCGTGATCGGGGTGGCCGTCGGCCTCTTCGCCGGCGATCCACGACCGGTGCCCCGACACGTGCACGATGTCATCGGTGTGCAGGGTGCCGGAGAAAATCCGGACCATCGACAACCGCCCCGCGAACGGGTCGGTGGTGGTGCGGATCACCTGGGCCACCAGCGATCCGGCGGGGTCACTGTCGGGCTGCGGCAGCACCTCCCCGGACGTGGTGTGCAGCGGCGGGTTGGGGTGCAGGCCGGGGGTCGGGAAGCCGTGCTCGATCAGGGCCAGCAACTCCTCGATGCCCACCCCGGTGCCGGTCTGCACAGGCACCACCGGAAACAGGTTGGCCGTGGCCACGGCCTTCATCAGGTCGTCCAGCAGGTAGTTGACGTCCAGGTGCTCGTCGTCCTCGAGGTAACGGTCCATCAAGCCGTCGTCCTCGGCCTCGGTGATGATCGACTCGATCAGCGGGCCGCGGTAGGTCTCGACCTGGTCGTCGTGGGCGTTGAGGGAGTTCACGACCCGTCCACCGCCGGAGTAGTCGTGCTCCTCGAGCGTGAGCAGGCCGATGTTTCCGGCCACCTGGCCGGGGCCTGAGAAGGTCGGCACGTGGGTGGGCCGGACGCCTTCGCCGAACGCCGCCTGGCAGTCCTCGACCGAGGTGTCGAAGTCGGCGTGGCCCGCGTCCAGCTTGGTCAGCACGATCACCCGGGGCAGGTTCGCGTCGCGGCACTCGTCCCACAGCGCCTGGGCGGCGCCGTCGATGCCGTCCGCGGCCGACACCACGAAGATGCCCGCGTCGGCGGAGCGAATGCCGGCCCGCAACTCGCCGACGAAGTCGGGGTGCCCGGGGGCGTCCAGCAGGTTGACCACCGTGTCGCCGGTGACGAACGAGGCCAGGAAAAGCTGGGACGCCCGTTCGGCGTCCTCCTTCTCGCCCCGGTAGCCGTCGACGCGGGCCTTCAGCAACTGCTCGAACAGAGTCGTCTTGCCGGAGCCCGCGTTTCCGATCAGGACGACGTTTCGTACTTCATCGGGACTGGTCACCTGCATCGTGGTCGCGTTCACCTTTGAACTCATGCCCCTACCTAACACCTGCCCGAAAGGTGCTGCAACCGATCCGAAGAACCCCCGGCACCCCCTCGTAGATGGGGTGCTGAGCGAGCCCGCAGAGCTAGGGTGAGGCTGAACACCCTGACGAGGAGCCACTGATGGAAATCGTTCTCGCGCTGCTGCGCACGCTGGTCTTCGTCGTTGCGACCGTGGCCGCCACCGTCTACGTCAGCCGCCGGATCGGCCGTGGCCGACCCCTGCTGTGGACGGGCACCACGGTGCTCGCCCTGTACTGGCTGATGCTGTTCGGCTGGACGTCGTACCTGACCGGCAACGCGAACCCCAGCGCGGACCTGTCCATCTGGGTGGCCTGGGGTGGGCACCTGCTGCCGTTCTTCGCAGCGCTGGCCTACATCTGGGGCATCGGCCAGTCGGCAGGCTTCCCGTCCCGGGCGGGCGCCGCAGCCGGAGCCGCGGCGGGCAAGGGCACCAAGACGACGGCCCCGCCGGTGCAGCCGGCACCGGCGAGTCAAACCCCTGCGGTCACGACCAAGCAGCCCGCGGAAAAGGCGGCCACCGCCGGTAATAACCCTAAGCCGGTGCCGACCAACACCACCGCGGCCCCCTCGTCGGAGCGGACCGCGCAGCCGTTCCCCGGGCCGCACGCGGTGCCCGTGGTGATGAATCCTGCGTCCGAGTCTCCGTACGGGCAGGGGGAGCCGTCGAAAGGGCCGACTGAGCCGGGTTCTGCGGGCGGCACCGGTCGCGAGCCGAAGAAGAACTGACCCGAGCAGGGCCCCGCGGCTACGCCTCGGCCTCGTTGGCCCATCACGCGTCGGCTGCCGCGCATTCGACACCCTGACGGCGATCACGCGGTGTTGCTCAGATGTCCACCGGGATCACGGCGCCGACCGGAACTCCGCGACCGTAGATCGGCATCGTCATCATCCGGGTGCGCAGCTTCTGGTCACCCAGCCACAGCCGGCGCAGCACCGCTCCCATCACCACCGGCCGGGCACGGATGGCGCCGTCGGTGATCTTGATGGCGATTCCGCGGCCGTCCGGCAGGCCCGCCGCGTAGACGCCCTCGGCGCCGTCCTTGGCGATCATGCCGGGCACACCGCGCATCAGGTCGGTGACGTCGCGTCCGGTGCCGCCGACCAGTTCGGGGTGAGCACGCATGGCGTCGGCGACGTCACGCTCGGCGCCATCGGTGGCAGAGGCGAGAATGCCGAAGATCCGGGCCAGGCCGACCAATGAGATCGCGTGCGCGGGGGCTCCGCACCCGTCGATGGAGGTCCAGACGACACGTTGCCCGAATCCGCGGGTGGTCTCGATGACCGCCTGCTGGCACGGGTGGCCCCGGTTCAGGTAGGTGGCGGTGGGCCAGTCGTTGAGGACGCACGTGGCCAGCATCGCGGCGTGCTTGCCCGAACAGTTCTGGGCCAGCGAGCTGGGGGCCCGGCCGGCGGCGATCCACTCGTTGCGCTGTTCGTCAATCAGAGGCAGGTCCGGCGTGTTGCGAAGATCACTCGCCTGCAGGCCCGCCGCTTCGAGGATGCCCTGCACAGCTTTCAGGTGCATCGGTTCACCCGAGTGGCTCGCGCAGGCGATCGCCAACTGTTCGGACGGCAGGTCCAGACCGCAGCGCACCATGGCCAGCGCCTGAATCGGCTTCAGCGACGACCGGGGCAGGATGTCGCTGTCGTAATCGCCGCGCGCGTACGACACCGAGCCGTCCGCGCGGGTGATCACCACGATGCCGCGATGGCTCGATTCGACGAAGCCGTTGCGGACCACCTGCGCGACCACCGGGGGATCGCCGACACTCGCCACGCCGGGAGTCTAGTGGCGGACGTCCCGCGGTCCGGCCTGTGAACTGCGGCTATTGAGATGCCGTGGTGCGGATCCGGGTGACTCCCGCACCGACCCGGTTACGACCGCCCGCGCTACCAGCATGAACCCGGTCGGCTCGGCCCTTCACCGGGTCTGACGCTGCAGCGCGGCAGGAAGGCGCCGGTGGTGATTCATCACCCCAATCGGCGGCGATCGGCGACGGCCGCAGTACTGTCGGACTCGTGCGCAGCCGTCGTTTTGACCCGACCCGCGCCCGGAAGGTAATCTGAATCGCTGTTGCGATGAGGTCTGTCTGGCAGATCCCGCACTGCCGACAAACTGTTATCAACTGGAAGTGGTCCACGAGCGTGTCTACGTACAGCCCCAAGTCGGGTGAGGTCACCCGTAACTGGCATGTGATCGATGCCTCCGATGTCGTTCTCGGGCGTCTCGCCGTCACCGCCGCCACCCTGTTGCGCGGCAAGCACAAGGCGCAGTTCGCGCCGCACATGGACACCGGCGACTTCGTCATCGTCGTCAACGCCTCCAAGATCGCCCTGACCGGCAAGAAGCGCACCGACAAGATGGCGT
Organism: uncultured Actinomycetota bacterium; assembly: GCA_963697765.1. GTDB lineage: Bacteria > Actinomycetota > Actinomycetes > Propionibacteriales > Propionibacteriaceae > Micropruina. The sequence goes on from CAVOPC010000007.1 coordinate 220,491, forward strand.
ACCGGCACTCCGGCCGCCCGGGTGGGCTGAAGGCGGTGCCGTACGGCGAACTGCTGGCCACCGACCCCCGGCACGCCGTCGAGCGCGCAGTGTGGGGCATGCTCCCCAAGAACAAGCTGAGCCGCCAACTGCTCAGCAAGCTGAAGGTGTACTCGGGTCCTGAGCATCCGCACGCCGCGCAGCAGCCGCAGCCGTACCAGATCACCCAGATCGCTCAGTGAGAGCCGAAGGAAGCACCGTGACCGAGACTGTCGAGACCACCGAGGAGTTCGCCTCCTTCACCGAGGGCGAGCGTGAGATCGCCTACCGCGCCGAGGCCGTGCCGTCGTCCGCCGCGCCGGGCGTCCGTCCGGCCGTCGTCGCCGCCGCTGACGCCACCGGTCGCCGCAAGGAGGCCATCGCCCGTGTTCGGCTGACCCCGGGGTCGGGCCAGTTCAAGATCAACGGCCGCACGCTCGAGGAGTACTTCCCGAACAAGCTGCACCAGCAGACCGTCAACGAGCCCTTCGAGACCGCTGCGGTGCTCGGATCGTACGACGTGGTCGCCAAGATCGTCGGCGGCGGCGTCACCGGCCAGGCCGGCGCGCTGCGTCTCGGCATCGCCCGGGCGCTCAACGCCGTGGACGCCGAAGCCTCCCGTCCGGCCCTGAAGAAGGCCGGCCTGCTGACCCGCGACGCGCGGGTGAAGGAGCGCAAGAAGGCCGGCCTGAAGAAGGCCCGCAAGGCTCCGCAATACAGCAAGCGCTGATCGGCGCATGGCCCGACTGTTCGGCACCGACGGATTCCGCGGAAAAGCCAACGTCGACCTGACCGCCGAACTGGCCCTCGATCTCGCCGTCGCCGCCGCCCACGTGCTGGGCGAGGCCGGCGTGTTCGAGGGTCGTCGGCCGTTCGCGGTGGTCGGACGTGACACCCGCGTCTCCGGCGAGTTCCTGGAGGCGGCCGTGGTCGCCGGACTGGCCTCGGCAGGCGTGGACGTCGTGCGGCTCGGCGTGATTCCCACTCCCGGCGTCGCCTATCTGACCGCGGCATTGGACGCCGACATCGGCGTGGTGCTGTCCGCCAGCCACAACCCGATGCCCGACAACGGCATCAAGTTCCTGGCCCGCGGCGGCTTCAAGCTCGACGACACCATCGAGGACGCGATCGAGCAACGCCTCGGTGACACCTGGGAAAGGCCGACGGGGGCCGCGGTCGGACGGGTCCGTGAAGACCCCGGCGCGGTCGAGGGCTACGTCGCCCATCTCGTCGCCAGCCTGGGCCGCGATGCCTCCCTGGCACCGCTCAAGGTGGTCATCGACACCGCCAACGGCGCCGCCTCACTCACCGCGCTGGCCGCGTTCGACGCCCAGGGCGCGGACGTCATTCCGCTGCACGCCTGGCCGGACGGCTTGAACATCAACGACAACTGCGGCTCGACGCACCTGGAGTCACTGCAGGCGGCCGTGCTCGAACACGGAGCCGACCTGGGCATCGCCCTGGACGGCGACGCCGACCGCTGCCTGGCTGTGGACGCCGACGGCACGGTCGTCGACGGCGACCAGATTCTTGCCATTCTCGCGCTCGCCATGAAGGAGAACCACGCGCTGCACAGCGACACCGTGGTGGCGACGGTGATGAGCAACCTCGGTTTCATCAACGCCATGCGTGAGCACGGCATCAGGGTCGATCAGGCCAAGGTCGGCGACCGGTACGTGCTCGAGGCCATGAACGCCAACGGGTTCACCCTGGGCGGCGAGCAGTCCGGACACGTGATCATGAGCGAGTTCGCCACCACCGGCGACGGGGTGCTCACCGCCCTGCACGTGGCCGCGCGCATGGTGCGCACCGGACGCACGCTGGCCGACCTGGCCGGTGTGATGACCCGGATGCCGCAGGTGATGATCAACGTGCCGAACGTCAACAAGGTGCGCGCGGGACTCGACCCGGTGCTGAACTCCGAGGTCACCGCCGCCGCGCGTGAACTCGGCCGCAACGGACGGGTGCTGCTGCGTCCGTCCGGCACCGAACCGCTGGTGCGGGTGATGGTCGAGGCCAGCACCCATGACAAGGCGCAGGCGATCGCCGAGCGACTGGTCGGCGTGGTCAAGGCCCGGCTCGCCCTCTAGGGTTTCCGGGGTGACCAGCACCCGTCCCTTCCGCCAGCTCGACGTCTTCGGCTCGCATGCGTTCAGCGGCAACCCCCTTGCCGTCGTGCTGGCCGCGGAGGGACTGACCGAGGACGAGATGCGCCGGATCTCGGTGTGGACGAACCTGTCCGAGTGCACGTTCGTGCTGCCACCCACCTCGCCCGAGGCCGACTACCGGGTGCGGATCTTCTCCCTCGAGCACGAACTGCCCTTCGCAGGGCACCCGACCCTCGGCACCGCGAAGGCGTGGCTGGACGCCGGCGGCGTGCCGGCGGACTCATCGGTCGTCGTGCAGGAGTGCGGAATCGGCCTGGTGTCCGTGCGGGTCGAGGGCGAACGCTTGGCCTTCGCCGCCCCGCCGCTGGTGCGTACCGGGCCCGTCGAGCCGGCCCACTTGGCGCGGGTCGCGACCGTGCTCGGTATCGACCCGGCTGCGATCGTGGACGCCCAGTGGGCCGACAACGGGCCGGGGTGGATCGCGGTGCTGCTGACTGACGCCGAGGCTGTGCTGACCCTGCGCCCGGACGCATCGGCGCAGCCGGGCAGGTGGGACATCGGGGTGGTCGGGCCGCATCCGGCGGGGGCCGAGGTCGCGTGGGAGGTGCGGGCGTTCTTCGGCGACGGAAGCCTGCGCGAGGATCCGGTCACCGGCAGCCTGAACGCCTCGATCGCCCAGTGGCTGCTGGCCGGCGGGAGGGCAACCGCGCCCTACCTGGCCGCGCAGGGCACGGCGATGGGTCGTCAGGGCCGGATCTCCATCACCACCGAGGACGACACCATCTGGGTCGGCGGACGCGCCACGGTCGCGGTGCGCGGCGACCTGATCACCGGCTGATCGATCCCTCGCCCTTCATCCAGGGCTTGTCCCGGGATCATGACGGGCGTGTGCTCAGGCGTCGAAAACATCGACGCCGGTCACCGTGCATTTCGCCTTCTCGTCCGGCAGCTTGTCGGTGATCGTGCCCGTCGCCCCGGGCTCGACGCGGTTGGACGAGTACTGCTCCGAGTCGGTGTAGCCCGCGCGCTCGATGTCGACCGTGACGGTGTACTTGGCCGGCTTGCTGCTGACGTTCGTCACGGCGATGGAGATCGTGCCCGGGGTGCAGGTGACCGCGGTGCGCGGCTGCACCCCCGGCTGGGTCTGGCAACCCGCGAGCAACAGCCCGATCACGGCGAGCCCGGCGGCCAGGGGCCGCGCACGGCCCGGCAGGTGTGTGGTCATGGGGGTCCTCAGCGATCGAGTGCGTCGTGCACCAGTGTGGCAAACCAGGTGGCGTCGGTGTCGCAGGCAGCCCCGGCGCGGGGCAGGTCGCGGACGAACCCGTCGAAGGCGCCCAGGCACCCTCCGTCCCGAGCCGCGGACTGCTCGCGCACCCGCCGGACGTCCACCGCCCAGTCGCCGCTGACCCGGCGGATCGCCAGCAACCCGGCGAACAGCGCGATGCTCTCGGTTTTCGCCGGTACGGCCAGGGTCAACCGCACGCGGGCGACCAACCGGTTCAGCAACCGGCTGCTGGTCGGTGCGGACGACCCGTCCACAGCCAGCAGGAAGCGGCTGATCGAGACGCCGGCCAGAGGCTCCTTCGCGGCGGTCCAGGCGTGCACGGCCGCTGCGGTGATGCCTGGGAACGTCAGCGGCACACCCAGCACCTGCGCGTATTCGGCCACCGACGTCCACCCGATGGCGAGCTTGGGACTGGACAGCCGGCCGTGCACGCCAGCGGCTGCCAGGGCATCGGTGACCGCTTGGGTGGCGTCGGCGGCCGGGACGGTGCCCGGCTCGAGAAGGGCGATCAGGGCGAGGCCCGCGACCCGATGGGAGACGTCGGTGTTGAGCAGGGACCGGGTCCGGTCGACCAGGTCCCGGGTCAGCGCAGGGTCGATCTCGGCCAGCCGGCCCTGGGCGGCGAGCGTGCGGACCATTCGGAACGTGGAGCCCACGGTGCCCTCGAACTGCGGCACTTCGAGCACGGTGTCCGGGCCGACCAACCGGCGGGGGTCCATCGCGTCGACCACGGCGGACGCGTCCTGCGGCCGGCCGCTCACGGCATACGCCCTGGCCAGGTCGTACATCGCCCAGTCGTCGCCGGGCACGGCGTCGCGGGCGATGGTGAGGATCTCGGGATTCGCGGCGTCCGGGGAGCGGTGCTCGGCCACGGCGGCGTGCAACAGGTAGGCGGCGGCGTCGCGGGGGGTGCGGAAGTTGATGGTGGCCGAGTTCGGCCGGCGCTCGGCCGTCGGCTCGAAGACAGCCAGCAGGTCGGCGGCCAACTGGGCCGGCACCGCATCGGGCGCGGCGAGCAGGCCGTGCCAGGCGTCCAGGTCGGCGCGGTCGACGGGCAGCCGCTGCGGCTCCGCGGCCAGCCGGACGATGACGGCCTGGTGATCGATGTCGCCCTCGGCCACCGCTGTGCGCCACCAGCGGCGGACGTCCGCCGCCGACCACAGACCGCGCGCGTCCAGGCCGGCGTCCACGATCAGGCCGGCGGCCTCGATCGGATCAGACTCCTCGCGCAGCGCATCGAACGTCTGCCGCGGCGACTGGCGCCACACGGAGGGACGGCCGGCGGCGTTCAGGGCCAGGTGCCGCAACAGCCCGGCGGTGGTGGAGGGCCCGAGCGCCTTCCACAGCTCAGGCACGCTGAGAAGTCCGTTGTCGGTGAGGAACGCGGTGCGGAAGGGGTCCGGTGCGGGTTGCGCCGCGGGCCGGGCCGGTGCGCTGCAGCCGGCCAGCACGGTCAGCGCTGCCAGCAGCAGCGCCACGACCCAGGGCGCGCCCGACCTGCGGCGCGCCCCGGGGGTGAGAAGGGACAGGATCACCAGGTGGTCCAGCCGGAGCTGACGTACTGGCCACCGGCGTAGAGCCGGGTCCGGGCCGACACCGACACCGAGAAGATGCTGGGCTTGGCGACGCCCGCCATATAGCTCGACGTGCCCGTCGAGTGCCGTGAAGCGGTGGCCAGCGCGGTCGAGTTGCCGGTGATGGTGACTCCACCACCCTTGGAGATCGAGATGCTCAGCTTGAAGCCGTTGGCCTTCACGTCCGCCTTGTGGGTGTAGGTCTTCGACTTCGAGATGGAGATGCTCGAGTTCCACGAACAGGACCGGAAGTACAGGTTGCAGGAGTACGCCTTGGCGTAGTAGCGGACGCCGCTGACGGTGACGCTGCCGTCGTTGGTGAAAGCCTGGGCTGGGACGGCGGCGTACGCGCTGGTCGCCAGCGCAGCAGCCGTGACCGCGGTCGCTGCCATGCGACGCAGAGCGGTGGATTGGGCCATCGGGGTGTTCCTTCCGTTCGGGTCCTCGGGTGAGGTCCGCTGCGCCGACTCTCTGCCGCCGATCGGCCAGTCGCCAGGCCCGGACGGGTCAACGCGGCGACCCTTCGGGTGAGGTGGAGCCGCCGGCTGCACCGATCGGTCATGGCCGTGCTCGGCGGCAGGCGGCCAACACACCGATCGGCTCGCATCGATGACCGATCGGACAAACCTCCGCGGCCCCACACGCGCTCGTCAGCACCGCGACGAGGGAGCCGACCCCTGGGTCTCGACAGGCTCGACCGGCGGGGTCTCGACTGGCTTGACCAGCGGGTAGTCCTGCCCGCCCACCAGCGCCACAGGGACCTGCCCCGCGGCCCGGTCGAATGGCACCATGTCCGCGTGGGCAACCCTCGGGGACAGAGGTCGGCCGCGGTGACCCGCGGCGGCGGGCTCGAGGTGGTCGTGGCCGGGCTGCTGCTGGTGGGCACGCTGGCCGACGCCGGCGGCACCGCGGCCGCGCCGCCGGTGCTCGCGCTGTCGGTCGTGCTGTGCACGCTGGTCGCGCTGAGCGGTCGCGCACCGGTGGCCAGCGGCATCGCCATCGGTGTGCTGTGCACAGTGCTGCTGCTGTTAGCCCCCGAGATGGACGGACCGGTCGCCTACGCCTGCCTGGCACCCGTGGTGACCTGCGGAGCCGGGGGCCGGATCGTGGCGCGGCGCTGGTTCACCGGCTGGGCCGCCGCGCTGATCATCGGGGGAGTGCTCACCGACCTCCCCGACGACGCCGACACCGAGCTGGTGGGGCACCTGCTGGCCTCCAGGGCGGTGTTCGTCCTGGTGGTGGTGGCCCTGGCGTGGGCGGCCGGCGAGGCGTTCCGGCTGATCAGGCGGCAGCACCACGAAGAGACCGACGGCACCCTGCGCGAACTGCGCCGCGAGATCGCCCGCGACCTGCACGACGGCGTGGCCGCCACGGTTTCGGCGATCGCGCTGCGTGCAGAGCAGGGCCTGCGGTGCGGCGGGGCGAGCGTCCAGGACCTCACCTTCATCGCCGAGCGCAGCCGGGAGGCCATTGAGGAACTGCGCGACGTGCTGGACCTGCTGCGCCGCACCGAGCGTGACTGCACCCGGTTCCGGATGGACCGCCCGCGTCCGCTGGCCGAGGTGATCGAGCAGGAGACCGCGGCGCTGGACGAGGCGGGCTTTCCGGTGGCGGTGACCATCGAGGGCCGAATGGAGGTCGTGCCCGGCCCGGTCGCCGACACCCTCGGACGGGTGTTGCAGCAGGCGGCCGGCAACGTGCGCCGGCACGCGGCCCAGGGTGACTGCGCGCTGCTGGTCGACGTGGCCGCCGACCGGGTGGAACTCGCCCTGATCAATCCCGTGCGGTCGGGAGCCGGCTCGCACCACACGCCGTTGGGCATCCTCGGCATGCACGAGCGGGTCGAGGCAATGGGCGGCACCCTCGAGGCCGGGGTGGTGGGCACGCACTGGATTCTGCGTTCGACGCTGCCGTTGCGGTACGCCGAGAGGCGGGCGAGCCGGTGACGACCGAGGCGGGCCGACCCATCAGGGTGCTGGTCGTCGACGACGACCTGTTCGTCCGCACCGCGCTCGGCGGCTTCGTCTCCGCGGCGGCGGATCTGCGCCTGGTCGGCCAGTGCGAGAACGGACGGCAGGCCGTCGCGGAGGTCGCGTCCGAGGTAGTGGACGTGGTTCTGATGGACCTGCAGATGCCGGTGTTGGACGGCATCGGCGCCGCGGCGCAGATCAGGGCGATCAGCCCGGCCACCCGGGTGCTGGTGCTGACCAGCTTCGATGAAGAGACCTCGATCCGGTCCGCGCTGGAAGCAGGCGCGAGCGGGTACCTGCTGAAGAGCACGCCACCGGACACGCTGATCGCCGCGATCCGGACCGTCCACGGCGGCACCGGCGTGCTCTCGGACGCCTCGATCAGGCGGCTCACCGGGCCGTCGAGGCGTCCACCACGCCCGAGCGTGGCGTTGTCGGCCAGCGAGAGGGCCGTGTTGCGGCTGCTGTGCCAGGGCCATTCCAACCCGGCCATCGCGGCCCGGCTGTTCTTGTCGGAATCGACGGTGAAGGTCCGGCTGGCGTCGCTGGGCGACAAGCTGGGCACCAGCTCCCGGGTGACCACCGCGATCCGCGGGTGGGAGCTCGGGCTGGCCGCCGACGAGGGCGACTGAGCCGTCACACCTTGCGGATCCGTACCCAGTTCACCGCATGGTTCTCGCCCTTGCGCAGAATCGCCGTCGCACGTCCACGGGTGGGCCTGATGTTGAGTTCCAGGTTCGGCCCGTTGATCTGGTCCCAGAAGGTGGCGGCGGTGTCGAGGGCCTCCCGCTGCGACATCTCGGCGTAGCGCCGAAAGAACGACTTCGGGTCCCGGAAGGCGGTTTCACGCAACGCGAAGAACCGGTCGATGTACCACTGCTTGATGAAGGCCGTGCGGGCGTCCACGTAGACCGTGAAGTCGAAGAAGTCGCTGACGGCCAAAGCGGTGGTGCCGTCCGAACGTCGTCGGGCCGGCTGCAGCACGTTGAGGCCCTCGACGATCAGGATGTCGGGATCGCGCAGCACGATGCGCTCGTCCGGAACGATGTCGTAGATCAGGTGCGAGTAGACCGGGGCGGTCACCTCGGGCTTGCCCGACTTGACGTCGATCACGAACTGCAGCAGCGCCGCCCGGTCGTAGGATTCGGGAAAGCCCTTGCGATGGGCGATGCCCATCGCCTCGAGAATGTGGTTGGGGTACAGGAACCCGTCGGTGGTGAGCAGGTCGACCTTCGGACGCCGTGGCCCGCGCGCCAGCAACTCCTGCAGCAGCCGCGCGGTGGTCGATTTTCCCACCGCCACCGAGCCCGCGACGCCGATCACGAACGGCACCTGGGCGTGGTTCAGGCCGAGGAAGTCGTGCGTGCTGCGGTACAGGTTGCCGGTGCGCTCCCAGTACAGGTTCAACAACTGGGTGAGCGGATGGTAGACGTCGCGGACCTCGTCGAAGTCGGTCGGGTCGCCGATGCCGCGCAGCCGGTCCAGGGTTTCGGCGTCCAGTTCCCAGGGCACGGTGCCGGCCAGGTCCGCCCATTGCCGGCGGCTGAGCGCCACGTAGGGTCCGTACGGATCGTCCTCTGGGGCGACCGACACCCCCGGTGGCAGGGGGATCGAAAGGGGATCCATGGCTCCTCGCTGGCTCGGGCTGGCAACAGTCTGCCCGCCGCACCACGCTAAAGTGCGCGCCATGTGCGGAATCATCGGTTATGTCGGTCCTCGCGAGGCCAGTTCTGTTGTGGTGAAGGGGCTTCGTCGCATGGAGTACCGCGGCTACGACTCCGCCGGGGTGGCGGTGGTCAACGACGGGGCGATCGAGTTTCGCAAGAAGGCCGGAAAGATCAGCAACCTCGATGCCGAGATCGCTGCGGACCCGCTGCCCGAGAGCAGCCTGGGCATCGGCCACACGCGGTGGGCGACCCACGGCGGCCCTACCGACCGAAACGCCCACCCGCACGTCTCGGCCGGCGGCCGGGTGGCGCTGATCCACAACGGCATCATCGAGAACTTCGCTCCGCTGCGGGCAGAGTTGCAGGCGGACGGGATCGAGTTCACGTCCGAGACCGACACCGAGGTGGCCGCACAACTGCTCGGCCGCGAGGTCGAGGGCGGCGCCGACCTGGCCGACGCCATGCGCACCGTCTGCGGACGGCTGCACGGCGCCTTCACCCTGGTCGCCATCGACTGCGCCGAGCCCGGCCGGCTGGTGGCGGCGCGGCGCAACTCGCCGCTGGTGCTCGGCCTCGGCGAGGGCGAGAACTTCGTCGCCTCGGACGTGTCGGCCTTCATCGAGTTCACCCGGCAGGCGGTCGAACTGGGCCAGGATCGGGTGGTCGACGTCACCGCCGACAGCTTTTTCGTCACCGACTTCGACGGCAATCCGGCCGACTCGCACCCCTTCGAGGTCACCTGGGACCTGTCCGCGGCCGAGAAGCAGGGCTACGACTGGTTCATGCGCAAGGAGATCTATGAGCAGCCGCAGGCGGTCGCCGACACTCTGCTCGGCCGCTACAACGAGGACGGGTCGCTGAAGCTGGACGAGCTGCACATTCCCGAGGCCGAACTGCGCACCATCGACAAGATCATCATCGTGGCGTGCGGTACCGCCTACTACGCGGGCATGGTGGCCAAGTACGCCATCGAGCACTGGACGCGGGTCGCCTGCGAGGTCGAGATCGCGTCCGAGTTCCGCTACCGCGACCCGATCATCACCGCACGCACGCTGGTGGTCACGCTCAGCCAGTCCGGCGAGACCGCCGACACCCTGATGGCGATCCGGCACGCCCGCGAGCAGGGCGCCAAGGTGATCGCCATCTGCAACACCAACGGCGCCACCATTCCGCGTGAGTCGGACGCCGTCATCTACACCCACGCGGGGCCCGAGATCGGTGTGGCGTCCACCAAGGGCTTTCTCACCCAGGTCGCGGCTTGCTACCTGCTGGGGCTCTACCTGGCGCAGGTGCGCGGCAACAAGTTCGGCGACGAGATCGCCGCGATCATGGGCGAGCTGGCCTCGATCCCGCCGCTGATCCAGCGGGTGCTGGACGACATCGAACCGATCAAGCAGCTGGCCGCCACGTACGTCGAGCAACGGTCTGTGCTCTTCCTGGGCAGGCACGTCGGCTACCCGGTCGCGTTGGAGGGGGCGTTGAAGCTCAAGGAGATCGCCTACCTGCACGCGGAGGGCTTCCCGGCCGGCGAGCTCAAGCACGGCCCGATCGCCCTCGTCGAGGATCAGATCCCGATCTTCGTGGTGGTGCCGCCGCAGGGTCGTGACCAACTGCACGACAAGGTGATCTCCAACGTGCAGGAGGTGCGCGCCCGCGGTGCCTTCACCATCGTGCTGGCCGAGGACGACGACGACGAGGTGACCCCCTATGCCGACTTCCTGTTCCGGCTGCCCAAGGTGTCCACACTGATGCAGCCGCTGGTGGCCACCGTGCCGTTGCAGATGTTCGCCTGCGAGCTCGCCTCGCTGAAGGGCTATGACGTCGACCAGCCGCGCAACCTGGCCAAGTCGGTCACGGTCGAGTGATCATCGGCATCGGCATCGACGTCTGCCCGGTCGACCGGTTCGCGTCGGCGGCCGGCAACGCGCGGCTGCTCGACCGGCTGTTCACCGCGGCCGAGCAGGATGCGTCGATGAACCGGATGGCGGGCCGGTTCGCCGCCAAGGAGGCGCTGGCCAAGGCGCTGGGCGCTCCCGGCGGGCTGTCCTGGCACGATGCCGAGGTGCGCAAGGACGAGTGGGGCAAGCCGTACTTCCACTGCACCGGCACCGTCGCCGACCGGATCGCCGCACTGCGTATCGCCTCGGTGCACCTGTCGATCACCCATGACGCGGGCATCGCCGCGGCAGTGGTGGTCTGCGAGGCCTGAGGCCATGCAGCCGGTCTACCTCGCCGAGACCATCCGGGCGGCCGAACGTCCGCTGCTGGAGGCGTCGCCCGGGTTGCTGATGCAGCGCGCGGCGGCAGGCCTGGCCGCGGTTCTGCTGCGTGAGTTGCGGGCGGTGCGCGGTGCCGTCTACGGCCGCCGGGTGCTGCTCGCGGTCGGCTCCGGGAACAACGGCGGCGACGCCCTGTACGCGGGTGTGCGGCTGCTGGGCCGCGGCGTGAGGGTGCGCGCCTGGTGCACCGGATCGTCCGTGCACGAACCCGCGTGGGCGGCCTTCCGCGCCGCCGGCGGCGGGGCGGTGGACGCGGTCGGCGCGGTGGCCGAGCTTGCCTCGGCCGACCTGGTGGTGGACGGCGTGCTGGGCATCGGCGGACGACCGGGCTTGCGCGGCCCCGTCGCCCTGTTCGCACGGGCATGCGCAGACGCCGGCGTCCCGGTGATCGCGGTCGACCTCCCCTCCGGCCTGGACGCGGACTCCTGCGCCGCCGACGATTCTCGTCGTCCCGGCGAACGCCGGGATCTCGGGGACGCGAGCGGCGGTCACGTGGTCTCGACACGCTCGACCAACGACGAGGACTCGACCGGCGGGGGAGCGTCCCACTTCACGGCTCGACTGACGGTCACCTTCGGCGGGCTCAAGTCCTGCCACGTGACCGAGCCCGCGGCGTCCGCTTGCGGCACCGTCCAACTGGTGGATATCGGGCTCACGCTGCCCGAGCCGGACCTCACTGCCTGGCAGGTCGTGGACGTCGCCGCGGCGTGGCCCTTCCCGGATGCGACCAGCGACAAGTACTCCCGCGGCGTGGTCGGCATCGACACCGGGTCGGAGCGCTACCCGGGTGCCGCCGTGCTGGGCACGCTCGGTGCGGTGCACGCGGGGGCCGGCATGGTCCGTTTCCTCGGCGCCCGCCGTGCTGAGGACCTGATCCGTGCGCAGGCGCCCAACGTCGTGATGGGGGACGGACGGGTCCAGGCCCGGGTGCTGGGCAGCGGCTGGGGTGACCGTCCGGACGGCGCCGCCGTCGTGGCCGCGGCGCTGGAGGAGAACCTTGCGCTGGTGCTGGACGCCGACGCTCTCCGCTTCCTGCCCGGCGGCGCCCTCGGCGATCAGGTGTTGCTCACCCCCCATGCCGGCGAGTTGGCCCGGCTGCTGGGCATCGACCGCACGGACGTCACCGCCGACCCGCGGCACGCCGTCCGGCGGGCCGCCGAGCAGTTGGGTGCCACCGTCCTGCTCAAGGGGGCCTCGCAGTATGTGTGCGGGCCGGACGGTGCGATCACTCTCGCCGTCCCGGGGCCGGCTTGGACGGCGCAGGCGGGCTCCGGCGACGTTCTGGCCGGCATCTGCGGTGCCTTGTTGGCCGCCGGGTTGTCGCCGCGGCGCGCCGCCCTGGCGGGTGCGTCCGTGCAGGCGCTGGCCGCTGCCGCCCAGCCGGGTCCGCATCCGCCTCAGGACGGTGCACGCGCACTCGGCGCGGTGATCGCGGCCTTGCGCCGGTAGCCAGGACGGCCCGCCCGGGCACGCCCGTCACCCTGTGGATGGTTGCGGCATGCCGGTGGCTGATTGGGCGCTCCGCGGTCTAGTGTGCGTGCAGAGATGCTGTGTCGGGCGCGCGTCACAGGTGACCATGGACCCGGCCGGCCGTAAACGAGGAGACTGCAATGTCTACAACGCCAACCGCAGAAGCATCGAAGTCGTCGCTGCGCACCGGGGTGCAGAAGTTCGGCACCTTCCTGTCCGGCATGATCATGCCCAACATTCCCGCGCTGATCACGTGGGGCATCCTGACGATGTTCTTCATTCCGGACGGGTTCACGCCGAATGAAGCGCTGGCGACCGTCGTCGGCCCGATGATCCACTACCTGTTGCCGATCCTGATCGCGTACACCGGCGGACACAACGTGTACGGCGTGCGCGGCGGTGTCGTGGCCGGCATCGGCCTGATCGGCGCCATCGGCGGGTCGGACTACATCATCGCCCAGTACAACCTGACCCAGCCTGAGAACAATCAGATCGGGCAGGTGCACATGTTCATCGGTGCCATGATCATGGCTCCGCTGGCGGCCTACTCCATGCGTTGGCTCGACACGCTGTGGGAGAGCCGGGTCAAGGCCGGTCTGGAAATGCTGGTCAGCATGTTCTCCGCAGGCATCTGGGGCTTCGTCCTGCTGGTGATCGGCTTCTACCCGCTCGCGCTGCTCGTCAACACGCTGATGGCCGGGCTCGGCGCCGGTGTGAACTGGCTGATCGAACGTGATCTGCTGCCGTTGACCAGCATCATCATCGAGCCGGCCAAGGTGCTGTTCCTGAACAACGCCATCAACCACGGCGTACTGACTCCGCTGGGCCTGCAGCAGGCGTCCGAGCAGGGCAGCTCGATCCTGTTCCTGCTCGAGGCCAACCCCGGCCCCGGTCTCGGCCTGCTGCTGGCCTTCACCTTCTTCGGCATCGGTGCTGCGAAGGCGTCGGCCCCCGGCGCCGCGTTCATCCAGTTCGTCGGTGGCATCCATGAGGTGTACTTCCCCTACGCACTGATGAAGCCGGCGCTGATCCTGGCGCTGATCGCCGGTGGCGCGACCGGCGTCACCACCAACATGGTGCTCGGCGGTGCGCTGCGTGCGCCTGCGGCTCCCGGCAGCATCATCGCGGTCCTGGCGCAGACCGCCCCCGGAAAGTACTTCGCGGTGATCCTTTCCGTTGCGCTCGCCGCGACGGTGACGTTCCTGGTCTCAGGCGTGATCCTGCGGGCCTCGCGCAACGCCGATCTCGCGGCCGAGGCCGCCGGCGGCGACAAGTTCAGCGAGGCGATCATGCAGACCGAAGAGAACAAGGGCAAGTCTTCGGGCGCCCTGGCGGCCCTGCGTACCGGTACCGCCGCCCCCGCGGGCGTGGTCAAGACCATCGTCTTCGCCTGTGATGCGGGCATGGGTTCGTCCGCGATGGGTGCCTCGGTGCTGCGCAAGAAGATCCAGGCCGCCGGCTTCAAGGACGTCAAGGTGGTCAACAAGGCGATCGCCTCGCTGGACGACAGCTGGGACATCGTGGTGTCGCACGAAGACCTGATGCCCCGCGCAGCGCAGCGCACCCCGTCGGCCGTCCACGTGGCGGTCGACAACTTCATGACCAGCCCCCGCTACGACGAGGTGACCGACATGGTCAGGCTGGCCAACAGCGGTTCGGCGGCGCCCGAGCCCGAGCCCGCACGGGCCGCCACGGTCGGATCGGCCACAGCCACCACGTCTGCTCCGGCTCGCCACCCCGGCTGCGGCCGATCCGGTGCCCTCCGAGACGGCCGCGCCGGCCGCCGCTGCCGCTGCCGCGGCCGACGACTCCGACGAAGTGCTCCCGCTGTCCTCCATCGTGCTGGCCGGCACCGCAACCGACCGGATCGGCGCGATCAACGAGGCCGGCGCCCTGCTGGTTGCCTCGGGCAACGTCGATGAGGGCTACGTGGCGTCCATGCACGACCGGGAGAAGTCGGTGTCCACCTACATGGGCAACCTGCTCGCGATCCCGCACGGCACCAACGAGGCCAAGTCGATGATCAAGCAGTCGTCGATCTCGGTCGTCCGGTACCCCAACGGCATCGACTGGAACGGCAACCCCGTCCGGTTCGTGATCGGTATCGCCGGGGCCGGCAACGACCACCTGGAGTTGCTGGGCAAGATCGCCGAGGTGTTCCTGGACGAGTCCAAGATCGCCGAACTCGAGCAGGCCACGTCGGCGCAGCAGATCAGCGACGCGTTCGGAAGGGTGAACAGCTGACATGAAAGCGGTCCACTTCGGCGCGGGAAACATCGGTCGCGGCTTCGTCGGGTTGCTACTCGACGGGGCCGGGTACGACCTGGTGTTCGCCGACGTCGCCGACGCCCTGATCGAGGGGCTGCAGCAGTCGGATTCGTACTCCGTGCACGAAGTGGGTGATGACCCGCGCACCACAGTGGTGCGCGGGTACTCCGCCCTCAACTCCGCGAAGCAGGCCGACCAACTGACGGACGCCATCGCGTCGGCCGACATCGTCACCACGGCGGTCGGGGCGCACATCCTGAAGTTCGTCGCCCCGGCCATCGCGGCCGGAATCGCCGCCCGTCCAGACGGTGCGGGCAAGCTGGCGGTGATGGCGTGCGAGAACGCCATCAACGGCACCGACATACTCAAGGGCGAGGTGGAACAGGCCTACGCCGGTGATGATCTGGCCGACCGGGCGCTGTTCGCCAACACCGCGGTCGACCGCATCGTGCCCGCCCAGGCACCGGACGCGGGCCTCGACGTCACCGTCGAGACCTACTTCGAGTGGGCCATCGAGACCCCGCCGTTCGAAGGCAACGTGCCCGAGATTCCCGGTGTCACCTGGGTGGACGACCTCGAGCCGTACATCGAGCGCAAGCTGTTCACGGTGAACACCGGGCACGCCACGGCAGCCTGGTTCGGCTACGCGGCGGGCATCGAGAAGATCTCCGACGCGCTCGCCGACCCGACGGTGAGCGCCAAGGTCGCCGACGCCCTCGCCGACACCAAGTCGCTGATCGTGGCCAAGCACGGGGTCGACGACGAGGTGCAGTCGGCCTACGTGTCGAAGATCCTGAAGCGGTTCGCCAACCCGCACCTGCCCGACACCACCCTGCGCGTCGGACGGGGCCCGCTGCGCAAGCTCGGCCGGCACGACCGGTTCATCTCCCCGGCCTCACAACTGGCCGAACGGGGCCTGCCGTGCGACGGACTGCTGGCCGCGATCGGTGCCGGTCTCGGTTTCGACGCCGCCGAGGATCCCGAAGCGGTGGAACTGCAGCGACTGCTGGCCACGCTGTCGCCCGAGCAGGCGGTGCAGCAGATCACCGGCCTGGCCGCCGAGCACCCGCTCTACCCGGCCGTCCTCGAGGTGTTCGAGCGGCACACCGCCGGCTGACCAGCCCACGAAACAGCACTGCCCCGGGTGGTCCGCCCGGGGCAGCACTGCGTCCGCGGGCTACGATGACACTTCGCTCGGACGGGCCAGGTCGGCTCGGCTGGGCCTGAAGAGTCGGCGCGAACCCCGGAAGGAAGGCCTGTGGAAACAGCGGTCGCCGCCGCCCTCACCACGGGCTACGCCCTGGTCGTGGCGTTCACCACGATGCCGGTGCTGTCCGGTCTCGGGGTGCTGCTCGGCACGCGGCGCGCCTCGCGCGGCATGTGGCTCGCTGTCGGTTATGCGGCCGGGCTGGCGATCGTCTTCGCGCTGGTGACGTTCGGGGCCGCCCAGTTCACCCCGATCCGCCGGTTCCGGCCCGGCGGGCTGTTCTACGTGATCTGCGGCCTGATGCTGATCGCGATCGCGCTGGTGTGGTGGATCTGGGATCGCGGCCGGGCGGCCAGGGGACGCGGTTCGACGTCGCACAGCAAGTTCCTGGACTGGGTCGGCACGCTGGGTCCGCTCAGCTGCGGCATGGTCGGTTTCCAGTTCGCCTTCCACCCCGAAAACCTGGTGCTGACCATCGCCGCCTCACGCCAGGTGGCCGACCTCGACCCGGTGCAGGCGTTGGTCGTGCTGGTCTGGTTCTGCGCGGTCGGGGTGAGCACCGTCGCGATCCCGTCCCTGATGTACGCGCGCTCCGGCGAGCGAGCACTCGCCCGGCTGGAGTCGGTGCGGGACTGGCTCGCGACGAACGGCACGATGATCACGGTGGTGCTGTTGCTGGGGGTGGGCGTGCTGATGCTGGGGGTTGGCCTGTGGATGGAGTTCACCTGACCTGACCGCGACCGCCGTTCATTGCGTCGTTGCGGGCGGATAGACTCGTACGGCTCTCGGCCCTGCCCACCTTCGGAGGATCCATGTCCGCCCCGTCCGCGCGCACGGCGCAGTTACCCGGCGTTGTCGCGCAGGCGGCACTGCCCGACGGGGGACATGTGCGCATCCTGCGCGTCGATGCCGCCTCGGCCGTCGACCTGCTTGCCGTGGTGCATGCGGCCTTCGCCGCGCGGCCCCCGGTGGAGCCACCCCCCGCGGCACTCTCCGACACCCTGCAGAGCATCGCGGAGGCCCTGGACGGGGGCTTCGGCATGCTGGCCGCGGTGGACGGACGTCCGGTGGCGGGCCTGATCGTCGGCCTCGACGGCGAGATCGCCACCATCAGCCGGGTCGCGGTGCTGCCGGACTTCCGCCGCCGCGGCATCGCGGGAGCCATGGTGCAGTGCGCGATGGACCTGCTCGCGGTGGACGGCGTCCGCACCCTGGCCGTCCGCACCCGCACCGAGTTTCCGGCGGTGGCCGCCTGGTGGACGAGGCACGGCTTCGTCCGGGTCGGTGAGCAGCCGCCCCTGGAAGAGCTGCGCCGGCGGCTGCCGGTGCTCGTGGAGGCGCCCACCGCGGACGCCATGCAGGCACTCGGTGCCCGCCTCGCGGGACTCCTGCGGGCCGGCGACGTACTGATCGCCACCGGCGACCTGGGGGCGGGCAAGACCACGCTGGCCCAGGGCATCGGTGCCGGGCTGGGGGTCGCCGGGCCCGTCATCTCGCCGACCTTCGTGCTCTCGCGGGTGCATCGCAGCGCCACCGGGGGCCCCGGCCTGGTGCACGTGGACGCCTACCGCCTGGGCAGTTTCGACGAGCTGGAGGACCTCGACCTGGAGGCCTCCCTCGCCGACTCGGTCACCCTGATCGAATGGGGTGGGGGAATCGCCGAGGGACTGGCCGACGACCGGCTGGAGATCGACATCAGGCGCGGCCTCGACCCCGAGGACGAGACCCGGCTGGTGTTCGTCGTCGGCATCGGGCCGCGCTGGGCCGACGTGGAACTGGAGCGATTGTGACGACCCTGGTGCTGGCCATCGACACCTCGACCGACGTGCGCGTCGGATTGGCGGCGGACGGGGCCGTGCTGGCCTCCGCGGCGGTCACCGACAGCCGGGCGCACGCGGAACGGCTGATGCCGTTGGTGGTGTCCACCCTGGCCGAATCGGGCCGCACGCTGGCCGAAGTGGGCCAGCTCGTGGTCGGCGTGGGACCGGGGCCGTTCACGGGGCTGCGGGTCGGCGTGGTCACGGCGCACACGCTGGGCTTCGTGCTCGGGGTCCCGGTGCGCGGGGTGTGCTCCCTGGACGCGGTGGCGGCCGGCTACGACTCGTCCGAGGGGGAGTTCCTGGCGCTCAGCGACGCCCGGCGCAAGGAGGTCTACTGGGCCCGCTACGCCGCCGACGGCACGCGGCTGGCCGGCCCGTTCGTCACAGCCGTCGCCGAGTTGCCCGACCTGCCGGTGACCGGACCGGGTGCCGCGCTGGCCGGCGGAGCGTCCGAAGCCCTGGACGGAGGGCTGCTCGCCCTGGCCGGGCCGACCCTGCCCGATGTCGGCCTGTCGCCGCTCTACCTGCGCCGCCCGGACGCCGAGGTGTCGACCACCCGGAAGTCCACGTTGCTGCAGCCGAGGCTGTCCGTCGGGCGGTCCCGATGACCCGGCTGCCGACGCCGCTGATCGACGCGGCCACCGCCGACGACCTCGACACGATCCTCGAACTGGAACAGACCGGTTTCGCTGCGCAGTCGCGGTGGATCCGCCGGTCGTGGCTGCCCGAACTCACCGGCGCCCACCGTTTCGCACCCGCCGCCCGCGATCACCAGGGGGTGCTGAGAGGCGTGGCGGCCTTCCAGCTGGCCGCCGAGGTGGCCGACCTGAACCGGGTGGTGGTCGACCCGCGCTACCGCCAGCAGGGGGTGGGCCGCGCGCTGTTGGAGGCGGGGCTGGGCTGGGCCGCGGCCCAGGGCGCCGAGCGCATGCTGCTCGAGGTCGAGTGGGCCAACGAACCGGCGCTGGCGCTGTACCGCAGCCTCGGCTTCACCGAGATCAGTTTTCGCAGGAACTACTACGGCGTGGATCGCGACGCATTGGTGATGCAGCGCGACCTCGACGGTTTGGGGGATTGATCGCGTGAGCGAACCGTTGGTGCTGGGCATCGAGTCGTCCTGCGACGAGACCGGCGTAGGCATCGTCCGGGGGCACGAGTTGCTCGCGAACGAGGTGGCCTCGTCGGTGGAGCAGCACGTGCGGTTCGGCGGGGTGGTGCCCGAGATCGCGTCCCGGGCGCATTTGGAGGCGATGCGGCCCGCGCTCGAACGTGCGCTCGCCACGGCCGATGTCGACCTGACCGAACTGGACGGCATCGCCGTCACCGCCGGCCCGGGCCTGATGGGCGCACTGGTGGTGGGCCTGGCGTCCGCGAAAGCCCTGGCCGCAAGCCTGAACACGCCGCTCTACGGGGTGAACCACCTGGTCGGTCACGTCGCGGTGGACCTGCTCGACCACGGCCCGCTGCCGACGCCCTGCGCCGCGCTGCTGGTGTCCGGCGGGCACACCTCGCTGCTGCTCGTGAACGACATCACCGGTGACATCGTCGAAATCGGTTCCACCATCGACGACGCCGCCGGGGAGGCCTACGACAAGGTGGCGCGGGTGCTCGGCCTGCCCTACCCGGGCGGGCCGGTGATCGACCGGGCGGCCGCCGAGGGGGACCCGCGCGCGATCGCGTTCCCGCGGGGGCTCACCGCCGGAAAGGACCAGGCCAAGCACCGCTTCGACTTCTCGTTCTCCGGACTGAAGACCGCGGTCTCGCGCTGGGTCGAGACCCGTCAGCGGGACGGCGAGATCGTGCCGGTGGCCGACGTGGCCGCATCGTTCCAGGAGGCCGTCTGCGACGTGCTCACCGCCAAGGCGGTGGACGCCTGCGCGCACCACGGGGTGTCCGACCTGCTGATCGGCGGCGGGGTCGCGGCCAACTCCCGGCTGCGCACCCTGCTGGAGCAGCGGACGTCCGAGCGCGGCATCCACCTGCGCCGCCCCCGACCGGGGCTGTGCACCGACAACGGAGCGATGATCGCCGTCCTCGGTGCCGAGGTGATCGCGCGCGGACTGCGCCCGTCCAGCCTCGAGATCGGAGCCGACTCGGGCTTGCCGGTCTCGACCGTGCTGGTCTGACGCCGATGCCGTATACGCCGGTCGTCGGAGTTCTGGGCTACGTGCTGCACCCCGACCGGCGGCGCGTGCTGATGGTGCTGCGCAGCCGAGAGGCGGACGCGCATCGCGGCAAGTTCAACGGGCTCGGCGGCAAACTCGAGGACGGCGAGGACGTGCTCGCCTGCCTGCACCGCGAACTGATGGAGGAGGCCGGCATCAGGGTCACGGCGGCGCGGCTGCGGGGCACCGTCTCGTGGCCGGGCTTCGGGGCGGACGGCGAGAACTGGCTGGGGTTCGTGTTCCTGGTGGACGCCTTCACCGGAGAGGTGCCGCAACGCAACGACGACGGCCCGCTGCAGTGGGTGCCGATCGACCGGCTGCTCGGACGCGGGGAGCCGCTGCCGATGTGGCCCGGCGATCGGCACTTCCTCCCGCTGGTCTTCGACGCCGACCCGCGTCCGTTCCATGGCGTGATGCCGTACCGGGGCGGCGAGCCGGTGAGCTGGAGCTTCAACCGCTGAGGTCGTCATCAGGGCCCACATTCGTCAACCCGGCCCTCTTTCGTCATCCCGGCGAACGCGGGGATCCCCGTCCGACATGTACGAAACGGCGGTGCGCCGACTCCTATCGGCTGACTGCGGGACGGGTGATCCCGCGGAGAGGGAACTGACATGTCGCACCTACTCGCCCGTGCCGGTCTCGGAATCGCCGCCACAGTGGCCATCGGCCTGGTACCCGCGAACGCCGAGGCCCAGCCACTGCCGGACACCGTGGTCGCGGCGGCCCCGTCCGCCCATGGGCACCGGCACCGACACTGTGCCGCCGTGGAACCGTGGAGCGGTGTGGTCACCCGCTGTACCCACGATTTCCGGAGGCACTACCAGCCCGACCTGCTCGCCTTCGACGGCATCTGGGCACCCAACTTCGAACCCTCGCTGAACGGGGTCGGAGTCGGCGGGTCGTTCTTCGTCTACGTGGGACGGACCCCGGTCGGCTGGATCGACCTGCACCCGACCCTGGGCGGCACCATCACGCTGAGCGAGGAGCACGGCGGTTACGCCAAAGGCACCCAGCGGATCGCCCTGTACGACACGCGCGGCCGCCTGGTCGCCTGGGACTGGATCACCCTGGACTGGGATTGGTGATCATCGGTTGGTCGAGCGTGTCGAGACCTCTCACCCGTCGAGGCCAATGATTTCGACAGGCTCACTCAACGGTGGTCCACCACGGCACGCATTTCGCTGATCTGGTCGGGAGTGACCCGGCAGCACCCGCCCAGCGCCCGGACGCCTGCGTCCAGCCAGCCCTGCACGCCGGCGGCGAGGTCGCTGCCGCCGTCCGCATCACCGACCCAGCTGCGGGCGACGGCGTCCCAGGATTCACCGCTGTTGGGGTAGAACACGACTGGACGACGTGCCGCCACCGCGCCGACGACCGCCGCGGCATCGTGCGGATCGCAACAGTTCGCCCCGAGCGCCACGATGGCCGGCACCTCGGCGGCCAGCGCGTAGGCATCTTCGGCCGGTTCGCCCATCCTGGTGCGATCGCCGACGGTGGTCAGCGAGAGCCAGGCCGGCACGTCCAGCAGGGCGATCTCGGCAGCCAGGGCCTCCGCCTCGGCCAGGCACGGAATGGTCTCGCAGGCGAACAGGTCCGCACCGGCCTCGGCCAGCAACTCCAGACGCGGACGATGCCATGCCCGCAGCTCAGCCACACTCAACCCGTAGTCGCCGCGATATTCGGAGCCGTCGGCGAGGCTGGCGCCGTAGGGCCCGATTGAGGCCGCCACCCAGCGTTCGCCGTCGAACTGGGCTGCGGCCGCCCGGGCAAGCCGCACGCTGCGGGCGAGCGCCTCGCGCGCCTCGGCGACGGTGCGCCCGGCCGCCAGGAACCCGGATTCGCTCACCTGGTAGGAGGCCGTGATCGCCACCTCGGCGCCGGCCGCGAAGAAGTCTGCGTGGGTGGCGCGGATCGCGTCCGGCTCGTCGAGCAACAGCCGGGCGGACCACAACGCGTCACTGAGGTCGTGACCGCGGCGCTCCAGCCGGGTGGCGAAACCGCCGTCCAGCAGCACCACCCGCTCGGCCAGTGCGCTCGTCAGGGAAGTCATGGATGCACGGTAGCCGCTCGGACGACCGAGCTGGACGAGGTCCCCGCCTTCAGCGCAGCGACGTGGGATCGGCGGGCGGGGTCGGGCCGGAGTGGTTCGGCCCGGAGTAGGGCGGCTGCGGTTGTGGCTGCGGCTGCGTGGGGGTGGCCGTCGGCTGCTGCTTCGGCTGCCGCGGCATGCCCAGGGCGTAGCCGGCGAACAGTCCGGCCAGCAGGGCAAGGGCCGCGCCGCCGAGCATCACGCCGACTGGATTACTGAACGCCAGGCTGCGGTTGGCCGAGAGCGCGATGAACTGCTTCCAGACCTCGAAGCCGCCGTAGGCCAGCAGCACGATGGCGCCGACCAGCACGACACCGCCGATGATCAGCAGGGTGCGGGCGAGCAGCTTCATGCGTTCATCCTAATCGTGGGGTAATACCGAACTCTGCGTCCTGCTCGACGCAGGTCGGTTCGATCGGGTAAACAACCTGCCATGGATGCCTCGGACGCGCGGTGGCTGGTCAGCGAGGCAGCCGGGGACGCGCTGGCCCAAGCGGCGGCCGAAGCCGAGCCGGCGTCGCTCGGCGCTGCCGAACGGCTCCGCCGTGGGTTTCCCCCCGACCGGGCGGCCCTGGTCCTCTCCCAGACTGCACTGCGGCGGCGTGCGGCCGGCAAGTTCGGCCCGGCTGCGCAGGCCATGTTCTTCACCGCGACCGGACTGGAGCAGGCCACCCGACCCCGGGTCGCCGCCTGGCGGGCGGAACGCCTCCGGCGCACGGGCGTCCGCCGGGTGCTCGACCTGGGGTGCGGCATCGGAGCCGATGCGCGCAGCTTTCTCGGCGCCGGCTTGGAAATCGCGGCGGTCGAAGCCGACGAGGTCACGGCGATCCTGGCGTCGGCGAACCTGGGTGTGCCGGTCACCGTCGGTGACGCGACGACCCTGCTGGAATCGTTGCTCGACGACGACACGGCCGTGTTCTGCGACCCGGCCCGCCGGACTGCATCAGGGCGCTCCTGGCGGGTGGAGGACCTCACCCCGCCTTGGTCGTTCGTCCGACACCTGCTGGACGAACGGATCGCCTGCGTGAAACTGGGTCCGGGGTTGCCCCACGCGCTGATTCCGGACGGCGTCGCCGCCACCTGGGTCAGCGACGGCGGCGACCTGGTCGAGCTGTCCCTGTGGTCTGGCCCCGGGACGGCCGCTCGGCAGGCGGTGCTGCTGCCCGGCGGGCACGTCCTGGAAGGCGCCCCGGCACACGTCCCGCCGGCCTCACCACCTGCAGCGCAACTCACCGCCGCCGTGCTCTACGAACCTGATCCCGCCGTGATCCGCGCCGGGCTGATCGACACCCTTGCCGAGCACCTGGACGCCCGTCGCGTCCAGCCCGGCATCGCCTACCTGGTGGCCGCTCGGCACACCGCGACGCCGTTCGCCACCGCGTTCGAGGTGCTCGACGTGCTGGACGCCGGCGAGAAGTCGTTGCGGGCCTGGGTGCGCGGGCAGGGGATCGGCACCCTCGAGATCAAGAAGCGCGGTCTGGAGGTCGATCCGGCCGCTCTTCGCCGCCGGCTCAAGCCCTCGGGCAGCGCCTCGGCGACGATCGTCCTCACCCCGACTCCGGCCGGCGCCCGGGCACTTGTCGTCCGCCGGCTGGGGTGAACCCACGGGCATCAGGCGTGGGTGTGGTGCTCGTGGGACTGGTGCGAGGCCGGCTCGATCTGGAACGTGGAGTGTTCGACCGAGACGTCGAAATGTTCGGCGACGCACTGCTGCAGTTGGTCGAGAAGGTCGTGGGCGTGGCCGTCGCTGAAGCACGCGTCGTCGACGACGACGTGCGCACTGACCACGGGCAGGCCGGTGGCGATCAGCGACGCGTGCAGGTCGTGCACCTCGCGGACGTGGGCGACACCGAGCAGGTGGGTGCGCACCGCCTCGAGATCGAGCCCCGGAGGAGTGGACTCGAGCAGCACGGCGGTCGTCTCTCGAAGTAGCCTGCCGGCGCGCGGCAGGATCATGACGCCGATCAGCACCCCGGCGACCGCGTCCGCCTGGTACCAGCCGGTGGTGGCGATCACGATGGCGGCGACGATCACGGCGACCGATCCGAGAGCGTCGTTCAGAACCTCGAGGAACGCTGCCCGCAGGTTGAAGCTCGCGGTGCGGTGGCGGGCGAGGACGAACAGCGAGGCGAGGTTGCCGGCCAGTCCGATGATGCCGAACACCAACAGGGCCCCGGAGGCGATCTGCGGCGGTTCGAAGAAGCGGCGGACGGCCTCGACGAGCACGTAGACGCCGACGGCCAGCAGCAGGGCTGACTGCGCGAGCGCGGCCAGCACCTCGGCGCGGCGGTATCCCCAGGTCCGGCTGGGCGACGGTGGCCGCAAGGTGAGGGTGGCGGCGAACAGGGCCAGGGCCAGTCCGGCGACATCGGTGAGCATGTGCGCCGCGTCGGCGAGCAGCGCCAGGGAGCCGGTCCAGATTGCGCCGACGACCTCCGCGATCAGGATCGTGCTGGTGATGCCGAACGCGACGGCCAGCTGCCGGCGCTGGTCGCCGCCGGAGGCTGCGCCGTGATCGTGGTCGTGGCCCATCAGACCCCACTCTGCGGGTCAGGACGGCAGCAGTCGTCGACGCACGGCTGGTCGGCGATCAGTGCCGAGACGGGGGCGCAACAGGTGTCACCGCGCCACGCCAGGACACCCTCCCGAACGGCGAACCCGGCAATGACCAGTGCCGCGACCGGGTCGGCCCACCACCACCCCAGGGCTCCGTTGAGCACCAGGCCGACGAGCAGGACGGCCGAGAGGTAGGAACAGATCAGCGTCTGCTTGGAGTCCGCGACCGCCGACGCGGAGCCGAGCTCGCGGCCGGTGCGTCGCTCCACCCACGACAGCACCGGCATGACCACCAGGGAGACGGCGGCCAGCACGATCCCGACCGTCGAGTGCTCGGCCTGGACGCCGCCGATCAGCGAACGTGCGGCGTCGGCGGCGACGAATGCTGCAAGGCCGAAGAACGAGACGGCGATCATCCGCAGTGCGGGGCGCTCGCGACTCTCGGGGTCGGCCGACGCGAACTGCCAGGCGACCGCAGCGGCGGACAGCACCTCGACGATCGAGTCGAGGCCGAACGCCACCAGAGCCGTCGACGACGCTGCGGCCCCGGAGGCGAGGGCGATCACCGCCTCGATCACGTTGTAACCGATCGTTGCCCCGACGACCCACCGGACCCGCCGCTCGAGCAGCCGCCGACGTCGGAGTTCCAGCGGCAGGCCGTTGGCCACGACACTCATCATGTGCAGGTGCAGTCGGGGCCGCAGCAGGCCGGGTCGACCACGAGGACGAGTTGCAGCAGGTCGTCCAGCCCCGGCGCGAGGTGGGGATCGGCCAGTCGGTACCAGATGCGCCTGCCCTCGGGTATCGCCTCCACCAGGCCGCAGCCGCGCAGGCAAGCGAGCTGGTTCGACATCACCTGACGCGACACGCCCAGCGCGTCCGCGAGGTCGGACGGGTAGGCCGGCGCTTCGCGCAGGGCAAGCAGGATCCGGGCCCGCACGTCGTCGGACAGGGCTCGACCGAGTCGGGTGAGCGCGGCGGTGTGCGTCATGGTTGCGGTCGTCACGGAAGCGACGTTACATCCACTGCTGAATACACGCCAGGCTGAACCGAAACATTCTCATCGCGAGAGGCCGTCCGTGGTCGACATCACGAACTCGGTCACCCGATGGTGAACACCTCGGCCCGCTCCGCGTAGTCCACCGATTCGGGGTCCAGGTAGTCGCGTGCCGTCAGCACCAGCGGCGCCAGCTCACGCTCCAGCGTCTGCGAGCGGAAGAGCAGCCCGATGCTCACCTCGTGGTCGGGCCGGAAGACGACCTCGATCGGGTCACCGCGGTGCACCACCCCGGGCTTGTGCACCGACAGGTACGCCCCCGGCCTGGCCGCCCTGGTGAAGGTCTTCAGCCAGCCACGCTCGGCGATGAACGCCCGGAACGTGTTGCACGGGATCCGTGGGCACGTGACGATCAGCTCGACCCCGTCCGCGCCGCCCACGCGCCAGCGCTCCCCGATCAGGGCACCGGTCACGTCCAGCCCCGAGGTGGTCAGGTTCTCACCGAAGCCACCGGATGGAAACGTGCGGCCGACCGCCTCGCCGAAGGCGTCCAGGTCCTCGCGGGCGTACGCGTAGACCGCCTGGACGGTGCCCCCGTGGTTGGCCCCGTCGCCGATGAAGTCGCCGACCATGCCGCTGCGCTGCCCGGGCGTGAGTCGCCGGGTCACCGCCCGCGACGGCGGCGCCAGCACCTCTGCCTGCTCGACCGGCTGCTTGTCGATACCCGTGATGTTGCTCGGTTTCCCCTTGTCAACGGCCGGTCGGCCGAGATTCACCGAGAGGATGCTCGCGCTCAACCCAGGCCCCGTACCAGGAAGGGTTCGTCCTCGTCGGTACGCGGCCGGAGTCCGATCGCCCAGCCGTGCGCCGGCACGGTGTCGCCGCACTTGTTCGAGCAGAGCAGAACCTCGCCGATGGGAGCCGGCCCTTCGGCGTCGCTGATGTTGAGGGCGAGTTCGATGACCTGATCGGGCCCGGCGACCTGCACCACGGCCGAGCCGTTGGTCAGGTCGCGGGTGTTGACCACCCCGTCCACCAGCCAGGGGTGTTGCCGGCGCAGCGCGATCAGGGTGCGGTACAACTCGAAGGTGTCGGCGCCGAACGGCAGCAGGCCGTCCGGGGTGGTCGGAAACGGTGGCCGCACCGCGTCGTCGCCGCCGATCTGATCGAGCTTGATGCCCTCGAACCGATGCTCGTCGCCGGCGTAGATGGACGGTACGCCGGGCAGCAGGGTGAGCAGCACGGCGGCGTGCCCGATGTGCCGGCGATCGTCCAGCTTGGACGAGATGCGGGTGACGTCGTGGTTGCTGATGAAGATCTGCGGGCGGAAATGCTTGCAGAACTTGCGGTGCCGCTGCAGCGCCCAGTCCAGGCTCCACAGGTTCTCGTCGTTCATCGACTGCCAGATGCCGTGCCAGAGCTCGTACTGGGTGACCGAGTCCAGGCCCGACTCGCTGACGAATGCGTCCTTGTCGCCGTGGATCACCTCGCCCAGCAGCCAGCAGTCCGGATAGGCGGCCTTGACCCGCTCGACGATCGGTCGCCACGCCGCCGCCCCGGGCGCATAGGCCGCATCCAGCCGCCAGCCGTCGATGCCGCGGCCCAGCCAGTGGCACATGACGTCCACCACGAAGTCCTGCACCTCGGTGTTGGCGAAGTTGAGCTCGACCAGGGGCTCGTGGCCCTCGAACACCCGCGGGTAGCCGTCCACCCAGCGGAGCCAGTCGCCCTCGGGGGTGCCTTCGCCGGCGGTGAGCGCCCGTTGGATCACCGGATGCTCGCGGCCCAGGTGGTTGAACACCCCGTCCAGCAGGATCCGGATGCCGCGCTCCTTGGCCTTCCACATCAGGTCGCCGAAGTCGCCGTCATCGCCCAGCCGAGGGTCGATGGCGTAATGGTCGAGGGTGTCGTAGCCATGCGTCGACGAGGCGAAGATCGGGTTGAGCAGCATGCCGTTGCAGCCGAGATCGATCAGGTAGTCGAGCCAGTTGGTCAACTGCCCGAGCCGGTGCCGCACGTCGCGAATCGCATTGTCCTCGGCGTTGACGAAGCCCAGCGGGTAGCAGTGCCACCAGATGACGTGTCCCGTCCAGTCCATCGCTCTCCTCACCCAACCATCCTGGCGAGTCTATCGAGAGACGCCGTCGAGCGGCCCGGTCAACTCCAGTCGCGGAACACCACACAGACGGTGGTGGAGTCGAGCACCGCGAACTCCCTGGCCCCGTACTCCCGCCGCACGATGCCGCCGCCGGCCGGGTAGGTGGGGTGCAGCAGGTCCGGACGGCGGGCCGCGATGTCGGCATGGATCGCGTCGATCGCGTCGGTCTCGATGCCCAGCTCGGGCCGGTCCTTGGCCGCGTATTCGGCGTCCTGCACCAGGTAGAGCTTGCAGCCGTCCCGCTCGAGCACCACGAAATCGCCGTCGTCGTGCACCACGGCCATGCCGAGCCCGTCCACGAACAGGTCGCGGCCAACATTCAGGTCCGCGTAGAACACCTTCGGGATCAGCGTCTTGAACAGCGTCACGGCGCTCTCCACTCGACCAGGCCGACGGTGTTGCCCTCGGAATCGCGGACGAACGCCTGCCACTCCTGGGTACCCGCCGGACCCAGGGTGTCGTCGTCGTGGGCGAAGATCTG
Organism: uncultured Actinomycetota bacterium; assembly: GCA_963697765.1. Classification (GTDB taxonomy): domain Bacteria; phylum Actinomycetota; class Actinomycetes; order Propionibacteriales; family Propionibacteriaceae; genus Micropruina. The sequence goes on from CAVOPC010000007.1 coordinate 248,606, forward strand.
GTGCGGTGCGGAGACCACCTCCACCCCGGCCGCCGCCAGGCGTGCCACCTCGGCCTCGACATCGTCCACGGCCAGGTAGTGCAGCGCCGAGGGCGCGTTGCCGTCCAGCAACAGGCGGACCCCGTCCAGGTCGAAGAAGAGCAGCCCGGGCGGCTCGAACCGGGCGCTGGGTGCTCTGCCCAGCAGCATCGTGTAGAAGCTCGCCGCCCGATCCAGATCGGTTGCTCGCTGGGCAATCTGAACCAGGGCCATCCCGCCTCCTCGCGTCGATGCCGAATCTAGCCGCGGACCTCGCACGCCGGAACAGGTGTGCCCGGCGATGTTCCAGGTGCGTTCCAAATCAATACACCGGGGCCGGCGGCGGGCCGGCGGCTGCGACGATGGACGCATGCAACGCTCAGTCGCCGCACACATCGAAGCCACCCTCGACACGCCGGACGCCGACCTGGTGCTTGCGGTCGCCGTGGCTGCGGGTCCCAGCCGCATCGAGAGCCTCACGATCACCGCGAACGGTGCCGCGGCCTACGCCGAAGAGGTGGCGGCCCCGCACGGCGGACGGCTGCACCTGATCACCGGGTTGCCTGCGGGTCCGCTCACCATCGACTACACCGCGACCATCGAGGGCATTGCCGAGATCGAGCAGCCGACCGACCTGCACCGCATCGAGTACGCCCGGCCCAGCCGGTACTGCGACTCCGACAAGCTGATGCCGGTGGCCGCCGCCGAGTTCGCCGGCCTGAGCGGCAAGAACCTGCTGGATGCGGTGTCGTCATGGGTCGGTTCGCGGCTGTCGTACGTGTCCGGTTCGTCCAAGCCGATCGACGGGGCGGTCGACACCTACCTGTCGAGGCAGGGGGTGTGCCGTGACTACGCTCATCTGGTGATCGCCCTGCTGCGCGGGCTGAACGTGCCGGCCCGGTTGGCTGCGGTGTACGCGCCCGGCCTGGACCCGATGGACTTCCACGCGGTCGCCGAGGCCTACGTGGACGGTGCCTGGTGGGCGGTCGACGCGACCACGCTTGCGCCCCGTCCGACGCTGCTGCGGATCGCCACCGGACGCGACGCCGCTGACACCGCATTCATGAGCACCCTCCGGGGCTCGCTCACCCTGAAGGCCCTCTGGGTCAGCGCCACCGCGGACGTGCTCCCGGGCGACGACCTGACCATGCTGACCGCCCTGCGCTGATGGCCCACCTGCTCTATGACGCCGACTGCGGGTTCTGCACCAGCAGCGCGGCGTGGCTGCGACGACGCGGACTGCGCACCGGGATCGAGCCCCTGCAACGGGCGGACCCGGCCACCCTCGGGGTGGACGTTGCCCGCGCCCGGCGCGAGATCCCCTTCGTCGGCGAGTGGGGCACGGTCAGCTATGGCGCGGCGGCGATCGGCGAGGCGCTGATGACCGGCCGCGGTCTGTGGCGGGTGGCGGGCCGGCTGCTCAGCCGTCCGCCGGTGCTGTGGGTGGCCCGGCCGGCCTACGCGGTGGTGGCCGCGAACCGGCACCGGCTGCCGGGTAGCACGGACGCCTGCCGCCTTCCCTGAGCGGCTGGTCGAGCTTGTCGAGACCCGGGGCGTTCGCGGGGATGACAGGCTTGCCGGGGGGACAGGACTGCCGGCATGACGGCAGGCGCACTGAACCCCCTCCTCCACCACGTGCGAACTGCTCACGACTAGATTGGCGGCCATGACTGCAGAGCCAGACGACCAAGCGGTTGCCGATCACGAGGACGTCCTGCCGGAAATGACCTTCGACGCCCAGTTCTATCCGGCGCGGCCGCGCAAGCTGCGTCCCGCCGCACGGCGCCGGCGCACTCCGCAGAACGGGATCAGTGCTCCGCCGTTCGCGCCCGACGGTCGCAACAAGGCCTACGTGGAGTGGCTCGTGGAGCAGTCGATGCTCGGCGACGCCCGAACGTTGGCCCGCCAACTGGCCGGCCTGCACACCATGATGGCGAACCCGTTCGCCTCACCCGACCCCAGGGCGGCCGTCGACCGAGCCTCGGTCTGGTTCACCGCGTACCCGCTCTCGCTGGTCACCACCGCCAACCAGTCGTTCCTCGGCGCCCTCGGCGATGACGACCTCTGGAGTTGCTTCGAGGCGGTCGGTATCGACGCGATGCACACCGGGCCGGTGAAGCTGGCCGGCGGCATCCGGGGCTGGGACGCCACCCCAAGCGTCGATGGCCACTTCGACCGGATCAGCATGGCGATCGACCCGCTGTTCGGTACCGAAGAGGAGTACCGCGCCATGTGCGAGGCCGCCGGCAAGCACCACGGCACGATCATCGATGACATCGTGCCCGGCCACACCGGCAAGGGGGCCGACTTCCGGCTGGCCGAGCTCAACTACAACGACTACCCGGGCATCTACCACCTGGTCGACATTCCCGAGGAGGCCTGGCACCTGCTGCCCGAGGTGCCGAAGGGCCGCGACTCGGTGAATCTGGACCCGTCCCATGAGCGTGCCCTGGCCGACGCCGGCTACATCATCGGGGAGTTGCAGCGGGTGATCTTCTACGAGCCCGGGGTCAAGGAGACCAACTGGTCGGCCACCCCGCCGATCTTCGACTACACCGGCACGCTGCGCCGCTGGGTCTACCTGCACTACTTCAAGGAGGGCCAGCCGTCCATCAACTGGCTCGATCCGACCTTCGCCGGCATGCGGCTGGTGATGGGGGACGCATTGCACTCGCTGCTCGATCTCGGCTCCGGCGGCCTGCGGCTGGACGCCAACGGGTTCCTGGGCGTGGAGAAGAACGTCTCCGGTCCGGCCTGGTCGGAGGGCCATCCGCTGTCGCAGGCGGCGAACCAGTTGATCGGGTCGATGGTGCGCAAGGTTGGCGGCTTCACCTTCCAGGAACTGAACCTTTCCATCGACGACATCGCCGAGACCGGAAAGGTCGGCCCTGACCTCTCCTACGACTTCGTCACCCGGCCCGCCTACCAATTCGCGTTCGCCACGGAAGACACCGAGTTCCTTCGGCTCACCCTGCGCGAGGCGCTCAACGCGGGAATCGACCAGGCCTCGCTGGTACACGCGCTGCAGAACCACGACGAACTGACCTACGAGCTGGTCCACTTCGCCACCCGGCACGCCCACGATCGCTACACCCTGGGCGGCGTCGAGTACTCCGGCACCGACCTGGCCGAGCACGTCCGGGAAACCCTCCGGCAGAAGATCACCGGCGCCGCCGGGCCCTACAACGCGGTGTTCACTCAGAACGGCATCGCGTCCACCACGGCGTCCGTGATCGCGGCGAGCCTGGGCATCACCGACTTGGACGCCATCGGCCCCGCCGAGGTGGAGAAGATCAAGGCCGCCCACCTGCTGCTCAGCATGTACAACGCGTGGCAGCCCGGCGTCTTCGCGCTGTCGGGGTGGGATCTCGTGGGCGCGCTGCCGCTGGACCGCGCGCAGGTGCAGAGCCTGATCGCCTCCGGCGATACCCGCTGGATCGAGCGGGGTGCCTATGACCTGATGGGTGCGGCGCCGGACGCGACCGGCTCGGCGTCCGGCATTCCGCTGGCCCGGGCCCTGTACGGGTCGTTGCCGGACCAGTTGGCCGATCGGCACTCCTTCGCCGCCCGGTTGTCACAGATCCTCAAGGTGCGCAAGCGGCACGGCATCTTCAGTGGGTCCCTGCTCGACGTGCCCGAGGTGCCGACCAAGGAGATGCTGGTGCTGGTCAATCGGCTGGCCATCGGCGCCGGCCAGGTGACCGTGCTCAACTTCGGGCCGAACAAGATCACCGGACGCGTGCAGTCCGAGCACATTCCTTCGGGCCGGGTGTTCGACCTCTCCACCCGCCGCAAGGTGGGCTCCGTGGACGACCTGGGCGGCTTCACCGTCACCCTGCCCCCGTTCGGCGGGTTGGCCACCCTGATCCGCGACTAGCGTGCGCGCCGCGCTGCGTCCGCTTCCCGCGGGCGGGGTGTTCATCGGCTTTCAGGGCGCCTGGCACCTGCTCTGGGCGCTCACCTTCACCCTGTCGATGGTCTACCAGGTGGACGTCGCCAAGCTCAGCCCGCTCGAACTCGTCCTGGTCGGAACGGCGCTGGAGGTCACCTGCTTCGCCGGTGAGATCCCGACCGGCATCGTGGCGGACCTGCGCTCGCGCAAGCTCTCGGTGCTGATCGGCCTGATCCTGATCGGCGTGGGTGTGGTGATCTACGGAGCGGTGCCGTCGTTCTGGCCGATCGTGCTGGCGCAGGTGATCTGGGGGCTCGGGTACACGTTCGTGTCGGGCGCCGCCGAGGCGTGGGTGACGGACGAGGTGGGCGGGGCCAACGTGCAGCCGATCTTCACCCGCGGCCTGCAGGTCGGTCTCGCGCTCGACATGGCGGGCATCGTGCTGGCAGGACTGGTGGCTTCCGGCCTGAGCAGCCTGCAGGCGCCCATGGTGATCGGTGGCGTCGGCTTCATGTTGCTTGCCGGTGTGCTGCTGGTGGTCATGCAGGAGCGCAACTTCGTGCCGGTGCCGGCCGCCGAACGCGACACCTGGAGCGGCATGGTGCACATCGCCCGGACGGCAGCCCGGGCCGCCCGGCGGCCCGGGCTGGTGCGGTCCCTGCTGGTGATCGGCGTGTTGACCGGGCTCACCAGCGAGGTGTTCGACCGGCTCTGGGTCAACCGCGTGGTCAACGAGTTCGGGCTGCCCGACTGGTTCGGCGCGAACAACCTGGCGATCTGGTTCACCCTGTTCGCGTTGGTCGCAGCACTGATCAGCCTGGTCGCCAGCCTCACCGTGAACCGGTTCCTGCCCCGGGTGATCAACGCCGAACACCCCAATCGGGTGCTGGCTGTGCTCTCGGCGTGCGAGGTGCTCGGAGTAGCCGTGTTCGCGGTGGCGCCGGGCATCGGGCTGGCAATGGCCGGAGTGTGGCTGCGCGAGGCGGCCGGCGTGGTCGGCTACCCGATCCGCACGGCTTGGCTGAACCGCAACGTCCGTTCGGAATCGCGGGCCACCATTGCGTCGATGATGGGCCAGGCGGATGCCCTCGGCCAGGTGGTCGGGGGTCCGGTACTCGGCGGGGTGGCCGGCGCGGTCGGCGTTCCGGCGGCGTTGCTGGTGGCAAGTGCCGTCCAACTGCCGACCGCCTGGATCTACCTGCGGCTGCGTCCGGAACCGGGGCCGAAGGGGCACGCCGATGGATGATCGCGGGGTCCACTCTTGGCACTCGGGTTGAACGAGTGCTAATGCCGCGATAGATTCGCATTAGCACTCTCACCCGTAGAGTGCGAACTGCCGAAGGCGGCACCGCGACGACGCCCAGGCAGCCAAACTCAGACAGCAACGGGCCATCGCGCCCAGCAGAAGAAAGGGTTTTGACGTGGCAGTCACGATCAAGCCGCTCGAGGATCGCATCCTCGTCCAGCCGCTGGAAGCCGAGAAGACCACCGCATCCGGTCTGGTCATTCCCGACACCGCCAAAGAGAAGCCGCAGGAGGGCAAGGTTGTTGCCACCGGTCCCGGCCGGGTGGACGACAACGGAAACCGCGTGCCGCTCGACGTCGCCGAGGGCGACGTCGTGATCTTCTCCAAGTACGGCGGCACCGAGGTCAAGTACGACGGCCAGGAGTACCTGCTCCTGAACGCCCGCGACATCCTCGCCATCGTCTCCAAGTAAGGAATCGACACCCATATGCCAAAGATCCTTCAGTTCGACGAGGACGCCCGTCGCTCGCTCGAACGTGGCGTGGACATCCTCGCCAACACCGTGAAGGTGACCCTCGGCCCGAAGGGCCGCTATGTCGTTCTCGACAAGAAGTGGGGCGCTCCGACCATCACCAACGACGGTGTCACCGTCGCCAAAGAGGTCGATCTCGCCGATCCGTACGAGAACCTCGGCGCCCAACTGGCCAAGGAGGTCGCCACCAAGACCAATGATGTTGCCGGCGACGGCACCACCACCGCCACCGTGCTCGCCCAGGCGCTGGTCCATGAGGGCCTGCGCGCGGTCGCGTCCGGAGCAAACCCGGTGGGCCTCAAGCGTGGCATCGAGGCGGCCGTCGAGGCCGTCAGCACCGAACTGCTCCGCTTGGCCCGCGAGGTCGACGACACCGAGGACATGGCCAATGTGGCCACCATCTCGGCTCGTGACCCCGAGATCGGGCGACTCATCGCCGACGCCTTCGACAAGGTCGGCAAGGACGGCGTCATCACGGTCGACGAGTCCAACACGTTCGGTACCGAACTCGAGTTCACCGAGGGCATGCAGTTCGACAAGGGCTACCTGTCCCCGTACTTCGTGACCGATCCCGAGCGCATGGAAGCCGTTCTCGAGGACCCCTACATCCTGATCAATCAGGGCAAGATTTCCTCGATGAACGATCTCCTGCCGTTGCTGGAGAAGGTTATCGGCGCCGGTGGCACCCTGTTCATCGTGGCCGAGGACGTGGACGGTGAAGCGCTCTCCACGCTCGTGGTGAACAAGATCAAGGGCACCTTCACCTCCCTGGCGGTCAAGGCTCCGGCCTTCGGCGACCGACGCAAGGCCATGCTCGAGGACATCGCGACTCTGACCGGTGGTCAGGTCGTCGCTCCCGAGATCGGCCTCAAGCTCGACCAGGTCGGCCTCGAGTCGCTCGGCCGGGCCCGCCGGATCGTCGTCACCAAGGACAACACCACCATCGTTGACGGTGCCGGTTCGTCCGATGAGGTCGCCGGACGGGTCGCTCAGCTGCATGCCGAGATCGCCCGCACCGATTCCGACTGGGACCGCGAGAAGCTTCAGGAGCGGGTCGCCAAGCTCGCCGGCGGCGTCTGCGTGATCAAGGTCGGTGCCGCCACCGAGGTGGAGCTCAAGGAGAAGAAGCACCGCATCGAGGACGCCGTTTCGGCGACCCGCGCGGCCATCGAGGAGGGCATCGTCGCCGGCGGCGGCAGCGCTCTCGTCCATGCCGCCCGGGTGCTTGTCGGTGACCTCGGCAAGACCGGTGACGAGGCGGCGGGGGTGCGGATCGTCGCCAAGTCGGTGGTCGAGCCGCTGCGCTGGATCGCCGAGAACGGTGGCGAGCCCGGTTACGTGATCGTCTCCAAGGTGTCCGAAATGGAGCCCGGCCAGGGCTACAACGCGGCCACTGGCGAGTACGGCGACCTGCTGGCCGCCGGCGTGATCGACCCGGTCAAGGTCACCCGCTCCGCGCTGGCCAACGCCGCTTCGATCGCTGCTCTGCTGCTCACCACCGAAACTCTGGTGGTCGAGAAGCCGGAGGAGTCCGAGGACGACGGTCACCACCACTGAGTGATCGACCCGAAACCCCCGCCCGTTGCACGGGCGGGGGTTTCGTCGTTCAGGGCAGCCAACTCACCGATCCGCCCGCCCAACTACCTTCCGCTCGTCCTGATCCGCAGAAAATGGCGAGCGGAAAGTAGTTCGGCGAGGGTTTGGGCCCGGACAGGCCGGTGCGGACGCCCCCGGAACCGTAGGGTGGCAGCCATGTCATTCACCATCGAGCGGGTGCTGCCCTGCTTCGAGGACGGGTCGGTGGTCGTCGAGGCCCCCGGCGCCGGTCCCGGCAACTGGTCCGGAGCGCCTGCGGCGATCCTGGACGACGGCACCTACTGGCTGGCCTACCGGGTCCGCCGTCCGCTGAACTCCGGACGCGGCGTCTCGACGGTGGTCGCCCGCTCGCGCGACGGCCTCGTCTTCGAACCGGTCGCCGAGGTGCAGCGGGAGGCGTTCGGCGCCGCCTCGTTCGAGCGCCCCGCGCTCGTCCGGTTGGCCGACGGCGGCTGGCGGCTGTATCTCTCGTGTGCCACTCCCGACTCCAAGCACTGGTGGATCGAGGCGGTGGACGCCGACACTCCCGAAGGGCTGGAGTCGGGCCGGCGGACGGTCGTGCTGCCGGGCAGTGCCACCCTCGGGGTCAAGGATCCGGTGGTGGTCCGCGACGGGCGCGCCTGGCACCTGTGGCTGTGCTGCCACCCGCTGGACGTGCCCGGTGCGGAGGACCGGATGACCACCCGCTACCTGACCAGCGACGACGGCCTCGCCTGGACGGACCGCGGCGTCGCCCTGGCGCCGTCCGGCTCGGGGTGGGACGCCCGCGGCACCCGGGTCAGCACCGTGCTCAGCCTGGACCCGCTGGTGGTGCTCTACGACGGCCGCGCCGACGCGGCGTCCAACTGGTTCGAACGCACCGGCCTGGCCGTCTCGGACGATGGCGTCGCGCTGACCCCGATGGGCGATGCACCGGTGGCGCTCTCGCCGTTCTCGGACGGCGCCCTGCGTTACGCGGCCGCGATTCCGCTCCCGGACGGGTCGATGCGGTTCTACTTCGAGGCGGCTCGGGCCGACGGCGCGCACGACCTGATGACTTCGGTTCAGTCGTTCGACGCGGCGGCAGCGGAACCGTCCGTCACGAGCGATTAGTCGCGGCTGGACGCGGCCGCCCGCGTTGCGAAGGAGCCGGCGCTGCTGTCCTTGCGCCAGTCCTCGAACGACTGGCCGGTGACCTGCTCAAGCAGATCGATGTCGGTGCTGAAATCCTCCACCAGGCGGCTGCGGACCGCGGGATCCAGCGCCGGACGCGCGGTCGCTCCCCGGGACTGCATCAGCCCGGTCAACGGCTCGCTGGCCCGGCGCCACACCTCGGGCGGGAACCAGGCACCGATCGCCGCACCCGTCCGGATCACCCGGGACAGCACCGCCGTGGTCGGTCCCGTTCCGACGAAGGTACGTGAGTTCTCGCGCGGAATGGTGCGGATCACGTCCTGGTCGAGGCCGAGGAAGGCGCAGGTCCGGTTCAGCAGGCCGACCGGATCGGCGATGAGTTCCCGGTAGCGCACCACCATGATCCGCTCGGCCGCGACGTGCCGGTACAGGTCGTCGAGTTGGCGCCCGTAGAGACCGAGTCGCCGGTAGTGCCAAAACGGCGCCCAGCCGGCGGCGATGCGTTCCTGCTCGAGGTCGAAGGCGCGCTGGAAGTCCGGCTCGGGCTCGAGCCCGTCCGACCACAGGTGCATCCAGTTCGAGTACGCGCGGTCGACGGGGTCGCGCAGCACCACGATCAGCTTGGCGTCCGGCAGTTCCTCGGCGATCCGGCGCCGGGCATTGCGCTGGCAGAGGTAGAACGGCGTGCTTTCGATCCGCAGTTGGTCGGGCCCGGCCGGCTCGAACAGACGCTGGTAGTCCTCGAAGCGCCAGATCCATTCCTGCTGGCTGTGCGCGTCCCCGGGACCGCAGTACGCGGGCGGGGGAGCGTCCGCACACAAGTAGTACTTGGGCTCCTTGGGGCGGCTGCTGAACACCTGCGGATGCAGGGCGAGCGCGGCGTGCAGTGCGCTGGTACCGGCCTTGGGGGCTCCGATCAGCAGCGCGTCGGGCAGGGCCGGGCGAGGGGTGACCATGGCGATCATGGTAGGGGGTTGGCGCCTTCAAAACCTACGTGTTCGCTATGAGATCACGTGCTTGTAGAGGCGAGCCCGGCGTTCGCCGGGAAGACAGGGAGTCCGCCATCCCGGGCTTGCCTCGGGATATCAAGCGCGTGTCGAAGGTCCGTCATCCCGGGATCTCACCGGGCTGGGGGGTGGTCGAGCGCGCGCCGATTCGGAGGCTGAAACAAAGAGTGAATCCACCTACCGAACTCGGTACACAGATTCACTCCGTCCTGGAGCGTCCTGGAACCGCCCAGCGTCGAGCGCGGTCAGAAGCCGCCGATCACTCGCAGATAGCATGAAACCGTGCCAGCGCCCGTCCCCCTGCTCGAGCGCCGACTGCCCGGCACCGCCGCTCCCGCCCTGATCGGTGCCGCCGGCACCGTTCTGGTCGGTTGGGGCAGCTGCCATCCCGAGTTCGCCTTCGGGCCGAACGGCTGGCCGTCCGCAACCGTCAACGCGATCGGTTCCGCCCTGCCGGTGCCCTGGGACCGGGTGGCGATCGTGGCCGGCGTGCTGCTGCTGGTGGCCGCCTGGTGGCTGGCCCGCCCACCCACCGACAGCGTGGCCGAACGTCGCCGCACGCTGCTCCTGCTGGCTTGTTGGAGCGTCCCGCTGCTGCTGGTGCCACCGGTGCTTTCCGTCGACGCGGTGCTCTATGCCGACCTGGGCTGGATCGTCAACCAGGGGCAGAACCCGTACCTGGTCGGCCTCGGCGGCGCCGGGGGACCCTACGCCCCTCACGTCGATCCGCTGTGGGCCGGTAACGGCGTGGCCTACCCACCGCTGGCCCTGCTCACCGACGCGGCGGTCGTCCGGCTGGTGGGTTTCGCCGTCTACCCGGGCATCATCGCCATGCGGTTGCCGGTGCTGATCGCCCTTGGGCTGATCGCCTGGGTGCTGCCCGGGCTCGCCAGGCGGTTCGGCATCGACCCCGCCAAAGCTTTGTGGTGGGGACTCGCGAACCCCCTTGTGGTGGTGCATTTCGTGGGCGGTGCGCACAACGACGCCCTGATGATCGCAGTCGCGCTGGTCGGGCTCTGGCTCGCCGTGCGCGGTGACCACTGGGTCTACGGCCTGCTCGCCGGACCGGCGGTGATCGGCCTCGCGATGGCCTTCAAGCCGCAGGCCGGGCTGGCCGTGATCGCGTGCGCGGGCATCCCGATCCTCGCGCGGCTGACCGAACTGCCGCTGGTCAGGCGGATCGGCCTGCTGGCCGGCCGGACGATCGGCGCCACCGCGGTCGCGGTCACCATCTTCGTGGCGGTCAGCCTGGCCTCCGGGCTGGGCTTCGGCTGGACGAAGTGGCTCTCCCTGATGGGCAAGGCCGGCACCGCCGCCCCGTTCTCGGTGATCGCCCAGGTCGGCGAGTGGTTGATCGAACGCTTCGGCGGCGACCCGACCACCTGGCTGGCCGTGATCGGCATGCTCTCCACCCTGACCCTGCTCGCCGTGCTGGGCTGGATCGGAATCCACTTTTCCGAGCGTCCGCTCGCACTGGTGGCCTGGGGGTCCTTGGCGGTCAGTGGCCTCGGCCAGTCGATGCACCCGTGGTACATCCCGTGGTCGCTGGCGCTGCTGGCGTTGATTCCGCTCAGCCGTCGGCAGTTCGGTTGGACGACCGCCTTCGCCGTCGTCTTCGTGATCTGGAACGCCATCCAGACCGTCGTGTGGCACGGCTTCCAGTGGTGACCGGGCAACCAGGATCGACGCCGATCCCCTCGACCGGCAGAGCGCCCTCCGCCGCCGCCCTCTGGGCCCGATCGGGGGTGTGGATCGGCCTGGTCGGCAGTGTGCTGGTCGCGCTGGGCGCCACGTCAGACGGCTTCTCGTTCAACCCGGACGGCTGGGGCGTCGGCGCCATCGCCAGGCTGGCCCGGGTGATCGACCGGTCCACCGGCAACCTGCTGATCGCGCTGGGCTGTGTGGTGTTGTCGCTCGGCTGGATGCTGCTGGTGCCTCGACCGGGTCGCCCGACGCCGGCCAGGCTGTGGCTGATCTGGTCGGTGCCGTTGCTGGTGGTTCCGCCGGTGATGAGCGGCGACCCGTTCCTGTACGCCGACCTTGGGTGGATCCTGCATCAGGGCGGCAATCCATACGTCGACCTGATGGGCAGCATGGGGGGTCCGTTCGCGCCGTTCATCGACACGTTCTGGGCGGGCAACGGGGTCGCCTATCCGCCGCTCGCGCTCGAAGTGAGCCGGCTGGCCGTTCAGCTCGGTGGCCTGCACGCCTACTGGGGAGTGATCGCGCAGCGGGTGCCGGCGTTGATCGGCATGGGCCTGATGGCGTTCTTCCTGCCCCGGTTGGCCGACCACCTGAAGGTCGACCGGGCCTGGGCGATCTGGCTGGGGGTGCTGAACCCGATCGCGATCGTCCATCTGGTCGGCGGCGCCCATAACGACACCCTGATGGCAGGCATGGTCATCTTCGCGATCTGGCTGAGCGTGCAGGCCGTCCCGCGGATCTCGGCGAGCCTGGTGCTGGCCCCGATCGTGATCGGCATCGCGATGGCGCTGAAGCAGCAGGCCGGCCTCGCTGTGATCGCCGCGGCGGGACTGCCGGTGGCCGCCCAGCTGGTCCAGTTGCCGCGGCTGCAGCGCATCGCCGTGCTGGGCTGGCGGACGGCCGTGGCCGCCGTGGTCGCCCTGGTCACCTTCGTCGCCGTCTCGCTGGCGACGGGCCTCGGCTTCGGCTGGACGCTGTGGCTCTCGCAGATGGGCCGCGCCCGCACCCTGACCCTGTCGGTGCTGATCGGGGACGCCCTGGCCCGCACCGGAACCGACTTCACCGAGCCCGCCAGCCTGCTGCTCGCCGGCCTCGCGATCGCCGGCCTGGTGGCCCTGCTGCTGTTCCGGACGGAACGTCCCCTGGAGATCACCGCCTGGGGCTCGGTGCTGGTGCTGTTCATCGGTCAGGCACTGCATCCGTGGTACGTGGGGCTGAGCCTGGCCCTGATCGCCCTGCTGCCGCTGGGCCGCTCGGCGTGCCGTGCGGTGGTCTTCTGCACCTTCGGCTACCTGATGGCCTACTGCGTGAACAACCTGTACAACCAGGCCGGGCTGGTCTCGGTCGCCGCCGGGGCGGCCCTGGCCGTGCTCGGCTACGCCATCCTGCTGGGACGCTCCGAGGGGCCGACTAGGCTGGGTTGATGCGAATCGCGATCGCCGGTGCGTCCGGCCTGCTCGGCACTGCGACCAGTGCGCACCTGCAGGCATCCGGACATCAGGTGCTCGCACTGGTCCGTCGTCCGGCCGGGGCCCTGGACGAGCGCAGCTGGAATCCCGATGCGGGCCAGATCTCGGGCCCGGGGCTTTCCGACGTCGATGCGGTGATCAACTTCTGCGGTACCGGCGTCGCCGACGAGCGCTGGACCGAGCAACGCAAGGACGAGTTGCGCAGTTCGCGGCTGAACAGCACCACCACGATCGCCACCGCACTCGACCCGTCGGGCCGCTGCCAGCGATTCCTGAACGGCTCGGCGATCGGTTTCTATGGCGACACGGGCGAGACCGTCGTCGACGAGAACACGCCCCGCGGCGGCGGCTTCCTGGCCGCACTGGTCGCCGACTGGGAAGAGGCGGCACACACCGCTCCGGTGCCCACCGCGTACCTGCGCACGGGCCAGGTGCTGACCGAACAAGGTGGGTTCCTGGGCAAGCAGCGGCTGCTGTTCCAGTTCGGCCTGGGTGGTCGGATCGGTTCCGGCAGGCAGTTCCTGTCCTGGATCCATATCGACGACTACACCCGCGGGGTCGCCCGGCTGCTGACGTCGAAGCTGACCGGCCCGGTCAACCTGACCTCGCCGAATCCGGTCACCAACAACCAGTTCACCGAGGCGTACGCGCAGGCGATGAACCGTCCGGCGTTGATCCCGATGCCGCTGCCGGCGCTGCGGCTGCTGTTCGGCTCGGAAATGGTGGACGAGGCGCTGCTCAGCGGCACCCGCGTTCAGCCGCGGCGGTTGCTGGACGAGGGCTTCACCTTCGATCACCCGCAGCTGAGCGAGGCGCTGGCCGAGTTGGACCGGGCCGGACGGGTCGCGCGCGGCGCATAGACTGACGACTCCCGCCGCGAAGGAGTGCTGCCTGTAATGTCCTCGGATCTGACCCCGGCCGGAGTTCCCGCGCCGTTCGCGACGCTCGGTCTCACCTTCGACGACGTGCTGCTGCAACCCAACGCCAGCGATGTCATTCCGTCCCAAGCGAACACCGCCACCCAGGTCTCGAAGCGGATCAGGCTGAACATTCCGCTGCTCAGCGCGGCGATGGACACCGTCACCGAAGCGCGGATGGCGATCGCGATGGCCCGCGAGGGCGGCATGGGCATCCTGCACCGCAACCTGCCGGCCGACGAGCAGGCGTCCCAGGTCGACCGGGTGAAGCGGTCGGAAGCGGGCATGGTCGACCAGCCGATCACGATCACCGCCGATCGCACCATCGGCGAGGTGGACGAGTTGTGCGGCAAGTTCCGGATCTCGGGTGTTCCGGTGGTCGACGACGACTTCAAGCTGCTCGGCATCGTGACCAACCGCGACATGCGGTTCGAGGACGACCCGGGCCGCCGGGTCTACGACGTGATGACGCCGATGCCGCTGGTCACCGGCTGGCCCGGCATCTCCAGCGAAGAGGCGCTGCGGCTGCTGGCCAGGCACAAGATCGAGAAGCTGCCGCTGGTCGACACCGACGGCACCCTGCGCGGCCTGATCACGCTGAAGGACTACGTGAAGTCCGACAAGTACCCGCTGTCGTCCAAGGACCCCCAGGGGCGGCTGCGGGTGGGCGCCGCGGTCGGTTTCTTCGGTGATTCCTGGCAACGCGCGATGCTGCTCGTCGAGGCCGGGGTGGACGCGATCATCGTCGACACCGCGCACGGCCACTCCACCGGCGTGCTCGACATGATCGCCCGGCTGAAGGCCGAGCCGGCTGCCGCCGAGGTCGACATCATCGGTGGCAACGTGGCGACCTATGCGGGCGCCTCGGCTCTGGTCGACGCGGGGGCGGACGGGGTCAAGGTCGGAGTGGGCCCAGGCTCGATCTGCACCACCCGGGTGGTCGCCGGTGTCGGCGTGCCGCAGGTGACGGCTATCCACGACGTCGCTCGGGCCTGCCGTCCCGCCGGGGTGCCGGTGATCGGCGACGGCGGGCTTCAGTACTCCGGCGACATCGCCAAGGCACTGGTGGCCGGTGCCGACACGGTGATGCTCGGGTCGCTGCTGGCCGGCTGCGAAGAGAGCCCGGGCGAGTTGGTGTTCATCAACGGCAAGCAGTACAAGTCGTACCGGGGGATGGGTTCGCTAGGGGCGATGGCCGCCCGCGGGCGGCGGGCGTCCTATTCGAAGGATCGCTACTTCCAAGGCGACGTGGCCTCCGACGACAAGCTGATCCCCGAGGGCATCGAAGGTCAGGTGGCCTATCGGGGTCCGCTGTCGGCGGTCGCCTACCAACTGATCGGCGGGCTGCGGCAGTCGATGTTCTACACCGGGGCCGCCACGATTCCGCAACTGCACGAGCGTGGCAGGTTCGTCCGGATCACCTCGTCCGGGCTCAGGGAGTCGCACCCGCACGACATTCAGATGACCATCGAGGCGCCGAACTACTCCGCCCCCAACTGATTCGCCCGACTGCAACCGCCCCAACGGAGGAGCCTGCACATGATCGAGATCGGACGTTCGAAGCGTGCCCAGCCGGTGTACTCGTTCGACGACATCGCCATCGTTCCGACCCGGCGCACCCGGCACATCGAGGACGTCCGGCTGAACTGGACGATCGACGCTCTCACCTTCGACTTTCCGATCGTCGCCGCGCCGCAGGACTCGGTGATGTCACCGGCGACGGCGGCCGCTTTCGGCAAGCTGGGCGGCTTGGGCGTGCTCAACCTGGAGGGGCTTTGGACGCGGCACGAAGACCCCGAGTCGCTGCTCCGGGAGCTGGCCGAGATCGAGGATCAGGGCAGCGCGACGCGGCGGATGCAGCAGCTTTACAGCGAGCCGATCCAGGGTGAGCTGATCACCCGGCGGCTCAACGAGATCCGGGAGGCCGGTGTGCCGGTGGCCGGTGCGTTGTCGCCCGAGAACTGCAAGGCGTTCGCGTCCGTGGTCGAGAAGGCCGGGGTGGACTTCTTCGTGATCCGCGGCACGACGGTATCGGCGGAGCACGTCAGTTCGAGCGTCGAGCCGCTCAACCTGAAGGAGTTCATCTACGCCCTGGACGTGCCGGTCATCGTCGGCGGGTGCGCCACCTACCAGGCGGCCCTGCACCTGATGCGCACCGGCGCGGCGGGCGTGCTGGTGGGCTTCGGCGGCGGCGCCACCAAGCGCACCCGCAACGTGCTGGGCGTCGAGGTGCCGATGGCGTCGGCATTGGCCGATGTGGCCGAGGCACGGCGGGACTACCTGGACGAGTCGGGCGGGCGCTACGTGCACGTCATCGCCGACGGTGCCCTGGGCCGCTCCGGCGACATCGCCAAGGCGATCGCCTGCGGCGCGGACGCGGTGATGGTCGGCTCACCGCTGGCGCGGGCGTCCGAGGCCCCGGGGCATGGGTACCACTGGGGTCCGGAGGCCTGGCACCCCACCCTGCCTCGCGGCGAGCGCTCCAAGTTCGGCGCCAGCGGTAGCCTGGAGGAGATCCTGCTCGGGCCGTCGCACACCCCCGACGGCACGATGAACCTCGTCGGCGCGCTGCGCCGGGCGCTGGCCACCTGCGGTTACACCGAGGTGAAGGAGTTCCAGCGGGTCGAGGTCGTCGTCCACCAGTAGCTCCCCGCACGTTGGGGACGGTTCCTTTTGGTGCGTTTTCGCACATCGGGGACGGTTCCGTTTGGTGCGTTTTCGCGCAGTAGGAACCGTCCCCTTGGTGCGTTTTCACTCGTTGGGGACGGTTCCTTCTGGTGCGTTTTCGCGCGGCGGGAACCGTCCCCCTGGTGCAGTCTCGTTCAGCTCAGCACCACGTCGCCGGTGCCGGTGCGCGCGGTGATCCTGATGTAGGGCTGGCCCTCCAGCGGCTCGCCGCGGCTGCCGATGCGGCTGACCACCTCGCCGAAGGAGCTGTGCAGGTCCTGCCAGACCGGCACCTCCGGGGGCACCGTGATGCGGATGTCGCCGGCCCCGGTCTTCACGTTGACGCTGCCCGAGACCGCTTCGACGGTGACATCACCGGCGCCGGTGCGCACGTCGGTCTCGCCCGGGCAGTGCAGCAGGTTGACGTCGCCGCCGCCGGTGCTCACGGCCAGGTCGCCACCGGCCCGCAGCACGCCGATGTCGCCACCGCCGGTCTCGATCCGTCCGGAGCCGAGGTCGTCCACCCGGACGTCGCCGCCGCCGGTCTTCACCGAACCTTCGCCGATCCGCGAGACCCGGATGTCGCCGCCGCCGGTGCGCAACTCGGCCGAGTCGATGGTGCCGGCGCTGATGTCGCCGCCCTGGGTGACCGCGTGGGCCCAGCGGGCGTCCGCGACCCGGATGTCGCCGCCGCCGGTCTGCAGTTCTGCGCGCCCGGACCCGCCCTCGCAGGTGATGTCGCCGCCTTCCACGTGCACGTCGAGGTCGGCGTCCGGGGACAAGTGCACCTCGATGTCGACCCGGCTCGAACCGAGACTCCACGACAGCCGGCCGAGCTGGAGGGCGAAACCGAAGCCCCGGTCGTCCTGGTTCAGCTGCTGTGGCACCGTGACGAAGACGTCACGGCCCTGGGTTCTGGTGTCGATCACCGCCGGGTCGAACGACGTCGCGGACTGGACGCGGACGGTCACCTCGCCGGGGCCCGCGTCGTGCGCGATGCGGACGTCCGCGTGGTGGGCGCGCAGGTGCAGGCTCGGGGTCTCGTCGGTTCCGAAGTGGAACTCGTGCGCAGTGGTGGTGGTGGTGTTCATGGTTAGTCCTCTCATGCCCAGCCGGTGACGCGGCGGCTGGTGCGGGTGGTGGGCTGGTGCGATGTGGTTTCGGTGGCCGTGCGGACGGCGTCGATGATCCAGGTGTTGAGCGACTGCCGGGCCTGCTGGGCGAGTGCTTCGGCGCGCCGTTTGAGGCCGTCGGGCAGTCGGACGGTGACCCGGGCGGTGCCGTCGTCCAACTCGTCCGCAACTGCCGCGACGGTCGGTGGAAGGGGTGGGGCCATCGGCTCGGCGACCGGTGCGTCCGTCACCTGCAGGACGGGTTCCTGGCCGTCGACGCGGACGGTGATCACGGTGCCTCCCAACCGCGACGAGAGTTCGGCCGACGCGTCGGAGAGCAACTCCGTCATCGCCAGCCGCAGGCCGGGTTCGAGGGCAATGGCCAGCCGTCGGCTGACCTCGCGGGTCTGGTCGTCGGCCAGCGCTGTCACGCGTTCCAGGTCGGCGCCGATCCGCGTCAAGTAAGGGTTGAGATCCATGACTCCATGATGACGCCATTGTGATGTCATGTCAACGTCAGCATGGCGTCAATGTGACTTCACCCGGCGGTCGGTGCTCTCGTGGCGTCACAGTAGACAGCCGAGCAGCCGACAGCGGGCGACGATTAGGATGCCGTCATGAGCGCACCCCACCCGGAGCTGGCCCGGCTGCGCGGCAGCATCGACAACCTGGATTCGGCCCTCGTCTGTCTGCTCGCCGAGCGGTTCAAGGTCACTCAGCGGGTCGGGGTGCTCAAGGCCGAGCTGGGCCTGCCGCCGGCTGATCCCGATCGCGAGGCGGAGCAGATCGAGCGACTGCGGCAGTTGGCCGACGACGCTCAGCTCGACCCCGAGTTCGCCGAGAAGTTCCTCACCTTCATCGTGTCGGAGGTGGTTCGCCACCACGAGCGGATCGCCCGGGAGTCGACCTGACCGGCGTCCCGATCCGCGTCGGCGCGCCGAGTGACTGGGCCGCCGTCGCGGCCATCGAGGCTGCGGCCGACGCCTTGTTCGAGGGGGTTCTCGACCTGCCCGCCGATGCCGGCCGGGTGGCCGCACTCGCCCTGCCAGGCTTCGTGCTGATCGCCGAACTGAACGGACGACCCGTCGGCTTCGCCCACGTTCTCGACTTCGACGGACGGTTCCATCTCGAGCAGCTCAGCGTGCATCCGGACGCGCAGCGGCAGGGCATCGGGGCGGCCCTGCTCGCGGCGGTGGAGCAGGCCGTCCGGCAGCGGGGAGCGTCCGTGGTCACCCTACGCACCTTCGCCGAGGTGCCCTGGAACGCCCCGTTCTACCGTCGGCACGGCTACGCGGACGCAGAACTGCCGGTCGCCCTGCGTCCGCTGATCGACGCCGAGAAAGCCCTCGGCCTGCTGAGCTCCGCAGAGCGGGTCACACTGGCCAAGCAGCTGGCGGACGATGTCGTGCCCCTACCGGCGGTCAGTGTGCTGCCGCTGCGGGACGCGCGGGACGGCCTCGAGGTGTTCGTGCAGTACCGGGCGGCCACCATGGACTTCGCAGCCGGCGCGGTGGTGTTTCCCGGTGGTCGGCTGAACGCCACGGAGCGTCCGGTGGGGGTGCCTGAAGAGCACGTCGCTGCATGGGAGGCCACTGATCTGCCACCGGCCGGGTTGCTGGCGGCCGCAGCGATCCGCGAGGTGTTCGAGGAATGTGGCGTCACCCTGACAGCCGAGGATCTGGTGCCGTGGGACGACTGGGTCACCCCGCCCGGCGGACGACGCCGCTTCGACGTCGCCTTCTACCTGACCGCGGCGTCCTCGCGGCAGCGCTGGCGCAACACCACCACCGAGGCCGTCCGCGCCGACTGGAGGCGCCCCGTCGACCTGCTCGCCGACGCCGATGGGGGCGTCGTCCGGCTGATGCCGCCTACCCGGGCCCTGCTGCGGGAGTTGTGCGGGCTGCCGACGGTGGCGGCGGCCCTCGCCGAGGCTCGCCAGATAGCCCCGGTGCTGAATGACGCCCGGCGGAGGAGGGCACCCGAAAAGAACGAGTGAATCCACCCCCCTCAGACGGTAGGCAGATTCACTCATTCCTTTGGGGTGCATGGGCAGTGAGCGCCGCACTCGCTCGGTTGAGCACTTCGGCCCGAAGCCGTGCTGGTTCGAGCAGTCGCGCCTCGCCGCCGTAGCCGAGCACCAGGGCGACCGCGGCAGCCGAAGCCCGGAACGTCAGCTGCACCATCGGCCAGCCGTCGTCGCTGCCGACCCGGGTGATTCTGGTGCCGGGCGCCAGTTGGAACTGTGCGTTGGAACAGAAGGAGTCCACCGAGCCGGGATCGACGGCGACCGTGACCATGCACGTGGTGAGCCGCTCCTCGAACGCCGAGCGCTGGAGGTGCCAAGCACGAGCCAGATTGAAGCCCCTGGGCAGCTGTGCGGGCTCGTCCAGCACCTCCGCGTGAACGATCCGCGACACCCGGTACGTACGAATTTCACCGTCATGGGCGGCGAGCAGGTACCAACGCCCCGCGTTCTCCACCAGGCCGCCGGGATCGACGACGCGCACCCTGGGCGGCGCGTCCCCGTCCGAGACAACGGACGAGGCGGCCGCGTAGGTCAGTGCGACCCGCCGGCCACGGGTCGCCGCGTCACGCAGCAGCGGAAGCAGCGGCACCTCCTCGGTGGCCGCGAACCAGCGCCGCCGGTCGACCATCACCACCGCCGCCAGCGCCTCGGCCTCCTCCAGTGCCGGTGCCGGCACCGTCGCCGACAGCTTGGTCAGCGCGGAACTCAATGCGCTGCCCAGGCCCAACTCGGCGGCGCCGGAGCCGGACGTCCACGCGAACAGCGCCTGCGCCTCGGCGGCCGACAACCCGCTCACCTCGGTGCGGTAGTCACCGAGCAGCGCGCAACCCCCGTTGCGGCCACGGTCGGTGTAGACGGGCACGCCGGCCGTCGACAGGGCTTCCATGTCGCGCAGCACGGTGCGCTCGGAGACTTCGAGGATCTCGGCCAGCCGTCGTGCGGGCAGCCGACCGTGCCGCCGCAACAGGGCGAGGATCTGCAGCAACCGGTCGGCTCGCATGAGGTGATCCTGTCAGTAAAACCTGACAGGAGATGTCATATTAACGACCGAATAATGAGGTCAT
This sequence comes from uncultured Actinomycetota bacterium, assembly GCA_963697765.1. Classification (GTDB taxonomy): domain Bacteria; phylum Actinomycetota; class Actinomycetes; order Propionibacteriales; family Propionibacteriaceae; genus Micropruina. Next base: position 268,969 of record CAVOPC010000007.1, read on the forward strand.
GACCGAAACCAGCACGTTGCCCGATACCCGTCCCCTCTTCCTTCAGGCCCTCGACCAGGTCACCCCGCTGATCGCGGACGTCACCCCGTCCGACCTCGATCGACCCACCCCGTGCGACGACTGGACCGTCCGCGAACTGCTCGGCCATCTGGTCGGGGTGGGCAGGCGCATTCCGCACATCGCCGCCGGGGGCAGCCCGGACGAGGTGCCGGCCCGCACCGACGGTGTCGCCGATGACGGCTGGGCGAACAGCTGGAACGACCGGCTCGGGGGCCTTCGTGCGTCGGCGTCCGGCACGGCCCTCGACCAGATCGTCATCCACCCCGCCGGGCGCATGCCGTGGGCGATCGCACTCGGCATCTACGCCAGTGAAATGGCGGTACACAGCTGGGACCTGGCCCGCGCGCTCGGCCGTGACGACGATCTCGACGATTCCATCGCGGCCGCCGTGGTGGGGCCGATGCGCGGGGCGCTGCCGGCCGAACCACGTGGCGAGGAGCTGGGCATTCCGTTCGGCCCTGTCGTCCAGGTGCCCGCGGACGCCCCGCCGTACGCCCAGTTGGTCGCCTGGGTGGGCCGCGACCCGGAGTGGGTGGCCGCCTGAGATCCCGGCGTTCGCCGGGATGACGACGATCCCGTCATCCCGGGCTTGCCCAGGGATCTCGTCGGTACGGGGCGGTCCGTCATCCCGGGCTTGCCCCGGGAACTCCGGCCAGAGTCTCCGCCGGGCGACCAGCGCACGATCTCAGGCGATCACGTCACCGGCGGTCATGTTCGCTGGAATGCCCGTCACCACCGACCCTGGGGGAACGTCCTTCACCAGCAGGGCGTTGGCGCCGACCTTGCACCCGTCCCCGACGGTGATCGGGCCGATGATCTTCGCCCCGGCGCCCAGCAGCACGCCGTTGCCGATCGTGGGGTGCCGCTTGAACCTGCCGCGGGAGCGTCCGCCCAACGTGACCTGGTGGTACATCAGCACGTCGTCGCCGATCTCAGCGGTCTCGCCGATCACCACCCCGTTGCCGTGGTCGATGAAGAACCGCCGTCCGATCACGGCGCCCGGATGGATCTCCACCTGGGTCAGCGTGCGGCTGACCTGCGACAGCAACCGTGCCAGTGGACGCAGGGCGGGGCTCGTGGTCCACATCCGATGACAGAGCCGGTGCATCCAGACTGCGTGCACGCCCGGATACGCCAGCGCCACCATGAACTTGCTGTGCGCGGCCGGATCCTCCCGCAGCGCTGTCTCGAGGTCCTCGTTCACCCGGAACCGGACGGACGTGGCGAGGTCGCGCAGGGTCATCGCCCCATCAAAGCAGGTCGCACCGCCCCGGACGGCCGTGTCCAGCCGGGGCGGCGCTCGTCCGGAATCTCAGTCGATCAGGTCGGAGTACAGGATCGTCGACAGGTACCGCTCGCCGAACGACGGAATGATCACCACGATCACCTTGCCGGCGTTCTCGTCGCGGGCCGCCAGTTCACCGGCCGAGGCCAGCGCGGCACCGGAGCTGATGCCCACCAGCAGGCCCTCCTTGGCGGCGGCCAGCCGGGCGTACTCCACAGCCGTCTCGGCGTTCTGCGGAATGATCTCGTCGATCACCGACTGATCGAGGATCTCGGGAATGAAGTTGGCGCCGATGCCCTGGATCTTGTGCGGGCCCGGCTTGCCGCCCTCGAGGATCGGCGATTCCTTGGGCTCCACCGCGATCATCTTGACCTCCGGCTTGCGCTCCTTGAGCACCTGGCCGACGCCGGTGATGGTGCCGCCGGTGCCGATGCCCGCAACCACGAAGTCGACGGTGCCGTCGGTGTCGTTCCAGATCTCTTCGGCGGTGGTCCTGCGGTGGATATCGACATTGGCCTCGTTGGCGAACTGCCGGACGAGCACCGCGCCCTCCTCGGCGCCGATCGCCTCGGCGCGGGACACCGCACCTTTCATGCCTTCGGGGCCGGGGGTCAGCACCAGTTCGGCGCCGAAGGCCCGCAGCAGCGCACGGCGCTCCTTGGACATCGTCTCGGGCATGGTCAGCACCACCCGGTAGCCACGGGCGGCGCCCACCATCGCCAGCGCGATGCCGGTGTTGCCGGACGTGGCCTCGACGATGGTTCCGCCGGGCTTGAGCTGGCCGGACGCCTCGGCGGCGTCGATCATCGACACCCCGATCCGGTCCTTGACCGAGTTGGCCGGGTTGTAAAACTCCAGCTTGGCCAGCACCGTCGCCTTGGTGTCGCCGAAGATGTGGTTGATCCGCACCAGCGGGGTGCGTCCGACCAGCGCGGTCACGTCGTCATAGATCTGCATGCAGCTACCTAACTACTCAACTGTGGGGATAATCCGCGTTCACGAATCTCGGTCGCCAATGATAGTACCAATCGTCTTTCCCTAGACTGCGTCCATGACCCACGAGCACGAGCTGGTTCTCGTCGTCGACTTCGGTGCCCAGTATGCGCAGCTCATCGCCCGCCGGATCCGCGAGGCCAGCATCTACTCCGAGATCGTCCCGCACAGTGCGTCCGTGGACGAGATCCTGGCCCGCAAACCCAAGGCGATCGTGCTGTCCGGCGGCCCACAGTCGGTGTACGCGCCGGGGGCTCCGCAGGTCGATCCCGGGCTGTTCACGACCGGCGTGCCCACCTTCGGCATGTGTTACGGGTTCCAGGCGATGGCGGCCGCGCTCGGCGGTGACGTGCGCCGCACCGGCCTGTCGGAGTTCGGCCGCACCCCGGTGCACATCACGGAGGGCGGCGAGCTGCTCGGCGACCTGCCGCCCAACTTCCGGGCCTGGATGAGCCACGGCGACTCCGTCTACGCCCCGCCGCCCGGCTTTCTCTGCCTGGCCACGTCGGACGGCTCCCCGGTCGCCGCCTTCGAGGACCTCAACCGGGGGCTGGCCGGCGTCCAGTGGCACCCCGAGGTGGGGCACTCCGAGTTCGGCCAGGCCGTGCTGGAGACGTTCCTGATCAGGATCGCCGGCTGCTCGCAGGACTGGACTCCCGCCAGCATCGTCGACGACTCGGTCGCGGCGATCAGGGCCGAGGTCGGGGACGCGCAGGTGCTGTGTGCGTTGTCCGGCGGCGTGGACTCGGCCGTAGCTGCGGCGCTGGTGCAGAGAGCCATCGGTGACCAGCTGACCTGCGTCTTCGTGGATCACGGCCTGCTGCGCCAAGGTGAGGCCGAACGGGTCGAGCGCGACTTCGTGGCGGTCACCGGTGTCGACCTGGTGGTGCGCGACGAGGTCGACCGGTTCCTCGGCGCCCTGGCCGGCGTGAGCGATCCCGAGACCAAACGCAAGATCATCGGGCGCGAGTTCATCCGCACCTTCGAGGACGCGGCCCGGGTGCTGAACGCCGAGAAGAACATCGAGTTCCTCGTGCAGGGCACCCTGTACCCCGACGTGGTCGAGTCCGGCGGGGGTGAGGGTGCGGCCAACATCAAGAGTCACCACAACGTCGGCGGCCTGCCCGACGACCTGCAATTCACGCTCATCGAGCCGTTGCGCACCCTGTTCAAGGACGAGGTGCGCGCCGTCGGCACCGAACTGGGGCTGCCGGACGACATGGTGTGGCGGCATCCGTTCCCCGGCCCCGGGCTGGCGATCCGGATCATCGGCGAGGTCACCGCCGAACGGCTCGACCTGCTGCGCGAGGTGGACGCCATCGCCCGCTTCGAACTGACCGCCGCCGGTCTGGACCGCGAGATCTGGCAGTTCCCGGTGGTGCTGCTGGCGGAGGTGCGCTCCGTCGGCGTGCAGGGAGACGGCCGCACCTACGGACACCCGGTGGTGCTCCGTCCGGTTACGTCCGAGGACGCCATGACCGCCGACTGGGGCCGGCTGCCCTATGAGGTGCTGGAGAAGATCTCCACTCGCATCACCAACGAGGTGCGCGAGGTCAACCGGGTGGTCCTGGACATCACGTCCAAACCCCCCGGCACCATCGAGTGGGAGTGACCCGTCATTCCGGCGAAGGCCGGAATCTCAAGCGACCTACGGACGAGGTCCCGGGGAAGCCGGGATGACATGCGCCCCCGGTTGGTCAAGCCCTCGAGATCTCCCAAGACCTCGACCCTGATATTCCTCCCCGGTCCGCCCACACAACCGGCGTGTCGCGCCCACTGAGCCCAGTCGTGTCGGAATATCAGGGTCGCACTGGCAGGTGCCGTGCCCACCAGTTCAGGATCGCTTCGAACCGTTGCCGGCGGTGCCAGGGTGTGCCTGAGCGGGACAACTCGTGGTTCTCACCCGGAAACACCAGCAGTTCGGCCTCCACCCCGTCCTGCTTCAGTTGCGTGTAGTACCTGAGCGCCTGTGACAAGGGGCAACGCAGGTCGTCCTCGGAATGGATCACGAAGGTGGGGGTGCGGACCTGCCCAGTCAGCAGCATCGGCGACTGGGCGTCCATCTCGGCCCTTCCGCCGTGGTATTCGCTCGGGAAGCACCAGCCGATGTCACTGCTGCCGATGAAGGACGCGGGGTCGAGGTAGCCGCGCTCGACGATGGCGCCGGCCCAGCGGGTGTCGTGGGCGATGATCCACGCGGTCAGGTAGCCGCCGTAGCTCCCGCCCATGATCCCGACCCGCTGCCCGTCCAGCCCTTCCACGGTGGCAACGGCATACTCAAGAAATGCCAGCACGTCGCCCGAATCCAGGTCTCCGAAGGCGCCCTTGATCGCCCGCCCGTGCGCGCGGCCGTACCCGGCGGAGCCCCGCGGATTGCACATCACGACCGCATACCCGGCCTCGGCGTACACCTGGGCCTCGTCGAAGAACGCATGGGTGAATTGGGCGAACGGTCCGCCGTGGATCAGCAGCAGAACCGGGTGCGGGCCCTGCGCGTCGGGCAGCACCACCCAGCCGTGCACGGGGTAACCGTCGGGCGCGGACGCGGTCAGTTCCCGCGGCTCGCGCACGGTCGCAGACTCGCGCAGGGCCGCAGAGAAGTCGGTCAGCCTGGTGAGCGTGCCGTTCTCGATCAGGGTGACTTCACCCATCGAGTCGCCCGATCGGCACGACGCCACCACCCGTCCGGAGCCTGCGGACGCGACGCCGGTGAGCGCCACCCCGGCCACACTGTCGAGCAGGATTCCGGTGCCCTCCGGGCTGACCCGCAGCAACTGGCTGGCGCCGCGGTGCTCGGTGATGGCCAGCACTCCGTCGCCGTCGCGGGCCAGTTGGCCGGTGACCAGCGCTTCGGCATCGGTGCACAGTTCAGGTCCGGCGCCGGCCACGCGATAGACACCGGTGTGGGTGCCTACGAAGTCCAGTCCGGTCTCGCCCAGATCGGTGCCCAGTACCCAGATGTCGTGGTCGGTGACCACCGGTGAGGCGGCGTCCAGCCCGTCGTGACCCGCAAACAGGCGGACGGGCGTCGAGCCGTCCAGCGACACCCGGACCAGATCTGTGACGAGGCTCTCGGGACCCTCGCTGCGGGTCGCGCAGACCAGCACGGACGCGCCATCTGCGGCGAAGGCGGGCTCGGAGTGCTCGATGTCGCCACTGGTGAGTTGGGTGGCCTTGGGGAAGAGCCGGTCCTCGATCAGCTTCGGGTCGTGGTCCTTGGCGGCACGGCCGACCGGTTTGACCGCAGGCTCGGCGAAAACGTCCGGCACATCGACGAGGAACAACTGCCGGCGCCGGTCGCGCACCCAACCCAGACCGTTCGCCTGGATGAACAGGGTGGTGAGGTGGCGCGGGTCCTCATGGGCGTCATCCACGTCGTCCAGGGTGCCGTAGCGCCCCTCGTCCGGCACGCGGGCGATGAAGGCGAGCCGGCGGCCGTCCGGCGAGAACGCGAAGTCGCCGACTCCGAGTGGCGCATTCGTCACACATAGTGGCTCACCACCCTGCGCCGGCATCAGGTGCACCTGCGGGCGCTCGTTGGCGCCCTCGCGGACGAACCCGATCAGGGTGCCGTCCGGTGAGAATTGCGGGGCGCCGTCGTGCTGGCCGCGGGTCAGCCGGTACGGGGTGGAGCCGTCCAGCGGCACCCGGAACAGTTGGCCGACGTAGGCGTCGGCGTCGAAGTCGGGACGGCTGGTGGCCACCACTGCCCAGGTGCCGTCCGGGTGCACCGAGGGAGCGGAAACGGTGGTCAGCAGCGGGAGTTGATCGGGACGCATGCAGCCGACCCTAGCCCGGCATCGCGGCGCTCGACCCCTACTGCGTCCTCGGCTAGTGTCGGGCGACGTCGGACGCGCTGCACCCGAGGCCGTCCACAGACTCGACGGGAGGACTGTGATGGCATCAGCTGCGCGCGTGCTCGTGGTCGGCTCGCTCAACGCGGATCTGGTGGTGCGCACAGCGCGGATCCCTGGGCCCGGTGAGACGGTGACGGGCTCCGACCTGGTGATCGTGCCCGGCGGCAAGAGCTCGAATCAGGCGGCCGCGGTGGGCAAGCTCGGCGGTGCGGTGTCGATGCTGGGCTGTGTGGGTGACGACGGTAACGGAGCCATGCTGGTCGACAGCCTGAACTCGTCCGGGGTGAACACCGAGCACGTCCGGTTGTTGCCCGGCGTCTCCACCGGCTCGGCCATGATCGCCGTCGACGACGCCGGTGAGAACTGCATCATCGTCAGTCCGGGGGCCAACGGCCACCTGAGCGTCGCCGACGTGGACGGGGCCGGTGCCTTCTTCGACTCTGCCGGGGTGGGCTCTGTGCTGACTTTGTGCCTCGAGGTCTCCCTGGATGCCGTCAAGGCCGCAGCCCGGCGGGCGCGGGAGCGTGGCACGACCGTGGTGCTCAACGTGTCGCCCTACGCGAAGGTGGGGGCCGACCTGCTCGACCTGGTCGACATCCTGGTGGTCAACGCCCACGAACTCGCCGACCTCACCGAGCAGCCCGACTTCGACCCGGTGGGTGACTGGGCTCAGGTGATCGAGGCGACCGGTCAGGCGCTCGGTGACGGCGGGCCGAAAACAGTCGTGGTCACCCTGGGAGCGAACGGAGCCCGCACCATTGACCTGGCTGCGGGCGAGGCGTCCGAGGTCTATCCGGCGCCGGCGATCACCCCCGTGGACACCACCGGCTCAGGGGACGCCTTCCTGGCCTCCCTGGCGTTCCGGCTGGCGGCCGGCGACGACTTGGCGGCGGCCTGCCGGTTCGCCGTCCGGGTGGGGGCGTACGCGGCCACCGGTGCCGGAGCGCAGAACTCGTACCCGACCGCGGAGCAGCTGGCGAACTGGCAGCCGGGCGCAGAAGCGGGCGCGCGATGAGGCTGCTGCTCACCTCCGGTGGCATCACGAACCCCAGCATCGAGGCGGCGCTGCTCACCATGCTCGGCAAGCCGATCGCCGAATCGGACGCCCTCTGCATTCCGACCGCAAGCTACGGCCATCCGATGGCCGGCCCGAGGAGCGCCCGCAACTTCGTCGCGGGCACGGAGCCGGACTGCCCGATGACCGGCCTGGGCTGGCGTTCGGTCGGCCTGCTGGAACTGACGGCGCTGCCGAGCCTCGGCGACGACCGCTGGATCGACTGGGTGCGCGCCGCGGACGTGCTGCTCGTCGACGGTGGTGACGCGCGGTACCTGGCGCACTGGATGCGTGAGTCGGGGCTGGCCGGACTGCTGCCGGAACTGGACGTGGTGTGGGTCGGCCTGAGTGCCGGTTCGATGGTGATGACGCCGCGGATCGGGCAGGCGTTCGTCGAGTGGCATCCGGAGCAGGACGACGATCGCACCCTGGGCCTGGTCGACTTCTCAGTCTTTCCGCACCTGGGCCATCCGGATCTGCCCTTGAACACCATCGACAACGCCCGGCGCTGGGCGGCGAATATCGACGGCCCCTGTTATGCGATCGACGACCAGACCGCGATCGCGGTGACGGACGGTCGCGTCGAGGTGATCTCCGAAGGCACCTGGGAACGGCTCTCCGATTGACCGTGCCGGCGGTTCGCCGGGATGACGAGAACCGTCATCCCAGGACGAACTGACCGTCATCCCGGGCCTGCCCCGGGATCTCTCCACCATCCACGTGCGCGTCCGCGACGTGGGTTCGCACGACGCAGGGATCCGGGCGTCCGCCGGCGTGACGAGGCCTCGTGGTTGGGAAGGAAGCGCTGCTCGGTCAGGCGCCGAACCCCAGCAGCCGCTCCCGCAGCAGCGGCGCCAATGGTTGATCGGTCTGCAGCACGACGCGGACGTGGGCTCCCTCGACGTCCCTGGGCCCGGTGCGCTGGCCACGCAGGTCGGCGATGGTCTGGCCGCGGCCCGGGCCATCGGTGTCGTCCACCACGACCGGAACGCTGGGCGCGACGGTGGCCCTGACCTGACCGACCCCGATGGCGGCGGCCAGGGGGTCGTGCATGGCGCTGCACCGCCGTCCGTACTCGGCGACGTAGAAGCCGTGGTACAGCTCCAGCATCGCCGACAGCGCCTGGTTGAGCGGCGATCCGCTTGCTCCGAGAGCCAGCCGGTCATCCTCTTCGAACACGTTCTCGATGGTGACGTCCAGGGGCACCAGCACCACCGGCCACGGGGCGTCCAGCACCGCAGCCGCTGCCGTCGGGTCGTTCCAGATGTTGGCCTCGGCCGCCGCGGTGACATTGCCGGGCACCAGGGCGGCCCCGCCCATCACGACTACTTCACGCACCCTGTCAGTGATGGACGGGTCCTGGGCGAGAGCGATGGCCAGGTTGGTGAGTGGGCCGACCGCGATCACCTCCAACTCGCCCGGGAAGTCCTTCGTCAGCCGCACCAGCAGGTCGGCAGCCGCCTCCGGAACCGGACGCGTGCCGGTGTGCGGTAGTTCGATGTCACCCACGCCGTTGCGGCCGTGGACGTGCGGCACGCCCCCGCTGAACGGATGGGTGAGCGGATCCATCGCGCCGATCGCGACCGGCACGTCGTCCATGCCGGCCATCGCTAGTAGGTCGAGCGTGTTCACCGCCGCCTGTCGGGCGTCGATGTTGCCGCTGACGGTGCCGATACCGACCAGCCTGATCTCGGGCGAGGCCATCAGGTAGGCAAGGGCGAGGGCGTCGTCGATGCCAGTGTCGCAGTCGAAGTAGACCGGACGTGCACTCATCGGAGTTGCCCCGGACCGCTATCGCAACGCACTGCGCGGGTGGCCCCGCAACCGACGCCGACAAGCGCAAACACACCCCGAGCGGCCGCTGTCACGCGGCTCACCCTAAGGTGCCGCCGCGAAGGCCACAAGGGTTGCACGGGAGCAGTGGATGCGAGCCCCATGCTCCCGGCGACCCCGGTGGGCTCAGCGCAGGTCGTCCGGATTCTGTGCCGGACGGTCGGCGGCCGGCGGCCGGTGGCCCTGGGTGAAGGCGTCCCGGGCCTGGTCGAAGCCGGTGCGGCCACCGGCGTCGGTCGGCAGCACGGCCCACAGCACCAGGTAGGCGATCCAGCCCACCTGGGTGAAGATCGCGACCACCACGGTCAGGATCCGGACGAGGCCGGAATCCAGATTGAGGTAGCGGGCGAGTCCTCCGCAGACCCCGCCGAGGAACTTGTCCGTCGTGGAGCGGGTGATGGTGTTGCCGTTCATGGGTTTCCTTTCGTTGACGTGCGGGAAAGCAGCAGGCCGGTCAGGCCGATGACGACCAGGCCGAGGGGGGCGATGATCGAGACAATGTTCCAGTTCACGGTCCCAAAGGCGGCGCACATGGCCAGTGCGGCAAGTCCGACACAGACCATTCCGACGTTCAGCGCGGCCACATCGATGCGCCTCATGTGACCACCCTCAGGTCTCCGACCCCGGCAGTGAGCACCAGGGTCAGCGTTGCGGCGGACGGGTCGCCGATGCGTTGGAAGGTACCCTTGGCGGCGGGTCCGTCCTGGCGGCCGTCGGGACCGGTGTAGTCGCCCAGCCCGGTCTTCCATTCGATCACCACGTTGCCCGTTTCTGGGAGCTTGACGTCCACGTCACCCAGCCCGCTGGAGAACTCGAACCGACCGGATTCGGTGATCGCCAGGCCCGACAGATCGAGCGTGACGTCACCCAGGCCGTGACTCTGCTCGCTGCGCGGAAGCTGGGCCATGGTGGTGTAGGTGAAGGTTTGGTCGTCGACCGGCCCGGGACTCGGCAGCGGCAGCAGCATCACGACCGTTGCGAGAGCGGCCAGCACACTGAGCGGCAGCAGCCCGCGGGGACGACCAGCGAACGCGGCGATCAGCAGTCCCAGCCCCAGGACGCCGAGCACCGTGCCGGCATAGGCCAGCGTCGGCACCGCGACGGCGAACACCTCGGACAGCACTGCGAGAGTGGCCAAGCCGCCACCCAGCAGGCACAGCACCAGCGGCCAGAGCCAGCGTGGCCGGCGCCTGACTGCGCGGGCGGCCGGGGGATTGCGGATGCCGACGGTGTCCTCGGCAGGGGCAGCGGTGGGCCGGTACTCGAACAACCGCGGCGTCTCGTACTCGGGCGTCGGGTCGGACGGCTGGGGGTCCGGGCCGGCGGCTGCGGGAACGTCCGTTGCAGCGGTGTCGGTGGCAGGATGGACGTCGCTGCGTCCGTTGCGCGCCCAGCGCTCCTCGGCGACCCGCTGCTGCCATTCGGCTGCGGCACGCTCGAAATCGGTCATCGACTCGGTGGGACGGGTCGGCTGCCGCGGTCCGGCGGTGAGTTGGGCCGTGACGTCCGGCGCCGTGGGCGGGGTGTGCGAGCGGCGCCGGTAGAAGCCGAAGTACCACAAGAACCCGAGACCAACCGCGGGCACGAGTCCGAACGGCACCCAGGAACCGATCAGAACGGTGATCAGCACGCCCAGAGCCACGACGGCGCCGATCGAGGCGGCCGGTGACCACGAGCGGGTGAACGGCGCGAATCGGTGCAGCGGCAGGTCGGTCGAGCCGTCTCTCGGCACCAGCAGCAGGGCGCCCACGTAGAAGGCGACTCCGAGGCCACCGATCAGCGCCAGCAGCACCATGGCGATCCGCAGCACGGTCGGGTCGACCTGCCACCGCCTGGCCAGCCCCGCGCAGACACCGCCGAGCATGGCGCCCGAGGACGCCCTGCGCAGCGGAGTGAGTTCCATGGGCCCACTTTTGCCGACGCACCCGGTCCACCCATCGGGGATCGTCCCTGAGCCGACCCCCAAAGGCCCAGTCGTTGCCGCGCGGTGGGGACGGTTCCCGATGGTGCGTTTCCGCGCGGTGGGGACGGTTCCCGATGGTGCGATTCCGCGCGGCGGGGACGGTTCCCATGGTGTGAAGTCGCGCGGGAGGAACCGTCCCCATGGTGCGAAGTCGCGCGGGAGGAACCGTCCCCATGGTGCGGGGTTCGGGGTGGCGCGCGGTACGTGAGACTAGGGTCGTGACCGGGACGCAGAGCACTCGTCCCGTCGGCCCTCCGATCCCCGGACAGTCAAGCGAATGACAACGCCCGTAGTCAGTACGCCGGTTCCGCACCGCGCCGACCGGCGGCTCGACAGCGCCTGGCTGGCGGGTGTCTGCAGCGGATTGGCCGCGCATCTGGGGTGGCCGGTGCTGGTGCTGCGAGTCGGGTTCATCCTGCTCAGCGCGAGCATGGGCATCGGTGTGCTGGTGTACCTGGTGTTGTGGCTGGCGTTGCCGCTGGCGTCCGAGCGGCCGAAGGCGCCCGGGCTCGAGGCGGCCGGGCGCGTCGGCCTGCGCACCGTGCAGACCCCGTCCCGGGTGCCCGCGGACCTGGGCACCATGTCGGCGGTCATGCTGCTGGGTGCCGGGCTGCTCTGGTTCGTGCAGGCGGCCGGACTGGGGGCGCCGAGCTGGGCGCTCTGGCCGGCCCTGGCCGGTACCGCCGGGCTGATGCTGATCTGGTGGCAGGCCGACCACATTCCGCAACGGTCGATGAAGGGGCAGAGCGGTCTCGCACGCTGGTTCGCCCCGCTCATCGCGCACTGGTCGCGGATCGTCCGGATCCTGCTCGGACTACTCGGCCTGGGCACGTCACTGGTGCTGATCGTGGTCGCGCTGCCCCCGCTGCCCGAGGCCACCAGAACCCTGCTGGTGCTCGCCATGGTGGTCGTGATGCTGCTGCTTGCGGCCGCGCCCTGGTTCATTCGGGTTCGACGCTCGCTGAGCACGATCAGGGAAGAGAAGATGCTGGCGGACGCGCGCGCCGACATGGCCGCGCACCTGCACGACTCGGTGCTGCAGACCCTGGCGCTGATCCAGCGGCAGGCGTCCGACCCGAAGGCGGTGGCGTCGTTGGCCCGCCGCCAGGAACGCGAGTTGCGGTCCTGGCTGTACGGCGAAACCCTCGATGCCGCGACGGTGAAGGCGGCGCTGGTGGCGTCCGCGGCCGAGGTCGAGGACGATCACGGCGTCGACGTCGAGATCGTCGTGGTCGGCGACCGGGACCTGGACTCGGAGTTGCGTCCCCTGGTGCAGGCGGCACGGGAGGCGATGGTGAATGCGGCCAAGCATGCTGGCGTGAACAAGGTCGACGTGTACGCCGAGGTCGATGACGACGCTGTGGAGGTGTTCGTCAGGGACCGCGGGCAGGGGTTCGTACTGGAAGAGGTTCCCGGCGACCGGATGGGAGTGCGCCGCTCGATCGTCGAACGTTTGCGGCGGGCCGGAGGCAATGCAACGATCAGAAGCGGCCCTGGAGAGGGCACCGAGGTACGACTGGAGATGAAGCGATGACGGAACAACCCAACGCCCAGGCAGCCCATCGGGTGGTGATCGTGGACGACCACGCCATGTTCCGCAGCGGGGTGAAACACGACATCGGCGCCCGGGTACAGGTGGTCGGTGAAGGTGAGGACGTGCCGAGCGGGGTCGCGGCGGTGCTGAAGGCGCAGCCGGACGTGGTGCTGCTCGACGTCCACCTGCCCGGCGGTGGCGGGGTCGAGGTGCTCAAGCAGGTCCATGAGGTCGAACCGGAGGTCAAGTTCCTGGCGCTCAGTGTGAGCGACGCCGCCGAGGACGTGATCGGGGTGATCCGCGCCGGGGCCAGGGGTTATGTGACCAAGTCGATCTCGGCCGACGAACTGGTGGACGCGATCGGCCGGATCGCCGAGGGCGACGCGGTGTTCTCGCCACGGCTGGCCGGCTTCGTGCTGGACGCCTTCAGCGGCTCGATCGACGTCGCCAGCGTGGACGAGGAGTTGGACCGGCTCTCGCAGCGCGAACGCGAGGTGATGCGGCTGATCGCCCGCGGGTACGCCTACAAGGAGATCGCCCGGGAGTTGTTCATCTCGATCAAGACCGTGGAGACCCATGTCAGCAGCGTCCTGCGCAAGCTGCAGTTGTCGAACCGGCACCAGTTGACCCGTTGGGCCACGGACCGCCGGCTGGTGTAGACGGCTTGTCGAGACCCCGCTGGTCGAGCGTGTCCCGACCTTGTCGTGCTTGTCGGTAGCACTGTGCCCAGACAGCTGATGGCAAGCTGAACCGCCCGCTCACGGACGAGGCTGTTCCCGTGCCTTGTCCGACGCAACGCTTAAGGTGGGTGGGCGATGACCGACACGGCTTTTCCCGATCTGTTCAACTTCGACGCCGATCCTGTTCCGGCGCAAAGCGTCGCGCCCGCGCCGCGTCCGAGCGCTGCGGAGGAGCCCGCCGACGGCCCCGTCCGGCGCAAGCGGATCACTGAGGACGAACTGCTCGCAGACCTCAACCCGCCACAACGTGAGGCGGTGCTGCACGCCGGTTCGCCGGTGCTGGTGGTGGCCGGCGCCGGCTCGGGCAAGACCCGTGTGCTGACCAGGCGGATCGCCCACCTGGTCAGCTTTCGGCACGTGCATCCCGGGTCGATCCTGGCGATCACCTTCACCAACAAGGCGGCCGCCGAGATGCGGCACCGGGTGGTCGACACCGTCGGCAACCGGGCCAAGCTGATGTGGGTGTCGACGTTCCACTCGGCCTGTGTGCGCATGTTGCGGGCCGACATCCACAGGTTCGGCATCAGCCGCACCTTCTCGATCTACGACGACACCGACAGCAAGCGGTTGATGAGCCTGGTGCTAAAGGACGCCGAGGTCGACCCGAAGCGGTACCCCGTCCGCTCGGTGCTGAACTGGGTGTCGAACTGCAAGAACGAGCTCGTGGACCACGAAACAGCTGCGGCTAGGGCGGACACCGACACCGCCAAGATCTACGCCGAGGCATACCGGGTGTACCAGCAACGGCTGAACGCGGCCAACGCCCTCGACTTCGACGACCTGATCATGACCACCGTGCACCTGCTGCAGGCCTTTCCCGACCTGCGCGAGCAGTACCGCCGGCGGTTCCGGCACGTGCTGGTGGATGAGTACCAGGACACCAACCATGCCCAGTACGCGCTCGTCCGTGAGCTGTGCGCCGACCTGCCGGTGCCGGACGGCATGGCCGCCGTCGAAGCGCCCGAGCTGATGGTGGTCGGCGACTCCGACCAGTCGATCTATGCGTTCAGAGGGGCGACGATCCGCAACATCCTGGCGTTCGAGGCCGACTTCCCAGGCGCCACCACGATCGTGCTGGAGCAGAACTACCGATCCACGCAGAACATCCTGAACGCGGCCAACGCGGTGATCACCCGCAATCCGGGCCGTCCCGAGAAGCGGTTGTGGTCCGAGGCCGGCGACGGTGAACGGATCATCGGGTGGGTGGCCGACACCGAACACGACGAGGCCCAGTTCGTGGCCGACGAGATCGACCGGTTGAGCGACGCCAAGCAGGCCAAGCCCGGCGACGTTGCAGTGTTCTACCGCACCAACGCCCAGTCCCGAGCCTTCGAAGAGGTGTTCATCCGGGTCGGCATGCCGTACCGGGTGGTCGGCGGCGTCCGGTTCTACGAGCGCCGCGAGGTGCGGGACGCGATCGCCTACCTGCGCTCGATCGCGAACCCGGCCGACGACGTGTCCGTCCGGCGCATCCTGAACGTGCCCAAGCGCGGCATCGGTGACAAGGCCGAAGGTGCAGTGGGGGAGTTGGCGGCCGCCGAACGGATCCCCTTCGGCGCAGCGGTGGCGCGCGCGTCCGAGATCGGGGGACTCGCCACCCGCTCGCTCACCCAGATCCAGGGTTTCGCGGCCCTGTTGGCCGAACACCGGGCGATGATGGACGACGGCCAGCCGGCGGACGCCATCTTGTCGAGCGTTCTGGAGAAGTCCGGCTACATCGCCGAGCTGAACAACTCCGAGGACCCCCAGGACCAGACCCGGCTCGAGAACCTCATCGAACTCGTCTCGGTCGCCCAGGAGTTCGTCGCGGCGGCGCACACCATCGACCTGCCGCCCGAAGGGGGCGAGCTGGCCGCGGGCGCACCCGAACCGGACGACTCGCTGCCTGCCTTCCTGGAGCGGATCGCGCTGGTCGCCGATTCCGACCAGATCCCCGACGCGGACGGGGAGTCCGTCGGCGTGGTCACCTTGATGACGCTGCACACCGCCAAGGGACTCGAGTTTCCGGTGGTGTTCCTGACCGGCTTCGAGGACGGCATCTTTCCCCACCAACGGGCGCTCACCGACAACGACGAGTTGCAGGAGGAGCGCCGGCTCGCCTACGTCGGCATCACCCGGGCCCGCGAGCGGCTGTACCTCAGCCGGGCGGTCGTCCGCACCCTGTGGGGCACCCCGCAGTACAACCCGCCGAGCCGGTTCACCGACGAGATCCCCCAGCACCTCTTCGACTGGCGGCGACTGGGCACCGCGCGGGTCGGTTTCGCCTCGCAGGCCAGGGCACGCACCGAGCAGGCCTGGCGCAACACAGTCAGTTACGGCTCCAAGACGTCATTGCCGAAGGCAGTTCCGTCCGTGCAACCGGGTGATCGGGTGCTGCACACCACGTTCGGCATGGGCACGGTGGTCGCGACCAGTGGCCTGGGCGACATGTCGAAGGCGGACGTGGACTTCGGCAGCCACGGCGTCAAGCGCCTCAGCTTGAAACACGCTCCGATGGAGAAGCTGTAGGCCCCGAGGCGTCGAGTGTGTCAAGACTTTGGTTGCGTGCACTGCGGCGGCTGCGGGCCCACGTGCGAGCCGCTCACCTCCAGATCGTCCCCGTAGGTTCTGACGATCTTCCGGACGCCCACCAACCTGCCTCGCGCGTGGGACCGCACCCGCTTCACAGGTGTGGGTGCGAATCAAGGCGAGGACTGTCAGAGCCGGCGACAGATGGCGACTGTCCCGGTCGTGAAGGGGCCCTACTTCTTCAGGTAGGGCACCGGGTTGACGGCCGTGCCGTTCTCGTACACCGAGAAATGCAGGTGGCAGGCGGTGGAAATGCCGGTGTTGCCGACGGTGCCGAGCAGTTCGCCCTTGTGCACGCGCTGGCCGACCTTCACCACGATGGTGTCCATGTGCAGGTAGGCGGTTTCGAGCTTGACGTCGCCGACCTTGCCGCCGTCGATCCGCACGTTGTGGCCGGAACCGCCGTTGTAGCCGTTGGGGGCGACCTTCGTCACCTTGCCGTCCTGGGCGGCCCAGATCGGCTGGCCGCAGGTGCCGCCGATGTCCTGGCCGTTGTGCATCCGGTAGTAGCGCAGGATCGGGTGGAGTCGCATGCCGAACCCGGAGCCGAACTTGCCGGCGGTGGGCATCAGAAAGGAACTCTGGTCCTTGAGCTCCTCGGACTGCTTTTCGATCTGGCCGGCGCTGGTGTCGAGGGACTCCGTGCGGGCCTCGAGCGCATGGGCCTGCTGGCCGGCCTCAAGCTCCTGGACGTCCTGCGCCATGCTCTGGCTGCGCGCCTGAGCCATCACCTGCGGGGTGAGCACCCGGCCGGTATCACGGCTGACGCCGTCGTTCCGGGCGTCCATCGCGGCGGGGTCAACGGCGCCGACGGTCGGCTGCGGGACCGGGGCGGCCGAACTCTGGCGGGTGGTGGACTGGGCCATGCCCAAGGCGACCACGACGATTGCGCCGGCGGCGACCGTACTGCGCAGCCCACGCGACCGAATCTGTCCGATGGGCCTTGCTTGGTCTGGGCGCACGCGCGGGTCTCCTTGTTACAAACGTGGGTAGGCGTTCCGGAACCGGAACCTTGTAAAGACCTTAGCATTTCTCAGGTAGATTCTTAGAATCGGGCTCAACGGCCTCCCCCGACGAGCGACGCGAACCCGGTGGGTGTGCGGCGGCGATGCAGGTCCGACTATCGTGACGTGTGCCCTGGCGCGACAGGTGCACGTACCCAACGGACGGAGTTGTCGGTGGATCTATTCGAGTACCAAGCGCGGGACCTGTTCGAGGCCCACGGCGTACCGGTGCTGCGTGGAATCGTGGCCCGCACCCCTGACGAAGCGGAGGCGGCGGCACGAACGCTGGCCACGCCCGTGGTGGTGGTCAAGGCCCAGGTGAAGACGGGTGGACGGGGCAAGGCGGGCGGCGTCAAGCTGGCCCGCAGCGCCGAAGAGGCCCGCGACCGCGCCGCCGACATTCTCGGGCTCGACATCAACGGCCACACCGTCGAGCGGGTGATGATCACCGAGGGGGCCGACATCGCCGAGGAGTACTACTTCGGCCTCCTACTCGATCGGGCCAACCGCACCTATCTGGCGATGTGCTCGGTCGAGGGCGGCATGGACATCGAGACCCTCGCAGAGGAACGTCCGGAGGCGCTGGCCCGCATCGAGGTCGATCCGATCGTGGGGCTGGACGCCGCCAAGGCTGCCGAGATCGTGGAAGCCGCGGGCTTCGCCGAGGCCGACCGGGCCGAGGTGGCCAGGGTGCTGGTACTGCTGGGGGAGGTCTACCGCGACAACGACGCCACCCTGGTGGAGGTGAATCCCCTGGTCAAGACGGGCGACGGCACGATTCTGGCGCTGGACGGGAAGATCTCACTCGACGCCAACGCCGCCTTCCGGCACAACGACTGGGACAAGCTTTCCGATGAGTCCCGGGACGATCCGCTGGAGATCCGGGCGCGGGAGCGCAACCTCAACTACGTGAAACTCGACGGCAGCGTCGGCATCATCGGCAACGGGGCCGGCCTGGTGATGAGCACGCTCGACGTGGTCGCCGGCGCCGGCAAGGAGTTTCCCGGCAGCCCGACCCCGGCCAACTTCCTCGACATCGGCGGCGGCGCGTCCGCGCAGGTGATGGCCGACGGTCTCGACATCATCTTGTCCGACCCTCAGGTGAAGGTGGTCTTCGTCAACGTGTTCGGCGGCATCACCGCCTGCTCCGAGGTGGCCAAGGGCATCATCGCCGCGCTCGGCATGCTGGGTGACAAGGCCACCAAGCCGATCGTCGTCCGGCTGGACGGCAACGCCGTCGAGGTCGGCCGGCACATTCTGAAAGAGGCGGCGCATCCGCTCGTCACGATGGAACTGACGATGGACTCCGCCGCCCGCACGGCCGCCGAGCTCGCCAGCAAGAACTGAAAGGATCCACGCGATGACGATCTGGCTGGACCAGAACTCCAAGGTGCTCGTGCAGGGCATGACCGGTTCCGAAGGGCGCAAGCACACGCAGCGGATGATCGCCTCCGGTACCCGCGTGGTCGGCGGCGTCACGCCGGGCAAGGGTGGCCAGACGGTCACCTTCGAAGAGGATCCGGTGACCGTGTACGACTCGGTCACCGAGGCGAAGTCCGCCACCGGGGCCACCGTGTCGGTGATCTTCGTGCCGGCCGCCTACACCAAGAAGGCCGTCTTCGAGGCCGTCGATGCCGGCATGGAGCTCGTCGTGGTGATCACCGAGGGCGTTCCGGTGAAGGACACCGCCGAGTTCTACAAGTACGCGGCCAACAGCGGGCACACCCGGCTGATCGGGCCGAACTGCCCCGGGTTGATCAGCCCCGGCCATTCCAACGTCGGCATCATCCCGGCCAGCATCGCCCCGCGCGCCGGCCGGATCGGCCTGGTCAGCAAGTCGGGAACGCTCACTTACCAGATGATGTTCGAGCTCGCCGACATCGGCTTCTCCAGCGCGGTCGGCATCGGCGGCGACCCGATCATCGGCACCACGCACATCGACGCCCTCGCCGCGTTCGAGGCCGATCCCGAGACCGACTGCATCGTGATGATCGGCGAGATCGGCGGCGACGCCGAAGAGCGGGCCGCGGCCTACATCGCCGATCACGTGACCAAGCCGGTGGTCGGCTACGTGGCGGGCTTCACCGCCCCCGAAGGCAAGACGATGGGGCACGCCGGTGCGATCGTCTCAGGGTCGAAGGGCACCGCCCAGGCCAAGAAGGAAGCGCTGGAGGCGGCGGGGGTCAAGGTCGGCCGCACGCCGAGCGAGACCGCTGCACTGGTTCGGGAGATCATGCAGTCGAAGAGCTGAGGTCTCGCCGTTCGACCACATCTGCTGGTCGAGCTTGTCGAGACCCGGTCAGGCGAACTGGGTGGTCCGCTGGGCGGCTCGGCCGACGACCGCGTCCCAGGACTCCTCGGTGAAATCGAACTTCGCGGACGGGTTGGCGAGCAGGTAGACCAGCCTCTTTCCGGCCGACGTGATGCCGACCCGGAAGGTGACCGTCTTGGAGTCGCTGATCCGCTGGGTGACCACGTAGGTGGTGCCAACGAGCTGGTTGCCGTCGGCGTCGAGGGTGGTGACGCCGCCGGCTTTGACCGTCGCCGTTCGGGTGCGGTCGCCGCAATCGCTGAAGTTCTTCTTCAGCGTCTTCACCATCGCGTTCGCCTCGGACGCCTTACCGAAGGTGTACACGGCCTCGTCGACGCCGAATCCCTCGGGGGCCTTCGGGTCGTCGGTGAGCAGGTAGGTGCGGTGCCCGGCCTGGTCGGCGCCCGGCAGCTTGTTCAGGTCGACGCCCTCGCACTGGCTGCCGACCAGATCGGGCGCCTTCGGGTCGGTGCCCGTCCAGGTGCCGGAACCGGCGGTCAGCTGAGGCAGGTCGACCCAGGCGAGCCAGCCGATGGTTTCGGTGGGCGGCGGGGGGGCCGGCGTGGCCTTCGGCTTCGTCGGGCAGGTGCCGGACGCCGCACTGCACTGCTTGGCCAGCGAGATGGCGAGCGTGCTGGCGAGGGCGTTCACGCTGGTCGGCGCGGCCCCCTTGACCGAGGCGTCCGCCACGTTGACGTAGCGTCCGGTCCGGGTCAGCAGCAGGGTGTGGGCGGTGCCGTCCGGCAGTGCGGCGATGACGGACGTGGCACTGTCGGCCAGGCCGTCGACGCGGTAGGCGATCGGAATGTGGGCGCCGGCGCAGGCCGCTGCCTGATCCACCAGAGCGTTGAACGCCGTGCCGGACGCCTGCGTGTCGGCCAGCACCAGCGCCACCTGGGTGAGCGCGCTCGCGGCCTGGCTGCCGGTGAAGTGACGGTTGCCCTCCGCCTCGGGTGACACGCCACCGATGCTGGACAGTTCGAGGCAGGCGGGCACCGCATCGGGACCGGTGGAGGCGTCCGCCTGCGTCCAGGTCGTGCCCTTGCGCAGCCCGGTCAGGTCGGCGGCGGTGAGTAGCTGGGCCTCGTCCAGGATCGGGGACGGGCTGGGGCTGGCCGGCGACACCGAGCCGCCCGCACTGCTGGCCGGCGGGGCGCCCGTGCCGGGCCGCTGGGTGGTGGCGAACCACACGATCAGCCCGAGCACCACGACGGCGGCCACCGCGGCCACGATGATCGTCAGCAGCCGGCGCTTCGGGTTGCCCTCGGCGGAGTCGGGCTGCACCACTGCATCGGTCAGCTGGGCGTCGGTGGGCTCCGCGCCGTCGCCGAGCGGGATCGCGTCCGGCTCATCGTCGTCGGGCGGGGGAGGGGAACTCACACTGGCCGCGGAGCGCCGGGGCGCGTGAACCACGGTGTCGTCGGCGACCGGCTCGGCGGAAAACCGGCGGCCGACCTCCGGGGGCTGCAGCGGCTCGGGCAGGGCCGGCGCCGGCGGTGGGATGGGCGTGGAGGCCACCGGTAGATCGGTGGGAGCCTCAATGACCTCGGCGTCGGTGTCGGCGGGGCCGGCGTCGGTGGCGTCCGAGATCACCCATGCCCTGGTCGCGGTGGGAGAGTCGACCTCGTCCGGGCCGTCGGGAGCGTCGCCGTCCTGGGGGGCGAAAGCGCGGCGGGGGGGACCCGATTCGGTGTCGCTCATGTGGTCCTCGTCGTCGGGAGTGAGGTTGACCTGGCTGAGTTTAGTGCGGCTGGGCGTGTCCGGCTCACCGTGGCGCGACCGCTGCCCGACGATGGTGGATCATGCCCACTCACGCTGAACGCAGCCGGCCCCGCGTCCGCCTGATCGTGGCCAAGGTCACGCGCACCGGGGACTCCACCCCGGTGCTGGAGTTCCCCTTGGCGGTGACGAGCGTGGCCGCCGGAGCAGCTGCGGCCGGCGTCGGCTGGCTGCTGGTCACCGGGCTCGCGATGGCCGCCTGGTTCAGTGTCATGGCGATGCCGCTGACCGGCGTGATCAGCGTCGCCAGTCAGTTCTGGCTGGCCGGGCACGGCGCCGGGGCGGCGATCAACGGGGTTCCGGTGACCCTGATCCCGCTGGGGCTGACCGCCCTGTGCGTGCTGCTGGCCCGCAGTGTGGTGTCGCTGGCCGTCCGCGCGATCCCGGCCGAAGAGTTGGACGGGCTCGGCGCCGCCAAGGTGATGGGCCTGGCCAGCGTCGGTTATGCGGTCGTAGTCGGCATCGTCGCGCTCACCGTCGGCGCCTCGCCGCGGATCGGCTGGGCGTTGCTCGGCGGACTCATCGTCGGCGTCCTCGGCGCGGCCTGGGCGCTCGCCGCGCGAGTCCGTGCCCTGCTGCCGTTGCCGACCTGGCTGGCCGGCCTTCCGCGCGCCGTCGGCGCGGGGCTGGCGGCGATGACGGC
This sequence comes from uncultured Actinomycetota bacterium, assembly GCA_963697765.1. Lineage (GTDB taxonomy): Bacteria > Actinomycetota > Actinomycetes > Propionibacteriales > Propionibacteriaceae > Micropruina. Next base: position 290,593 of record CAVOPC010000007.1, read on the forward strand.
CGTGGCCGCCACGGTGCTGCTGGTGGCCCTGATCGTCGGCAGCGAGCGGATCGGCATGATCGAGGGCTCGCTCGGCCCGGACGCCGTCGGCACCTGGCTGCTGGTGATCGTCCAGTTGCTCTTCCTGCCCAACCTGCTCGCATGGACGGCGAGCTGGGTGCTCGGTGCCGGCTTCAGCATGGGCGTGGGTTCGTTCGTGTCACCGATGCTGACCACGGTCGGGCTGCTACCCGCCGTCCCGGCGTTCGGCGCGGTGCCCGAATCCGGGGGCGGCAGTGTCTGGAGCTACGCGTGGCTGGCCTCCGGTGTGCTCGTCGGAGCCGTTGCCGGGACGGCCGCTGCGATGCGTCCGGCGGTCGGGGGCAGCCTGGCGCGTGCCCTCGCGCGCGGCGCCGGCTCAGGGCTCGGCACGGCGCTGGCGGTGGTGCTGATCGGCGCCCTGTCCCGCGGTGACCTGGGCAGCGGACGGCTGGTCGGCCTGGGCCCGGTGGTGTTCACGCTGCTCTGGCTGGCACCGCTGCCGATGATCGTTGGTGGTGCCCTGGCCGCAGCCGTGCACTGGTTCGTCAAGGGCCGGCACCTGCCGCCGGGGCCGAAACCGGTCACCGCGGACGACACCACCCAGTTGCTCAGCGGGGTCACCGAGCGCCTGGAGCAGGAGACCCTCGTCCTTGGTCGCCGGGACGGCTGACCCGTCCGGTCTCGGTAGGCTGCGGCCATGGCCTTTCGCGTCGCGGTGCTGCTCTCCGGCAGCGGCACCCTGCTGCAGGCCCTGCTGGACGCCCGATCCGTTGGCGAACTCGAAGCCGACATCGTCGTGGTCGGGTCCGACACTGCCACGGCGCAGGGGTTGCGGCGCGCCGAGTCCGCGGGGGTGCCCACCTTCGTCCACCCGTTCACCAGGGGTGGGGATCGCCCCGCGTGGGACGTCCGGCTCACCGAGACGTTGGTCGCCCGCCAGGTCGACCTGGTCGTGCTGGCCGGATTCATGAAGCTGGTCGGCCCGCATTTCCTGGCTGCCTTCGGGGGCCGCACCATCAACTCGCACCCGTCCCTGCTGCCGAGCTTTCCCGGCATGCACGCACCCCGGGACGCCCTGGTGCACGGCGTAAAGGTGACGGGAACCACCGTGTTCGAGGTGGACTCCGGCGTCGACACCGGACGGATCCTGGCTCAGCAGGCCGTGCCCGTGCTGCCCGGCGACACCGTCGACACCCTGCACGAACGAATCAAGGTCGCCGAGCGTGTGCTACTCGTCCGAACCGTCAACCAACTGGCCGCACAAGGGGAATCATGACCGACCGGATAGCAATCAGGCGCGCGCTGCTGTCGGTGTACGACAAGAGCGGGCTGGTCGAACTCGGGCGAGCCCTGGCCGACTCCGGGGTCGAGATCGTCTCGACCGGGTCCACCGCCCGGACGCTGACCGAGGCCGGTCTCGCCGTCACCCCGGTGGAACAGGTGACCGGGTTCCCCGAATGCCTGGACGGGCGGGTGAAGACCCTGCACCCGCACATCCACGCCGGCCTGCTCGCCGACCTGCGGCTCGAATCGCACCGTCGGCAGTTGGCCGAGTTGGGCATCGAGCCGTTCCAGTTGGTGGTCAGCAACCTGTACCCGTTCACCGAGACGGTCGCCTCGGGCGCCACCCCTGATGAGTGCATCGAGCAGATCGACATCGGCGGCCCGAGCATGGTGCGGGCGGCGGCCAAGAACCATCCGTCGGTCGCCATCGTCACCGCGCCAGACCAGTATCCCTGCATCGTGGATGCCCTTGCCGCAGGCGGTTTCACCCTCGGCGAGCGCAGGGGCCTGGCCACCGTCGCGTTCCGGCACACGGCCGCCTACGACATGGCAGTGGCGAGTTGGATGGGCGAGCAGTTCCACGCGTCCGACTTTCCGGCGTGGATCGCGGGCGCGTGGCACAAGGTGGGCGGGCTGCGGTACGGCGAGAACTCCCACCAAGCGGCGGCGCTCTACCGCTACCCGAACGGTCCGGCAGGCATCACCGCGGCCGAGCAGTTGCACGGCAAGGAGATGAGCTACAACAACTACACCGACGGCGATGCCGCGTATCGCGCCGCCTACGACTTCACCGAACCGGCGGTGGCCATCATCAAGCACGCCAACCCGTGCGGTCTCGCGGTCGGCGCGGACGTCGCCGAGGCGCACCGCAAGGCCCACGCCTGCGACCCGGTCAGCGCATTCGGCGGGGTGATCGCCACCAACGCTCCGGTGTCGATCGAACTGGCCGAGCAGGTCGCAGAGGTGTTCACCGAAGTGCTGATCGCCCCCGACTACGAGGACGGTGCGCTGGAGATCCTCACCCGCAAGAAGAACATCCGGCTGCTGAAGGCGGCGCCCTACGAACACCGCGAGCGCCAGTTGCAGCCGATCTCGGGTGGGGCGTTGCTCCAGCAGCCCGACCGGATCGACGCCCCCGGCGACCATCCCGACAACTGGACGCTGGTGGCTGGCGACGCCGCCGATGCCGACACCCTGGCCGACCTGGCCTTCGCCTGGCGGGCGTGCCGGGCGGTGAAAAGCAATGCGATCCTGCTGGCCCACGGGGGCGCCTCGGTAGGGGTCGGTATGGGTCAGGTCAACCGGGTGGATTCCTGCCGGCTGGCGGTGGAGCGCGCCGGGGACCGGGCCGCCGGGTCAGTCGCCGCGTCCGACGCCTTCTTTCCGTTCGCGGACGGCCCGGGCATCCTGATCGCGGCGGGGGTGCGGGCGATCGTCCAGCCCGGTGGGTCGATGCGCGACCGGGAGACGATCGAGGCCGCGCAAGCCGCAGGGGTGACCATGTACTTCACCGGCACCCGGCACTTCTTCCATTGAGCGGCCGCGGCGAGGTGGCACCATCGTGGTCATGAGCGCACCCACCGAGCGTCCGCCGAAGAGCTTCGCGCAGCAGGTGCTCGGTCAATGGCCGCTGGCCACGGTTCTGCTCGGGTCCTTCGCGGGGCTCATCATCGCCGCGTCCAGTCACTGGCGCGCGGGCAGCACGCTGATCGGCCTGTCGATCGCCGCCGGTGGCCTGTTTCGGCTGCTGCCGCAGCGGCGGGTTGGCCTGCTGGCGGTGCGCAATCGAATCGTCGACACGCTCGTGCTGCTGATCATCGGCGTAGGCATCACGGTGCTGGCTTGGGCTGTGCCGGCGCTGCGGAACTGACGTTTTAGGGTCGCTCGGGAGTCGCCGGGCGGTGAAATACCGAATAACTCCCGCGATCGGATCTGAATCGATTCATCGGGGCTGTCGTCGCCAACGCGGGAGTTATTCGGTATTCACGCTCTGAGGAAATCGTCGAGTTCGAGCTGTCAGAGCCCGTCATCGTGCCGGTGAGCCGGGAACGCCGCTATTTGTGATCGCGCCAGAGGAACTGTTCCCCGGAGCCGGGCGTATCACCGGCGACCCGTGCAGCTTCGGCCGAGCGTAGGTCGACACGGCGGATCTTGCCCGAGATGGTCTTCGGCAACTCATCGGTGAATTCGATGATCCGGATCAGTTGGTACCCCGACAGGTGCGCCCTGGCATGGGCGAAGATCGACCGGGCCACCGTAGCGCCGGGTTCGTGGCCGGCGGCGAGCAGGATGTACGCCTTCGGCACCGCCAACCGCACCGGGTGCGGGCTCGGCACCACGGCGGCTTCTGCGACAGCGGCGTGTTCGAGCAGAACGCTCTCGAGTTCGAACGGACTGATCTTGTAGTCCGAGGCCTTGAACACATCGTCAGCGCGGCCGACGTAGGTGAGGTATCCGTCGGCGTCCCGGGCGGCGATGTCCCCGGAATGGTAGTACCCGTCCCGCATGGCCTCGGCGGTGTAGGCGTCGTCGCCCCAGTAGCCCGCCATCAGGGCCAGCGGGCGCCTCGCCAGGTCAAGGCAGATCTCACCTTCGCGCGCGTCCGGCTGCCCGGTGGCCGGGTCGATCAACACTGCGGTGTAGCCGGGCATCGGCCGTCCCATCGAACCGTCCTTGACCGGCTGACCAGGGGAGTTGCCCACCCAGCAGGTGGTTTCGGTCTGGCCGAACCCGTCGCGGATGGTGGAGCCCCACACGGCCCGGACCTGGGCGATCACTTCGGGGTTGAGAGGTTCGCCGGCGCCTACCAGTTCGCGGGGCGGGGCATGCAACTGGGTCAGGTCGGCCTGGATCAACATGCGCCACACCGTCGGCGGGGCGCAGAACGAGGTGACGTGGTGGGTGTCCATCACCCGCATCAGCGCCGTGGAGTCGAAGCGGGCGTAGTTGAAGATGAACACCGTCGCTTCGGCGAGGAACGGCGCGAAGAAGTTGCTCCAGGCGTGCTTGCCCCAGCCGGGTGAGCTGATGTTGAGATGCACGTCGCCCTCGCGCACTCCCAGCCACCACATCGTGGATAGGTGCCCGATGGAGTAGGAGACCTGTGTGTGCCGGACGAGCTTCGGCCTCGCCGTGGTGCCCGAGGTGAAGTAGAGCAGGCAGGTGTCGGTGGCGCGGGTGGGGCCGTCGGGCTCGAAGGAAATGTCGGCTTGGCTCGCGTCCGCGAAGTCAACCCAACCGTCCACCGGTTCGCCGACGCCGAGCCGGGTGACACCGTCCGGCAACCCGGTGAACCGGTCGGCCAGCTCTGTGGGCGCAATGGTGAACCGGGCGCCGGCGCGCTCGACGCGGTAGGCGAGGTCCGCGTTCGAGAGCAGGGTCGACGTGGGAATCGCGACGGCGCCGATCTTGATCAGTCCGAGCAGCACCTGCCACAACTCGATGGTGTTGTTCAGCATGACGATCATCGCGTCGCCCCGGCGCACGCCCAGATCGGTCAGCCAGCTGGCCACCTGATCGGAGCGGGTGGCGAGCGCGCCGTAGCTGGTGCTCACCGCGTTCAGGTCGCCATCCACGATGGTCACGGCGGGCCGGTCGGGGTGCTCGGCGGCGACCACGTCGAACCATTCCAGAGCGAAGTTGAACTCGGTCAGCTCGGGCCAGCGGAACCCTGCGACGGCGCCGTCGTAGTCGGTGGCGTGGGCGAACAGAAAGTCACGGGCCGCTCGGACGGCTGCGGTGCCGGCGGTGGCGGGGCGTCCGGCCGAGCGGGAGGTTTGATCAGGCGTCATGGCGGGGTCCTTCGTGCGCGACCGTAGTTTCGGTGAGCCTAGCGCCGCGCACTTCGGAGGGATCGGTCAATGCCTATCGCGCACTGGGAACCGTCCCTGTGGTGCGCTTTCGTGCACGTGGGAACCGTCCCCGGAAGGGCTCTTTCTACCCTAGATCAGTCGATCAGATGAGGCCCAGTTCGGTGACGGCGGCAGCCTCGTCCTGCAGTTCGGCGACGGAGGCGTCGATCCGCCCCCGGCTGAAATCGTCGATCTCGAGGCCTTGGACGATGGTCCAGTCGCCGTCCTGGGTGGTGCAGGGGAAGGACGAGATGATGCCCTCGGGCACGCCGTACGAACCCTCGGACGGCACCGCCATCGACACCCAGTCGCCCGCGGCCGATCCTTTCACCCAGTCGCGCATGTGCTCAATGGTGGCGTTGGCGGCGGAGGCGGCGGACGATGAGCCACGGGCGGCGATGATCGCCGCACCGCGCTTGGCCACCGTCGGGATGAAGTCGTTCTCGATCCAGGCCTGGTCATCGATCAGTTCGGCGGCGTTACGGCCGTCCACCTCGGCATGGAACAGGTCGGGGTACTGGGTGGCCGAATGATTGCCCCAGATCGTCATCTGCTTGATGCTCGTGACCGGCACGCCCGCTTTCGCGGCCACCTGGCTGATCGCGCGGTTGTGGTCGAGCCGGGTGAGCGCGTTGAACCGCTCCGTGGGAATGTCAGGGGCGTTCCGCATGGCGATCAGGGCGTTGGTGTTGGCAGGGTTTCCGGTGATCAGCACCTTGATGTCGTCCGCTGCCACGTCGTTCAGCGCCTTGCCCTGGGCGGTGAAGATGGCTCCGTTGGCGCTGAGCAGGTCACCGCGCTCCATGCCGGCCGTGCGGGGTCGGGCGCCGACCAGCATGGCCAGGTTGACCCCGTCGAAGACCTTGGTGGCGTCGTCGCCGATCTCGACCTTGGCCAGGGTCGGGAACGCGCAGTCGTCCAGCTCCATCACGACACCCTCGAGGGCCTTGAGTGCGGGCGTGATCTCCAGCAGCCGCAGTTCGACCGGCTGGTCGGGCCCCAGCAGCGCACCGCTGGCGATGCGGAACAGCAGGCTGTAGCAGATCTGGCCGGCGGCGCCGGTCACGGCGACCTTGACGGGTGTGGTCACGGGATTCTCCTAGGGCGACGAGTTGACCTCTTCACGCTAGCAGCGCAGCCCGACGGGCAGGACCCGAATATGAGGTTGGGGACGCAGTTCGCGGGCCGCGACTAGGCTCAGGTGGTGCGCCTTCTGCTCGCCCGGCACGCCCGGACGCCGTCCAATGCGGCCGCGCTGCTGGACACCGCGGCGCCCGGTCCCGACCTCGACGATGTGGGCCTGATCGAGGCGGCGGCGCTGGCCGAACGGCTGGCGGGCCACTCGATCGACGCCGTCTACGTGTCGGACCTGGTCCGAGCGGTGCAGACCGCGGAGCCGTTCGTCCGCTCCCTCGGTGTTACACATCAGGTAATGCCCGGGCTGGCCGAGGTCTCCGGGGGCGACGACGAGATGACCGCCGAACTCACCCGCTTCGACACGGCGCTGCGGTCGTGGGGCGAGGGCGACCCGAGCGTCCGGATTCCCGGTGGGGAGAGCGGGCAGGAGTTCTTCGACCGGTTCGACGGCGCCATCGCGGCGATCGCCGACGCGGGTCACGCGACCGTTCTGGTGATCAGCCACGGGGCCGCGATCCGCGCCTGGGCGGGCCATGTGATGCCTCAGGTGCACACCCTGCTGGGTACGCGGGCGCTGCCCAACACCGCGGTGATCGTCGCCGACGGCGATCCCGAATCCGGTTGGAACCTGGTCGGTATCGAGTTTCCGGCCGCGGAAGGCCTTCAGGCGCAGCCCACTGGGCCGTCACAAGGGGGTACGCAAAGGGTCTAGCTCTTGTCGGTGCCGCCAGCTAGGTTGCGTTGCGGAGATACCCGAAGGGAGCCACCTGTGCTACGTCGCAAGCGCATCGTCCTGCTGGCCGTTCTGGCAGTCATGCTGAGCTGGTTCGCCGGCAGCCCATCGGCGGCCCGTGCCGAAGAGCGCACGGTCACCCTGGTCGGCGACGTGCAGAGCGAGCTGGGGTGCTCCGACGACTGGCAGCCGGTCTGCACCGCGACAGATCTCACCCAGAGCAAGCGCGAGTACCTGGTGGTCACCAACAACGCCTCCAGTGCCAAGACCGCCAGCTTCGGCAGCTATTCGCCGAGCACCCGGTTCGACGAGCTGATCGGTTCCGGCGGCGACATCACCTCCGATGGCTTCGGCCGGGTCAAGGTGAAGGTGCCGGCGCTCAGCGTCCGGGTGTTCCGGGCGGCCAAGCCGATGCCGGCGGCGTCCGCGGCGCCGGTGATCGTGCCGATGACGCCCAAGGCCGGCGGCAGCGTGGGTGGACGCGCTGAGTTGTCGGTCGCACTGGCCGACACCAGCGCGTTCGCCGAGGTGAGCTTCTACTACCGTCCGGCCGGCACGTCGGACTGGAAACTGATCGGCACCGACGACAACCCGCGCTACAGCGTGCGCCAGGACGTCAGCTCGATGCCCAAGGGCAGCCTGCTGGAATACCGGATCGTCGCCAAGGACCTGCAGGGCCGGTACTCGGCAACGTCCACCTACGCGTTCGTGGGTGACCCCAGCGGCGGTGCCAGCACGATCAGCTACGACCCGCCCCAGAAGCAGCCCGACGCTGTTTCAGTGCCGGGTTCGTTCAACGCCTCCGTGGGGTGTGCGGCCGACTGGTCTGCCCGACTGCGCCCAGGTACAGCTGGCCCTCGACGACCAGGACAAGATCTGGAAGACGACCCTCGACGTGCCCAAGGGCGATTACGACTACAAGGCAGCGATCAACAAGGGCTGGGACGAGAACTACGGTGCCGGTGGCGCCCGGAACGGCTCGAACATCAACTTCAAGCCGTCCGGGGGCAAGGTCAGCTTCTACTACGACCACGCCACCCACTGGGTGACGAACACCGCGCAGGGACCGATCCTGACCGCGCCGGGCAGTTTCCAGAGCGAACTCGGCTGCGCCGCCGACTGGAAGCCGGACTGCATGCGGCCGTGGCTGCAGGACCTGGACGGCGACGGCACCTACACCTGGGCCTCGGTCAAGATCCCGGCGGGCAGTTACGAGTTCAAGGTGGCGCACGGGTTGAGCTTCGACGAGTCCTATCCGGCCGACAACGTGACCCTGAACGTTCCCGCCGACGGACTGCTGGTGACGATCAACTACGAGTTGTCATCGCATCAGGTGTTGGTCGCGGTCACGCAGGCGGCGGCGACTCCCGACCTGAGCGTGGCGAAGGCGGTGCTGGTCCGTGACGACCTGATCGCCTATCCGGGGTCTGCGGTGCCGCTGGGCACCGATCCGCGCGCTCTCAACTGGCGGCTGCACTGGTCGGCAAAGGTGGTCTGGGTATCGATGCGGACGCGGTCACCGGTGGCCAGGCGGCCAACCTGACCCGCGACTGGAAGGGTCTTCCGGCCGGCGTGCTGGTGGCCCACCCCGAGTTGAAGGGCTTCATCGCCCTCAAGGTGGACTCCAAGACCGCATCCCGAATGAAGACGATCATGAACGGTCAGGTCGCGGTCGGCATGTACGACGACCAGAGCCGGCTGATCGACGCCACAGGCCTGAAGCGGTTGTAGCCGCCGGTCGGCCGATCGGGTCGAGCTTGTCGAGACCCGGGGCCACCCTGGCGGCCGGTGTGGCTCGGGCGTAGCGTCGGGTCATGACGGCGACGGAGCAAGCCATGACCGATGTGACCACCCTGGAACAGCTGGAGATCCTTGTCGGGCAGCCCAGCTACCGGGCGGCCAACAAGGTGCGGCAGTCGCTCCATCCGCTGCATCGCGACTGGCTCGCGGCGTCCCCGTTCTGTGTGATCGCCACCGCTGACGAGCATGGCCGCTGTGACGCCTCGCCCAAGGGCGACCCCGCCGGGCAACTGGTGCATGTGCTGGACGACCGCACCCTCGCGCTGGCGGAACGTCCGGGCAACAGGCGGGTCGACGGGTACCGCAACGTGGTGGTGAACCCGCACGTCGGACTCAACTTCTTCGTGCCGGGACGCGGTGACACCCTGCGGATCAATGGACGGGCCAGGCTGGTCAGTGACGCCCCCTTCTTCGATGACCTGGTGGTCAGGGGGCATCGGCCGATCCTTGCCCTCGTGGTCGCGATCGACGAGATCTTCTTCCACTGCGCCAAGGCCTTTCTGCGTTCGCGCTTGTGGGAACCGCAGACCTGGAACCCGTCCGCGCTGCCGAGCGTGGCGGCGATCAGCAAGGCGATCATTCCCGACAGTCCCGAGACTCTCGAGCAGCTCGAGGCCTATTACGGCGCCGCGTACAGCGAGGGTCTGTACCGCGACCAGCGCTGAAACAGTACGGGTGGGACATAAGGGGGACGGAGTTGACTTTCGTCCCACTCAGGCGGGTGGGACATAAGGGGGACGGAGTTGACTTTCGTCCCACTCAGGCGGGTGGGACATAAGGGGGACGGAGTCGACTTTCGTCCCACTCAGGCGCGTGGGACAGAAGCGGGACCGAGTTGACTTCTCGTCCCGGTCAGTAGAGCGGGGTCCAGCGGCTAGCCGGGCTGCGAATGGGACGAAAAAGAAACTCCTCCCTGTTTGTCCGAGGCATCCCATGCGGGAGCGTGTGGGACGAAAGTCGACTCCGTCCCCCTTTTGTCCCAGGCAGCTCATGCAGGGCGGTTGGGACGAAAGTCGACTCCGTCCCCCTTTTGTCCCACGTGCGCTCCGTCCCCGCAGTTGTCCACCGGGGCGCTGGACCTCAAACCGCAGGTCAGCGGAAGATGACGGTGCGTTGGCCGTCCAGCATGATCCGGTGTTCGGCGAACAGTTTCACCGCGTCGCTGAGGGTGCGGGATTCCTGCTCCTGGCCCAGGGCGACCAACTCGGGGACGTCGATCGAGTGGTCGACCCGGCGCACGTTCTGTTCGATGATCGGACCCTCGTCCAGTTCCGCGGTGACGAAGTGCGCGGTGGCACCGATCAGTTTCACGCCGCGGCTGTGCGCCTGCCGGTAGGGGTTGGCGCCCTTGAACCCGGGCAGGAAAGAGTGGTGGATGTTGATCGCGCGCCCGGCGAGTGCGGCGCACAGTTCGGGCGAAAGGATCTGCATGTAGCGGGCCAACACCACCAGCTCGATGTCGTGCTGCGCCACCGCCTCGAGGATGCGCTGCTCGAAATCGGCTCGCGTGTGCGGCAGCACCACGTGGTGCTCGAAGGGGATTCCGTAGAACCGTGCCAGATCACCCAGGTCGGGATGGTTGGAGAGGATCAGCGGCACCTCGAGGGTCAGCATGCCGGAGTGCACCCGGAACAGCAGGTCGTTGAGGCAGTGCCCCACCTTGGACGCCAGGATCAACGTGCGACGCGGACGTCCCACGAAGTCAAGGGTCCATTCGGCGGCCAGGGATGTGGCGATGGGGCTGACCGCGCGCTCGAAAACGGACCGGTCGAACCCCGACTGCACCTGCACCCGCATGAAGAACCGCTGTGACTCGGTCGAACTGAACTGCTGCAGTTCGGTGATGTTGCCGTAAGCCTGAGCGATCGCTCCGGTGACGGCGTGGACGATCCCGGGACGGTCGTCGCAGGACAGCGTCAGCAGCCAGTGGGTGGAGTCGATCACCGCGCAAGGGTATCGGCCCTGGGCCGCAACTCTTGCGGTCGCCCGAAGACGCCGCCCATGGGTGATCGAGCGTGTCGAGATCCGACTGCGGGGTCTCGACAGGCTCGACCGACCGGTGGTCTCGACAGGCTCGACGTACGGACTGGGGTCTCGATCGGCCGCCCTCAGAGGGCTTCGATGGCCGCGTTCAGTGTCGGCGAGGGGCGCATGACCGCGCTGACCTTGGCGTCGTCCGGACGGTAGTAGCCGCCCAGGTCGACCGGCGAGCCCTGCACCGCGAGCAGTTCCGCGTTGATCGTGGCCTCCTGGGCCCGCAGCGTCGTGGCGAGCGGGGCGAACCTCGCCGCCAGGTCCGGGTCCTTGGTCTGGGCGGCCAGTTCCTCGGCCCAGAACAGCGCGAGGTAGAAGTGGCTGCCGCGGTTGTCGATCGTGCCCAGCCGGCGTCCCGGCGACTTGTTCTCGTTCAGGTACGTGCCGGTCGCCCGGTCCAGCGTCTCGCCCAACACCGTGGCGGAGGCGTTGCCGGTGGCATCGGCGTACTTGGTGAAGCTCTCGGCCAGCGCGAGGAACTCACCGAGGCTGTCCCAGCGCAGGTAGTTCTCCTTCACCAACTGCTGCACGTGCTTCGGGGCCGATCCGCCCGCGCCGGTCTCGAACAGGCCGCCGCCGTTGATCAGCGGCACCACCGACAGCATCTTGGCGGACGTGCCGAGCTCGAGAATGGGGAACAGGTCGGTGTTGTAGTCGCGGAGCACGTTGCCGGTGACCGAGATCGTGTTCTCGCCGCGGCGGATGCGTTCGACGGACACCTTCGTCGCGTCCTGCGGCGAAGCGATCGAGATGGTCAGCCCCGCGGTGTCGCCGGCTATCTCGGGGTCGCGCAGATAGGCCTCGACCTTGGCGATCAGGTTGGCGTCGTGGGCCCGGGTCTCATCGAGCCAGAAGATCGCCGGGTCGCCGGTGGCCCGGGCCCTGCCGACCGCCAGCTTCACCCAGTCGCGGATCGGCACGTCCTTGGTCTGGCAGGCGCGCCAGATGTCGCCGGACTCCACCGCATGCTCAAGCAGCACGTCCCCCGCCCGATTCACCACGCGCACCGTGCCGGCCCGGTCGATCTCGAAGGTCTTGTCGTGGGAGCCGTACTCCTCGGCGGCCTTCGCCATCAGCCCGACGTTGGCCACCGACCCCATGGTGGCCGGGTCGTAGGCGCCGTTGGCTCTGCAGTCGTCGATGACGGCCTGATAGATGCCGGCGTAGGACGAGTCCGGAATCACCGCGAGTGTGTCGGCCTCGGCCCCGTCCGGCCCCCACATGTGGCCGCTGGTGCGGATCATCGCCGGCATGGACGCGTCCACGATGACGTCGGACGGCACGTGCAGATTGGTGATGCCGCGGTCGGAGTCGACCATCGCCAGGGCGGGTCCGTCAGCCATTTCCTGCTCGAAGGACGTCTTGATGGCGGCGCCGTCGGGCAGCGCGTCCAGACCTGCCAGGATGCCACCGAGCCCGTTGCTCGGGCTCAGCCCCGCGGCGGCGAGGTCGTCGCCGTACTTCGCGAACGTGTGCGGAAAGAATGCGCGCACCACGTGGCCGAAGATGATCGGGTCGGAGACCTTCATCATGGTGGCCTTGAGGTGCACCGAGAACAGCACACCCTCGGCCTTGGCGCGCTCGATCTGGGCGCGCAGGAACTGCTCCAGTGCCCCGACCCGCATGACGGTGCCGTCGACCACCTCGCCGGCCAGCACGGGAACGGACGCCTTCAGCACCATGGGGTCGCCGCCCTCGGACGGCACCAACTCGATCCGCAGGTCGTCGTCGGCCTCGATCACCACCGACTTCTCGTTGTGCCGGAAGTCGTCGGCGTCCATGGTCGCCACGTTGGTCTTCGAGTCGTGGCTCCACGCCCCCATCGAATGCGGGTGTTGCCGCGCGAAGTTCTTGACCGATTCGGGGGCCCGGCGGTCCGAGTTGCCTTCGCGCAGGACGGGATTGACCGCGCTGCCCTTGACCCGGTCGTAGCGCGCCCGCACGTCGGCGTCGTCGTCGCCGCCGGGGATGTCGGGGTAGTCGGGCAGGTCGTAACCCTTGCCCTGCAGCTCGGCGATGGCCGCCTTGAGTTGCGGCATCGAGGCGCTCACGTTGGGCAACTTGATGATGTTGGCCTCAGGGGTGGTTGCCAGCGCACCGAGCTCGGCGAGTGCGTCCGGAAGCCGCTGCTCGTCCGTGAGTCGTTCCGGGAACAGGGCGATGATCCTTCCGGCCAGCGAGATGTCGCGGGTTTCGATCTCGACACCCGCAGCCGCGGCGAAGGCCTGGATGATCGGTAGGAAGGAGTACGTGGCCAGCAGCGGCGCCTCGTCGGTGTGCGTGTAGATGATCGGACTCATCGTGACCCTTCGGTGCCTTGGGTTTCCGGACGTCAGGAGACTACCAATGCCGGCCGGGGCAGCGGCGTGCGGACGTCCGGAGACCGGGCGCTGCTCAGCCGAGGAACACCGTGACCTGCCGGACGCCCGGGCCGGCGTTCGGTGAGTCCGCCGCCAGGTCCGACCAGGCCCGCTGCAGTTGGGCGGTCAGGTACCGCCGATCGCTGCCCGCCGCCGCGGTGAGCCTGAGCCGGTCCACGTCCACCAGGTCGAAGGCGGAACGGACCTCGAACGCGGTGCCGCCGTGCGCCGGGGTGAAGCCGGTCAGGTCCAGCACCACGAAATCGACCGCGGTGAGCAGCCGGGTGACCGCCCGCTTCCAGTAGCTGCCGTGACAGAGCAACTCGCCGGCGGGGTACCCGTCCGGGCCCTCGACGGGACGGGTGGCGGCCAGCAACTCGTCGAGTTCGGCGTCGTTGTCGACGAATACCGACAGGTCGCCGACCTGCCCGCTCCACGCCTTCAACTCACCGGCGGTGACCTGATCGGCGCTGCGCAGGTAGTGGACGACCCCGTAGCGACGCCACCGGTTCACGAACGCCTCCGTGCCGGCCCGGTTGTCGAACAGCCGCAGGTAGAGGATCCGGCCGACCGCGTGGCGTCCCGGCGCCGGACGCAGTGCGTGGTCGAACCGGACCGCGAGGGTGGGGATGACCGTCGCTCGGTCGGTGTGCCTCTCGAGCGCCACCTCCGCGGGGCCGGACGACGAGAGCCGTTCCACCTTCGAGCTCCGCAACGCCCTCCGCAGGGACCGGACGGACGCCAGCACGCCCCACGCCGCACCGATCGCCAGCAACCACACGTTGCCGATCAGGTCGTCGGACGTCTCGAAGGACAGCATTCCCCGCATGGCGGCCACCCCGAATGCGACCGAGCCGACGGTGGCCAGCGCCGTTACGGCCAGGGTGGCAGTGGCTGCGGGCACGCCGACCCGCGTGCCCTCGATCAGGTGGGAGCCGAGCGGGGGCACGTCCGCGGCCCGGGCAGGATCGTCGAGCTGCCGCTCCCAGCGCCGTGCGGTGACGAATCTCGAACCGAGCCGGATCGTGTCAACGACAGCGCTCAGAAAGTGCCAGGCCGGCAGTCCGACGAGTATGAGCATCGCCGGAAGTCGCCAGGGCTCGAGCTGGCGCCGTCTCAGCCCGAGCCGCTGCACGTACTGCACTGCCTGGTCGGCAAAGGTGGTCACCAACCAGTAGACGACGCAGGTCACGGCAAGCAGGAACACCGCCCGCAACACGCTTCTGACGAGCATCGGACGCAGTGGACGGGGATCCTCCCGGGTCGACGTCATGGGCCTGATGATTGCAGCCGTCACGGTGTGCACGGCATCATGAGCCCGCGCACAGTGCTCGTGATGCACGGTGAGCGATCACATCGGACACCTACCCCGACCACGTCACCCCAGGTGCACCGTGATCGTCCGCGCGCCGCTGCCGGCGTTGGGCGACCCGGCCGCCAGGGCGGCCCACGCCCCCCGCACCTGTGCGGCCAGGTACTTCTGATCGCTGTCGCGCGAGGCCAGCAACCGCAGCCGGGCGACGTCCACCAGGTCGAGGGCCGCCTGCAGCTCGAATGCGGTGCCGCCATGGCCGGGATGGAAACCGGTCAGGTCGAGCACCACCAGATCGACCTCCTGAAGCAGCCTGACCACGGCACGCTTCCAGTAGCTGCCGTGACAGAGCAGGCCGCGGACGCGGTGGTGCCGGCCGGTCCGTGCCGGGCCGCCGTCGTGCAGGAAGTCCTCCAGCGCCGCATCATCGTCGATGAAGGCCGAGTGGACGCCGTCATCGCTCTTGCCGGCGCGAAGATCGGCCGCGGTGACCTGATCGGCACTGCGCAGGTAGTGGACGACGCCGAAGCGCCGCCAGCGGGCCACGAACCGGTCGGTGCCGGCCAGGTTGTCGAACAGCCGCAGGTAGAGCACCGTGGGCGCCGTACCGGCCACAGGCACCGGATGCAGCGGTCCGGCGAACCTGATGGACAGGCCCGGCACGGTGGTCGCGGCTGGGGCGGAGGCGCTCATCGGCCGCCTCGGCAGATCGGTCGTCGACAACTTCTCCACTCGCGTCCGCAGCAGCGCCGAACGCAGCGACCTGATGGCCAGCAGGGCGGTCACGCCGAACAGGCCCGCGACCAGCCACACGGCCGTCCGCCCCTGCTGCGGTATCGAGATGTCCCACTCGTCGCCGAAACCGGTGGCGAGCAGGAGCAGCAGCACGGTCACGGCGACGGAGGCGATCAGGTGGCGGCCGGCCCGTCCCGCGCCCTTGCGGTTCAACTGGATCAGGTGCGAAGCCAGCGGTGGCACCGACGCGGCCGACCGTGGATCGCTCAGCCGGCGCTCGAAATCGTCGGCGATCCGGAACCGCCCCAGCACCCGGCGCAGGCCGACCGCGGACGCGACCGTCCAGCCGGCCGGCAGGGCGATGAGCAGTAGTGCCGCGGGCCGCGACCAGGTCTCGATCGCGGAGGATTCGAGACCCTGCTCGCGGGCGTAGTCGAGCACGTCCGCGCCGTAGCGGTACACGGCCGCGGCGGTCACGACGCTCAGCAACGCGGCGAACCCGGTGGCGACGCGTGCCGATGCCACCCGGGTGCGCAGCGGCCCGGGATCTTCACGGGTCAGCGTCATGGTGCCCTCCATCTCTCTTTGTCCTGCGTTGAGGACGACGCAGGGGCGGCGGTGATGCACCCGAGCAGCCCAGGAACTGTCCGAGGGCACTTCTAGGCTGGCGCCGTGATCGAGACCCTGGCCGTGCATGGCTTCCGCTCATTGCGCGAGGTGGTGCTCAACCTGGGTCGGGTGAGCGTGATCACCGGTGCGAACGGCACCGGCAAGTCCAACCTCTACCGTGCGTTCCACCTGCTGGCCGACACCGCGTCCGGACGGCTGATCGGAGGGTTGGCGGCCGCCGGCGGGTTGTCGTCGGTGCTCTGGGCCGGCCCCGAGCAGATCACCGGGGCCATGCGGCGCGGTGAGCAGCCGATCCAGGGCAGCGGGCGCCGGCTCGCCCCGGTCAGCCTGCAACTGGGTTTCACCACCGACGCGTTCGGCTACCTGATCGATCTCGGCCTGCCGGTGCCGTCGGCGTCCATGTTCGCGCGCGACCCGATGATCAAACGCGAGGTGATCTGGGCGGGCCCTGTGCTGCGTCCGGCTGCCACGCTGGTCGAGCGCACCGCCCGCGGGGTGCGGGTCGCCGGCGCCGATGGACGCACCGACCTGGGTCTCGACCTGGCGCCCTGGTCCAGCCTGCTGGACGAACTGGTCGACCCCATCACCCACCCCGACATCGCCGCGGTGCGCGAGGTGGTGCGGGGCTGGCGGTTCTACGACAGCTTTCGGGTCGACCCCGACGCTCCCGCTCGGCAACCCCAGGTCGGCACCCGCACCGACGTGCTGGCCGGCGACGGCCACGACCTGGCACCGGCGATCGCGACCATCCTGGAGTCGGCCTGGGCCGAACCGCTGCAACAGGCGGTCGGCGACGCCTTCTCCGGCAGCGCCCTGACGGTCACCGACAGTGCCGGACGGTTCGAGGTCGGGTTGCGGCAACCCGGCCTGCTGCGCGCGCTGAGCGCCCACGAACTCTCCGACGGCACCTTGCGCTACCTGTTGCTCGCAGCCGCCCTCCTCAGCCCGCGGCCACCGGGCCTGATGGTTCTCAACGAACCCGAGACCTCGCTGCACCCCGACGTGCTGCCCGCCCTGGCCAGGCTGGTGCGGCGTGCCGCCGACCGCACCCAGCTGGTGGTGGTGACGCACTCGGCCGCCCTGGTCACCGCCCTCGCCGCGGCGGGTGCCACCCACCACGAACTGATCAAGCCGCACGGTGAGACCGAGATCGAGAACATGGGACTGCTGACCCGTCCGACGTGGCACTGGGGTCGACGCTGAATGCCCGCGATAGCCTCGCCACGTGATCGAGTACCCGGCCGTCTCGTACGTGATGCCCGTGCTGAACGAACAGGGGTACCTCGCCGACGCCGTGGCCGCCGTGCTGGCCCAGCAGTACCCGGCCGAGCAGGAGGTGGTGATCGCACTGGGGGCGTCCACCGATCGCACCACCGCCATCGCGCACGAGCTGGCGGCGTCCGACGACCGGATCATCCTGGTCGACAACCCGGTCAGCGACATTCCGGTCAGCCTCAACCTGGCCATCGCAGCCAGCCGTCACCCGATCGTGGTGCGGGTGGACGCCCACGCCGAACTGCCCGCCGACTACACCCGCACCATGGTCGAGATCCTGCACGACACCGGCGCGGTCAACGTCGGCGGGGTGATGCACGCCAAAGGACGGTCCCCGTTCCAGGCCGCGGTGGCCCGCGCCTACAACTCGCCGTGGGGCCTCGGTGGCGGCCAGTATCACGGTGCGGCTGCGGCCGGACCGTCCGATTCCGCCTACCTGGGGGTGTTCCGCCGTGAGGTGCTGAACGAGGTCGGTGGCTACGACGAGTCACTTCGCCGGGCCGAGGACTGGGAACTGAACTCGAGGATCATCGCCGCGGGGCACCTGGTCTGGTACACCCCCGAGGTGTCCGTCACCTACTGGCCGCGGGCCACCCCCGGCAGCCTGCGCAGGCAGATGTACGCCACCGGGGTGTGGCGGGGGCACCTGGTCCGCGAGCAGGGCCGCACGCCGTTGAAGTACCTGCCGCCGCCACTGGTGACCCTCGCGGTGGGGGCGTCGGTACTGGTCGGCCTGGCGCAACTGACCGGGCTGGTGTCGGGCCCCGCCGGCCGGCTGGCCCGGCTGATCCACGCCGCCCCGGTCGGCTACGCCGTCGGGCTCGCTGCCGTGTCGGGCAGGTCACTGCCTGCGGCGTCGGTGCGGGACTGGCTGTTGAACGTCGCCGTGCTGGGCACCATGCACCTGTCGTGGGGTGCCGGTTTCCTGCGTGGGCTGGTGGTGGGGGCCGAGGCAACCGTCGACACCTCACGCCTCACGAAGCGGTGAGTTCCAGCAGGTAGCGGGCCACCCGTTCGGCGTTGCCGCCGTCGGTGTGCCGGTGGGCCAGGGCAGCGATCCGCCGGCTGTGCGCAGCCGCCCGCTCGCGAGCCGCCGGGTCGTCATCCAGGCGTTCGAGGCGGTCGATCACTCCGTCCCAGTCTGTCTGCCAGCGGCCGTCGCTGACGTCGGCGTAGTCGAGGTAGAGCCCTCGGGTCGAGGCGTAGTGCTCGAGATCCGGGGCCAGCATCACCATCGGCGCGCCGGTCACCGCGAAGTCGTAGAGCATCGACGAGTAGTCGGTGATCAGCCCGTCCAGCCCCCACAGCAGCGGCATCGACTCGGGCAGCAGCGACGGCGGCACCAGGTGCACGTGCCTGGACTCGTGCAGGTAGGAGCCGACGCCCAGGGGATGCGGACGCACCAGCAGAACGCTGTCCGTAGCCGCGCAGTAGCCGTCGATCCGGCGCCATTGCCGATCGGTCGGCACGCCCGGATCCGGTTCGCCGTCGCGCCAGGTGGGGGCGTACATCAGCGCACGGCGTCCGGCCAGGGCAGGGACCGCCCGCTCCAGTAGGTCGCGGGCCGCGGCCCGGCGGTCCGCCTGGCTGCCGCTGAACAGCACGTCGGTGCGCGGCTCGCCGAGCACCCTGACCTGCTGGGGGGTCAGGTCGAACGCGCTGCACATGGAGGGGACGAAGGTGTCGGCGGCGACCGGCAGCAGGGTGATTCGGCGGGTGCCCCGGCGATACGCCTGCCGGACGACGCTGCGGCCGGCGCGGCCGCCCAGGGGGCCCAGGGACAGGGCGGCAGGGGAGTCGGAGTGCAGCTTCTTCAACGGCGAGCCGTGCCACAACTGGGTGATGGCGGCACCGCCGACCGCGTACCGGTTGACGTCACCGAAGCCGTGGGTGATGTTCACCACGCCGGCGGACGCGGTGACGTCGAAGCCCGCCCGGGTCTGTTTCGGCGCCCACTCGATACCGAGTTGCTCGGCGTGTCGGGCCTGGTCCTCATCGCCGGCCAGCCAGATCAGCCGCAATTGGGGGTCCAGCCGACGGGCCGCCCGCAACAGGGCGAGCGCCCCGTCCGCCGGCCCGAAGGCACTGCCGAAGGCCCACACCCGGGGGTCGCGGTCGCGGAACCGCGTCCGGACGGTTCCCGACGCGTAGCGGGGCAGAGCGGCCAGCTTGGCGGCGTTGCCCTTCGCGAAGGTGAACCGGGGGACGGACTCTGGCACGGCCGCCACTGTATCGACCCCGCCGGTGTCCGCTGATCGAGCGCCCGGACCATCGAGCCGGTCGAGATCAGGGGGCGTCGATCGAGGGTCCGGTTGATCGAGCTTGTCGAGATCCTGAGCGCGGGGCCGTCCGGCTGTGGCCGTTAAACTGTGCCGGTGATCGAGGCGACCCGGTGAACTCAACTATCGGCAACATGCTGCTGATCCTGCTGTTCATCGTTGTGGGCGGCATCTTCGCCGCCGCGGAGATGGCCCTGGTCTCACTCCGCGACAGCCAGGTTCGCCAACTGGCCGGACGCGGCACCCGCGGCAAGACCGTGGCGAACCTGGCCGCCAACCCGAACCGCTTCCTGTCGGCGGTGCAGATCGGGGTCACCCTGTCGGGCTTCCTGTCCGCGGCCTTCGGTGGCGCCACCCTTGCCGAGGATCTGAGCCCGGTGCTGCAGGGCTGGGGGGTGCCGGCGTCCATTTCCGGCATCCTGTCGCTGATCGTGGTGACCGTGATCATCTCCTACTTCTCGATCGTGCTCGGCGAACTGACCGCGAAGCGGCTGGCCATGCAGAGCGCCGAGAGCTTCGCGATGGCGCTGGCCCCGCTGGTCAACGCGATCGCCACGATCGCCCGCCCGGTGATCTGGTTCCTCGGCGTCTCGACCGACGTGGCTGTCCGGATCTTCGGGGGTGACCCGAAGGCGTCCCGCGAGGAGGTGAGCGACGAGGAGTTGCGGGCGATGGTGACCTCGTCGGTGACCCTCGGCGACGAGGAACGGCAGATCGTGGACGAGGTTTTCGCTGCTGGGCAGGTCAGCCTGCGGGAGGCGATGATCCCCCGCACAGAGGTGGACTTCCTGACCGGCGACACCCCGGCCCACAAGTTGATTCGCACGTTCCACGAGCAGCCGCACAGCCGCTATCCGGTGATCGGAGAGGACGTCGACGACGTGATCGGATTCGTCCACGTGCGCGATCTGTTCGACCTCGACCCGGCGGCCCGCAACGCCCCCGTCCGCCAACTCGTCCGGCCGGTGGAGTCGTTGCCGCACACCATGAAGATCCTGCGCGCGCTGTCGGTGATGCGGGCGGCCAACGCCCACCTGGTGATCGTCCGCGACGAGTACGGCGGAACCGCCGGCATCGTGACCATGGAGGACCTGGTCGAAGAACTCGTCGGCGACATCTCCGACGAGTTCGACCACCCCCAGGCGGAGACCCCCGCCTCGCCGACCAGTTCGGAGCTGGACGGCCTCGAAACCATCGAGGAGTTCGGCGAAACCTACGGCTACGTGCTGCCCGATGGCCCCTACGACACGGTTGCGGGTTTCGTGATGGCCCACCTCGGTCACCTGCCCGAGGTGGGCGACACCGTCGAGGTTGCGCTCGAGCCCGTAGGGGCCGGCGAATCCGGTGCCGAGACCTTCGAGTTCAGCGTCACCGAGCTCGACGGACGCCGCGCCGCTCGGCTCACCCTGCACCGTCTCGGCAACGCGGGCCGGCCTGAGTAACCTACCTGCGTCGGCTTCCGTGCGGGGGACCGGACAGGAGGCCCCATGCAACAGGACCCGGATGGGTCGCGGTTGCTCACCTCCCCCGAAGTGGGGGAGTTGCTGGCTGCCGCGGTCGAGCACGCCGGCGGACGGCTGCTCAACTGGGCCCTCGACCACGTCGACGCCAACCCGCAGCAATCCACCACCGCCACCTACTCGGCGACCGTCGCCTGGTCCTACGGCGAGCGCGAGGAACTGCTCGGTGTGAGCGCCCGGGCCGGGGGACCCGTGTCGTCCGACACCCGGGCGGAGATCTTCGCCGACGGTGACCGTGAAGTGGCTGTCTGGCTGTACCCGAACGACCCCGACCTGCCCGGCTTGGCCCGCGCGGCCTACACCGAGCAGATGGCGCAGATCCTGACCGACAGCAACGCTGTCGGCCGCGCGGTGCGGCCCGAGGAAGTCTCGCTGCGGATGATCGGGTACCGGCCCCGGCGCCGTGCCGTGCTCAAGGTCGACGTGGTGACCCCGCCGGTCACCCTCTACTGCAAGGTGCTGCGCGAGCGGCTATTCGGCGACGTGGTGCGCCGCCACGAAGTGCTTCTCGAGGCGGGCGTGCCGGCTCCGCGGATCGCCGCGACCACCGATGACGCCCTGTTGCTGCTGCGCAACCTGGAAGGGCGTCCGCTGGCCAAGGCCGTGTTCGACGAGAGCGATCCCTGCACCGCCGAACAACTCATCCATCTGCTCGACGCGATGCCGATGAGTGTCGCCAGGCTCGAGCGGCGTCCCCCCTGGTCGGACGCGGTGCAGCACTATGCGCAGATGGTGGCGGCCGCGGTGCCCAGCGCGACCGACAAGCTCGCGTGGCTGGTCGATCAGGTCAGCGTCGGGCTGGCCTCGATTCCGCTGGGTCACGAACCCACCCACGGCGACTTCCACGAGGGGCAGGTGCATGTGGCCGGCGGCCGCATCGTCGGCATTCTGGACGTGGACACCGTCGGCCCGGGACGGCGTGCCGACGACCTGGCCTGCCTGATCGCGCACCTCTCCACGATCCAGCGGATGAACCCGGGACAGGAGGCCAGGGTGCATCGGCTGATCCGCACCTGGGTGCCGGTGTTCGATACCCGGGTCGACCCGCTGGAACTGCGGTTGCGGGCGGCGGCCGTGATCATCTCGCTGGCGACCGGCCCGTTCCGCGGCCAGGAGCCGGACTGGGAGTGGGAGACACTGCGGATGATCGCCTCGGCGGAAGCCCTCGTCCGTCAGGTCAGCTGACCACTCACCGCGACGTCGGGACCGGGGCTCGAGTCTCATTGGCCGGAACCTCAGGAGTCAACGGATAACCCCTTTGTTCAGTTGGGCAGCGCAACCAGACGCGCGGTTCTAGGCTGATCGCCATGACCGAATCTCCGCTCACGCTGGCCGGCGATTTCGCCTCGCCGAGCCGCCAGGACTGGGAGGCCGAGGTCCTCAAGGTGCTGAACCGGCGCCGTCCCGAGGGCAAGGAACTCACCATCGAGAAGGCCATGAAACGGCTCACCACCGTCACCGTGGACGAGCTCGTCATCGACCCGCTCTACACCGCCGACGACGTCGCACTGGGTTACCCGTCGGTGACCCCCTTCACCCGCGGAACGTCGCTGCGCACCGGCACCATCCACGCCTGGGACATCACCACCCTGCACGAGGACGCCGACGTCGCGTTCAGCAACTCTGCGGTGCTCGAGGATCTGGCCAAGGGGGCGACCTCGCTGTGGCTGCGGGTCGACCCGGACGCGATCGCGCCGTCCGACCTGGCCGGGGTGCTGGCCGGCGTGATTCCGGAACTGGCGCGGTTGCGGGTGACCAGCCGCACCCAGCAGCTTTCCGCGGCCAAGGCACTGGCCGACTTCTGGCGGGCCAGCGGGCACGCCGCCACGGTCGGGGGCAGCCTCGGCATCGACGCCCTCGGCCACACGGCACTGACCGGTGAGGCGCCGGAGTTCGCGCCGCAGCGCGAATGGGTCGCCACCGCGCTTCGCGAGTTTCCCAAGGCGCGGGCGATGGTCGTCGACACGCTTCCCTACGACGATGCGGGCGCCGGTGACGTGGACGTACTCGCGTTCGCCATCGCCACCGGCGTGGAGTACCTGCGCGACCTCGAGCAGGCCGGCATCACCCCCGAGCAGGCATTCAGCCAGATCGCGTTCCGGGTGCCGGCCAACGCCGACCAGTTCCTCACCATCGCCCGGCTGCGCGCGTTGCGCCGGCTGTGGGCGCGGGTCGGTGAGGTCAGCGGGGTGCCGGCCGGTAAGCGCGGCGCGATCCAACTGGCCGTCACCTCGTGGCGGATGGTCACCCGGGACGACCCGTGGGTGAACCTGCTCCGCGGAACCATCGCCACCTTCGGCGCGGCCGTGGGCGGTGCCGAGTCGATCACCGTTTTGCCGCACGACACGGCCTGGGGCCTGCCCACCCCGTTCTCCCGCCGGATGTCGCGCAACATCCAGTTGCTGGCCGCCGAGGAGTCCAACGTCGGACGGGTCACCGACCCGGCCGGTGGCTCCTGGTACGTCGAGAGCCTGACCGACCAGTTGGCCAAGCGGGCCTGGGCTCGGTTCGGTGCGCTCGAGGCCGCTGGCGGCATGGCCGACGCGCTCACCCAGGGCCGGGTGGCCGACTGGATCGGTGACACCGTCGCCGCCCGCGCGTCCCGGCTCAGCACCCGCAAGCAGCCGATCACCGGGGTGTCGATGTTCCCCGCCGAGGTGGAGCAGCCGCCCGAGGTCCGTCCACGTCCACCGGCTGTGGAACTCGGCGGCCTGGCGCGGCATCGCGACAGTGAGCTGTTCGAGAACCTGCGCGATCGGGTGGCCGGCTCGGCCACCAAGCCGCTGGTCTTCCTGGCCTGCCTGGGCGCCCGGCGCGACTTCGGCCCGCGCGAGCAGTTCACGTCCAACGTGCTGCTGGTGGCCGGCATCGACCACCCCGCCAGTGAGGGCGGCACGCCGGACGAGATCATCGAGCAGGTGAAGCTCGCCGGCGCCACGACGGTGATCCTGTGCAGTTCGGCCAAGGTGTACGCGGCGCAGGCGATCGACGTGGCAACGGCGCTCAAGAACGCCGGAATCAAGACCGTGCTGATCGCCGGACGTCGGGCCGAGACGGGTTCCGATGACGCCGGCGAACTGATCGACGGCGAGATCTTCGACGGCATGGACGTGGCCGGCTTCCTTTCGACCACCCTCGACCAGTTGGGAGTTGCGAAGTGACGATCCCCCGTTTCGACACCATCGACTTGGGGGCGTCCTCCGCCCCTGCCGATGCCGAAGAGCAATGGGACGACCTGATCGAACAGGTGCCGTCCTACAGCCAGGGCTGGCAGACCCCGGAGCACATCCTGGTGCCGCCGGTGTTCGGCGAGTCGGCCCTCGACGGGCTGGACTTCCTGCAGACCTACCCGGGCATTCCACCCTTCCTGCGCGGCCCGTACGCCACCATGTACGTCAACCAACCGTGGACGATCCGGCAGTACGCCGGCTTCTCGACCGCTGAGGAATCCAACGCCTTCTACCGGCGCAACCTGGCCGCCGGGCAGAAGGGACTGTCGATCGCGTTCGACCTGGCCACCCACCGCGGCTACGACTCCGACCATCCGCGGGTGACCGGCGACGTCGGCATGGCCGGCGTGGCGATCGATTCGATCCTCGACATGCGGCAGCTGTTCGAGGGCATTCCGCTCGATCGCATGTCGGTGTCGATGACCATGAACGGTGCCGTGTTGCCGATTCTGGCGCTCTACGTGGTCGCGGCCGAGGAGCAGGGGGTGCAGCCGGCGCAGCTGGCCGGCACGATCCAGAACGACATCCTCAAGGAGTTCATGGTTCGCAACACCTACATCTACCCGCCGACACCGTCGATGCGGATCATCAGCGACATCTTCGCCTACACCAGCGCGAACATGCCCAAGTTCAACTCGATCTCGATCTCCGGCTACCACATGCAGGAGGCCGGGGCGACGGCCGACATCGAGATGGCCTACACCCTGGCCGACGGCGTGGAGTACATCAGGGCCGGCGAATCGGTCGGGCTGAAGGTCGACCAGTTCGCCCCCCGGCTGAGCTTCTTCTGGGCGGTCGGAATGAACTTCTTCATGGAGGTGGCGAAGTTCCGCGCCGCCCGGCTGCTGTGGGCGCGCCTCGTCCGCGAGTTCGGGCCGAAGAACCCCAAGTCGATGTCACTGCGGACGCACTCGCAGACGTCCGGATGGTCGCTGACGGCCCAGGACGTGTTCAACAACGTGGGCCGCACCTGCCTTGAGGCGATGGCCGCGACCCAGGGGCACACCCAGTCGCTGCACACCAACGCCCTGGACGAGGCGATCGCGCTGCCCACCGACTTCTCGGCCCGGATCGCCCGCAACACCCAGCTGTTCATCCAGCAGGAGTCGGGCACCTGCCGGGTGGTCGACCCGTGGGCCGGATCGGCCTACGTGGAGAGGTTGACCGGTGAGTTGGCCAACCGGGCCTGGGGGTTGATCCAGGAGGTCGAGGCCGCCGGCGGCATGGCGAAGGCGATCGAGGCGGGCATCCCCAAGATGCGGATCGAGGAGGCCGCAGCACGCACGCAGGCGCGGATCGACTCCGGCCGGCAGCCGCTGATCGGCGTCAACAAGTACCGGGTCGAGGACGACGTTCCGCCCGAGGTGCTGAAGGTCGACAACGCCAAGGTGCGCGAGGAGCAGATCGCGAAGCTGGGCAGCCTCCGAGCCGCGCGTGACGAGGCGAAGACCGAGGCGGCCCTGCAGAAGCTGACCTGGGCGGCGAGCAATCCCGACCCGACGGACGCCGACCGCAACCTGCTGCACCTGGCCATTGACGCCGCCCGCAAGTCGGCGACGGTCGGTGAGATCTCGGACGCCCTGGAGCAGGTCTTCGGGCGCTACACCGCGCAGATCCGTACGATCAGTGGCGTGTACCGCAGCGAGACCGGCCAGACCACCGGGGTCGAGCAGGCCCGCACGCTGGTCGAGGACTTCGAGAAGGCCGAAGGCAGGCGACCCCGGATCCTGGTTGCCAAAATGGGTCAGGACGGCCACGACCGCGGCCAGAAGGTGATCTCGACGGCGTTCGCCGACCTCGGCTTCGACGTCGACGTCGGCCCCCTGTTCCAGACCCCGGGCGAGGTGGCCCGGCAGGCCGTCGAGGCGGACGTCCATGTGGTCGGGGTGTCGTCCCTGGCGGCGGGGCACCTGACCCTGGTGCCGGCGCTGCGCTCCGAACTGGACGCGCTCGGCCGCGACGACATGATGATCGTTGTCGGCGGGGTGATCCCGGCGCAGGACTTCGACGAGTTGCGGGCCAACGGCGCCGATGCGATCTACCCGCCGGGCACGGTGATCCCCGAAGCGGCAGTGGAGTTGCTGCAGAAACTGCGCGACCGTCTGGAAGCGGAGTAATCCGTCGAGCGTGTCGAGACCTTCATCCGTCGCTCGAGCTTGGGGAGACCAACCGTCGGTCGAGATTTTCGGGACCACGACTGCGTCATCCCGGCGAAACGCCGGGATCTCCGTTGCCGGCTGGTTCGGGATCAATCAGTCGGTCGAGCTCGTCGAGACCATGCCGGCCGGTCGAGCTTGTCGAGATCAATGGACGCGCAGAGTTTGAGAGGCTGACCTCATGCGAAGGATGATCCCGGCGGAGTTGGCCGAGCAGGTGATGGCCGGGTCGCGGCCGCACATCGCGCGCGCGATCACCCTGGTCGAGTCGTCCCGTGGCGATCATCGCGAGCAGGCCAAGGAGTTGCTGCGACTGCTTCGCCCGGCCAGCGGTTCGTCGGTGCGGGTGGGGATCACGGGCGTGCCCGGGGCTGGCAAGTCGACGTTCATCGACGCCCTCGGCGTCCGCTTGATCGGGGCCGGACACCGGATCGCGGTGCTGGCCGTCGACCCGTCGTCCTCGAGAACCGGAGGCTCGATCCTCGGTGACCGTACGCGGATGGCCGCGTTGACGGAGTCCGAACATGCGTATGTGCGGCCCTCGCCGTCGGGTGGACATCTGGGCGGGGTGGCCAGGGCGACCCGCGAGTCGATGATCGTGATGGAGGCGGCCGGCTACGACGTGGTGCTGGTCGAGACGGTCGGGGTCGGCCAGTCCGAGGTGGCGGTGGCCGGCATGGTCGACACCTTCCTGCTGATCACGCTGGCCCGGGCAGGCGACCAGTTGCAGGGCATCAAGCGCGGCATTCTCGAGATGGCCGACGTGATCACGGTGAACAAGGCCGACGGTGACCACGAGGGTGAGGCCCGCGTCACGGCCCGCGAGCTGAGCACCGCGATGAGGCTGATCACGTCCGACCCCAACGCCCGTCGGCCGCCGGTGCTGACCTCGTCGTCCTACACCGGCAAGGGCCTGGACGAGGTCTGGCAGGCGGTGCTGGAGCACCGCGACCACCTGGCCGCCAATGGCGGGCTCGAGCCTCGCCGGGCACGGCAGCAGGTGGAGTGGTTGTGGTCGCTGGTCGAGGGCGAGGTGCTGGACGGGGTGCACAACTCCGGTCGGGTGCGGCTGCTGCGCAAGGGCATCGAGAGTGGGATCGCGCTCGGCGACGTCTCGGCGCTGGAGGGTGCCGACGAGCTCGTCCGGGCCTTCGTGGAGGACGTGCCGACCCTGTGGCCACCCGCCCCGCCGGCCCCCGCCGAGTAACCGCTTCACCGGCCCCGACGAAGAGCCTTGGGACGAAAGGGGGACGGAGTTCCTTTTCGTCCCACTGTCGCTCCTGGGACATAAGGGGGACGGAGTTCCTTTCCGTCCCACTGTCGCTCCTGGGACATAAGGGGGACGGAGTACCTTTCCGTCCCACCGTCGCTTGTGGGCCGGATTTCGTTCGTCCCACGTCGGTCGGTGGGACGCGGTGGGGATGGCTCTCCGCTCGTCCTTGATTTCCTGAAGTTCCCAGTCAGCGGCCACTTGATCCCAGCGGTGGGACGAAATGAACTCCGTCCCCCTTACGTCCCAGCGACTTCTGGATGGCAGCGGTGGGACAAAATGAACTCCGTCCCCCTTTCGTCCCAGCGACCTGTTGATGGCGGCCGTGGGACGAAAAGGAACTCCGTCCCCCTTTTGTCCCAGGGGCGGCTCGATAGGGTGCCGACATGGTCAAGCCCTTCGCGGACGTCACCACCCGCACCCAGGTGGCTCGGCTGCGGGCACTGGCGAACAAGGCGCTGCCCGAGTGGGGGCTGGCGGACGCGTCCCTGCGGCTGCTGAACCACGGGTACAACACCACCTTCAGGGTCGACGCCATCGACGGACGGAGGTTCGCCCTGCGGGTGAACACCCAGCCGCACAAGACCGCCGCACACCTGCAGGGCGAGGTCGCCTGGTTGGAGGCGCTCAGCCGCGAGACCGATCTGTGCGTCCCCACCCCCCAGCGCACCCACACCGGCGCGCTGTCGGCGCAGGTGGAGAGCCCTGATCACTCCCGGCGGCTGCCGGTGGTGCTCTTCTCGTGGCTGGACGGACGCAACCTGGGCACCCACTGGTCACGCGAACAGGCCCGGGCGGCGGGTGCCCTGATGGCCACCCTGCACGACCACGCCGAACGCTGGAAGATGCCCACCGGGGCCGCCTTCAGCGACTTTCGCAGTGTGCTCACCGACCTGCCCAACCGGCTCGGTGACCATCCGGCCCTCGACGCCGCGTCCAGCGTCGTGCTGGAGCGGGCGAGGGCGCGCGCCCAGGCTCTGCAGGACGAGGTGTTCGTCGCGAATCCGTCGATGCCCCTGCACGCCGACCTGCACGGCGGCAACCTGAAGTGGCAACAGGACGGCGTTTCCACCTCGACCGCCCCCTCCGCGCTCCGGGTGTTCGACTTCGACGACGCCGGCTACGGACCACCCGGCCTCGACCTGGCGATCACCGCCTACTACCTGCGGGACGCGTCCGACACCGAAGCCGCGCTGCGGGACGGGTACGCGTCCGTCCGAGCCCTGCCTGCGGTCACCGACGAGCAGTTCGAAGGCATGGTCGCAGGCCGTAACCTGCTGCTGGTCAACGATGTGATCGAACAGCCCAACGCCGACCTGCGGGCCATCGTGCCGCGGTACGTGGCCAACTCGGTGCTGCGGCTGCGCAACTGGCTCGAGACGGGGCAGTACCGCCGCGACGTGCCCGGGTTGGCCGCGGCGCAATGAAACCTGGGCCGGTAACAACTCCATCACACCCTGCCGGGACAGGCCCCGTGCGGACGACGGACCGGTTCAACGTCGCTATCGTGAGCACCGTCCCGGGCTTACCAGAGCCCTCGATCATCTTGCTCAGGAGGCAGGTTCGTGAAGTATTCCCTGATGGCACCGGTCGTTCTCGGTGCGCTCGCCCTCGCTCTCGGTGGCTGCGCCACCCCTCCCGCGGCGACCACCGCGGCACCGCAGGCGTCCGGTTCGGTCACCAAGTCCGACTACAAGGCCTGCATGGTGTCGGATGCGGGCGGCTTCGACGACAAGTCGTTCAACGAGACCGCGTACGCCGGCCTGACCAGGGCGGTCAACGAACTCGGCGTGCAGAAGGCCGAGGTGCAGTCCTCGGTCGCCGCGGACTACGCCAAGAACGTTCAGGCCATGGTGGACGCCAAGTGCAACATCATCGTGACGGTCGGCTTCAAGCTGGGGGACGCCACCCTGGCCGCAGCCAAGAAGAACCCCGACATCGACTTCGCCATCGTGGACTACGCCTACGCCGACGAATCCGGCAAGAACACCGCCCCGAAGAACCTCAAGGGCCTGGTGTTCAAAACCTCTGAGCCCTCCTTCATGGCCGGCTATGTGGCGGCGTCCCTGTCGAAGACCGGCAAGATCGGCACGTACGGCGGGGCGCCGATCCCGTCCGTCACGGCCTTCATGGACGGCTACACCCGCGGCGCCGACTACTACAACCAGCAGAAGGGCAAGAGCGTCGCCGTCCTGGGCTGGGACGTCGCCAAGCAGGACGGCACCTTCATCGGTGGCAAGGACCCGTTCAATGACGTGCCGGGCGGCAAGAAGGTCGCCACCAACCTGACGGCTCAGGGCGCCGACATCCTGCTGCCGGTCGCCGGCCCGTCCGGTGAGGGCGCGCTGCAGGTGGCCAAGTCCAGCAACGGCAAGGTCGGCTCGTTGTGGGTCGACACCGACGGCTGCGTCAGCCAGGAGCAGTACTGCGCGGTCATCCCGACCTCGGTCGGCAAGTCCATGGACTTGGCCGTGTTCGAGGCGATCAAAGCCGCCAAGGACGACAAGTTCAGCAACGAGTTGTACGTGGGCACCCTGGCCGACAACGGCGCCTACCTGGCTCCGTTCCACGACTGGGACTCCAAGGTCACCGCCGAGACCAAGGCCGAGCTCGACAAGATGAAGGCCGACATCATCGCTGGAACGCTGAAGACCAGCGCCTGATCCGAGGCTGTGGAGAAGGGGGGCGTCGCGCCCCCCTTCTTCGGTTTCGGTCACTGACGAAGAGGGGACCGGTGTGGAATGATCCGCCCTGTGGCAGAGGATTCTGATCAGGCGGTCGGGCTGCAGTTGAAGGGGATCACCAAGCAGTTCGGATCGTTCGTCGCCAACGACAGCGTCGACCTCGACATCCGTCCGGGTGAGATCCACTGCCTGCTGGGCGAGAACGGGGCGGGCAAGTCCACCCTGATGAATGTGCTGTACGGGCTGTATCAGCCTGACGGCGGCGAGATTCTGATCGACGGACGCCCGCAGACCTTCGCCGACCCGAAGGCCGCGATGGCGGCCGGCATCGGCATGGTGCACCAGCACTTCATGCTGGTCGAGGTGTTCACCGTCGCCGAGAATCTGATCCTCGGCCGCGAACCGGGCGTGGTGGTCGACATGAAGGCCGCCAAGGCGACCGTGAAAGAGCTGTCCACCCGGTACAACCTGCCGGTCGATCCGGACGCACTGATCGAGGACCTGCCGGTCGGCGTCCAGCAGCGGGTCGAAATCCTGAAGGCGCTCGCCAACGACGCCACGTACCTGATCTTCGACGAGCCGACCGCGGTGCTGACCCCGCAGGAGATCGACGAGTTGATGATCGTGATGCAACGGCTGCGCGATGAGGGCAAGGGCATCGTCTTCATCACCCACAAGCTGCGGGAGGTGCGCGCCATCGCGGACCGGATCACCGTCCTTCGGCGCGGCAGGATCGTCGGCGACGCCGAGCCGGGCACCCCCGAATCGGAACTGGCCCAGCTCATGGTCGGTCGGGCCGTCGACATGTCGGTGGTGAAAGAGAGTTCCGAGCCGGGCCCCGTCCGGCTCGAAGTGGGTGACCTGACGGTGACCAATTCCGCCGGCGCCGTGGTGGTGGACGGGATCAGCTTCGACGTGGCCGGGGGCGAGATCCTCTGCATCGCAGGCGTCCAGGGCAATGGCCAGTCGGAACTGGCGGACGCCCTGCTGGGCAACATTCCGGTGCTGTCCGGACGCATCCGGCTCGACGGACGCGACCTCACCCACGCGAACCCGAAGCAGAGCATCGAAGCCGGCATGGGCTTCGTGCCAGAGGATCGGCAGCACGACGGCTTCATCGGCAGCTTCACCATCGCCGAGAACCTGGTGCTGAACCGGTTCCGCCAGGCTCCGTTCGCCAACGGCGCCGGCCTGAACCTGAAGGAGATCAACGACAACGCGGTGAGGTTGCGCGACGAGTTCGACATTCGCACCCCGGACGTGCAGAACCACGGCTCCTCACTGTCCGGCGGCAACGCGCAGAAGGTTGTGCTGGCCCGCGAACTCAGCCGCGAACTGGCTCTGCTGGTCGCGTCGCAGCCCACCCGTGGCGTGGACGTCGGCGCGGTCGAGTTTCTGCACAAGCGGATCGTCGAGGAGCGGGACCGGGGCACTGCGGTGGTGTTGGTGTCGACCGAACTCGAGGAGGTCGAAGCGCTCGCGGACCGGGTGCTGGTGATGTATCGCGGCCACATCGTCGGCATCGTCGGTCCACGCACCCCGCGCGACGTGTTGGGCATGATGATGGCCGGCGTCTCCCACGAAGAAGCCGTGGCCGTGTCCGCGGCGCAAGCCCCGGCCGCCGGGAAGGACGAGTGATGGCCGACAACGTCGCAGGGCCCAGCCGGATCAGGCAATGGGCCAGCACCCGCTGGCGGGACTGGGCGATCACCGTGGCGGCGTTCGTCCTGGCCCTGATCGTCGGCGCGATCCTGATGATCCTGTCCGACCCCGAAGTGGTGAGTAACCTCGCCTACCTGTTCTCGGCGCCGGGACTGTTCATCAGCAGCGCCTGGACGAAGGTCTCCACCGCCTACAGCGCCCTGCTGATCGGCGCGGTCGGCTCACCGGAGGCCCTCGCCGCGACGATGGCGGCGGCGGCCCCGCTGATCTGCGCCGGCCTGGGTGTCGGCCTGGCGTTCCGGGCGGGACTGTTCAACATCGGCGCCCAGGGTCAGGCGATCCTGGGTTCGATGGCGGCGGCCTGGGTGGGCTTCGCCCTGCCGATGCCGCCGGGGATCCACCTGATCGTCGCGGTGCTGGCGGGGCTGATCGCCGGTGCGGCGTGGGGCGGTGTGGTCGGCTGGCTCAAGGCCAAGACCGGCGCCCACGAAGTGATCGTGACGATCATGATGAACTACATCGCCGTCGGCCTGCTGGCCTGGGCGCTCACCACGTCCGCCTTCCAGCGTCCGGGCCGCGACGACCCGATCTCACCTGAGGTGCCCACGTCCGCCGCATTTCCGCAGCTGTACGAGCAACTCCATCTGGGCTTCTTCGTGGCGATTGTTGCGGCGATCGCGGTGTGGTGGCTGCTGGACCGTTCGGTGATCGGATTCTCGATCCGTGCCGTCGGCGCCAACCCCTCGGCGGCCGGT
The DNA here is from genome assembly GCA_963697765.1 of uncultured Actinomycetota bacterium. Lineage (GTDB taxonomy): Bacteria > Actinomycetota > Actinomycetes > Propionibacteriales > Propionibacteriaceae > Micropruina. The sequence goes on from CAVOPC010000007.1 coordinate 323,321, forward strand.
ACGGCGGGCATGAACGTCGGGGCGACCATCATGATCACGATGGCCCTGTCCGGGGCATTGGCCGGGCTGGCCGGCATCCAGGCGGCGCTGGGGCCGTCCGTCAACGGTGTGCCCGTGCCGCTCACCGAGGGCCTGGTCGGCACGATCGGTTTCGACGCCATCACGGTGGCGCTGCTGGGACGGTCCAAGCCGCTCGGCATCGTGCTGGCCGGGTTGTTGTTCGGCGGGCTGAGCGCCGGTGGCCTCGCCATGCAGAGCGTCGCCCAGACCCCCCTGACGCTGACTCTGGTGCTCCAGGCGTTGGTGGTGTTGTTCGTGGCGGCACCGCAGCTGGTCGCCACGCTCGTTCCGTTCCTGAAGGCCCGCAAGGCGCACGTCTCACTGACCGGAGCCGACGCATGAGCACCGAAACCCATGAGCCACACGTGCCGAGCCTCAGCGACGCTCCCGAGGAGTTGGACTTCGAGGTCCGCGAGTCGCGGGACGCCCGCCGCGCCAGGCTGTCCACCGGCGTCCTGATCCTGGTCGTCGGGGTGCTGCTCGGACTGATGTTCTTCACCACCTCCGGCACCGCGAAGTTCGCCCTGTCGGACGCCTTTGCCGACGTTCAGTTGCCGACCATCGAGGTGCCTGGTCCTCCGGTGGTCGCGATCTGCTCGATCCTCTGCCTGCTCGCGGGGGCCGGGTTCGTCTCGGGACGGCTGACCGGACGGCAACCGATGGTGGCCGGCATCGTGGCCGGCGTCGCGGTGCTCGTGGGCTTTCTGACCTGGGCGGCGGCCGGCAAGGACCTGCCGTTCCCGGTGGCCAACCAACTCGCCGGCACGGTGTTCACCGCCACCCCGCTCATCCTCGGCGCGCTGTGTGGTGTGGTCGGTGAGCGTTCCGGAGTGGTCAACGTCTCGATCGAGGGCCAGTTCTTGACCGCCGCGTTCGCAGCGGCGATCGTCGGCTCGATCACCAAGTCGATCCCGGCCGCTCTGATCGCCGCCGTGCTGGCCGGCGTGCTGATGGCCGCGCTGCTGGCCGTGTTCGCGATCAGGTACCTGGTCGACCAGGTGGTGCTGGGCGTCGTCATCAACCTGCTGGCCACCGGCGTCACGGGCTTTCTGTTCGACCAGTTGGTGCAGCCGAACTCGCGGGCCTTGAACAGCGCTCCCATCATGGAGCCGATCCCGATTCCGCTGCTGTCGAACATTCCGCTGATCGGGCCGATCCTGTTCGAGCAGACCATCCTGGTCTACCTGGCGATCGCGTCGGTGGTGCTGGTCTGGTGGCTGCTGTTCCGCACGCGCTGGGGACTGCGCGTGCGGGCCGTCGGCGAGCACCCGAAGGCGGCCGACACGGTCGGCATCTCGGTCCTGCGGGTGCGGTGGCAGGCCGTCCTGGTCGCGGGTGTGTTCGGCGGGCTGGGCGGCGCGTTCTTCACCGTCGGCTCGGTCGGATCGTTCAGCAAGGACCTGACCGTCGGCAGCGGCTTCATCGCCCTGGCTGCGGTGATCATGGGCCGCTGGCACCCGGTGCTGGCGGCGACGATGGCGTTGTTCTTCGGCTTCGTAGTGCAGATGGCGTCCCAGTTGCAGACTTTGAACACCCCGGTGCCCAGCCAGTTCCTGTTGATGTTGCCGTACCTGGCCACCATCATCGCCGTCGCCGGACTGATCGGCCGCACCCGCGCCCCGGCCGCCGACGGCATTCCGTACACGAAGTGACGATCATGCGCGAAGCGGATGATCGGAGCGGAGTGTTGACGGGTATGGCAATGCCCGGAACACACGAAGTGACGATCATGCGCGAAGCGGATGATCGGAGCGGAGTGTTGACGGGTATGGCAATGCCCGGAACACACGAAGTGACACTGGTGGCTGGCCGAGCAAGGGACCCGAGGTGAGCATCGACTGGGACGCGCTGCGCGAAGTCGCGCGTGCGTCCTGTGCGTGCGCCTACGCGCCGTACTCCGGCTTTCCGGTCGGGGCCGCGGCACTGGTCGACGACGGACGGGTGGTCGCCGGGTGCAACGTCGAGAACGCCGGTTACGGGGTGACCCTGTGCGCCGAATGCGGCCTGGTGTCGGAACTGGTGGCCACCGGCGGCGGACGGCTGGTCGCCTTCGCCTGCGTCAACGCCCTGGGCGAGGCGCTGATGCCATGCGGACGCTGCCGCCAGTTGCTCTACGAGTTCGGCGGTGACGACCTGCTTCTGGACACCCCCGAGGGGATCTGGCCGATGAGTCGTGTGCTGCCGCAGGCGTTCGGTGCGGACGACCTCAGCCACGTCACCGGTCCGACCACCCAGCCACGCATCCAACCGCCCGCCTAACTACCGAGCGCCTGCCTAACTGGACCCAGTTAGGCAGGCGCTCGGTAGTTAGGCGGGCGTTGGCATCAGGCGACCAGGATCCGCACGGGGTCGGTGACCGGGCCGGTGTCGTCGAGCGTCGCCCAGACGTTCCGCAGCACCTCGACGGCGGCCCGCAACTCCTCCGGCGGGCGGCCGTAGGGCAGCCGGACGAACGACGCCAGGCCGCCCTCCGGTGCGAACACCGATCCAGGAGTGATCACCAAACCCTGCCGCTCGGCGCCGGCAGCCAGGGCTGCGGCAGCTGGACGGGGCAGTTCCACCCACAGTGAGAGGCCACCCTCCGGCAGCCGGAAGCGCCAGTCCGGCAACCGGTCGCGCAGAGCCGCGGCCAACGCGTCCCGATGTGATCGAAGCCGGGCGCGCTGGGCACCGGCGTCGGCGTCGGAGCCGGTGAGCAGCCGGGTGAGCACCAGTTGCTCGAGGATCGGCGCCCCCAGGTCGAGCCACAACCGCGCCTCGGTCAACCGCGGGATCAGGGGCACGGGCACCCGCAGCCAACCCACCCGCAGGCCACCCCAGAACGCCTTGGACGAGCCGCCGATGCTGATCGCCGTCGGGGAGTGGGCGGCGAAGGGCAACGGAGCGGGGCCGTCCCCCAGCTGCAGAGCGGCGTGGCTCTCATCCACGACGGCAGTGGTCCGGGTCGCCGCGAGGGCGTGGGCCAGCCGGTTGCGCTGGTCGTCCGGCATGAGCAGTCCGGTGGGGTTCTGGAAGTCGGGAATCAGGTAGGCCACGCGTGGATGGGTCTGGCGCAGGGTCGCCGTCATCGCGGCCAGGTCCCAGCCGTCGGGATCGACCGGCGCGGTCACCACCCTGGCTCCCGAGCGGCGCAGCGTGGCGACCGCGTTGGGATAGACCGGTGACTCGACCAGAGCCCGGTCGCCGCTGCCGATCAGCGCCTGCGCGGTGGCCGCAATGGCGCCGATCGCCCCAGCGGTGACCAGAATCTGCTCGGGATCGGTGGCCACCCCTCGCGCGGTGTAACCGGCTGCGATCACGGCGCGCAGTTCGGGCAGGCCGAGCGGAAAGTAGCCGTGCCCGGTCAGGTAGGACGGTAGCTCCCGCACCGCTTCGGCGTAGGCGCTGGCCAGTCCGGGCACGGCTGCCGGGGCGGCGCAGGTCAGATCCAGCACCGAGGCCTGGTCGGGTAGCGGCAGCAGCGACCGGTCGCGACCGCGGGCGGCGCCGCCGGGTACCTGCGTCCAGGTGCCGGCCCCCTGGCGGGCGAGCGCGTAGCCGGCCTCCCGCAGGGTGGCGTACGCGCGGGTGACGGTGGTGCGCGACAGGCCGAGTGCGTCCGCCAGATCGCGTTCGCTCGGCAGCCGCAGGCCGAGCGGCAGCCGTCCGTCGGCGATCAGCCGGGCCAGGGCGGACGCGAGTCCGGCGAAGGCCGGCGCCGGAACGGTGCCGACCAGTGTGGCCACCCGGGCGGCTGGGATCACTCCTGTCACCAAGCCACCTTGGCACGATTGGCTCTTTGCGACAAGGCCAATCGCGTGCAGGGTGAAGTCATGAGTCGTATCCGCACCTTCGAGATCTCCAATCTGCGCCCGCTGGACCAACTGCGCACCGGACGGCTGCCGCGGCGGCTGCCGCAGCTGTTCGGCGGCCTGATCCTGTTCGGTGTGGCGATCGCCCTGATGGTGCGCGGCGGGCTCGGCCTTGCCCCCTGGGACGTGTTGCATTCCGGCCTGGCCCGGTGGCTGCCGCTGAGCATGGGTCAGCTGATCGTGGCCGTCAGCTTCGTGGTGTTGCTGTTCTGGTTTCCGCTGGGTGAGCACCCCGGTGTCGGCACCCTGGCCAACGCCGTGGTGATCGGCCTGGTCACGGACGCCTCGCTGGCCGTGCTGCCGGTGGTCGACGACTTGTTCGGGCGTGCGGGGCTGATGCTGGCCGGAGTGGTGCTGAACGGATTGTCGTCCGCGATCTACATCGGCGCGCAGTTGGGCCGCGGGCCGCGGGACGGGCTGATGACGGGACTGGCCCGGCGCACGGGTTGGAGCCTGCGGTTGGTGCGTACCGGGCTCGAGGTGACGGTGCTGGCGATCGGATTTGCGCTGGGTGGGGCCATCGGCGTGGGCACCCTGGTGTTCGCCCTGGCGATCGGCCCGTTGACCCAGTTCTTTCTGCCGCTGGTCGCGGTCGGCAGCCGGACGGCGGACGTCAGCGACTGACAACCCAATACGGCCTCACCGGCCCCGGGCCGGCTCGCTCACTTGTGGGTGAAGGTCGGAATCAGGCCGTTGAACGTCATGGTGTAGCCGAGCCCGTGGGCGACGATGTAGCCCAGGCCGACCAGCACCGCGAACACGATGATGCTGAACAGGGCGGCGGCCAGGACGCGTCCGAACCGGTTCGCCGGTGTGCCCGGCAGGTCACCGTTGGCCCACGCGATCGACTTCACCCCGAACGCGAAGAGGATCGGCAGGCCGGCGCCGAGCACCATCGCCGCGATCAGCACGACCCACGCGTCCTGCAGGAAGATGAACCACATCAGACCGTCATCTCCTGCTTCGGCTTACCCTTTTCCGAGGTCCACTCGTCGTTGACGTTGTGGTGACCGATCGGCTGCTTGCGCGAGCGCAGCCAAATCAGGAATGCGGCGGTGCAGAGCAGCAGGAACACCACGACGGCGCCGACGTTTCCGCCGATGACGGCGCCGATCACGTACATCAGCGCGCCGACTGCGGCGGCCGCGGGCAGGGTGGTCAGCCAGGCCGACGCCATTCGTCCGGCCACCCGCCAGCGCACCAGGGCGCCGCGTCCGACACCCGAACCCAGGATCGAGCCGGTCGCCACCTGCGTGGTGGACAGCGCGAATCCGAGTTGGCTGGACGCCAGGATCACCGACGCCGACGACATGTCGGCGCTCATGCCCTGCGGCGGCTCGATCTCGACCAGCCCCTTGCCCATCGTGCGGATGATCCGCCACCCACCGAGATAGGTGCCCAGGGCGATGGTCAGTGCACAGGACAGCTTCACCCACAGGGGCACCTCGTGCGGGTTCGTCCAGACGCCGGTGGCGATCAGTGCCAGGGTGATCACGCCCATGGTCTTCTGGGCGTCGTTCGTGCCGTGCGAAAGCGACATCAGCGAGGCCGCCCCCACCTGGCCCCAGCGGAAACCCGTGCTGCGGTACTTGTCGGTGAGCCGGGCGGCCACCCGGAACACCATGTTGGTGCCCACCAGGCCGACCGCCATCGCTATCGCGGGTGAGATGAAGGCGGGAATGATCACCTTGCCGAGCACGCCGTCGACGGCGTTGCCGTCACCCACCCACTTGACGCCGCTCCAGCCGATGCCGGCCACAGTGGCACCGATCAGCCCACCGAACAAGGCGTGCGACGAACTGGACGGCAGGCCCCACAGCCAGGTGGACAGGTTCCAGATGATGGCCCCGGCCAGCCCCGCCAGCAGGATCAGCAGCAGCTTCGAGCCGCCGTCGGCAACCAGGTCGGCGCGCGGCGTGCCGTCCGGATTCTGCACTCTGATCACGGCGTTGGTGACGGTCAGCGCGACCTCGACGGACAGTAGTGCGCCCACCAGGTTGAGGCTCGCGCAGAGCACGACGGCGACTTTCGGGGTGAGAGCCTTCGTGGCGATGGACGCGGCCATGGCGTTGGCCGTGTCGTGAAAACCGTTGGTGAAGTCGAAGGCCAGGGCCGTGACGACAACGAGCGCCAGCATGATGAGCTCGGGGGACACCTGTTCATCGTAGGGACATAATCGCCACCGCGGAAACATCTACTTGAGGGTCTACCGTCACCCGTTGTCAACGCTCCGTTCACCGGTTCGGAGTGGCCGTGCTCCGGGGCCGAAAGCGTCCCACAGAGGCGTTGAGATCCCGGCGTTCGCCGAGGACGGGGGCCGGTTCGCCGGGGGAGTCGGTCATCCCGGGCTTGCCCCCGGATCTCGGTGGCGACGGTCGTGTGCATGCGGTTGAGATCCCGGCGTTCGCTGGGATGACGGGTGGGGAACGGCTGATGCGTCGCCGGTTCGGGCGGCCCCACCCGGACCAATAGGATGAAAACCATGACTTCTCCCATCCTGACCGCCGTGGCCTGGCCGTACGCCAACGGTCCGCGGCACATCGGCCACGTCTCCGGCTTCGGCGTTCCCTCGGACGTCTTCTCGCGCTACATGCGAATGGCCGGCAACGACGTGCTGATGGTGTCGGGAACCGACGAGCACGGTACGGCGATCCAGGTGCAGGCCGACAAGGAGGGCCTGACCCCGCAGCAGACCGCCGACAAGTACCACCGGGTGATCGCCGAGGACCTGGCCGGCCTGGGCTGCTGCTACGACCTCTACACCCGCACCACGACGATCAACCACCGCGAGGTGGTCCAGGAGCTCTTCGCCACCCTGTACCGCAACGGCTACGTCAACGCGCAGCGGCAACTGGGGGCGATCAGCCCGTCCACCGGACGCACCCTGCCCGACCGTTACATCGAAGGCACCTGCCCGCACTGCGGCTTTGACGGCGCCCGCGGTGACCAGTGCGACAACTGCGGCCGCCAGCTCGACCCGATCGACCTGATCAACCCCCGCTCGCGGATCAACGGCGAGCCGCCGCAGTTCATCGAGACCGAGCACTTCTTCCTCGACCTGCCGGCCGTCGCGGAGGCATTGGGGCAGTGGCTGGAGACCCGTACGGACTGGCGTCCGAACGTGCTCAAGTTCAGCGAGAACCTGCTCGCCGAGCTGCGTCCGCGGGCGATCACCCGCGACCTCGACTGGGGGGTGCCGATTCCGCTTCCGGAGTGGCAGGACGCGCCGATGAAACGCATCTACGTCTGGTTCGATGCGGTGATCGGCTACTTGTCGGCGTCGATCGAGTGGGCGAAGCGGTCCGGCGACCCGGACGCCTGGCGGCGGTTCTGGTCCGGCGACGACGCGAAGTCCTACTACTTCATGGGCAAGGACAACATCACCTTCCACTCGGTCATCTGGCCCGGCATCCTGCTGGGGGCCAACGGCCAGGGTGAGCGCGGCGGGTCACCGTCCGCGTTCGGGGTGCTGGACCTGCCCACCGAGATCGTGTCGTCGGAGTTCCTGACCATGTCGGGCTCCAAGCTGGCCAGTTCTCGTGGGCACGTGATCTACGTCCGCGACTTTCTGCGTGACTTCGGGCCGGACGCGCTGCGCTACTTCATCGCGGTCAACGGTCCCGAGAACCAGGACACCGACTTCACCTGGGAGGAGTTCGTCCGGCGGACCAACTTCGAGCTCGCCAACGAGTGGGGCAACCTGGTCAACCGGTCGATCTCGATGGCGCACAAGAACGTGGGTGCGATCCCGGTCGCGGGCGAACTGAACGAGGCGGACGAGGCGCTGCTGCAGGCGGCGCGCGACGCCTACGCGGTGGTCGGCGACGCCTGGGGACGGTGCAAGTTCAAACTGGCCACGTCCGAGGCGATGCGGGTGGTCGGCCTGGCCAACAAGTACATCTCCGAGCAGGAGCCGTGGAAGCTGAAGGACGATCCGGCCCGTCGCGACACCGTGCTGCATGTGGCCCTGCAGGTCGTGCAGGACTGCAACACCCTGCTGACTCCATTGCTGCCGCACGCGGCCCAGCAGGTGTTCGAGGCGCTCGGCGGCGAGGGCGTCTGGGCGGCTCAACCGCAACTCGTCGAGGTGACTGAGCCCGGGGCGGACGCCCCCTACCCGGTGCTGCGCGGCGACTACGTCAACCAGCAGGCGGCCTGGGCGTCGCGGCCCATCGCGGTGGGCACGGCGCTGGCGAAGCCGACCCCGATCTTCGGCAAGCTGGATCCGAAGCTCGCCGAGACCGGTCCCGAGTGGGCCCCGATCGGCTGATCCGTCCGGCTCGGGTGCGCCGCCGCACATCGGGGACGGTTCCTTTTGGTGCGTTTTCGCGCGGTGGGGACGGTTCCTTTTGGTGCGTTTTCGCGCGGTGGGAACCGTCCCTTTGGTGCGTTTTCGCGCGGTCGGAACCGTCCCCATGGTGCAGGTCGGTCACGAGGATTCCGCGACGGCCGTCCCCCACTGGCTGAGCCGCCGCTCAGCCTCCGAATACGGCACCGCTGTGAAACCCACGCTGAGCGCCTTCCGCTTCAGCGCCCCCTGCCCCCTCCACAGCGCCAGCCCGCGACGCACCAGCACACCGGGCGGCTTGCGCTTCTGCCGCAGGTCACGCCTGAACCGGAACCATGCGACCAGCCAGCCCGGCCGGTCGACGAAGATGCCGGACGCCTGCAGGCCCGCCGCCTTCGCCAGCGGTAGGGCTTCGATCGCGAAGATGCCCTCGGCGAGCACCACCGGGGCGTCGGCGGGAATGGCCAGTTGCTTTTGGCCAACCCTTCGCGACTCGGGAATCGAGTAGTCGGGGGTGTGGGTGCGTCCGGTTGCCAGCAGTTCGCTCAGCGCGGCGATCGCCGCCGCGCCGTTCCAGGTCGCCGGGTCGTCCCAGTCGACGATGCCGAGGGTCCGCGGCAGGCCGGGGTGATCGGCGTCGTGGTAGAAGTCGTCCAGCCGCACCTGGGGCAATCCGGAGTTCAGCACCAGGCGCGACTTGCCGCTACCGGACGGGCCGGCCACCAGCACCAGGCGTCGCTGCACCACGGCAGCCTAGTCAATCGGACGGGCTCAGGGGCCCGGCCACCCGGCCGGCGACGATCCAGGTCGTGGCTGCCGGGTCGAGACGGTGGTCGACGGACTCGGCCACCCGCAGGAACTCGGCCTGCGGCATCAGTTCAGCGAGTCGTTGCGCCGCGGCGGACAGGTCCGGAAACGTCTGCACGCCGCACAGGATCGTGACCGGCGACTCGATGCCGGTCATCGCGGCCGTGGGGTTGGACAGTTGCCTGGTCAGGGTGGCGTCGTAGACCACGGACTGGGCGAGGGCGACCAACGAGCTGAAGAACGGCGCCTGCCTGATCTGGTCGATGACCTGCTCGGGCAGCCCGACCGCTTCGCGCTGAAAGGTGATCACGGCCTCGTCCGGGTGGCCGGCGTCGATCAGGCGCTGCAGCCGCTCCTCGAAACCCTCGGGCGCATCGTCACCGAAGTTGAACGGAGGCTCGGAGAGGAACAGCCGCCCCACGGGCACACCGATTGACCCGGCGTACAGGGCGATGATGGCCCCGGATGAGTGCCCCAGCACCGCAGCCGCCCCGCCCACCGCCTCGATCACGGCAGCCAGGTCCTCCGCCTCACGGGCGGGTGCGTACGGGGCCGTGTCACCGCTGCCCACCCGGCCCCGGCGGTCGTACGTCACCGCCCGGAAACCCGCGTCGGCCAGGGCGGCGGCGATCGGTTCGGCGTCGGCCGCGGTCGACATGGCCCCGTTGACGATGACCACACCGGGCCCTGCTCCGAGGGTGTGGAAGGCGATCATGGTGCCGTCGGCGGACTGCGTCGTGGTCATCAGCAGATCGAATCAGTGCCGCGAAACGCTGTCAATGCGGGCGTGCGGGCGGTGACCCCCGACTCGTTTACCGTGTGGCCGTCGTTCGCTTCGGACAAGTCGCCGAAGTCCGACAGCGGCACCTGCAGCAACTACGAGGCGGGCCCGATCACGTTCACCAACACGAACGGCAGTGCATCTCGCTCCACGCCGAAGTGATGAACGGCGGAACCTCGTGCCGCCCGGCGATGAACCGCATCCACTGCGGCTGAGCGGGTTCGGGCCGGCCGGGCTACAGCGCCAACGCGGTCGCCAGGTCGGCCCGCAGCCGGGCCAGCAGCACGGCGGCCTCGGCCCGCGCCACGGCCAGCTCGGACGATTCGGCGGCACTCAGCCGTACCTGCAGGTAGCACTTGAGCTTCGGTTCGGTGCCGGACGGACGCACCACCGCACGTACCCGTTGCCCCGTGAGGACCAGGCCGTCGGTCGGGGGAAGTTCGTCCGACCCCTCGGCCAGGTCGAGCGGCGTGACCTGCTCGTCGGCCAGCACGGACGGCGGGTGCGCGCGCAGCCGGCGCATGGCGTCCGCGATCAATGCCAGATCGGTGACCCGGTAGCTCAGCTGCTCGGTCAGGCAGACCCCGTGCTCGCGGGCCAGGTCGTCGAGCAGGTCGGCAGGGGTGCGGCCCTCGGCCTTGAGGGCGGCGACCAGGGCGAGTATGCGCAGCAGCGCGGTGATGCCATCCTTGTCGGCCACCGCCTGCTGATCGACGCAATAGCCGATCGCCTCCTCGTAGCCGAAGGCCAGGTCGGGCACCCGAGCGATCCATTTGAATCCGGTCAGCGTCTGCGTGAACGGACGGTCGTACGCCGCTGCCAGGTCGCTGAGCAGGGTGCTGGAAACCACCGAGCAGGCGTAGCCGCCGGGCTTTCCGGCGGCCAGCGTGGCGGCCCCGAGTAGCCACCCGAGTTCGTCGCCGGTGAGCATCCGCCAGGTGCCGTCGACGGGGCAGGCAAGCGCGCAGCGGTCGGCGTCCGGGTCGTTGGCGAGGGCCACGTCCGCGCCCACCTCCAACGCCTTCGCCAGGGCCAGGTCGATCGCGCCCGGCTCTTCGGGGTTGGGAAACGCCACGGTCGGGAACGCCGGATCGGGTTCGGCCTGGGCGGCCACCAGGTGCGGTTCGGGAAAGCCGGCGGCGGCTGAGGAGCGGCGGACGACATCGGTGCCGACCCCATGGAGCGCGGTGTGCACCCACACCAACTCGCGCGCGTCGGTGTCAGCGACCAGAGACGCGGCCCGCGCGACGTACGCCGTCACCAGTTCGTCGCCGAGCGCCTGGTAGCCGCGGGCACGCGGCAGGTCGGCGACGGGAATCGACGACACCGCGGCAATCTCGGCGGCGATGCCTGCATCGGCCGGCGGCACGATCTGTGAGCCGTCACCCAGGTAGACCTTGTAGCCGTTGTCCTGCGGCGGATTGTGTGAGGCGGTCACGATCACTCCCGCGGCGCAGCCGAAATGCCGGATGCCGAAGGCCACCACCGGCGTGGGTTGCGGCCGGTCGCACAGCAGCGGACGCAGCCCGGCCCCGGCCAGGATCTCGGCGGTGTCGGCGGCGAAGACGTCGGAGTTGTAGCGGGCGTCGTAGCCGACGATGACCCGTCCGCCGGCGTGGCCGTACGCCAGCAGGTAGGCAGCGAGCCCGGCGGCCGCCCGAGCGACCACGACCCGGTTCATCCGGGCCGGTCCGGCGCCGAGCGGGCCGCGCAGCCCTGCGGTGCCGAAGGTCAGCGGTCCGGCGAACGCGTCGGTGAGTTCAGTGAGCGCGGACGGGTCGCCGTCGCGGGCCCGGTCGCGCAGGTGGGTCAGGGCGAGCTGGGTGGCCGGATCGGGATCGTCCGCGAGCCAGGCGGTGACGGCACCCTCAAGGCCGTCGCCCAATGCGGTGGTCACAGCCGCTCCAGCAGGCCGGCGAGCAGTGCACGCAGCCGCGGCTGGGCCGTGCGGCCGGCTTCGACCACCTCGGCGTGCGACAGCGGCTGCGCGCTGATTCCGGCGGCTGCATTGGTGACCAGCGATATGCCGAGCACCTCCAGCCCGGCCTCCCGGGCGGCGATCGCCTCCAGCGCGGTGGACATGCCGACCAGGGTGCCGCCGATCGCCGCGGCCATCCGCACCTCGGCGGGTGTCTCGTAGGACGGCCCGTGGAACTGGCAGTAGACCCCCTCGGCCAGGGTCGGGTCGACGTCTCGTGCCAGGCCACGCAGCCGGCGGCTGTAGACCTCGGTGAGGTCGACGAATCTGGGTCCCACCAGGGGAGTCGCTCCGGTCAGGTTGATGTGGTCGGCGACCAGGACGGGTGTGCCGGGCGGGTGCCCGATGCCGCCGCAGCCGTTGGTGAGCACCAGTTGCCGGGCACCGGCCGCTGCCGCCGTGCGTACGCCGTGCACGACCGCGTCCACCCCCCTGCCCTCGTAGAGGTGCGTGCGCCCGGTGAAGATCGCCGCCAGGGACCCCGACGGGGCCCGGACCAGCCTGAGCGCGCCGCCGTGACCGGCCACCACGGGGACGGCGAAGCCGGGCAGTTCGTCCAGCGGGCACTCATCCACCAGTTCGCCCAGATTCTCGGACGCCTGCGCCCAGCCTGAGCCCAGCACCAGGGCGAGGTCGATCGAGTCGATGCCGAATCGGGTGCGCAGCGCGTCCGCGGCGGTCTGGGCGAGGGAGTACGGATCGTCCATTGAGCGACCCTATCGAGGAACCGGGCGGACGACGGTGACGGCGCGTGCGCCGAGTTCCCCGCCGCCCCGCGACCCCAGGCAGGGAAGTAGTCCGACCTCGGCCAACCTAACCGTCGTCATCCTCGTCGATCGGACGAAGCCCGAACGTCCGGCTATCACCCTGCTTGCGCGGCAACCGGGCGACCAGCCAGAGCAGCGCGAACCCGAGCGTCAGCCACATCAGCGCCTGCGCCAGCGGCAGCAGCGCCTCGATGCCGAGAATCAACCCGAAGGCCATCAATCCCACGCCGAGGGCCGAGGCCGCGGCGGCCGCGGCCAGCACGACCTGGGTCGCCCGGTCGACCTTGGGCAGCTTGGTGGCCAGGTGCGCCACGCCCAGCGCCAGAGCCCCGGACAACGGCACCGAATACAGCTGCAGCAGCCGATGCTGCACCAGGTTCTGTTCGGGCAGCCCGATCGCGATCATCGCCACCGAGACCAGTACGAGCACTCCGGACAGGGTGAGCACGGTAATCGACGATCGGTCCGCGGGCACTGGCCGAGCCTAGCCGTCCGGCTGATGCGAGAATGCCGATGTGACGGACGTGGTGATCATCGGCGGCGGCCCCGGAGGCTACGAGGCGGCGCTGGTCGGCAGCCAGTTGGGCGGGCGGGTGACGCTGATCGAGCGGCGCGGCCTGGGCGGGTCGGCGGTGCTCACCGACGTGGTGCCGTCGAAGACCCTGATCGCGACCGCCGAGGTGATGACCACGCTGCGCGGCGCCGAGAAACTCGGCCTGCGGCTCGGTGATCGCAGCGTCGACCTCGCGGACGCCTTCAGCGTCGACCTGGCTGCGGTCAACGACCGGGTGCTGCGGCTGGCGTCCGCGCAGTCGGCCGACATCCACGACCGGCTGGCGGCCGAGAACGTCCGGTTGATCGAGGGCACCGGTCGGCTGGACGGCACCGAGCACGTGATCGCGGCCACCGACGAGGGCGAGGAGCGGCTGAGCGCCGACATCATCCTGGTCGCCACCGGCACCGTTCCGCGCGAGCTGCCCGCGGCGAGGCCGGACGGGAAACGGATCCTGAACTGGACGCAGCTGTACGACCTGCGCGAATTGCCGCAGCGGCTGATCGTGGTGGGTTCCGGGGTCACCGGGGCGGAGTTCGCGAGCGCGTACAACGCTCTGGGCGTGGACGTGGTGCTGGTCAGCTCGCGGCATCAGGTGCTGCCCGGCGAGGACGAGGAGGCGGGCCGCCTGCTCCAGGACGTGTTCGAGCGCAGCGGTATGACCATTCTTTCCAAGTCCCGCGCCCAGTCGGCGACGGTGGTCGGTGACGAGGTCGTCGTCCAACTCGCCGACGGCCGGTCGGTGACCGGTTCGCACTGCCTGATGGCGGTCGGGTCCATCCCCAACACCCGCGACATCGGCCTGGTCGAGGCCGGCGTGCAACTCAACGACGGCGGCTACATCACCGTCGACAAGGTGTCGCGCACCAACTCCCGCGGGGTGTACGCGGCCGGCGACTGCACGGGCGTGCTCGCCTTGGCGTCCGTGGCGGCGATGCAGGGCAGGATCGCCATGTGGCACGCCCTGGGCGACGCCGTCGCGCCGCTCAACCTGCGCACCGTGTGCGCCAACGTGTTCACTGCCCCCGAGATCGCCACAGTCGGCGTCGGCCAGGCCGAGGTGGACGCGGGACTGGTCAAGGCGCTGGCGGTGATGCTGCCGCTGCACACGAACGCCCGGGCCAAGATGCGCGGTATCACCGACGGCTTCATCAAGGTGTTCTGCCTGCCCACCACCGGCATCATCGTCGGCGGGGTGGTGGTCGCCCCGATCGCCAGCGAGCTGATCGAAGGGCTGTCGCTGTGCGTGCGTGAAAAGTTGACCGTCGACCAACTGGCCCAGACCTTCACCGTCTACCCCTCGTTGAGCGGGTCCGTCGCCGAGGCCGCCCGCCGGCTGCACGGCCACTCCGCGGAGCAGATCGTCAGCTATTGACCCGCAGCCCCTCGCGAGTCGCATCCACGATTGGCCGCAGGTTCGGCGCGGAGCCGGGCAGGTAGCTCAGGTAGGCGTAGGTCTCGTCCCGCAGCCGGATCACCACGACGGTCTGCACCTCGCTGGTGGTCTTCACCCCCGGCACGGCGAAGTCGAGCGTGGTGATCCGGATCCAGCCCTCGTGGCCGTCCACCGTCAACGCTTCGTCACGGCTCACCGTCGGCCGGTAGTCGATGCCGCGCCAAGCCTGCGACAGCGAGCATTCGGCCACCACCTCGGCCGCCTGCGCCGTGCCCCAGGCGCCGTCCACCGAGCTCAGCCTGGCGAGTGCGACCACGGACTCCCAGCCCATCGAGGTGGCGGTGGCGGGTTCGACGACGGCTCGCTGGCTGCCGACCAGGTTGGCGAACGGCAGGTACTCGGCCGAGTCGACCGGCTGGTAGGGCGACGGGGCGGCCGGGTAGGAGACTGCACCCACCTGCACGCGTCCGGACGTGTCGCCGGCGCGCGGGCTGCCGGACGAGACGGTGTAGGACGGGCACGGAAAGCCGGACGGGCCGACGGACGAAGCGGGGCCCGGATCGAGGTTCGGCGTGGTGCAGCCGGCAAGCACAACCAGCGCAAGACTGCACAGGCTGCGGTGCAGGGCCACAGCGGTCAGGCTTCGCTCGTCACGATGTCGGCGACCAGCGTGCTTCCCCGCCATGACGCGTAGTACCCGTGGGCCCAGCCCGCATACGTCGGTCCGCCCTCCCAATAAGGGACCCGGTGGTCGTCACGCTCGACTGTTCGGATGTACGGATCGGCGCCGGCGTCCACCCGTGCCGCGTCGGCGGTGCACGCCGGGACGCTTCTGCTCTGCCACGCGATGTTGCGTGCGCTGGGGCCGTGACCCGGGTTGAAGAAGCAGGGCGGACGCCGTGGCGGCATCGGCTCCCCGGCCGCCCGGGCGGCCAACCGGGCGGCCGCCCACCGGCCCTCTTCGAGACTCTCGGTCACCTGGTAGAGGTCATCGGGGAAGACGGCCTCATGCAGTGACTTCACAGCCCTGGCGTGCGCATCGGCGGCCCGCTGATATTCCGTCCTCGCCGGCGGATCGGTCTCGGCGGTCGCGGCCAGTCGGCTGAGCGCCTCGGCCAGGCCGATCACGTCCGCCTCTGCCGCACGCTTGGCCAAGGTGAGTTGGTGCTTGTTGTCGGCTCGGGTTCGGCGGCCCTGCATGGCATTGCTTCGGGCGATCACGACGAAGGACGTGGCAACAGATGCCACGAGCAACACCACGACGAGATAGTCCATCTGGTCATTGTGCACACAAAAGCTGGCATGTCACATAGAAAATTCGATGAATTATTCCCGTGCGACACAGCAGGCTCGCTGGAACTGTCGCACGGGAACTCTCAGGAAGCGTCGTCGATGGTGCACAACACGGCGCCGCTGGTGACCGTGCTGCCCGGCTCGGCGCGCAGGTTGGTGACCGTTCCGCTGCGGTGGGCCGCGATCGGCTGCTCCATCTTCATCGCCTCCAGCACCACCACCAGATCGCCCTCGGCGACCTGGTCGCCCTCGGCCACGGCGACCCGCACGATGGTGCCCTGCATCGGCGCGGTGAGGTCGCCCGATGCGGCCCGGGACGGTTTGCCCGCACCCCCGGAACGGCGTGCCGAACGGCCCGCGGCCGGGGTGCCGCGTGGCGCGAGCAGGTCGCCGGGGAGGCTGACTTCGAGCCGGCGGCCGTCCACCTCGACCACGAAACGCTGCCGGTCGGCGGCCTCGGCCATTTCGGACGCCCCCTGGTACGGCTCGACCGAACCGGTGAACTCGGTCTCGATCCAGCGGGTGTGCACCCCGAAGTCACCGTCGGCAGCGGTGAAGGCGGGGTCGTTCAACACCGCCTGCTGGAAGGGCAGCACGGTGGGCATGCCCTCGATCCGGGTCTCGGCCAGGGCACGGCGGGAGCGCTGCAGCGCCTGCGTGCGGTCGGCGCCGGTGACGATGATCTTGGCGACCAGCGAGTCGAAGGCGCCCGGTACCGTCATGCCGGCCAGATAGCCCTCGTCGACCCGCACGCCCGGGCCGGTGGGTGGATGCCACACGGTCAGCGTGCCGGGGGCGGGCATGAAGCCGCGACCGGCGTCCTCGGCGTTGACCCGGAACTCGATCGAGTGGCCGCGGGGGGCCGGGTCGTCGTAGCCGAGTTCTTCGCCGGCGGCGATCCGGAACATCTCGCGCACCAGGTCGAGCCCGGTGACCTCTTCGCTGACCGGGTGTTCCACCTGCAGCCGCGTGTTCACCTCGAGAAAACTGATCGTGCCGTCCTGGCCGACCAGGAACTCGCAGGTGCCGGCACCCTGGTAGCCGGCCTCGCGCAGGATCGCCTTGCTGGAGCTGTACAGCCGGTCGACCTGCTCGTCGCTGAGGAACGGCGCGGGCGCCTCTTCGACCAGCTTCTGGTGCCGGCGCTGCAGCGAGCAGTCTCGGGTGGAGATCACCACGACGTTGCCGTGGGCGTCGGCCAGGCACTGGGTCTCGACGTGCCTGGGGCGGTCGAGATAACGCTCAACGAAGCACTCGCCGCGGCCGAAGGCGGTGATCGCCTCACGGGTGGCCGACTCGTACTGCTCGGCCACTTCGGCCAGCGTGCGGGCCACTTTCAGACCGCGTCCGCCGCCGCCGAAGGCGGCCTTGATGGCGATCGGCAGGCCGTACTCCTTCGCGAACGCGATCACCTCGTCGGCACCGGAGACCGGGTCCTTCGTGCCCGGCACCAGCGGCGCACCCACCCGGGCGGCGATGTGCCGGGCCTGCACCTTGTCGCCGAGGGCCTCGATCGCCGAGGGCGGCGGGCCGATCCAGGTCAGTCCGGCCTCGATCACGGCGCGCGCGAAATCGGCGTTCTCGGCCAGGAATCCGTAACCGGGATGCACCGCCTCGGCGCCCGAGCGCCGTGCCACGTCCAGGATCTTGTCGATGTCGAGGTAGGTCTCGGACGGTGTGCTGCCGCCCAGGGCGAACGCCTCGTCGGCGAGGGTGACGAACAGCGCGTCGGCGTCCTGGTCGGCGTAGCAGGCCACGCTGTCGATGCCGGCGTCGCGGGCGGCCCGGACGACCCGGACGGCGATCTCGCCCCGGTTGGCGACCAGGACCTTGGCGAACTGTGCTCCGGATGCCATCGCGGCTCCCTTCTCGTGGGTGGGGTGGGTCGGCCGGGGCCGATTCAGTGATCGAGGCCGGCGCGCCAGGCGCCAGGGCCGGGGGCGGGCGGCAGGCGCAGCCGGCGGGTGCGCGAGAGCCAGCCGGAGGGCCGGCCGGCCGGGGCATCGTCCGTCGGTTCGGCGGACGCGCCCCGCAGGGCCAGCAGCACCGCGGTGAGCGCGGCCAGCTCGGCCGCGCTCGGGCGCCCGGTGACGGTGATTCGTCCGGCGGGGTGCTGGGCTGGTGCGCCGGTCACAGTGGAATGTTCCCGTGCTTCTTGGGCGGCAGCGAGGCGCGCTTGGTGTGCAGCAGCCGCAGCAGCTTGGCGATCTCGGCGCGGGTGTCGCGGGGGGCGATCACCCGGTCGATGTAGCCCCGCTCGGCGGCGATCCAGGGGTTCGACAACTCCTCGTTGTAGGCCTCGATCAGTTCGGCGCGCCGCGCGGCGGGATCGTCCGCCTCGGCCAGCTCGCGCCGGTACAGGATGTTGACCGCGCCCTCGGCGCCCATCACCGCGATCTGCGCCGTCGGCCAGGCCAGGTTGACGTCGGCCCCAAGGTGCTTGGAGCCCATCACGTCGTAGGCGCCGCCGTAGGCCTTGCGGGTGATCAGGGTGACCAGCGGCACGGTCGCCTCGGCGTAGGCATAGAGCAGCTTGGCGCCGCGCCGGATGATGCCGTTCCACTCCTGGTCGGTGCCGGGCAGGAAGCCGGGCACGTCCACGAAGGTGAGCACCGGCACGTTGAACGCGTCGCAGGTGCGCACAAAGCGGGCGGCCTTTTCGGACGCGTCGATGTCCAGGCAGCCGGCGTAGACCATCGGCTGGTTGGCCACCACGCCGACCGGGTGGCCCTCGATGCGTCCGAAGCCGCAGATCACGTTGGCGGCGAACCGCGCGTGGATCTCGCAGAAGTCGCCCTCGTCGAGCACCCCTTCGATCACCCGGTGCATGTCGTAGGGCTGGTTCGGCGAATCGGGGATGATCGTGTCGAGCGACTCGTCGGGGTCGAGGCTCTGGTTGTCCGGCTCGAGCGTGGGCGGCTCGTCGAGGTTGTTGCTGGGCAGAAAGCTGAGCACGTGCCGGACGAACTCGAGCGCGTCCTGTTCGTCCGCGGCCAGGTAGTGCGCGTTGCCCGACTTGGTGTTGTGGGTGCGTGCGCCGCCCAGCTCCTCCATGCTCACCTCCTCGCCGGTGACGGTGCGGATCACGTCCGGGCCGGTGATGAACATCTGCGAGGTCTGGTCGACCATCACCACGAAGTCGGTCAACGCGGGGGAGTAGACGTGGCCGCCCGCCGCGGCGCCCATGATCACCGAGATCTGCGGGATCACGCCCGAGGCGTGGGTGTTGCGCTTGAAGATCTCGGCGTACAGCCCGAGGCTCACCACCCCCTCCTGGATGCGGGCGCCGCCGCCCTCCACCAGGCCGATCACGGGCACGCCGGTGCGCAGCGCGAGGTCCATGATCTTGCAGATCTTCTCGCCGTACACCTCGCCGAGGGCACCGCCGAAGACCGTCACGTCCTGGCTGAACACGGCCACGCTGCGGCCCTCGATGGTGCCGACGCCGGTGATCACGCCGTCGGTGTAGGGCCGCTTGGCGGCCATGCCGAAGGCGGTGGTGCGGTGTCGCGCGAACTGGTCGAGTTCGGTGAAGCTGTCGTCGTCCAGCAGGGCGAGCACCCGCTCGCGGGCGGTCAGCTTGCCCTTGGCGTGCACCTTCGCCACGGCATCCTCGGAGGCGGGATTCTGCGCCTCGACGTTCCGTCGCTGGAAGTCGGCGAGCTTGCCGGAGGTCGTATGCGGGTCGAACTCCATGGACGCACCCTAGCCCTGGTCCCAGTGCCGGAAACCGGAGCGCGCCCGGTGTGGCCGCCCCGTTCGGCCCTCGGACGGCGGGTGCGCGACCGGCGCTTCCGCGCTGTGGCTTCGAGCCATAGCCGGCCGTGATGGCGTGACACGGAACAGGTCTTGATGTCTCTGGGCGACACCGCCCGGACGGGGATGGACAATCATCGTCCGAGCCCGGTCAGGGCGGCCGCCTGCCATGGCGCGGGGCGGTCGTGGAACTGCGGCAGGAATTCGCCGTCCGGCGGGCATGAGGTGCACCGTCCGTCCGGCCCGGGACCCATAAGCGTGGCCGATGGGGTGACGCAGATTAGGTCTTGGTGCTTCCGGGTGGTGCGATCGTAGGGTCGTGGGAGACCCGAGTGAGGACCCCACGATGACCATTGAAGCCGCCCGGATGAGCCGGGTGCACCCGTCCCCGAGCACCGTCGCCGCCGCACGAGCGCGCGAGCTGCGGGAGAGCGGCGTCCGGATCCACGACCTGACGGTCGGCGAGCCGGACTTCGACACCCCCGACAACGTCAAGCGGGCCGGCATCGCCGCCATAGAGCGCGGCGAGACCAAGTACACGGCGGTGAACGGCACGGCGGCGCTGCGGCAGGCGATCATCGAGCGGCTGCGGCGGGTCACCGGCATCGGCTACACCGACGCCCAGATTTCGGTGGGCTCGGGTGCCAAGCATGTGATCTTCACCGCGCTGATGGCGACCCTGAGCCGCGGCGACCAGGTGCTGATCCCGGCCCCGTACTGGGTGTCGTATCCCGACATGGTGCTGCTCAACGACGGCGTGCCGGTGATCGTGCGGTGCCCCATCGAGGACGACTTCAAGCTCACCCCCGAACGGCTGCGTGCCGGGCTGACCGAGCGCACGCGCTGGCTGATCCTGAACGCGCCGTCGAACCCGACCGGCGCGGTCTACACGCCGGCCGAACTGCGTGCCCTCGCCGCCGTGCTGGCCGACTTTCCCGGCGTGCTGGTGCTCACCGACGAGATCTATGACGAGGTGTTCCTCGGCGAGGGCCGGTGTACCAGCCTGCTCGAGGCGGCCCCCGAACTGGCCGACCGCGTGCTGCTCGTCAACGGCGTTTCGAAGACCTACGCCATGACCGGCTGGCGGCTCGGCTACTGCGCCGGCCCCGTCGAGGTGGTCGGCGCGATCAACAAGCTGCAGTCGCACATGTCGTCCTGTCCCTCGTCGATCTCGCAGGCCGCGGCCGTCGAGGCGCTGAGCGGCGACCAGTCCTTCGTCGCCACGGCCGCCGACAGCTACCGGGCCCGGCGCGACCTGGTGGTCGAGCGGGTCAACGCGATCCCGGGTCTACGGGCCCTGGCCGGCGACGGCGCCTTCTACGTGTTCGTCGACTGCTCCGGCGTGATCGGGGCACGCACGCCGTCCGGCACCGTCATCGACAGCGACGACGCCTTCGTCGCCTACCTGCTCGAGCAGGGCGGCGTGGCCACCATCACCGGCAGCGCCTACGGCCTGTCGCCCTTCTTCAGGGTCTCGTTCGCCACCGACGAGGCCACCCTGCGCGCCGCGATGGACGCCATCGCCGACGCCGTCGCCCGACTCACCAACCAGGAGATCCGATGATCCACGTACGCACGCGCATCCAGCGGCCCGACCCCGCCCTGGTCGAGGGCCTGGCCCGGTACTCCAGCGCCACCATCCACGAGGCCCAGGGCCGCAAGGGAGCGCTGAACTCCGACATCAAGCCGGTCGACCGCTCGATGTCGTTCTGCGGGCCGGCGGTGACCGTCGTCTGCGCGCCGCAGGACAACCTGATGCTGCAGGTGGGCATCCACTACGCCCAGGCGGGTGATGTGCTGGTGGTCTCGGCCGGTGAGTACCGCGAGGCGGGCACCTTCGGCGACGTGCTCGGCACGGCGATGCACTCCAAGGGCCTGGCGGCCATGGTCACCGACTCCGGCGTGCGCGACACCGCGGACCTGATCGAACTCGGACTGCCGGTGTTCTCCCGCAGCATCTGCATCAAGGGCACCGTCAAGGAGACCCTCGGCCCGATCAACCACCCCGTCGTCTTCGGCGGGCAGCTGGTCGAGCCGGGCGACATCGTCCGGGGTGACGCGGACGGCGTCGTGCTGGTCAAGGCCGCTGACGCCCGCTGGGTGATCGACGCGTGTGCCGAGCGGGAGGCGTCCGAGGACGACCTGCGCGAGAAGTACCGGGCCGGAGGCACCACCATCGAGTTGTGCAACCTGGTCGAGAAGCTGGCCGCGAAGGGGCTGCTCGTCGAGGAGTAGCGGCCAACCCGCAGTCCGGTGGGTTCCGTAACCTGACGCACGCACACGAATCGCTCGCCCAACGACCGAGCGCTCGCCAAACTCCAGCAAGATTGGCGAGCGAAAGGTAGTTGGGCGAGCGATTCTGTTTGAGCGACCGGGTCGGGCGATGACAAGGCCGCCCGCTCGTCCAGGAGGGACGCGGCGGTGCACGCGCCGAGGCCGCAGGAGGTGAACCTCCTGCGGCCTCGTCCCGTGCAGCGGGTCAGACGGTGACACCCGGTTGCACGGTCGCGGCGGCGACGGTCGCCTTCTCGCGCTCGCTCTGCTTCATTTCGTCGATCTCGTCGAGCGTGAGTCGCCGGGTCTCCTTGGCGGTTAGTGCGGCGATGACCGCGATCACCATCAGCGCGCTCGCGAACAGCGCCGGGCCGACCCAGTCCTTCAGGGTGGCGCCCGAGAGTGCGGTTGCGGCGACGGGGGCGATGGCGCCTGAGAGTGCGAAGCCGATCTGGGTGCCTACCGCGAGTCCGGAAACGCGCACGCGGTTCGGGAACATCTCGGCGAAGAATGACGGCCAGGCGGCGTTGGCGGTGGAGTAGAAGAGGCCGTTGCAGAGCACGCCAAGCACGAAGATCATGGGCCAGTTGCCCTGGGTGATCGCCCAAAGGTAGGGCGCGGTCGTGATCCCAACTCCCAGGGCTCCTATCACGAACACGGTCTTGCGGCCGATCTTGTCGGCCACGAACCCGGCGGCCGGCGTGTATATGAGGGCGAAAAGGCTCGCGAGGACGGGAACCCACAGCATGGTCTGCCGATCAAGCTTGTACCCAGTGACAGCGAAGCCGACGGAGAATGTGGCGAAAAGGTAGCTTGTGCCGGCGATCATGGCGCAGCTCAAGATTCGAAGGATCGCGGCCCAATGGAACTGCAGGGCTTGCTTGAGCGGGGACAGATCGACCTGGGTGGCCTGCACCTCCAGGAAGGCGGGCGGCTCTTCCAGAGTGCGCCTGATGAGGTACGCGACGACGACCACGACGGCCGAGAGCCAGAACGGAATCCGCCACGCCCAGCTCAGCAGTTGCTCCTGGGGGAGGCCGACAAAGGGGATGAAGATTGCCGTCGCGAGCAGCCCACCCGCGGCGGAGCCGCTCGTCACGAAGCTCGTTGTGAACGCCCGACGGCGCTCGGGCGAGTGCTCCAGGGTCATGGTGATTGCGGCGGCCTGCTCGCCCGACAAGGAAAGCCCTTGAATCATCCGGATCACAACCAGCAGGATCGGTGCGGCAACCCCGATATCCGCGTACGTCGGCAGGCAGCCGATCAGGAAGGTGCAGCCCCCGATGCCGAACAGTGTCAGCATCATCACGAACTTGCGACCGAACCGGTCGCCGAGAGGCCCCAGGATGAAGGCGCCGAGGGGACGGACCAGGTAGCCCACGCCAAGGGTGGCCAGGCTGAGCATGAGCCGAACACCCTCGGGCAGGCCCGGCGGGAAGAAGATCTGGTTGAAGACGAGCGCCGACGCGGTGGCGTACACCGCGAAGTCGTAGTACTCCAGCGTCGTGCCGACCCAGGAGGCGATTGTTGCCTTGGCGGGGGTCTTGCGGGGTTGGGTGGATTCAGTCATTGTCGCCTCCATTGGTATTTCTCGTTGAGACCTCTGTAATCGGGGAAACTGTGGTGCGGCGGTGCCGTTACCGCCCTGGGTCACTAGCGGCTCTGGTTGAACGTCAACCCGCCGGGCACCTGGAGCGTCGGCATGATCTCGATCAGGCCGACGTTGACGTGCTCGGGGGATTCCAGGGCGAACCGGGCCGCACCGGCGATGTCGGCCGTCGTGACCGACTCATAGTGCTCGTAGAACTCCTCCCAGGCGTGCTTCAGGTCTTCGGGGGTGCCGCCCAGGTTTCGGCCGAAGATCTCGGTCTCGACGCGTCCGGGGCAGATTTCGGTGACTCGCACCTTGTGCCCGAGCATGTCGTTGCGCAGTTGCCGGGAGACCTGGTGGATCGCCGCCTTGGTGGCGTGGTACGCGGTATGGCCGAAGAAGTTGTAGGTGCCGGCGATCGAGGAGATGTTCACGATGTGCCCTCGGTTGCGGGCCACCATGCCCGGCGCCAGCAGGCGGCACAGGTGCAGCACGGCACGCAGGTTCACATCGACCATGGCGTCCACCGATTCGGCGGTAGCGTCCAGGATGTTGCCGGTTGCCGAGACTCCGGCGTTGTTTACCAGAATGTCAATCTCCAGGCCGCCGACAGCCGCCTCGATGGCCGCGGGGTCGGAGATGTCGGCCACGATCGGACGCATCCCGGTCGCCTCAGCGACGTCCTGCAGCTTGGCGGCATTGCGAGCCACGCCGTAGACCTGCACCCCGCCCTCGCTGAGCATGCGGGTGATGGCCTCTCCCATGCCCGTGTTGGCGCCGGTGACGAGAGCGGTCCGGTAGTCACTGATGGGCATCGTCGTGTTCCCTCCGTTGGTGGACGGTGTTGGGACGGTCGGCGCGTGGCAGGGGTGCGTGAAGCCGGGGGTGGCCGGGGCTGATCGGGGTGCGGGTGGCGAATCAGGCCGGACGGCCACGACTGGCAAAACCGGGCGATCCGAAAATCGTGTGCGGCGCCGCACCAGCGGGCGGGCGAATCCGCGGCCCGCTGGCGATGCCGTCGATGGCGGCAGTCTCGGCACGGGCTGCGACGACCGCCTCAGCCAGCGGCACCCGGACGAACGCGACGCTCTGTCCCGGGCGGGCCTGGCCCAGGCGGGACAGTCCGGTGGCGGTGACCACCGCCAGCACCGGGTACCCGGCGGTGACGCCGCGTCCGCGGTGCAGGACCAGCAACTCGTCGCCGGCAGGCACCTCGACCGCACCGATCGGGACGCCGCGCGAGAGCACCTCGTCGCTCCGTTCGCGCACCGGGACGGCGGCGCCGGCCGCGGCGCGGAGCCGCAGGCCGATGTGGTTGCTGGTGTCCCCGATCACGAAGGTGCCCTCGTGCAGCCGTGCCGCGCTGGCACCGAACTGGTCGCGGTCGGGACCGTCGGTGACCGGGATGCGCCAGTGCTCGGCGAACCGCTGGGCGGCGCGGCACCGCGCACCACCGGCGTTCCGATGTGGGCACTGGTCGATGCGCAGCGGGCCGGGTTCGACGGCGAGACAGTCCCCGCGGCGCAGCGGTCCGGAGAAGCCGAGGACGCTGTCGGGCGCGCAGCTGCCCAGCAGCCGGGGTACCTGCAGGGTGCCGTGCACCGCCAGGTAGACGCGCATGCCGAGCCGGATGGACGCTCACGCTGAGCTCCGTGTCGGCCGGCCACCAGAACGGCTCCCACTGCGGCATCGGCACGGCCCCGACCGCGATGTCCGCGGGGGCGCCGGTGACGGCCACCAGCAGATTGGCGGACGTGAAGGCGGCGAAGTCGGCGACGACGATCTCGATCAGCGGGCGTCCTCGCCTGATCCGACCAGGGCGTTGGCGACCCGGGCGCTGTACTGGTCGAGGGCACCCCCGGTCAGTCTGCCCGAAACGGCCGCACGCGAGAGCGGCCCAGGTCGGTGACCGCGCTGATTCCGGGGCGGGTGATCCTCAGCAGGCCGCTCATTCCAGCACCCCCCGGTTGGCGGCGAACGCGTCTGCGCTGATCGGCACGAAGCGGAACCAGTCGCCCGGCCAGTAGGCGGTCAGCGGGTCACGGTCGGGGTCGACGAGGGTGAGCGGGGTGGTGCCGAGAACCTGCCAGCCGCCAGGCGCCGGACGGGTCGAGACGACCGCCTGCCGTCCGGCGACCGCCACCGCGCCCGGCGGCACGTGCGCGCGGGGGCTGGCCCGGCGCGGGATCGGACGGGAGAACGCCGGACCGTCCAACATCGGCGCACCGGCCGGCGAGCCGAAGCAGCGCATCAGCAGCGGTGTCGCCGAGTGGATCGCCACCACCTCGTCGGCGGTGAGCCGAGCAGGGTCGCCGTGGCCTCCAGGTCGGGTCCGTGCTCGCCGCCGTACGCGACGGGAACGGTGAAGGTGCGGGGCGAGCGGGGTGCGACGTCCGTGACCTGATCGAGCGCCTCGCGGACGGCAGCCCTGATCGCGGTGTGATCGGTCAGGGTGCAGTCGAACTCGATCAGCACGGCATCGTAGGTGGGCAGGGCGCCGTGGAAGCCGGCCGGCAGGCACGGCGTCCAGAACAGCGGCGATGCCGTGGGCGAGACGCCAGGCGGCGTCCGGCTCGGCGATCGACGGCGACCCGAACGGCTGAATCCCCGCAGTCGAGCATCTGCACCGAACGCGGCTCGTCGCGAGGCTGGACATGTCAGCCCTTGTTCGCCAGCACGTCGGCCATCGGTGCGATGGCGACGCCGGCCGTCGGTCAGCCCGTCACGGATGGCGCGGGCGGTGGCCACCGCACCGGCGTTGTCGCCGTGCAGCAGCAGCGAGTCGGCGCCGACGGTGCAGCACGGTGCCATCCACGGCTTCGAGGCGCGACTCG
The DNA here is from genome assembly GCA_963697765.1 of uncultured Actinomycetota bacterium. Lineage (GTDB taxonomy): Bacteria > Actinomycetota > Actinomycetes > Propionibacteriales > Propionibacteriaceae > Micropruina. Next base: position 349,550 of record CAVOPC010000007.1, read on the forward strand.
GTGGCGATCCGGATCGCCCGCGCCACCAGCGTGTCGACGTCGTGGATCACGGCGCCCGGCTGTGAGCGCGGCACCAGAGTGCCGTCGGCCTGGTAGGCGCGGTCGACGATGCCGACGATGCCGACCCGGAGGCCCCGGCGACTGGCCTCGTCGGCGAGCTCGCCGTCCTGGGCGACGATGATCAGTCGAGGTCGTCCAATGCGCAGACGGCGTCGCAAATGGCCTTGGCGTAGTCGGCGCGGACGGCGACCAGGTTGCCCAACCGGCCGTGCGGCGCGACGTGCCGCATCCGGGTGCCGTTGGCGACGGCGAAGGCGGAGAGTGCGCCGATCTGGTAGATCGATGTCGGTGCGGACCTGATCGGCGGTCAGGCCCATGGCGCGTCGTCCGAAGCCGACCAGGTCGGGAAAGCTCGGATGGGCGCCGATCTGGATGCCGCGCTCGGCGCAGGCCCGCGCGGTGGCGTCCATGATTCTCGGGTCACCGGCGTGGAAGCCGCAGGCCACGTTGGCGGAGGAGACGATGTCGAGCAATGCGGAGTCGTCGCCCATGGTCCAGTCGCCGAAGCCCTCGCCCAGATCGGCGATCAGGTCGATCGTTGCCGGCATGTTCCTCCTCGCACTTGGTTGCACTGACCGTAAGCAAGTTGGGCGACGATGTGGTAAGACGTGATTTCGCTGACGTGATAGCGCCCGGTGATGGGTGACCAGGGGGACGGCATGGAGACGAGACGGTTGGCCACGTTCGTCCGGATCGTCGATGTGGGAAGTCTCACCCGCGCCGCCGACGTATTGCACATCGCGCAGCCGGCGCTCAGCCAGCAGATCAATGGCCTTGAGGCCGATCTCGGCCAGCGACTGCTGATTCGCAGCAAGCAGGGCGTCGAGCCGACCGAGGCGGGTGCCGCGCTCTACCGGCACGCGCAGGTCATCCTGAAGCAGCTGGACGACGCCGTGGCCGAGGTCGGCCTACTCGGCCGCGAGGTGGCCGGCCAGGTCTTCGTCGGGTTGGCGCCGTACAGCACGGCCAACCTGATCGCGTTGCCGCTGGTGAAGGCCGTCCGGGCGAGCTACCCGCATGTTCGGCTGCGGGTCGTCGACAACTTCGGCCTGGTGCTCAGCGAGGCGATGATGACCGGACGGCTGCACCTCGCGATCCTGTACGACTCGGGGCCGGTGAAGGGGTTGGTCTTCGAACGCCTGTTGACCGAGGAGCTGGTGCTGGTCTGTGCCCCCGACTACGCGCCGGACGCCGATGAGGTGCCCGTCGAGACGCTCGCCGAAGTGCCGCTGATGCTGCCCAGCCCGCTGCACACCATTCGCAAGGCGGTCGATTCGGCCTGCGCGCTTGCCGGCATCCAGCCGCAGCTGATCGTCGAACTCGAGTCGGTCGCGCTGATGGGTCAGGCCGTCTCCGCCGGGCTCGGGGCGACCGTGCTGCCGATGTCGGTGGCCGAGCGACTGACCCAACGCTCCGACCTCCGCGTGATCCGGATCGTGCCCGGCATCGAGGTGCATCTCTCGCTGGGCACCCCGTCCAGCCTGCCGCTGTCGCGGGCGGCGGAATGCGTCCGAGACCTGCTGCGCCAGGTGGTCGCCGGCACGTTGGCGACCGCCCGGTGAGCGAGGTGACCCAGCTGCGCAGCCGGGTGTGGCGCGACGGCCAGGTGATCGCGACGGACTTCGAGCTCGACGAACTAGACGGCCACCTGGCGGATCCCACGGCCCTGACCTGGCTCGACATCTGCGATCCGCACGGTGACGTGCTGGCCCGGCTGGCGGAGGAGCTGAACCTCGATCGGCTGGCGGTCGAGGATGCTCGGGCCCCCCAGGAGCGACCCAAGGCGACCAAGCACGCCAGCCACACCGTTCCTGACCTGCTACATGGCGTCCCTGGCCGCAGGTGATCAGGGCATCCCGGAACTGTCCATCGGTCGGGTCTCTGCGTTCGTGATGCCTCGGGGGTTGATCACCGTGCGGGTCACGCATGGCGCCGACGTCGACATGGACGACGTGCTGAACCGCTGGGAGGGGCCGGCCTGCTTCAGTACGGCGTCGGCGCTCTGGTGCACGGGCTGCTGGACACAATCGTCGACGGGCACTTCGAGGCGGTTCAGGCGATGGACGAGGCCCTGGAGAACCTGGAGGACCTGCTGTTCGCCGACAAGCCGCAGACCCGCGAGGTGCAGGTTCGGGTGTACGCGTTGCGCAAGGCTCTGGTGGCATCTGCGCCGGGTGGTCTTGCCGATGCGCGAAGTGGTGTCGAGCGTGATCCGGCACCGCAACACCGCCGGCTGGCGGGTCGTCCCCCGAGCTGGACGGCGAGTTCGACGACCTGTACGACCACGTCCTTCGCGCCGCCGAGTGGACCGAATCCCTTCGCGACATGGTGAGTTCGGTGTTCGAGACCAACTTGAGCCTGCAGGATGCCCGGCTGAACACGATCATGAAGAAGCTGGCCTCCTGGGGCGCGATCATCGCGGTGCCGACTGCGGTGACGGGATGGTTCGGCCAGAATGTGCCGTACTGGGGATTCGACTCCGACGCCGGGGTTTGGTAGAGCGTGCTCATGATCGGCGTCGGCTCGGCGGACTGTACTGGCTGTTCCGGCGCAACGGCTGGTTGTAGCCGGCCCAGTTCGGAGGCACTCGGCTGGTCAGCCGACCAACGTACTCAACCTGCGGGCGATTTTCGTCGAGGGCTGCCAGAACAGCTGCAGGCCGTCGGGCATGATGGCGAACCACTGGTCGCCATCGACCCGCCACAACACCAACGGATCACTCCACGGGCCCTCGAGGGTGAGCACCTCGCCGGTCGGCTTCGAGTCGATGTTGCTGGCACGCTTGGCCCTCCGGGTCAGATCGTCGGTCAGCATCGCGAGCAGGTCAGCGGGCACCGGCGCCGATGCCATCACCCGTCCGGGCGCATCGAAGCGGCAGGCGGCACCCGCGCGCACGTCGGTGATCGTGGGAGTGAACAGTCCCGGACGGTCGTAGGAAAGGCAGCGCGCCGGCAGGTCGGGCGCCGACTGCCGCGACCGCTGTTCGGCCCACGCCGTGCGCAGCACCTTCAGCAGCGACGTCCAGCGGGTGTGGGATCGACTGCCGCTGGTCACGCCGCACGCGTTCGAGGTGGTTGCCTCCAGCACGGAGCGGGCACCGTCGGCCATGGTGAAGACCACTAGGTAGCGCCGATCGTCCGATGGCGTGCAGTCCGGATCGCGGGCGTCCTCGGCGGGAAGTGCAGCGATGGCGTCGTACAGTTCGCCGCCGTGTTCGGTCACGGCGTCGAGCGGCGTACTGAAGGTGGCTCCGGCGGCGCTGGCGCACAAGCTGACCCGCGTCACCTGCCGCGTGCCCCGGGCAGGGAGCGAGGAGCGTTCGCCGCTGAGACCCGCTGTGCAGTCGGAGTTGGGCAGCGCGGTTGCCGACGGCCGCTGCGCCGGTACCGCCCGGGTGTCCTGCCCGGTCAGCGGCTGCCACGACAATCCGGCCACGACCGCGAGCACGGCGACACCCACTCCGGCCGTGCGTAGCCGGGTGCTCCGCCGGGCGCGATCGCGGGCGCTTGACGCCCAGCCGCCGGTGTCGGGCGGATCAGGAGCCGCGTCGTGCAGCGCGGTGTGCAGGTCGTCGTCGTTCATTGCTCGCTCCCGTCGGTGAGTAGGGGGGAGGTTCGCAGCGTGGCCAGCGCCCGGTGCAACGTGCTCTTGATCGTGCCGACGCTGATCCCGAGCACCTCCGCGGCCTGCGGGCCGCTCAAATCCTCGAAGTAGGTCAACACCACGACCGCCCGCTGCTGCCGTGGCAGCGCGGCGAGTGCCCGTCGGACGTCCTCGCGCTGTTCCAGGTCATGGACGGCAGCCGTTCCCGGATCGACCTCGCCGGGCAGTTCACCCGTCCACCGGCGCCGCCACCACGAGACATAGGTGCGGTACATCGTTGTCCGGACGTAGGCCTCGAACTGTGCGGCCACTCGGATCCGAGCGAAGTGCGGATAGGTCTTGGCCAATGCGGTTTGGACCAGATCTTCGGCACGATGGGTGTCACCGGTGAGCAACCACGCGCTGCGCCACAGCGCACCGGCGCGAGCCGTAACGAAGTCGTCGAAGCTCGCGACCTGTTCGGGTGTCGTCACGATAGCCTCCACCAGCATCTGGTCCTCCTCCACCTAAACAGGGGTTGAGTAGCCGGTTTGGTTGCCTCGCGGGCGATGTGGCTACTGGCTGTAGCGGCGGACGACCGTCAAGGTGGTGCCTGGGTTGATCCGCACCCCCGATCGAGGACCCAAACGCCGGGCCGACGCCCGATTCAGGACAGGAAGATGCCGATCCCCAGCGGAATCAGCCACAAAACGGCCAGCCCCTGCAGCACCCGGTCATTGAGCACCACGTCCTCGGGCTCGCCGGCATTACCGGCATCGATGTCCATCGCGTAGCGCAGCAGCGCCAGGGTGAACGGCACGATCGAGATGGTGGTCCAGGGCACGTTCCACAGTTGCGTCTCGCGGGCCTGCTCGAAGGTCCACAGGCTGTAGGACATGATCACGATCGAGCACGAGATCGCCCAGACGAAGCGCAGGTAGCTGAGCGAGTAACGCTCCAGCGATGCCCGGGTGCCGGCCTCGGAGCCGAGTTCCTTCATCTCCGAGTAGCGCTTGCCCGCAACCATGTAGAGCGACCCGAAGCAGGCGACCAGCAGGAACCATTGCGACAGTTCGATGCCGGACGCCACACCGCCGGCGACCGCCCGCAGCAGGAAGCCGGCCGCCACCATGGCCAGGTCGATGATCGGCTGGTGCTTGAGGAACATCGAGTAGCCGACCTGCAGCACCCAGTAGACCGCGAGGGTGATGCACAACATCGGCGCCACCCACCAGCCGAGCGACAGGCTCGCGATCATCGTGATACCGGCCAGGATCGTGGCGGTACGGCTGTTCAGTTCACCCGCCGCGATCGGCCGGAAGCGCTTCTTGGGGTGTAACCGGTCGGCGTCCACGTCGCGGACGTCGTTGATCAGGTAGATCGACGCACTGATCAGCGAGAACGCTACGAACGCCCACAGGGTGTTGGCGAGCACGCGGGGTTCGAAAAGCGCCCCAGCGGCGACGGGGGCGGCGAACACCAGAATGTTCTTCACCCACTGCTTGGGGCGCATCGCCCGCAGCCAGGCCGGCAGCGGCGACTTCTTGGTCTGGACGAGCGTGGTTTCCGACATCGGCTTCAGGCTATCGCAGCCCAGCTGCGCTACCCGCTGTGCGTCCGCACGTCGCCGGATGTCGCTGCCCACAGGCTCGTCCAGCCGATGCCGAGTTCGCCCAGCAGGTCACGCAGCAGCGGCAGGGACAGGCCGACCACGTTGTGGTGATCGCCTTCGATGCGGGTCACGAACGGGCCTCCGAGGCCGTCCACGGTGAACGCGCCGGCCACCAGCAGCGGTTCCTCGGTGGCCACGTAGGCCTTGATCTCGACGTCGCTCACCTCGGCGAAGTGCACGACCGTGGAGGCCACCGCCTCGGCCTCGGTGACCGTCTCGCCGTCGCGCAGGATCACCCGATGGCCGGTGTGCAGCACGCCGGAGCGTCCCCGCATCGCGGTCCAGCGGGCGACGGCTTCGTCCGGGCCGGACGGCTTGCCCTGGGCGACACCGTCGAACTCGAGCAGTGAGTCGCAGCCGATCACCAGCACCGGGCCGTCGGCCACGTCGAGGGCCGCGGCCACGGTGCCCGCCTTGAGCCGGGCCAGGCTCAACGTCAGCGCGGCCGGAGACTCCGCCTCAACCGCGGATTCGTCCACGCCGGAGACGACCACTTCGGCAACCACGCCGGCCCGGCGCAGCACCTCCAGCCGGGCCGGGCTGGCCGACGCGAGCACGACCCTCATCGGCCGAAAAGGCCACCAAGAATGTCGCCGATGCCTCCCGACGGCTTCTGCTGCTGTTGACCGCCGGACGAGTCATCCTCGGCCGTCGGCATGGTGACCTGGCCGTCGCCGCCCTCGGGCGGATTGAACGTGGGCTGCTCGAACCGACCGTCGTCATGCTGCTGGACAGGTGCCTGCGGTTCTTGCCCGGCCAGGATCTGGCCGAGGATGTCGCCGAATCCGCCGCCGGAGCCGGAGGCCGCACCGCCGCCGCCCAGCAGACCGCCGAGGATCGGCCCGAGCACGCCGCCGAGGCCGCCCAGCCCACTGTCGTCGGACGACTGCCGTCCCGGCTGGGATGCGTTGCCCATGCCGAGCTTCTTGGCGATGTAGGCCATCACGATCGGGGCCAGGATCGGCAGCAGCTTGCTGATCACCCCACTCATCGCGCCGCTCGAGCTCGCCTGCAGTGCCTGGGCCTGGTCGGGGGAGTTCGCGAAGATGTGCTGGACGATCGCGTCACCGTCGTTGGTGTCGACGTCGTTCAGGTCCACGCCGCCCTGGAGCAACTGCGGATCGCTGTGCTGGGTCAGGGCCTGGGCGAGGCTGACGCTACCCTGCGCGTCGCCGGCGACATTGGCCTGCAGGCCGGCGAACAGTGCGGGCAGGGCGGTGCGGACGGCCTGCTCAGCCGTCGCTGGGTCGGTGCCGAGTTGAGCGGCCAGTTGGTCAAGCGGCAGGTCGGCGAGAATCTCGTCAGCGGCACTCATGGGGGAACCTCTTTCCGGGTGCTCCGTGCACTCGCTGGACATTCTGACCCAAAAGGCGCGCCCTGGGCAGCGCCCGGATGGGGGTAACCCGCGGATCGGCCCCGCTGGGACGTGCTGGTCGCCACGGCGTCCGATCCTCAGCCCTAGGCTGTCCGGCGTGACTGCGGAACCCCTCGTCGATGCCATGGTGCTGTCCGATGCGCTGGTCGGCCCTGGGCGGTTGTTCACCGGGGTGCGCGCGGTCGCCTCGACGGGTTCGACGAATGCCGATCTGGCCGCGGAGGCTCGGGCCGGGGCGCCGTCGGGAACCGTGCTGATCGCCGACCATCAGAGCACCGGACGCGGCCGTTTCACCCGGCGCTGGGAGGCGTCACCGGGGGCGTCCGTCGCCGTGTCGGTGCTCCTGAGGGCCGGTGACGTGCCGGTCGCCCGCTGGCCCTGGCTGCCCCTGGTGACCGGCGTCGCGGTGGCGGACGGGCTGCGCGCCGCCGCGGGAATCGAGGCTGCCGTGAAGTGGCCGAACGACGTGCTGATCGACGATCGCAAGGTGTGCGGCATTCTCGCCGAACGGGTCGATGACGCCGCGGTGATCGGCATGGGCATCAACACCACGCTCACCGAGGACGAACTCCCCGTCGCGACGGCGACCTCGCTGGCGCTGGCCGGTTCGCAGGCCTCGACCACCGAGGTGGTCCTCGGTGTGCTGACGGAGTTGGAGCAGGCCTTCCGAAGGTGGGTCGAGGGCGCGGACCTACAGGCGTGGTTCGAGCAGCACTGCGCAACCGTCGGCCGGCAGGTTCGCGTGCTGCAGTCGTCCGAGATCGCAGTGGAGGGACTCGCCGTGGGAATCGACGAATGGGGACGCCTGCGCGTCCGCACCCCGGCGGGCGAGCGCGCCTTTGCGGCGGGGGACGTGCAGCACCTGCGCTGAGAACCCGGCCGGTCCAGCGTGTCGAGACCCAGGTGGGGATGGTCGAGAGCGGGCGTCGTCGTCGGGCAGCGCCTGCGGCTAGGGTGAACCCCCTAACGACCCGTGGCGGCCGTACCCGGTCCGAGTCACGGGGACGACAGCGACCTGAGGTGGTGCCCGATGAGCGGTTTGTTCGCCCTTCTGGACGACATCGTGGCGATAGCCAAGCTCGCGGCCGCCTCGCTGGACGACGTGGGTGCCGCCGCCGGACGGGCCAGCGCCAAGGCCGCCGGCGTGGTGATCGACGACACGGCCGTGACACCGCGGTATGTGCACGGTTTCAGCCCCGATCGCGAGTTGCCGGTGGTGATGAAGATCGCCGTCGGGTCACTGCGCAACAAGCTGCTCTTCATCCTGCCCGCCGCCCTGCTGCTGAGTCAGTTCCTGCCCTGGCTGCTGACCCCGATCCTGATGGTTGGCGGCACCTACCTGTGTTACGAGGGTGCCGAGAAGATCTGGGAGCGAATCGCCGGCCACTCCCACGCCGAGCAGGCGCCAGTGGTCGGTGGACCGGACGAGAAGGCGATGGTGTCAGGAGCGATCCGCACTGACTTCATCCTGTCCGCCGAGATCATGGTGATCGCCCTGAACCAGGTCGCGCAGGAACCGCTGCTGTCCCGCGCTGTGACCCTGGTCATCGTCGCCATCGCGATGACCGTGCTGGTCTACGGCGTGGTCGCCGTGATCGTGAAGATGGACGACGTCGGCCTGCACCTGGCCACCGAGCGCACCGGTTGGCTGGCCGGGCTCGGTCGCGGACTGGTCGCCGCCATGCCGAAGGTGCTGGCCACGCTCTCCACCGTCGGCGTCATCGCGATGCTGTGGGTCGGCGGGCACATCCTGCTGGTGGGGCTGAACGATCTGGGCTGGCACGCGCCCTACGAACTGGTGCACCACGGTGAAGAGGCGATCACCCACGCGATCCCCGGCTTCGTCGGCGAGGCGCTGGCGTGGGTGCTGAACACGGCCGCCTCCGCGGTGATCGGCGTCATCGCCGGCGCGATCGTGGTGGCGATCATGCAGCTCGTTCGCCGGTTCACCCCGACGAAGGACCCCGGTGTGCAGCCGAGCGGTGGGAAGCACTGACCGATCGACGGCGGATCTCGAGGAGCTCGATCGTCGGGGTGAGGCGCGCGTACGGTGGGGGCCGTGACCAACGCACCCACCGCGATCGACGTGCTGCTCGAGTCGTTCGGACGCATTCCTGATCTGCTGCATGACGTGGTCGACGACCTCGACGCGGACACCCTGATCAGGCAGCCCGTCGTCGACGGGCACCCGAACAACTCCATCGGCTGGATCGTGTGGCACATCGGACGGATGGCCGACGCGCAGATCGCCGACATCACCGACTCGCCCGAGGTGCATGCCGGCGGCTGGGCGGAGCGGCTCGGCGTTCCCTACCCGCCGACCACCCACGGCTACGGCCAGAGCGCGGCCGACGTTGCCCGGTTCACGGTCAGCTCGCCCGCGGTGCTGACCGACTACTACGACGCGGTGCATGCACGCATCGTCGAGGTGCTGCAGGGGATGGGTCCCCAAGACCTGGAACGCGTCGTCGACGAGCGCTGGGACCCGCCGGTGACCGCCCTGGTCCGCTTGGTCAGTGTCGTGGACGATGCCGCCCAGCACGCCGGCCAGGCGGCCTACGTCAAGGGGCTACTGACCGCCTGAGCGACCCACCGTCTAGCCCGGCGCCACCTCGGGGGAATCCGGGTCGGTGCTGCTGGCGGCGACGGCGCGCAGCAGTCCCGCGCGTCCGGCCAGCCCTATCAGTGCGGCCAGGGTGCCGAAGGTCGCCACCGTGACGAAGCCGCCGTGGTAGCCGAAGTGGTCGATCACCTGTCCGGACGTGCTGGACCCGATGGCCACGCCGATGCCGATCCCGGTACCCATCCAGGACAGTCCCTCGGTCAGCCGGTCGCGGGTCACCAGCCGTCCGATCAGCGAGTTGCCGTTGATCAGCGTCGGGGCCACCGTGATGCCCACCAGCAGGCCGAACAGGCACAGCAGCGGAATCGAGTCGGCGAGCAGCAGCGCCACGGTGGCCGCACACAGTGCCGCGACCCCGTACAGGAACCGCGAGACCAGCGGCGAGGCCCAGTGCCGCGCGCCGTAGTAGAAGCCGGCCAGCCCGGACGCCACCGAGAACACGGCCAGCACGACCCCGGACGTGGCCCGCACCCCCCACTCGGTCGCGGCCGCCACCACCGACACGTCGATCGATCCGAACACGCAGCCGATCAGCAGGTTGACCGCCACCACCGCACCCACCCCGGGGGCCAGCAGAACCAGCCGCTGCGTAAGCGGCGGCCGGTCGCTCGAGGCGTAGCTGCGGGGCAGCACCGGCGGTTCGGTGGCCCGCTGGGAGTAGAGCAGATGGGCTCCGAGCAGCGACGACACGATCGGTGCGATCAGTCCCGCGGCCGGGTGCACGCCGGTGGACAGCGCCGTGGCCAGCACCGGGCCGACGACGAACGTCACCTCGTCCAGGGTGGATTCCAGCGAGTACGCCGTGTGCAGCATGCCCGGATCACTGGTGGCGTGGTTCCACCGAGCTCGCACCAGGGCACCCGGGGCACCGCCGGTCGCACCGGAGATGATCGCCGGCGGGAACAACGTCCAGGCGGGCAGGCCCAGCATGGCGAAGACCACCAGCAGGGCGAGCGCCGAGGCCGACACGATCACCGCCGGATACATCACCCGGCGCTGGCCGTACCGGTCGACCATGTTCGACAAGGTGGCTGTGCCGAGCGCCCACGCCACCGCATTGGACGCCGCCAACGCTCCCGCCAGCCCGTAACTGCCGTACAGGGCCGAGACCATCAGCACCAGGCCGATGCCCATCATGGCGCCGCCGGAGCGGGCCAGCAGACCGGCCGCACTGAACTGCCAGGCACCTGGAAGACTCAGAATCCTCCGGTACGCGCGCATCAGATAAGTCTCTCACAAGGCGCCGCCGCGGTTCAGTGGGTCAGTCGGCCTCGTCCAGAAAGCCGTACAGCAGCCGGTTGAAAGTGCTGGACGCCTCCAGGGGAACGGACGCTCCGGCGTCCGGCACCACCTCGAGGCGGGCAGCGGCCATGGCGTCCGCCAGGTTGCGAGCGGCGGTCAAACCCGCCGGGTTGGCCGCTCCGGCGACGACCAGCGTGCGCGCGGTCACCACCGGCAGGCTCGGACGCACGTCGATGCCACCGGCAAGCTTCAGCAACTCGATCATCCGGGCCCGGTCGAGGCCGGCGTCACCCAGCCTCGCGTTGGGCATCGCCCGCACCGCCATCCGCTGTAGCGCCCCGGCCAGCTTGGAAGTGCGCGGCAGCACGTCGCTCAGCACCAGGTGCGAGACGGCGTCGGGTGATCGGCCGGCGGCCACGAGGGCGACCGCAGCACCGAGCCCGCTGCCGACCAGCGCGACCCGGTCGACCCCGAACCGGTTCAACTGGGCCAGCGTCGCGTCCGCTGCCCGGGTCAGCTCGAACGCGCCGGCCGCGCCGGGACGAAGTCCGTCCAGCCATGGCGCGACGGCCCTGGTGCCCGCAGGCAGGGCGGTGACCTGCTCCTGCCAGAACTGAGGGGTCTGCCCGAGCCCGTGCAGGAACACCAGCAGAGGTACCGACATGGTGCCTATCGAACCACGTGCAGCCGTCCATCCGCCCGCGCGCCGAGCGTGCGGCGCGCGGCAGCCATAATGGACGCCATGGGACTGCCCGCCAAACTGCTCGGAGACGGTGAGAGCGAACTTCTGCATCTGCGTTCCCACGGCAAGGTGATGATCTGGCCGACCATCTGGCTGGTCGTGCTCGCCGCCCTGGCCGGCGTCGCGTTCGCGCTGCTGCCGGCATCGTGGCGTCCGGTCAGCGGCTGGGTGGTGACCGCTCTGGCCGTCGCGGTGATGATTCCGGTCTACCTGATGCCGCTGCTGCGGTGGCGCACCACCACGTACACCCTGACCACCCATCGGTTGATCACCCGCACCGGCATCATCAACAAGTCCGGCCATGACGTGCCGGTGGCGCGGATCACCAACGTCGCCTATGAACGCAGCCTGACCGACCGGCTCTTCGGCTGTGGGTCACTGGTCTTCACCACCTCGGCCGAGGCGCCGGTGGTGCTGCACGACATTCCCAAGGTCGAAGAGGTGGGCGTGGCCGTCTCGAACCTGCTCTTCGGAGTGCGTGCGTGACGACTGCTCCGGCCGGCCGGCCGGCGTTGCGCACCCAGCTGGTCCGGTTCATCATCACCGGCGGGTTGGCCGCCATCGTCGACTACGGACTGCTGGTGCTGCTGATGGCGGCCGGGCTGGGTTACGTGCCGGCCAAGGTGGTGTCGTTCGTGGCGGGCACCACCACGGCCTACCTGATCAACCGGCGCTGGACCTTCGTCTCGGACGGCTCGCGCCGCACCTTCGCGGCCGTGATGGGCCTCTACGCGCTCACCTTCGTGCTTCAGGTGGGCATCTTCGCGGTGCTCTACCCGTGGTTGTTGTCGATCGGCATGGACGCGGAGATCCTGCCCAACATGAACTGGGCGCAACTGATCGGATTCGTGGTTGCGCAGGGCACCGCGACGGCGGTCAACTTCATCGTCCAGCGGACGGTGATCTTCAAGGCCTGACCCGCTGCCGTATCGCCAGACTGGGCAGAAGTGTGGCGGGCCGAGCGACGATGTGCGGCGCTCAGCCGATGACCGTCATCGGCTGCGGCTCGCTGATCGCCTCGCCCCGCGCCATGTCGTTCGGCAGCACCCGGTACACCACCTGCCCCGGCCGTTCGCAGATGAACGCCTGCGGCGTCTCGTCCCTGTAGTGCACGCCGGCGCCGTCGTCGGCCGCGTATCCGTGCGGCAGTGCGCCGGTGGCGACGGCGTCGGTGTAGATCGGTCGGCGACCGGGCTCCCCGTCCAGATGGGGGCAAAAGCTGCCCGGCACCAGACCCAGGCCGCCGTGCCAGGGCCGCAGGTCGCCGAAGCTATCGGTGACGCACCCGGAGTACCAGCAGGCCGCGCCGGCCGAAATGCCGGCCAGCACCAGGCTGCCTTCGGCGTAACGCTGCCGGATGACCCGAAGCACTCCGTGCGCAGTCCACAGCGCCATCAGGTTCACGGTGCTGCCGCCGCCGACGAAGAGCAGGTCCGCCTCGGCCAGCCGGTCGACGGCGGTCGCGGCGTCCTGCCACAGGGTGAGCACCGAGGTCCGGACGCCCAGGGCGCCGTAGGCGGTCAGGAACCGGCGGACGTAGGCGGGGTCGTCGCCCGAGGCGGTGGGTGCGAAGCAGACGTGCGGATGGTCCTTGCCGGTCACCTGGACGAGATACCGGTCGAGCTTGGTCGGTTCGCCGAACTGCGACATCGAGAAGCCGCCGCCGCCCATGGCCACGATGTGCCGGGTCATGGCGTTCAGACTAGTGTTCGGTGGGTGACCGCGCGGACGATCGGAATCATCGGCGGCGGCCAACTGGCCCGCATGATGCACGCAGCCGGCATTCCGCTCGGCGTGCGCGTGGCGCTGCTCGCCGAGGGGCCGGACGTGTCCGCCGCGCAGGTGGTGGCCGACGTGACCGTGGGCGACTACACCGATCCCGAGACCGTGTACCGCTTCGCCGAACGGTGCGACGTGATCACCTTCGACCACGAACACGTACCTCCCGCGATCCTCCGGGGCCTGATCGAGCGCGGCATCGGCGTCCATCCGGGGCCGGACGCCCTGCTGCACGCCCAGGACAAGGTGGTGATGCGCGAGCGGCTGTCGGCGCTCGGCGTGCCCTGCCCAGGCTTCGCGGTCGTCGCCGACCCGGCCGAGTTGATCGCCTTCGGTGAGCGCACCGGGTGGCCGGTGATCGCCAAGACCTCCCGCGGCGGGTACGACGGCAAGGGTGTCTGGAAGCTCGACGGTCCGGACGGTGCCGCCGAACCGTTCGCTTCGCTGCGTCCCGGGGTGCGCATCCTGGCCGAGGAGTTCGTCGATTTCGCGCGCGAGTTGAGCGTGCTGGTCGCGCGGCGTCCGTCGGGTGAGCAGCGGGTGTACCCGGTGACCGAAACGGTGCAGACCAACGGCATCTGCACCCACACCTTCACCCCGGCGCCCAACCTTTCGCGCGCGCAGCAGGACGAACTCGAACGGCTGGCCCTGCGGATCGCCGCCGAACTCGACGTCACCGGCATTCTGGCCGTCGAACTCATGCAGCGCTCGGACGGCACGGTGGTGGTCAACGAGTTGGCGATGCGCCCGCACAACACCGGCCACTGGAGCATCGACGGCGCCCACACCTCGCAATTCGAGAACCACTTGCGCGCCGTGGCCGACCTGCCGCTCGGCCCCACAGGGCTGCGACAGCCGCAGGCGGCGATGGTGAACGTGCTCGGTGGCAAACGGGACGACCTGGTGGCGGCGTCCGCGGACGTGCTCGCACGCGACCCGGGGGCCCGGGTGCAGCTCTACGGCAAGAGTGTGGTCGCCGGCCGCAAGGTCGGTCACGTCACCGTGGTCGGCGACGACGCCGATGAGGTCAGGATCCGGGCGCAGACTGCGGCCGACCAGTTGATGGGAGTGGCCCGATGACCGCACGACACACCACTGCGCCGCTGGTCGGGATCGTGATGGGATCCGACTCGGACTGGCCCGTGATGCAGGCCGCCGCGCAGGCCTGCGAGGAGTTCGGGGTGCCCTATGAGGCGGACGTCGTCTCGGCGCACCGGATGCCCGAGGACATGGTGGCCTGGGGTCGCGCGGCGCACACCCGCGGGCTCAAGGTGGTGATCGCCGGAGCGGGCGGCGCGGCCCACCTGCCGGGCATGCTGGCCGCGCTCACCCCGCTGCCGGTGATCGGCGTACCGGTGCCGCTGAAGTACCTCGACGGCCTGGACTCGCTGTTGTCGATCGTCCAGATGCCCGCCGGGGTGCCGGTGGCAACGGTGGCGGTGGGCAACGCCCGCAATGCGGGGCTGCTGGCCGTCCGGATCCTGGGGGTCGCGGACGAGGCGGTGCTGCAGAAGATGGTCGACTTCCAGGCCGAGTTGCGGGCCGCGGCGCAAGCCAAGGGCGCGGCCGTCCGGGGTCACTGAGAGCTGCCGTGAATCGCGGGGACAGTCCCCGATGATTCACCCAACGCTGCATCGATTCGGGCCGGACTCTGGGCCGGATTTCCCCAACAGGGACGAGCGCGGCGAGCCGGACGGGAGCCCTTCCGGGCGCCAGACATACTGGATCGGTGACCGCCACGACTTCCGCGCTGCCCGATGCCCAGACCCGAAGCCAGGGCATCGCCCTGCGCCGCGGCCTGGCCATGCTGGGCATGACGCTGGTCGTGCCGGGGTCGGCGCAACTGGTCGGCGGCAACGAACGGATCGGCCGGGTGGCCGTGCGCATCTGGCTCGCCGTGATCGCGCTGGTGGTGCTGTTCGTGATCCTGCTCATCACATTTCGGGCGTTCGCGATCGGCCTCTACGCCAACCCGATCACCCTGCAGCTGCTGCGCTGGGCCGCCCTCGCGTTGGGCCTGGGCTGGGCGGCGCTGTTCGTGAACGCCTGGCGGATCGCCAATCCCCCGGCGATGTCGCCGCTCGGCAAAGTGGTCGTTGCCGCCGTCGCGTTCGTGCTGGCGATCGCGGTGGCCTTCGGCTCGTGGACGCTGGCCGCCGCGTTCGACACCCAGAGCCGGCTGGTCAGCAACGTGTTCGGCGGCGGCGGCAAGGCCGAGGCGAGTTCCGGCCGCTACAACGTGCTGCTGCTCGGCGGTGACGCAGGGGCCGATCGCGAGGGCCTCCGTCCGGACACGATGATCGTGGCCAGCATCGACGCAGACACCGGCCGGACGGTGCTGTTCAGCCTGCCCCGCAACCTGCAGTGGGCGCCGTTCCCGGACTCCTCGCCGCTGAAGAAGCTGTACCCCAACGGCTACTGGTGCAAGGACCAGTCCTGCCTGCTCAACGCGGTCTACACGTTGGGCACGAACCACAAGAACCTCTACCCGGGGGTGAAGGATCCCGGGGTGCAGGCCACCAAGGAGGTGGTCGGCAACATCCTCGGGCTCGACATCAACTACTACGCGCTGGTCGATCTGAAGGGTTTCCAGTCACTGATCGACGCGGTCGGCGGCATCACCGTCGACGTGGGCCGCAAGGTGCCCATCGGTGGCGGCACCGACCTGACCACCGGGCGCAAGTACCCGATCAAGGGTTACGTCGGACCAGGAAAGGACCTGCATCTGGACGGCTACAACGCGCTCTGGTTCGCCCGCTCCCGCGAGGGTTCCACCGACTACGAGCGCATGTCGCGGCAGAAGTGCGTGCTGAACGCGATGGTCAAGCAACTCAACCCGGTGACCGTGCTGACCAAGTTCAACGAGATCGCGAAGGCCGGCGAAGAGATCGTCTCCACCGACCTGCCCAGCAGCCAGATCGGCACCATGCTCGACCTGGCCGCCAAGGGCCGCACCCTGCCGCTCAGCAGCGTCAACTTCGCGCCGCCGCTGATCCTGCCGGTCAAGCCTGATTTCCCGCGCATCCGGCAGATCGTCGCCGACAAGATCCAGGCTTCCGAGAACGCGGGCGAGGGCCGGCCGGCCACCAGCACCCCGTCCGGATCGTCGTCGCCGAAGGCCTCGTCCAGCCCCAAGTCGAATACCCAGACCGACGACCTGGACGCGGTCTGCACGGTCAGCTGAGCACCCCTGTCCGATCCCGGCCGCTGCGTTCGTAGCATGGGTGAGGGACGCCCACCGGGCGGCCCCGGACGCAAGGAAGTGACCCGACATGCAGTATCTGATCAACGTCATCGCCACCCCGGGCATGCAGGCCGGCACCGAGCAGGAAATGGCCGACATCGACGTGTTCAACGAGGCCATGCAGCGCGACGGCCAGTGGGTCTTCGCGGGTGGACTGGCCGGGCCCGACGCCTCCACCGTGGTCGACGGACGGGGTGCCGAGCCGGTCATCACCGACGGCCCCTTCATCGAGGCCAAAGAGTTCCTGGCCGGCTTCTGGATCGTCGAGGCGGCCGATCTGGACGAGGCGCTGGCCCTGGCCACCGCCGGCTCCAAGGCCTGCAACCGCAGGGTGGAGCTGCGGCCGTTCCTGTGACCGACGTCGCGGCGGCGCTCACCGAGGCGCACGAACTCCAGTGGGCCCGGGTCGTCGCGTCCCTGGCCAGGCGCTTCGGCAACCTCGACATCGCCGAGGACGCCGCCGCCGAGGCCTTCGCCGCCGCAGTGGAACGATGGCCTGTCGACGGCGTTCCGGCCAACCCCGGCGGCTGGCTGACCACCACCGCGAATCGCCGCGCCATCGATCGGCTGCGGCGTGAGAACAAGCGCGACGACAAGCATCGGGAGGCGGCGATGTGGCAGCAGCACGAGCCGGCCCGGCCGATCGGCGCCATCGACGACGACCGGCTGCGGCTGATCTTCACCTGCTGTCACCCCGCCCTGGGCATGGAGTCCAGGGTGGCACTCACCCTGCGCCTGGTCGGGGGCCTGACGGTGGCCGAGATCGCCCGCGCGTTCCTGGTGCAGGAGAGTGCGCTGGCCCGCCGGATCACCAGGGCCAAGACCAGGATCGCCGCGACCCGCATTCCCTACCGGGTGCCGTCCGTCGCCGACCTGCCGGGCCGGGTGTCCGGGGTGCTGGCGGTGCTGTACCTGGTGTTCAACGAGGGCTACCTGGCCAGCGGCGCCGACACCGACCCGATCCGCCCCGGGCTGACCGCCGAGGCGATCCGGCTCACCCGGCTGGTGTGTAGCCTGCTGCCGGCCGACGGTGAGGTCGCCGGCCTGCTCGCGCTGATGCTGCTCACCGAGGCCCGCCGGCCGGCCCGGGTGACGGCGGACGGGGAACTGGTCACCCTGGCCGACCAGGACCGGGCGGCGTGGAACAGCGACCTGATCGCCGAGGGGCACCGGCTGGTGCGGGAGCGGTTGGCGTCCGGCGAGCCCCCCGGCCGCTACCAGGTGCTCGCCGCGATCAACGCGGTGCACACCTCAGCCGGCCACGTCCGGGACACCGACTGGCGTCAGGTGGTCGCCCTCTACGATCGGCTGCTCGCATTGGACCCCTCACCGGTGGTGGCCCTCAATCGGGCCGTCGCGGTGGCCGAACTGGACGGCCCGCAGGTGGCGCTCGCGCTCGTCCAGCCGCTGGCCGGCCGGCTCGACGGCTACCACGCCTTCCACGTCACCCGCGCCGACCTGTTGCGCCGGCTCGGCCGGGACGACGAGGCCAAAGCCGCCTACGACGCGGCCATCGCGTTGGCGGGCAACAGGGCCGAAACGGCGCACCTCACCCGTCGCCGCGACGAACTGGGCTAGTTCTCGGCCAGCGAGGGGCTGACGCTTTTCCTACTTCAGTTCGCCCGAGCCGAGGATGTCGAACACCGACTGGCCGATGGCGTCGCAGTACGCGCGTCCGGTCTCGAAGGTGGGCAGCCGGGTCATGATGGTGAGCAGGTAGTCGCGCCCGTCGCCGAATACGTGCCCGATCGAGTTGACCGCCCACAGGTTGTCGGTGGACTGGAACTGCACCCAGCCGTTCTTCATCTGGGTCTTCACGGTGGCGCTGCGCGGCGCGCCGACACCCCAGGTCTGGTCCTCCTCCACCTTGCTCATCAGGTCGAGCAGGTAGGCGCACTGGCTCTTGGTGAGGGCCTTGGTGTCACCGGTGACCAGTTGATGCATGAACGAGCGCTGGTCGTTGGCGGTCGTCCAGGTCCAGCTCCAGAAGTCCTTCTCGGGCGCACTGTGGGTGTTGGGCAGGCCCAGGTCCTTCGCCAGCGCGTCGTAGGACGGACGACCCCCCGACCACGCCCAGAGAGCGTCGGCGGCATCGTTGTCGGAGTGTTCGATCGCCTTCTCGGCCTGGGTGGCCTGCTCGGGGGGCAGCGGCTGCTGCAGGCCTTCGGCCGCGGCCTTGCGCATCGCCATCGACACGATCATCGGCTTGGCCATCGACGCGCTCTGGCCGGCCAGGTCACCGCGAAAATCCCAGGTGGCTCCCGTGCGGAGATCCTGCACCGCGACACCGATGGTGTCCTGACCAGCGGCGATGGTGGTCACCGCCGCCTGCAGTTGATCCCGGATCGAGCCGGTCGGCGACGGTGACGGGGTCGGAACGGACGGGGTGCTGGTGCACGCCGCCAGCAGCAGACCGCCGGCGGCCAGCAGGCCGACCCGTCGGGAGAAGACGAATGCGGGAAGGGCGGTGCTCACCCGGTCATCATTCCACGCAACGCTCGGCGGTCCGGATCGCCGCCAGCCGCCCCTCGTCCGCCGCACCTTCGACCACGACCGCCGAGCCACCGCCGATCAGGGGCGCGATGACGGCTGCCCGCAGGGTCTGCAGCGCGTCGGCCGGACGTACCAGCACCCGTCCGGCGACCGGCGCGACGGCGACCACCTCGGCATGGGACAGGACCGCACGGTTGTCGATCCAGGCCGGACCGTTCGGTGCGGACGGCAGTATGCCGGCCCGATCGGGCTGGGCGAGTGCCTCGGAGGTGTAGTCGAGCACCCCGTCCGGGAGGTTGCGCAGCCCGAGCCCGAGCGGATGCAGCGAGCAGGCGATGGTGCCCCCGGGCAGCACCGGACGTGGGTCCTCCGGGCCGATCACCACCAGGTCGGCACCGTCGGCGTCGAGCGCGACCACGCATTCGCGCTGCCAGGCCGCCAGGGGCCAGATCAGGGTCATCCAGTGGCCCGGACGTTCCAGCGCCAGCGGCAACCCGACCTGCCCGGCGTCGGCGCCCAGGTCTTCGATCAGGTTCGCCGTCTTCGCCACCCAGTTGGCATAACTGGTGACGCTGAGTTCGGTGCGTCCGCCGCTGTCCAGGTCGTAGTGGGTGAGCAGGGGCTCGGCGCCGGCCGTCCTGACCCGGTGTTCCAACGCGTGCAGCACGGCGGGAATGTCCATGTCCTGCATCGTAGAAGCAGCGGATATCGTCTGAGCATGCGGTTCGCGGTGATCATGGCCGGCGGTTCCGGAACCCGGCTCTGGCCGCTGTCCCGGCGCGGCACCCCCAAGCAACTGCTGCGCCTGATCGAGGGCAAGTCGCTGCTGCGGATCGCCTACGAGCGGCTGGGTGACCTGGTGCCGCCCGAGCGGGTGCTGGTCTGCACCGGTGCCGCCTACGCAGACCAGGTTCGGGCCGAGTTACCCGAGGTGCCGGCCGAGAACATCCTCGGCGAGCCCGAGGGTCGCGACTCGCTCAACGCGGTGGCCTGGCCGGCAGCGGTGATCGCGGCCCGCGACCCGCACGCGGTGATCGCGCAGGTGACCGCCGACCAGCTGATCGAACCCGTCGCGGTCTTCACCGACGCGCTGGTCGAGGCCCTCGAGGTGGCCGAGGCGGACCCGTCCGCACTGGTCACCCTCGGCGTGGTGCCGACCAGTGCGCACACCGGCTACGGCTACCTGCATCGGGGAGCAGTGGTGCCGGGGCACCCACACACCCACCGGGTGATCGAGTTCCGGGAAAAGCCGGACGCCGCCACCGCGCAGCACTACGTGGACTCCGGTCAGTACTGGTGGAACGCAGGCATGTTCGTCTGGCAGGCCGCCACTTTTCTCGACCAGCTGGCCCAGCTGCACCCGGACAACCACGCGTCCGTGCTCGAACTGGCCGCGCACCCGGACCGGCTGGGCACGATCTTCCCCACCCTGCACCGGACGTCGGTCGACTACGGGATCATGGAGCCGGTATCGGCCGGCGCAGGCACCGCGCACGTCCTGGCCGTCGCCCTGCCGGTGATCTGGCGCGACGTCGGCGGGTACGCGTCATTGGCCGAGATACTCACTCACGACGCGGCCGGCAATGCCCTGATCGGGGCATCGGTGCACTTGGACGCGACCGACAACGTGATCATCAACACCGCCGGCGAAGGCCACCTGATCGGGCTGCTGGGCTGCTCCGGCCTCGTCGTGGTGGCCACCCCGACGACCACCATGGTCGCCCCGGTGGAGCAGGCCGAACGCGTCCGCGAACTGGTGGCGCTGGTACGCGCCGAGGCGGGGGAGCAGCATGTCTAGCAGCCTCGCTCGGCACGCCATTGCTCAGCACACTCTCAGCGCACCCGGTGCTGCCCGTCCGACCAATCCACCACGAAGGGACGGGCGATGCTCGAGAACCTGAAGCGCATCCGGCAACCGGTCACCTGGGCGGTGCTGGTGATCATCGGTGCCAGCCTGGTGCTGGGCGTGGTGCGGCTGAGCATCCTGGTGTTCTGGGACAAGACGCAGGTTTTCGCGGCGTTCCAGGAGATCGGGTCGTCGATCATGAGCCTGTCCCTGGTGATCGCCCTGGTGCTGCTGGTGTGCGCCTGCCTGTTCGTCACGCCGGCGACACCGCAGGCCATCCGGCTGGCCAAGCTGTCGGCCTGGATGATCGGCATCGGCACGGCACTGCAACTGATCTGCCTGATCCTCGGCCTGGCCGCCTCCGCGAACGCCTTCGGCCTGATCATGGAAATTCTCGGCGGGCTGCTCGACATCGCGCTGAAGGGCGTCGCGGCGGGCGTCCTGTGGGTGCTGGTGCGCGGGGTGAAGTCGGGACGGCTCGACATGGCGAGCCCCGTACCCGAGGTGGAGGCTCCGGCGCAAGCGCCCGGAACCGTGCCGGTCTGGCGGCCCGAGCAGGCCACCGGCACGGCGTGGCGCAGCGCTCGGCAGGCTGCCAGTGGCGCTCGTCCGGACGCCGGCGCGGTGCCGGATCAGAGTCCCGAAAGTCGGCCGGACCCGCCTGCTGAGCGGCAGTGGAAGCCCCGTCCGCGCGAAAGCGGCGAAAATAGCACACCTCCTGGGTTGACTTAGGGGAACAACACCAATGTAATTTCCTCTATGTAGTTCCGCGTGGCTACACCGGGTCGAGGAGGAATGCCATGCATGAGTTGGTTGCTCTGCAGTTCGATGAAGGCGACGAAGGTGCGCTGGGTTGGCAGGAGCGCGCCCTGTGCGCTCAGACCGATCCCGAGGCGTTCTTTCCCGAAAAGGGTGGTTCCACTCGTGAGGCGAAGCGGGTGTGCCTCAGTTGCGAGGTGCGCAGCGAGTGCCTCGAGTATGCGTTGGGCAAGGACGAACGGTTCGGCATCTGGGGCGGGCTGTCCGAGCGGGAGCGCCGCAAGCTGAAGAAGCGCGCGGTCTGAGCCCTGCGACTGGGCCGCTAACCTAGGGCAACGTGACGGACCCCTGGGCATGGCTTGAGCGCGACCGGACCCAGCCCGGGCTCGACGCCGGCCGGCATCCGGTCAGCGTGCTCGTGGTGTCGGACGTGGCCGATGAGGTCCGTGCGGCGCTCGGTGAGCAGAGCGTCCAACCGGTCGAGATCGTGGTCGCCGGCTCACTCAACGCGGCCGCGCAGCGCGCCGTCGGGGAATGGTTCTGGCTGTTCCCGCAGCCCGTCCGGCCCGCACCAGACGCCCTGGAGCAGTTGCTGCGCGCAGCCCTGGACTCGGACCGGATCGGCCTGATCGGGCCACTGATGGTGCAATCCCAGCGGCGCGCCCGGGTCGACCTGATCGAATCCTGCGGGCTGACCCTCACCCCGATCGGCCGGCTGATGCCCGCTGTCGAAGGCGGGGAACCCGACCAGGGCCAACTCTCGACGATGGACGTGCTCGGGGTTGACGCGTCCGCCGCGCTGGTTCGCCGCGACGTCTGGCTGCAGGCGGACGGGCTCGCCGAGGGCCTGCCGCCCGCACTGGCCGGCCTGGAGCTCGGCCGGCGGGTCAACTCGGCTGGCCACCGGGTGGTCGCCGAGCCGGCGGCCCGGGTGGTTCGCACGGTGGGGGAGCCGCACGATCCGGTGGAGCAGCGGTCCTGGGAACTTCGGCTGGCCTCGTCCGGTTCGTCGTGGTGGACCCGGTTGAGGCTGCTGATCGGCAGCCTCTTCGGGGCGCTCGGCTTTCTGCTGGGCAAGGACGCGGCCCGGGCAGGCGCCGAACTGAAGGCGATCGGTGGGTGGCTGGCACACCGATCGGCCGACCCCGCGCTGCACGGACGCAGTGTCGACGCCAAGGCCCTGGCCGGGCTGACCCCGTCCCGACGCGAACTGTTCGGCCACAGCATCGACCGCGCCGCCGGAGCGGTCGCCGAGTCATGGGCGGAGTTGGCCGGCCGGGACGACGAGACCTCGCTGGACGAGCTCACTGGCGACGACTTCGCGGCGCGTGGCCGGCTGCGTCGGTTGTCACCGCTGGCGGTAGGTGCCTCCCTGGTGAGCATCCTGACGGTGTTCGCAGGCTGGCGGCTGATCGGGGACGGGCGGCTGGCCGGCGTCGGACTGCTGCCGTCGCAGGTTTCCTGGGTCGACCTGCTGCACGACTGGCTCGACCCGGTCGCGGGCTTCGCCACGATGACCGGGCCACCATGGCTCGGTACCACCGCGCTCGCCGCACTGGTCACCTTCGGTCAGGTGGAATGGCTGGTCACCGCAGGATTCCTGCTCGCGGTGCCGCTGACCTGGTTCCTCGCCCTGCGGACCCTGCGCGGATACGGCGTGGAAGGGCCGGCAGCCGTGATCGCAGCGCTCGGTTATGCGGTCACCCCGGCCTTGGTGGGTGCGTTGGGCGGCGGCTGGCTGGGCATCCTGACCTGGGCCGTGGCGCTGCCACTGCTGGTCCACTCACTCAACCGCTGGAACGACGAGGGCACCTGGCGCGAGGCCGGCGCCGTCGCGTTGTGGCTGCTCGTCGCCGTCGTCGAACTGCCTCTCGCCTGGCCGCTGGTGTTGCTGGTGATGGCGATCGGGCCGGCCGCCCGCAGCGTCCGGGGCATCGCCCAGGTGGCCCTGGTCGCCGTGTCCGGCGCGCTCGCCCTCGGGCCGGCCCTGATCGCCTGGTCGTCGTTCCCCGGCCGGTTCCTGACCAGCGCGTCGCCCGGCCTGGCCGACCGGACGCCCCCTGAGGCGTGGCAACTCGTGCTGGCGCATCCCGGCGGCACCAGCGTCGCACCGCTGTGGGTCTGTGGGGTGGTGGTCGGCGTCGCCTGGCTGAGCGCCCTGCTCGGCCTCTTCCGCCGTCCGCGTGCCGCGCTGCCCGGTCTGATCGCGGCCGGCATCGGACTCGTCGCCGGCATCGCTTTGAGCCGGCTGATGGTGATGGTGCCGCCCGGGGTGGAGGCGCGTCCGCAGGCCCAGCCGTGGCTGATCCTGATGGTCGGCGGCTTGGTGCTGGCGGCCTCGCGCGGCCTGAGCGGCCTCGCCGCCGAGTTGCGCGACCGCACCCTCGGCGGCTGGCACGCGGCGGTGCTGGTGATGACCGCGATCATTCTCGGCGCCGTCACCGTCGGGGCCGTCTGGTGGGCCTGGAACGGGACGTCCGGATTGCGCCGCACCGAGTACGACGCCCTGCCCGCCTTCGTTCGGGTGGCGATGACCTCCGAGACGCCGGTTCGCACGCTGGCCATCGCCCGCGCCGCCGGGGAGATCCGATGGAGCCTGGTCGAGGGCGACCTGCCCCGCCTCGGCGAGGACGAGCGCGGCCTGCCCGGCACCCTGGACCCGGCCCGCACCCTCGCCGCGTCCGTGGTGAACCGGCTGCTCTCCGGCAGTGCGGACCAGCAGTTGAGCTCCGACCTGGGGCGGCTGGGAGTCGGCTACATCTGGCTCAAGGGTGGCGATTCCGAGCTGCGCACCGCGATCGGCAACGTGCCCGGCCTGGGCACCGGCACCGGTGACGATGCGGGTGCCACCTGGCCGGTGCCGAACTCGGCGATCGCCACTATCGACGGCGACGGGCTGCAGGTCACTGGGGACGGGCAGCCCGTAGCTGCTGGGTCGGCGGCCCGGCGCCTGGTGCTTGCCGAGCCGATCGACGCACGATGGCTGGCGACGATCGACGGACGTCCGCTGGCGCCCGTCGAGCTGCCCGACGGCAGGCAGGCCTTCTCGCTCGGCACCGAGACGGGGGTGCTGCACCTGCAGCTGACGGGCGGCCAGCAGGTCTGGCCCCTGGTGCAACTTGCGGGGTGCGTGCTGCTGGTGATCCTGGCGGCGCCCGGCGTGCGGAGGCGGTCATGAACCGCGGGCTGGTTGCGGTCGCCTGCGCCGGCGGCCTGGCACTGGCCGTGTTCGGGGCTTCGTCCATTCCCGTGCAGCAGTCCAGCGCCGGCCCCGCCGGTGAGGACGACCGGGCCCGGGTCGCCGTGGTCTGCCCGAGCCTGGCCGGTACGGAGGACCCGACGGTGGTGGCCGCCGGTGCGCCGCAGGGTGAACTGGCCGTCGCCGATCTGGCGAACCCCGACAACGCCAGCACCGTCGCCGGCACACTGTCGGTCAGCCAGGTCAGCGGGCCGGTGCTGATCAGCGCCCCGCGCCTGGCGGTGTTCTCCGGCACCACCCGGACGGCCGCGACCGCCGGCTCCGACGGCGGCCTGTCGATGATGTCCTGCGGGCGTCCGGCGGCCTCCCAGTGGTTCGTCGGCGTGAACTCCTCCAGCACCGGTACGGCGGATGTGGTGCTGCTCAACGCCGACGCGCAGGACGCAGCCGTCGACATCGCGGTGTACGGCAGCGCGGGCCAGCTGACCGCTCCGGGTTCACGCGGCATCATCGTGCCGGCGCACAGCCGTCGGGTTGTTCCGCTCGGACCGTTGTTCACCTCCGAACAGCCCGTCTCCCTGCGCGTGTCCACCTCCTCAGGACGGGTGGCGGGCGCCGTCCGCCAGCGGATGCTGGCCGGCAACCGTCCGGCGGGCAGTGACTGGTTGCCGCCCACGGCGGTGCCGGCCACCGCGGTGGTGATCCCCGGACTGCCCGCCGGCAAGGGCGTTCGCGACCTGGTGGTGCTGAACCCCGGCGATCGCACGGCGCACGTGGCGCTGCAGGTGCTCGGCGCCGACGGGCCGACCGCAGTGCCCGGATTCGAGACCCTCGACCTGCCGCCCGGGGCCACCCGGACGATTCCGCTGGCGGGTGCGCTGGCCGAGGCGCCGGTCGGGCTGAGGCTGAGTTCGGAGCAGAAGGTGACCGCGGCGGTGCTCAGCGGCAACGGCGCCAAGCCGGCCGCGGCGGACGTCTCGACCCAGGTCGCCACCGAGGCACTGACCGGGCCGGGGGCGCTCGCATTTTCGCCGGGCAGCGGGGCCAACTCGGTGCTGCAGCTGACCTCGAACATCACCGAGCCGGTGACGGTGCGGGTAACGGTGTCCTCCGCCACCACGTCCAACCTACTGGAGGCCGTCGTGAAGGTTCCGGGGCTGGCTGACGCCACGCTACAGCTGCCGAAGGCGGGCAACGTGCTGGTCGCTGTCGAACCCGGCACGCCGGGCACCGTGCATGCGTCGGTGGCCGTCCGCAACGACCTCGACGGCATCACCGGGGTGTCCTCGCTGGCCGTGCTGCCCGGTGCCGCCGCCGCCACACTTCCGCCGATCCGCCAGGATCCGCGCGTCGGCGCCTAGGAGCCTGCTGAACACTCATGTCCGGGCTGCGGCGCAACCCGGTCGGGCGATCTGAGGACGCCGCCCCGTCCGTCAGTCCCAGTCCTCGTCGGCGGCCCAGCCCTCGGGGTCGAGTTCCTCCATCGGTATGGCGGTGAGTGCGTGCAACTGCTCGACCAGGGTGCGGAACACCAGGATCCGCAGGCCGCGGCGGGTGCGCGCCCGGTGCTCCAGCGGACGCCGGTACAGCACGACCTGCCCGTGCGCCGGCGGCTCGGGCCCGATCGCGACGGCCAGCGGTACCCGGTCGCGGCTCCAGGGTCCGGCCACCACCGGGACGTCCTCGACCCCGACGTCGATGCCCGCCAGCGCCCGGGGGCATGAGGCGGACACCCGGCTCAGCGCGCCGCTGACGCACGCGGTGAAGAACTCCGCGCGCTGCGGACGGGCGCGCAGCGGCACCGGATCGCCGGTCAGCGGATTGGGCCGGGCCAGCGGCCCGCGCAACCCCCGTCCATGTCGTTCCCTGCGGTGTGCCATGCGGGCAAGGCTAGGCCAAGCCGGTAATGTCGCGCCGGTGAAGCCACGGTCGTGTTCGCGGACGGGATGCTCCGAGCGCGCCGTTTCGACCCTCACCTACGCCTATGCCGACTCCACCGCCGTGCTCGGACCGCTCGGCCTGCGAGCCGAACCCGGAACCTACGACCTGTGTGCGGCGCACAGCGCGCGGCTGTCGGTACCCCGCGGCTGGGAAGTGATCCGGCTGCCCGTCCCAGCAGGCGAACCCACCCGCTCCAGCGACGACCTGCTGGCGCTCGCCCAGGCTGTGCGGGTCGCCGGGCTGGGCGACGAGGTGCAGGTGCGTCCGGAACCCGCGGTGACCCGCCGCAAGGGCCACCTGGCCATCATCGCCGACGGCTGATCCCTCCGCGGGACGCCGTGGTGGGGGACACCCACTAGGCTCCGGGTCATGCTCACGCCGTCCATCTTCAAGGCCAACGACATCAGGGGCCTGGTGGCCGGAGAGTCGCCGCAGTGGGACGCGGCCGGCGCGCGCGCGATCGGCGCGGCTTTCGCCGAGGTTTTCGCTTTGCGAGGTCGAAGCTTCGTGCTCGGCCGCGACATGCGCGCCAGCGGCGTGGCACTGGGCGCGGCGTTCGCCGAGGGGGCGCTGTCGATGGGCGCCGACGTGATCGACATCGGATTGGCGAGCACCGACCAGCTCTGGTTCGCCTCGGGCCACTACGACGTGCCGGGCGTCCAACTGACGGCTTCGCACAACCCCGCCGACTACAACGGGGTCAAGTTCTGCCAGGCCCTGGCCGCGCCGATCGAGCCGGCCATGCTGCAAGAGATCGCCCGCCTCGCCATGAGTCCCCAGCGGCCGACCCCCGTCCGCACCCCGGGCAACACCAGCCGGGTGGACGTGCTACCCGACTACGCCGCCCACCTGCACGCCCTCGTCGACCTGACCGGCATCCGCCGGCTGAAGGTGGTTTACGACGCCGGCAACGGCATGGCCGGGCACACCGCGCCGGCGGTGCTGGCACCGTTGAATCTCGAGCTGATCGGACTGTTCACCGAACTGGACGGCAGCTTTCCCAACCATCCGCCCAACCCGCTGGAGCCCGAGAACCTCGCGGATGCCAGGCGCGCGGTGATCGATCGCGACGCCGACGTGGCGCTGGTGTTCGACGGGGACGCCGATCGCTGCTTCATCATCGACGAGCACGGTGAGGTGGTCAGCCCTTCGCTGGTCACGGCCCTGATTGCGCAGCAGGAGCTACGCGTGGATCCGGGTGGCGTAATCGTGATCAACACGATCACCTCGCGGGCGGTCAACAGGGTGGTCGCCGAGGCGGGCGGACGGGTGGTGGTCTCGAAAGTGGGGCACACCTCGGTCAAGGCGCTGATGGCCGAGCACGACGCGATCTTCGGCGGTGAGCACTCCGCGCACTACTACTTCCGGGACTTCTGGGGAGCCGACACCGGCATGCTGGCCGCCCTGCACGTGCTGGCCCTGCTCGGCCGCGGCTCGTCCAGCATGTCCGGGCTGGTGGCCGGCCTGCCCAGGTACGCCACGTCCGGCGAGATCAACTCCACCGTCGCCGATGTCGATGCAGTGCTGGCCGCCGTGGCGAAGGCATTCGACGAACGCGGCGACATCGACCACGACGACGGGCTTACCATCGAGTCGGACGACTGGTGGGTGAACGTCCGCCCGTCCAACACCGAACCCTTGCTGCGGCTGAACGTCGAGGCGCGGGACGCCGACCTGATGGCGTCGCTGCGCGACGATGCCCTGGCGATCATCCGAGGAGGAACCGATGCCTGACCTGACCCACGATGTGCTCGAGTTGCTGGTCTGCCCGGCCTGTCACAGCGGGTTCACCTGGGACTACGAGGCGTCCGAACTGGTCTGCACAGGGGCCGGGTGCGGCCTGGCCTACCCGTTGCGTGGCGGCATCCCGATCCTGCTGATCGACGAGGCCCGCCGGCCCGCGCGCGGCTGAACGCGATGCTGGACTTCGACGACTCGAGGCTGGAAGACCCCGAGGTGCTGGCCGCGGCGGCACCGCTGCTGATGAACCTGGCGTCCTCGGGCGCGCGGGTGCGCCGGGAGGCGTCCACCGCCGACGCCCCGCTGGCCGCCCTGGATGACGGTGACCGTCCGCGCGCCGTGATCGCGTACGGACCCGAGGCGCGGCTGCTGCGCGCCGTGCTCGAGCCGGTCTGCCCGGTGCCCTTCGTGGCCTGGCCCTCGCTCGGCCTGCCCGGCTGGGTCGGCCCCCTGGACGTGGTGCTGCTGATCGGCCGGCGCGGCCCCGAAAGCCTTGCCGTGGCACACGAGGCGGTGCGCCGCGGCACCCGGTTGGTGGTGGTCTGCCCGCCCGATTCGCCGCTGGCCGTGCAGGCCGGGTCGCGCTCGACGACGGCGCTGCCGGTCAGCACCGGTGACCCGCTGGCCGCCGCCGTGGTCGCCCTGATGGCGTTGCACCGGCTCGGCCTCGGCCCGTACACCAACCCGGACGCGATCGCCGCCGCCATGGACGCCGTCGCCGAGACTTGCGCGGCCCGCACCGAGGTGACGGTGAACCCGGCGAAGACGATGGCACTCGACCTGGCCGACGCCGCCCCGCTGGTCTGGGGCGGTTCGGTGCTGGCGGCCCGGGCCAGCCGGCGCATCGTCGAGGCGTTCCGGCAGGCGTCCGGACGAGTCTGCCTATCGGCGGACTCCTCCGAGTTGCTGCCGCTGCTGCAGCAGGCCACCCCCCGCGACCCGTTCGCCGACCCGTTCGAGGAGGGCGTCAAGGAGCGCCGTCCGGGACTGGTGCTGGTCGACGACGGCATGGACGACGAGGCTTCGGCCCAGGCTCGGCTCCGCTTGGAGCGCACCGCGCAGGCCGGCGACATCCGGGTCACCCACCTCAGCCACACCCAGGATTCAGTGATGGAGCGCTACGCCACGGTGCTGCTGACCGGCCTGTTCGGCGCCGCGTACCTGCAGATCGGGCTGGGCCGCACGGCCTGACCTGCTGGTCGAGCGTGTCGCGCACTGAAACCGTGGGGACGGATACCAGGCTTTCGGGCGCGGTCGGTGAGCTGCTGGCACAATGACGCCGTGAGCAGTCCGCAGCGCGTCCTGGTACTGAATGGCCCCAACCTGGGCCGGCTCGGCAAGCGCGAGCCGGATGTCTACGGTGCGGTCACCCACGCCCAACTCGCCGACCATCTGGTCGGTACCGGTGAGGGATTGGGCCTGCTCGTCGAGGTGCGACAGACCGACCACGAGGGTGAACTGATCGGCTGGCTGCACGAGGCGGCCGACGCCGAGATTCCGGTGGTGCTCAACCCGGCGGCCTGGACGCACTACTCGATCGCCGTGGCGGACGCCGTGGCCCAGGTGCCGATCGTGATCGAGGTGCACATCTCGAACGTCCACGCGCGCGAGGAGTTCCGCCGGCACTCGGTGGTCTCGCCCTACGCCCTGGGCGTGATCACCGGGCTCGGTCTGGGCGGTTACGACCTGGCCCTGGCACACCTGGCCGCCATCCGCGACTGAGCCGGATCGGGCCGGTCAGCCGCGAGGTATCTCGAACCTGGACAGCACAGCACTGCCGGCGGTGAGCGCCGCCCAGCCGTTCGGCACCTCGAGCACGGCCAGGCCGCAGGTGGGAAAATGTGACGAGGCCTCGTCCGCCAGCTCGGACGGCTCCGCCAGCGAATCGATCACTTCGCTCATCGTCGGCTCGTGGCCGAGTACCAGTGCGGTGCCGACCCCCTCGTCCAGTTGCTGCACCAGGTCGACCACCCCCTGCGGCCAGGAGCCGTACAGGTCGTCGGTGAAGGTGACGTGGTCGCACCGGGCACCGCCGAGTTCTGCCGACTGCCAGGTCTGCCGGGTGCGCATCGAGGACGACGACAGCACCGTGTCGATCGTGTAACCGGCCAGGATCTGCCCCGCCAGCGCGGCATCGCGGGCGCCCCGGTTGGTCAACGGACGGCGATGGTCGGGCTCGGCCGTCTTCCACGACGACTTCGCGTGCCGCATCAGGATCAGGGTGTGAGCCATGTCAGGACTCGTCGTCGCCACCGGAGCGCATCGAGGCCCAGATGTCCTTGCACTCGGGGCACACGGGGAACTTGTCGGGGTTGCGGCTCGGCACCCAGACCTTGCCGCAGAGAGCGACCACGGGGGTGCCCATCACCATGGCCTCGGTCAGCTTGTTCTTCGGCACGTAGTGGCTGAATCGCTCGTGATCGCCCGGGTCGACGCGAACATCGGTGCGTTCGTCCAGGATCGTCTGTGCGCCGGGGGCCCGTTCAGTCATAACCCCAGACTGTAGTCGTCGCCGCCGTCCGGGCCGATACCCGGTCGTGCCCACGAGGCCAAAAACCATCGTCGGACGACCTGCCGTCGCCGGCCGGCCGTTTGGGGCGCTCCCCGAGGCCCGGTGTTCGCCGCGATGACGTGATCGCGTCTACGGTGCAGGCATGCCTGCCGAACACTTCCCGTCCATCCTGGCCCTGACCGGCGGCCACCTCGTGCCGGTGAGCGCGCCGCCGATCGAGAACGCGATCGTGGTCGTCACCGACGGTCGGATCAGCGCGGTCGGGGGTCCCGACACCCCAGTGCCGGACGGCGCCCGCGTGGTCGACGTGACCGGGTCCTGGGTGCTGCCCGGCTTCGTCGAGGCCCACGGCCACGTGGGCGTGTACGAGGAGGGCGAGGGGTGGTCGGGCAACGACAGCAACGAGATGACCGACCCCAACGGCGCCAAACTGCGTGCGCTCGACGCCATCGACATCGAGGAGCAGGGTTTCCGCGACGCCCTGCTCGGCGGCATCACGACCGTGGTGGTCAAGCCCGGCTCCGGAAATCCGATCGGTGGACGGACGGTCGCCATCAAGACCTGGGGCGGACGGACCGTCGATGAGCAACTGATCAGCAATGACGTGTCGGTGAAGTCCGCTCTGGGGGAGAACCCGAAACGGGTCTACGGCGACAAGAAGCAGTTGCCGTCCACCCGGCTGGGGGTCGCGGCGGTGCTGCGTGAGGCCTTCGTCCAGGCGCAGGACTACGCGGCCAAACGCGCCGAGGCGGCGGCCGAGGGCAAGGCCTTCGAACGCGACCTCGGCAAGGAGACGCTGGCCGCGGTGCTGGCCGGGGAGTTGCTGCTCGACCAGCACTGCCACCGGCACGACGACATCGCGACCGCGATCCGGCTCGCCGAGGAGTTCGGGTACGGCCTGGTGGTCAATCACGGCACCGAGGCCCACAAGATCGCCGACGTGCTGGCCGAGAAGAACATTCCGGTGATCTTCGGGCCGATGCTGACCACCCGCTCGAAGGTCGAACTGCGCGACCGGGCGATCGGCAACCTGGCTCTGATCGCGCGGGCCGGGGTGCGGGTGGCACTGACCACCGACCACCCGGTGGTCGCGATCGAGAACCTCCGGTTGCAGGCCATTCTCGGCGTCCGTGAAGGCTTGCCGCCCGACGTCGCGCTTGCCGCCCTGACGGTCAACCCGGCCGAAATCCTCCGCCTGCACGGACGCGTCGGTGCGGTCGAGGTGGGCCGGGACGGCGATCTGGTGGTCTGGTCGGGCGATCCCCTGGCGCTGGAATCGCGCGTCCAGCGGGTGTTCATCGAGGGACGGGACGTGCTCGTGCCCGGCGAGCCCGACGCCGAGCAGGAGGACCTGCCGACCGCCCCGCGGGTGGTGGAGCGCTGGGAGCGGTTCGGCCGCCCGGGCTGGAACCTGGCTCGCAGCTGGTAACAGGCCTGGCGACCGCCGCAGCGGGGTTGGGTGGGCGGGCCGATCGTGATGGGATGGCCGGATGATGGCGGCGGAGGCGTACGGACCCGCCGAACCGCTCGCCGTCGTCGGCGGTCGGCTGCTCACCGGCCTGGCGGACGTGACCGCCGACCTCACGGCGCTGGAGTCCGCCGGGTTCTGGGCGGTGGTGCTGCCGTTCGAGAACGACCCGGTCTGCGCCCGCTTCGACACCGTCCGGCCGGCCCGGCCCTGGCGCGGACGTCCATGGCATGGCCCCGACCGCGACGCCTGGACCACGTCCCTGGACGCCCTCGCATTCACCGCCGGGGTGGCCGAGATCCGGCGGGCGATCGCCGCGGGGTCCGTCTACCAGGTCAACCTGACCCGCCGGCTGAGCGCGGCGTTGCCGCCCGGAGCGTCCATTCCCGCGCTCGGCGCCGCCCTGGCCCAGGGCAATCCGGCACCGTTCAGCGCCGTCGTGCACCTGCCGGGCCAGGGCATCCACGTGGCGTCGGCGTCACCGGAGTTGTTCCTGGGCAGGCGTGCCGACCGGGTCTGGTCCTCGCCGATCAAGGGCACCGCCGCAACGCCGGACGCCTTCCTGGCCAAGGACTCCGCAGAGAACGTGATGATCGTCGACCTCGTCCGCAACGACCTGGGCCGGGTCTGTTTGCCGGGGTCCATCGAGGTGCCGTCCCTGCTCGCCACCGAGCGGCACCCGGGCCTGTACCACCTGGTGTCGACGGTGCGGGGGCGGCTCCGTCCGGACGCCGGCTGGCCCGAGCTGGTCGCGGCGACCTTTCCGCCCGGCTCGGTCACCGGCGCGCCCAAGCTGGCCGCCCTCGACCTGATCGGCCGCCTGGAGCCGGTTCCTCGTGGCGTCTACTGCGGCGGGATCGGCTGGGTCGACGCCGACCACCGCCGCGGCGGGTTGAACGTGGCGATCCGCACCTTCTGGGTCGAGGATGGCCGCCTTCACTTCGGCACCGGCGGCGGCATCACCTGGGACTCGGACCCGGCCGGGGAGTGGGCGGAGACCGAACTCAAGGCAGCCAACCTGCTGCGGGTCGCCTCAGCGGGCGCGTCCGGTTGAGCCCGGAGGGCCTGGGACTGGGCGGACGCCCTCCTGGGTGTGGCCCGGCGCGTGGCCGGACTGTTGGAATCCACGGGTCGTAGACTCTGCGCACGCAGCCACGGCCGCCGCAGCGGCACCGGGTCCCGGAAAGGTGCACACGTTGGAAACCAAAGTCGATCACAAGTGGCTGAAGGTCGGCCTGATGCTGTGCGTGGCTGCGATCTCCTTCGAGTCCTACGCCGTCCTCACCGCGATGCCGGCGGCCGCCGCTGACCTGGGCAACCTCGAGCTCTACGCCTGGACCTTCACCGCCTTCGTGATCGCAATGACTTTCAGCATCGTGGCGTCCGGCCAATTCACCGACCGCTACGGCCCGGTGCAGCCGATGATGGCCGGTTTCGGCATCTTCGCCGTCGGCCTCGTGATCGCGGGCCTGGCACCCACCATGTGGGTGCTGCTGCTCGCCCGGTTCACCCAGGGTCTCGGCGCGGGCACCATGAACGTCGCCGTGATGGTGCTGATCGCCCGCGCCTTCGACGCCAAGGAGCGGGCGGTGCTGATGACCTGGTTCTCGGCGTGCTGGATGGTGCCGGCGTTCATCGGCCCGCCGTTGGCGGGCTGGATCGTCACGATCAGTTCGTGGCACTGGGTGTTCTGGTCGGTGCTGCCGGTGATGGCGGTCGGCGGGATTCTTGTTCTGCGACCACTGCGCACCGTCGAGTTGGCCCCGGAAGAGCCGCACGAGCTGAAGAAGCGGTTGATGGCGCTGGCCGCACTGGTCGCGGTCGGATTGGCGCTGATCCAGTGGGCCGGGCAACGGCTGGACCTGTTCTCGATCGTGCTCGGCATCGCCGGCCTCGCGGCTGTGGTGTTCGGCCTGCCCCCGCTGATGCCCAAGGACATGGACTGGACCGGCAAGGGCATCTCCGGGGTGGTGGGTGCGCGGCTGTTCAGTGCCGGTGCCTTCTTCGGCGCGCAGTCGTTCATGCCGCTGATGCTGATCCAGCAGCGCGGGCTGCAAGAGGTGATCACCGGGGTGATGCTCACCATCGGTGCGATCGGTTGGATGCTGGGTGCCCTGCTGCAGATGCAGTCCTGGCTCTCGTGGCGGCGTGACCAGATGGTTTTGGTCGGAGTGTCCGGCATCGCCGCCGGCGTCGGGTTGCTGGCCGTCTCGGCGTTCTTTCCCGAAACCTGGCTGCTGCTGGTCGCGGTCGCCTGGATCGTGGCCGGCTTCGGCATGGGTCTGCAGAACCCCAGCACGTCGCTGGCTGTGATGCAGCTGTCCGTTGAGGACGAACTGGGCCGTAACACGTCCTCGCTGCAGGTGGGGGAGTCGCTGGGCAGCAGCCTGTTCACCGGCCTGGCCGGCGCCTGGTTCGCTCACTTCCACCTGACCGGCGACCTCGAACGCACCTTCGGTGGCCTGATGGCGATGATGACGGTGGTCGGCCTGGTCGCGGTGCTGATGGCCGTACGGATCGGCCCAGTGCGCAACTATTCCGCCGGTCACTAGCCCCGATGGACGAGGTCGACCGGATCATCGCGGCCTGGCACCTGGAACGTCCCGGGTTGAACACCGAGCCGCTCGCGGTGCTCTCCCGGGTCAGCCGGCTTGCCCGGCACCTGGATCTGGCCCGGCGGCAATGCTTCGCCGCCCACGAGCTCGAGCTCTGGGAGTTCGACGTGCTGGCCGCGCTGCGCCGTGAGGGCCCGCCCTATGAGCTGTCACCGGGGGAGCTGATCCACCAGACGCTTTCGTCCAGCGGCACGATGACCAACCGCATCGACCGGCTGGCCCAGCGCGGCCTGGTCGAACGCGGCACCAACCCGGACGACCGGCGCGGCGTCCGGGTGCGGCTGACCGGATCCGGCGCACAGCTGGTTGGGGCCGCGCTGGACGACCTGGTGGCCTACGAGCGCGGCCTGCTGGAGGCGCTGACGCCGGCGGCGCGACGCGAACTGGCCGCCTCACTGCGCAGCCTGCTGGCCGGCTTCGAGGAGCCGGCCGAGGGTTGACCGCCATCCTGCGCCGGTCGAGCAGCTGCTCTGCCGGTCGAGCTTGTCGAGACCCTCGACGGGCCACGCAACCATTTCCGCAGTTCCCTGCTGACACGGCACTAATGTGTTGCCGTCCGACCGACCGCTAGGAACCCGCCGATGGCTCTGTCGAATCCCCAACTCGCCGAACTGGCGGCCGAGCTCGGCATCGCCACGGAGTTCTGGGACTGGAAGGGCCGGCTCACCGAGGTCTCGGACGCCACGGTGATCGCGGTGCTCGCCGGGATGGAGATCGACGCCGGCACGCAGGAATCAGCGGCGGCCGCATTGCACGAGCTGCACACCCGGCCCTGGCGGCGCGCCCTGCCCGCCTGCACCGTGGTGCAGCAGGGCACAGCGCAACCGGTCAACGTGCACGTTCCGGAGGGTGCCTGGGTCAATGCCTGGGTACGGCTGGAGGACGGCGGTGGCCGCGACCTGCGGCAGCTCACCAACGACGAGGCGCCGCGCGAGGTGGACGGCCGGCTGATCGGCGAAGCCACCTTCGAAATTCCCGGCGACCTGCCGCCGGGATACCACCGGCTCGGGTGCCGCACCGCCGGGTGGACCGCCGAAGCGACCCTCGTGGTCACCCCGCATTTCCTGGGCTTCCCACCGGGCATGGGCGGCAAACGGGTCTGGGGGTATGCGTCCCAGCTGTACAGCGTCAGGTCCGCCGACTCGTGGGGTATCGGCGACCTGCAGGACCTGGCCGACCTGGCCACGTGGTCCGCCACCCAGCTGTTCGCGTCGTACGTGCTGGTCAATCCGCTGCACGCCGCCCAGCCGATGACCCCGCTCGAGCCGTCGCCCTATCTGCCCACCTCGCGGCGCTACGTGAACCCGATCTACATCCGGCCCGAGTCGATCACCGAGTACGCGGGGCTGAACGAGCGACAGCGCGGCCGCATCGGCCAGCTGCACGCAAAGCTGGAGCGGGCGCTGGCGGGCCACGACGAGCTCCGCCGCGATGACGTCTGGAAGGCCAAACTCAAGGCGCTGAGGGTGATCTTCGATGCCGGCCTGAAGCCGACCCGGCTGATGAGCCTGAACGACTTCGTCCGCAAGGAGGGGCGCCCGCTCAGCCAGTTCGCCATCTGGTGCGCGCTGGTGAACCAGCATGGCCTCAACTGGCGCGAGTGGCCGGTCGAGTTGCGCCGGCCGTCCTCGCCGGAGGTGACCGCGTTCGCCGCGGACCACGTCGGCGACATCGTCTTCTTCTCGTGGCTGCAGTGGGTGGCAGACGAGCAGCTGCGCGCCGCCCAGTCCGCCGCCAAGGGCGCTGGCATGCGGCTCGGAATCATGAACGACCTGGCCGTCGGGGTCAGTGCGCAGAGCGCCGAGGCGTGGATGCTCGGCGACACCTTCGCCCGCGGCGTGTCTGTGGGTGCCCCGCCGGACCACTTCAACCAGACCGGCCAGGACTGGGGGCAGGCGCCCTGGCGTCCGGACCGGCTGGCCGACCTGGGCTATGCGCCGTTCCGCAACATGGTGGCCGGCATCCTGCGGCACTCCGGCGGCATCCGCGTCGACCACATCATGGGGTTGTTCCGGCTGTGGTGGATTCCGCAGGGCATGCCGCCGACGCAGGGCACCTACGTCCGCTACAACCATGAGGCGATGGTCGGCATTCTCGTGCTGGAGGCGCAACGGGCGGGGGCGGTGGTGGTCGGCGAGGACCTCGGCGTGGTCGAACCCTGGGTGCGGGTCTACCTGCGCGACCGGGGCATCCTGGGCACCTCGATCGCCTGGTTCGAGCGCGACGACAGCGGCCAGATCCTGCCGCCGGAGGCGTGGCGGGAGTACTGCATGGCGTCGGTCACCACCCACGACCTGCCGCCGACTGCCGGCTACCTCCATGCCGCGCACGTACGGCTGCAGCACGCATTGGGCCTGCTCACCGAGGATCTCGACGTCGAGTTGGCCCACGCCGCCCGCGAGGTGGACGAATGGCTGCACGTCCTTCGGCAGCGCGGGTTCCTGACCGGCGACGACCCGAGCACCGAGGACATCGTGCTCGCCATGCACAAGTACCTGGTGGCCACCCCGGCCCGCGTGCTGTGCGCCGCGCTCACCGACGCAGTGGGCGACCACCGCACCCAGAATCAGCCGGGCACCACCGACGAATACCCGAACTGGCGGGTGCCGCTGTCGGGGCCGGACGGCCGTCCGATGTCGCTGGAGGACGTGTTCCACTCTGAGCGAGCCCTGCGGCTGTCTGCGGCGATGAACGGATTCGTGGTGCCGCCGACGGCCCACCGGTCCACGTCCGAGTTCATCATCGGCCACGACTGAGCGGCCTCGTCGAGCCGGTCACTCGCTCGTGATCGTCTCGTCGGGCTGCGCGCGGTTCCGGCGCGAGGCTACCGACAGAGCGCATCGCTGCCGACGTATCCGCAGCAACGAGCTATCTGCGTAGCGTCGCGGCACGTGACGCCACAGCTCACGCCGGGATCGGCTGCTCACGCAACCACCGGCGTCAGCACCTCCACCCGGTTTCCGAAGCCGTCGCGGCAATGGAAACGGACGTAGCCGTCGAAGGTGTCCCGGTCGGCCCACGACACCTCGAACCCGCCGCCGGCTATCCGTCCGGCCAGTTGTTCGAGTTCGTCCACCGAGTCGAGCAGCAGGGCCGGATGGGCACGCAGGGCGGGGGAGAAATCCTCGGTCGGGCTGGCGTGGATCTCGACCGTCACGGACCCGTCCGGAGCGAAGGCCCGGAACCAACAGCCACCCCGGACGGCCAGCGCCGCGGGCTTGGGCACCTCGGTCAGCCCGACGGCGTCCACCCAGAACGCCCGGGCCAGCCCGTGACCGTCCGTCGGCATCATCAACTGGACGTGGTGCAATCGCATCCCAGCGCCTCCACTTGTCGTTGTGAGTGCGCGCTCGCGTGGACGTGCTCGCACCGGCTCCTGGATCAACCCTGCCACTGACCGCGGTTGATCGAGCTGTCGAGACCCCGCGACCCCGGGGCGAGCCCGCGATTACGAGACCGGTTGGACACTCGACAGACTTCTCGACACGCTCGATTTGAAGCCCACCTGTCGACTGTGACAGAATCGTCAGGTTGCTCCGCGGCGGAAAAGCCGTGGTGCCCCCAGGCGGACCAGTCGTCAGCCGGGCCCTACCACGAACGCAATTTCGATCGTGTGCGGCCCTGATAGGCGCGACACGCCCGACCGCGGGGGTCGGAGCAGCACCATCCGACGAGAAGAAGGAAAACCAGTGGCGGGACAGAAGATCCGGATCCGACTCCGGGCCTACGACCACGAGGTCATCGATTCCTCGGCGAAGAAGATCGTCGACACGGTGACCCGCACCGGTGCCAAGGTGGCCGGCCCTGTGCCGTTGCCCACCGAGAAGAACGTGTTCTGCGTGATCCGTTCACCGCACAAGTACAAGGACAGCCGCGAGCACTTCGAGATGCGCACGCACAAGCGGCTGATCGACATCCTCGACCCCACGCCGAAGACCGTCGACTCGCTGATGCGGCTCGACCTGCCGGCCGGTGTCGACATCGAGATCAAGCTCCCCTGAGGCCGACCAACATGACTAACGAACGCAACGTCAAGGGACTGCTGGGCACCAAGCTCGGCATGACCCAGACCTGGGACGCCAACAACAAGGTCGTCCCGGTCACCGTGATCCAGGCCGGCCCTTGTGTCGTCACCCAGGTCCGCTCCCCCGAGAAGGACGGCTATTCCGCCGTGCAGCTCGGCTTCGGAGCCATCAAGCCGACCAAGGTGACCAAGCCGTCCGCCGGCCACTTCGAAGCCGCCGGCGTGACGCCGCGCAAGCACCTCGTCGAGCTGCGCACCGCCAACGCCAGCGAGTACACGCTCGGCCAGGAAGTGCTCGCCGACATCTTCGCCGCCGCTGAGGTGATCGACGTGACCGGCATCAGCAAGGGCAAGGGCACCGCCGGCGTGATGAAGCGGCACGGCTTCCACGGCCTGCGCGCCAGCCACGGTGTGCACCGCAAGCACCGTTCCCCCGGTTCCATCGGCGGCTCGTCCACCCCCTCGAAGGTCTTCAAGGGCATGAAGATGTCCGGCCGCATGGGTGTCGATCGGGTCACCGTCCAGAACCTCACCGTCCACGCCGTCGACGCCGAGCGCGGGCTGATCCTGGTCAAGGGCTCCGTGCCCGGCCCCAAGGGTTCGCTCGTCGTGCTGCGCACGGCCGCCAAGAAGGGTGCTGCCGAATGAGCGACAAGCAGACCGTCAAGGTGCTGGGCTCGAATGCCTCCGTCGACCTTCCGGGCGACTACTTCGACGTCCAGACCAATGTGCCGCTGATCCACCAGGTCGTGGTGGCCCAGCAGGCCGCCGCCCGCCAGGGCACGCACTCCACCAAGACCCGCGGCGAGGTCGCGGGTGGTGGCGCGAAGCCGTGGCGCCAGAAGGGCACCGGACGCGCCCGCCAGGGTTCGCGCCGCGCCCCGCAGTGGACCGGTGGTGGCGTCGTGCACGGCCCGCAACCGCGCAGCTACGCCCAGCGCACGCCCAAGAAGATGATCGTGGCCGCCCTGCGCGGTGCACTGTCCGACCGGGCCCGCAGCGGCAACCTGCATGTGATCGAGTCGATCGTCACCGGCGAGACCCCGTCCACCAAGGCAGCGCTGACCGCACTCGCCGAGGTGAAGGGCACCAAGATCCTGGTCGCGCTGAGCCGTGACGAGGACGTGGCGTGGCTGAGCTTGCGCAACGTCGCCTCGGTGCACGCGCTGGCCGTCGACCAGTTGAACGCCTACGACGTGTTGAACGCCGACGACATCGTGTTCACCACCTCTGCGCTGGCTGACTACACCGGCGCCGAGCAGACTCTCGCCAACGAGGAGGCCGCACAGTGAGCGACCACAAGATCCGCGACCATCGCGACATCCTGCTCGCACCGGTTGTTTCCGAGAAGAGCTACGGGCTGCTGGACGAGAACAAGTACACGTTCCTGGTCGCCACCAGCGCCAACAAGACCGAGATCAAGATCGCCGTCGAGGCCGTCTTCGACGTCAAGGTCACGAACGTCAACACCATCAACCGCCACGGCAAGAAGCGCCGCACGCGGGCCGGCTGGGGCAGGCGCCCCGACACCAAGCGGGCCATCGTGACTGTCGCCGACGGCCAGCGGATCGACATCTTCGGCTCAGCCGGCGTCTGAGCGAGGGGAAGCCAAGAACATGGGTATTCGCAAGTACAAGCCGACCACCCCGGGCCGTCGCGGCTCGAGCGTGTCGGACTTCGTCGAGCTCACCCGCTCGACCCCGGAGAAGTCTCTGGTCACGTCCAAGCCGAAGACCGGTGGACGCAACAGCTCCGGCCGGATCACCACCCGGCACATCGGCGGCGGCCACAAGCAGGCCTACCGGCTGGTCGACTTCAAGCGCTACGACAAGGACGGCGTGCCGGCCAAGGTCGCGCACATCGAGTACGACCCGAACCGCACGGCCCGGATCGCCCTGCTGCACTACGCCGACGGCGAGAAGCGCTACATCATCGCGCCGAACGGCATGAAGCAGGGTGCCGCGGTCGAGGCCGGTGAAGGCGCCGACATCAAGCCCGGCAACAACCTGCCGCTGCGCAACATCCCGGTCGGCACCACGATCCACGCCGTCGAGCTCCGCCCCGGTGGCGGCGCCAAGATGGGTCGTTCCGCGGGCGCGAAGATCCAGCTGGTCGCCCGCGAGGGCAAGATGGCCACGCTGCGGCTCCCGTCCGGCGAGATGCGGCTGGTGGATGTCCGCTGCCGCGCAACCGTCGGCGAGGTCGGCAACGCCGAGCAGTCGAACATCAACTGGGGCAAGGCCGGCCGCAACCGCTGGAAGGGCATCCGCCCGACCGTCCGCGGTGTGGTGATGAACCCGATCGACCACCCGCACGGTGGTGGCGAGGGCCGCACCTCCGGTGGTCGTCACCCGGTCAGTCCGTGGGGCAAGCCGGAGGGCCGCACCAGGGACAAGAACAAGGCGAGTTCTCGCCTGATCATTCGTCGCCGCAAGTCCGGCAAGAAGCGCTGAACGGAACAGGTGAAATAACAACATGCCACGCAGCCTGAAGAAGGGTCCCTTCGTCGACGACCACCTCGCCAAGAAGGTGGACGTCCAGAACGAAAAGGGCACCAAGCAGGTGATCAAGACCTGGTCGCGCCGGTCGATGATCATCCCCGACATGATCGGCCACACCATCGCGGTGCACGACGGCCGCAAGCATGTCCCGGTCTTCGTCACCGAGTCGATGATCGGCCACAAGCTGGGCGAGTTCGCCCCCACCCGCACCTACCGCGGGCACATCAAGGATGACAAGAAGTCGCGCCGCCGCTGAGCGAGCGAGAAAAGGAACTGATATGAGCAACAAGGAGAACCGCCCCACCCGGCGTTCCCGCCTGCTCGGCGATCGTCCTGGCTCGTACGCCATCGCGCGTGGAGTCCGGATGTCGGCGACCAAGGTGCGCCGGGTCGTCGACCTGGTCCGTGGCATGCCCGTCACCGAGGCCCTGACGGTGCTGAAGTTCGCCCCGCAGGCCGCGTCCGAGCCGGTCTACAAGGTGGTCGCGTCCGCTTCGGCGAACGCCGGCGCCACCGAGGACCTGCGCGCCGAGGAGCTGTACATCAGCCAGGCGTTCGTGGACGAGGGCATGACGCTGCGCCGGATCCGTCCGCGGGCGAAGGGTTCGGCCAGCCGGATCCTCAAGCGGGCCAGCCACATCACCGTCGTCGTCGAACCGAAGGAGGCCTGAGCATGGGTCAGAAGATCAACCCGAACGGCTTCCGGCTCGGCATCACCACCGATCACAAGACCCGGTGGTACGCCGACAAGGGGTACGCCGAGTACGTCGCCGAGGATGTGAAGATCCGTCGCTACCTGCTCAAGACGCTGGAACGCGCCGGCATCTCCTCGGTCGAGATCGAGCGCCGCAGCGAGCGGGTCACGATCTTCCTCTACGCCGCGCGTCCGGGCATCGTCATCGGCCGCAACGGCGCCGAGGCGGAGCGCGTCCGCTCTGAGCTGGAGAAGATCACCGGCAAGCAGGTGCAGCTGAACATCCTCGAGGTGAAGAACCCCGAGACCGATGCGCAGCTGGTCGCGCAGGGCATCGCCGAGCAGCTGAGCGCCCGGGTGGCGTTCCGCCGCGCGATGCGCAAGGCGCAGCAGACCGCGATGCGCTCCGGTGCGACCGGCATCAAGATCAAGTGCTCCGGCCGTCTGGGCGGCGCCGAGATGAGCCGCTCGGAGTTCTACCGCGAGGGACGGGTGCCGCTGCACACCCTGCGGGCCGACATCGACTACGGCTTCTTCGAGGCCAAGACCACCTTCGGCCGGATCGGCGTGAAGGTCTGGATCTACAAGGGTGACCTGTCGGGCAACCGCGCCGAGCGCGCTGCCCAGAAGGCCGCCCGCGCCACCGCCGGTGGTCAGCGCCGCCCGGCCCGCGGGCCGCGTCGCGACGATCGTGGTGGCCGTGACAACAACCGTCCGGAGCGCGGCGGACGCCGTCGCGCCGAGGCTGCTGAGGCCCCCGCGGCCGAGGCAGTGGCTGAGAATGCAGGAGCCTGAGCATGTTGATTCCGCGTAGGGTCAAGCACCGCAAGCAGCACCATCCCCAACGGGACGGCGCCGCCAAGGGCGGTACCAAGCTGGCGTTCGGCGATTACGGCATCCAGGCCCTGGAGTCCTCGTACCTGACCAACCGTCAGATCGAGAGCGCCCGTATCGCCATGACCCGGCACATCAAGCGTGGTGGAAAGGTGTGGATCAACGTCTACCCCGACCGTCCGCTGACCAAGAAGCCGGCCGAGACCCGGATGGGTTCCGGCAAGGGTTCCCCCGAATGGTGGGTGGCCAACATCAAACCCGGCCGGGTGCTGTTCGAGTTGTCCGGAGTCGGCGAGGACGTGGCCCGCGAGGCCATGCGGCTGGCGATCCACAAGCTGCCGTTCAAGGCACGGTTCATCAAGCGGGAAGCAGGTGACATCTGATGGCGAAGACCACCACCACCGCCGCCGACCTGCGCGGCCTGAGCCGGGACGAGCTCAACGCCAAGGTCCTGGAGTACAAGGAGGAGCTGTTCAACCTCCGGTTCGCCGCGGCCACGGGGCAGCTCGAGTCGCACGGACGGCTGCGCGAGGCCCGCAAGGACATCGCGCGGGTCTACACCGTGCTGCAGGAACGCAACCTCGGCATCGTGCCCGATCCCGATCAGGACAAGTGAGAGCAATGAGTGAGAGCAAGCGCGAAGCCGCCCGCAAGGTGCGTGAGGGCATCGTCGTGTCCGACAAGATGGACAAGACGGTCGTCGTCGCCATCGAGCAGCGGGTCAAGCACCCGCTGTACGGCAAGGTGATGACCAAGACCGAGCGGCTGAAGGCGCACGACGAGGCGAATGACGCCGGCGTCGGCGACCGTGTCCGGGTGATGGAGACTCGTCCGACCTCAGCGACCAAGCGCTGGCGTCTGATCGAGATCCTCGAGAAGGCCAAGTAAGGCAAAGGACCAGAACATGATCCAGCAGGAATCGCGACTGAAGGTCGCCGACAACACCGGTGCGAAGGAACTCCTCTGCATCCGGGTGCTCGGTGGGTCCAAGCG
Source organism: uncultured Actinomycetota bacterium (assembly GCA_963697765.1). Lineage (GTDB taxonomy): Bacteria > Actinomycetota > Actinomycetes > Propionibacteriales > Propionibacteriaceae > Micropruina. Next base: position 393,488 of record CAVOPC010000007.1, read on the forward strand.
TCGCTACGCGGGCCTGGGCGACAAGATCGTCGCCACGGTCAAGGACGCCATCCCGGGCGGAAACGTGAAGAAGGGCGAGGTGGTCAAGGCCGTCATCGTCCGTACGGTGAAGGAGACCCGTCGTCCCGACGGCTCCTACATCAAGTTCGATGAGAATGCCGCCGTGCTTCTGAAGGGCGACGGGGAGCCTCGCGGCACCCGCATCTTCGGGCCGGTCGGCCGTGAACTCCGCGAGAAGAAGTACATGCGCATCATCTCGCTGGCTCCGGAGGTGCTGTGACATGGCGAACTCGCTGCATGTGAAGAAGGGTGACCGGGTCAAGGTCATCGCAGGCAAGGACAAGGGGCTGATCGGCGACATCATCGATGTGCTGCCCGAGCAGGGCCGGGTCATCGTCGAGGGCGTGAACGTGGTGAAGAAGCACACCCCGGATCGTTCCCGGCAGAGCGGCAACGCCAAGGACAAGGGCGGCATCATCACCACCGAGGCCCCCATCGACGCGTCCAACGTTCAGTTGGTCGTGAAGGTGGACGGCAACGAGGTCGCGACCCGCGTGGGTTACGAGCGTCGTGAGGTGACCAAGCGTCGTCCGGACGGAACCGAGTACTCCGCCACCCGGAGCGTCCGGATCGCCCGCAAGACCGGGAAGGAAATCTGATGAGCACCGCCACCGCAGAGAAGACGCTGCCGCGGCTGAAGCAGAAGTACCGCCAGGAGATCGCGCCGGCACTCCACCAGGAGTTCGGCTACGACAACGTGATGCAGATCCCCGGGTTGACCAAGATCGTGGTCAACATGGGTGTCGGTGACGCTGCCCGCGACTCCAAGGTGATCGACGGCGCCGTGCGCGACCTGACCCAGATCACCGGCCAGAAGCCTTCGGTGACCAAGGCCCGCAAATCGATCGCGCAGTTCAAGCTGCGCGAGGGCATGCCGATCGGCTGCCACGTGACGCTGCGCGGCGACCGCATGTGGGAGTTCGCCGACCGGCTGCTCAGCCTGGCGCTGCCCCGCATCCGTGACTTCCGCGGCCTTTCGGCGCGGCAGTTCGACGGCCAGGGCAACTACACCTTCGGGCTGACCGAGCAGGTCATGTTCCACGAGATCGACCAGGACCGGATCGATCGCACCCGGGGCATGGACATCACGTTCGTCACCACGGCGACCACCGACGACGAGGGCCGCGCGCTGCTGCGCGCACTGGGCTTCCCGTTCAAGGCGCCCGAGAACGATCCGAAGAAGGCCGTCGCCAAGAAGCGACGTCCGCAGGGCTCCAGCAAGAGCGCCCAGAAGAAGTCCCTGAAGAGGAGTTGACCAGATGGCAAAGACTGCGCTGAAGGTGAAGCAGGCGCGCAAGCCGAAGTTCGCCGTCCGGGGCTACACCCGGTGCAGCAAGTGCGGCCGGTCCAAGGCCGTGTTCCGCAAGTTCGGCCTGTGCCGGATCTGCCTGCGGGACCTGGCGCACGCGGGCCAACTGCCCGGTGTGACCAAGTCCAGCTGGTGACCACCGCTGGTCGAGCTCGTCGAGACCTCGTGACCCGAGACCTCGAACCTGTCGAGACCAACCCTGGGTTCGTCCGAACCCGCTGACCTCAACCCGAACAGGTCAGGCGCCTGTGACACGGCGACCTGAAACCGTCCGAGAAAGTAGAAACAAGTCATGACCATGACTGACCCGATCGCAGACATGCTGACGCGTCTGCGTAACGCCAATCAGGCGTACCACGAGTCGACGACCATGCCGCACAGCAAGATCAAGGTGGGTATCGCCGAGATCCTCAAGGCCCAGGGCTACATCGGGGACTTCGAGGTGAAGGATCCCGCCGCCGGCGAGGTCGGCAAGACGCTGACCCTGACGCTGAAGTACGGCTCGCACCGGGAGCGCTCGATCGCCGGCATCCGGCGGATCAGCAAGCCCGGGCTGCGGGTCTACGCCAAGTCGACCGGCCTGCCGAAGGTGCTGGGCGGCCTGGGGATCGCGATCATCTCGACGTCCCAGGGCCTGCTCACCGACTCCGATGCCCATGCCAAGTCCGTGGGCGGCGAAGTCGTCGCCTACGTGTGGTGAGAAAGGAGTACTGACATGTCTCGAATTGGCAGGCTCCCGATCGCCGTTCCGGCGGGCGTGGAGATTGAACTGGACGGCCAGCGGGTCGACGTGAAGGGCCCGAAGGGCTCCCTGACGCACACCGTGGCCGAGCCGATCAAGATCGGCCGGAACGACTCCGGCGAGATCGAGGTCACCCGGCCCGACGACGAGCGGGTGAGCCGTTCGCTGCACGGCCTGACCCGCACCCTGGTCTCCAACATGGTGACCGGCGTGACCGCCGGCTACGAGAAGAAGCTTGAGATCGTCGGTGTCGGCTACCGCGTGATCGCCAAGGGCCCCACGCAGCTCGAGTTCAACCTCGGGTTCAGCCACCCGGTCGTGGTCAACGCCCCCGCGGGCGTCACGTTCTCGGTGGAGCGGCCGACCGCGTTCACCGTGTACGGCATCGACAAGCAGGTGGTCGGCGAGGTTGCGGCGAACATCCGCAAGATCCGCAAGCCGGAGCCCTACAAGGGCAAGGGCGTGCGTTACGCCGGCGAGCGGGTTCGCCGCAAGGTTGGAAAGGCTGGTAAGTGATGGCTATCTCGCTGTCGAACAACAAGACCACTGCGGATCGGATCGCGGCGCGGCTGCGTCGCCAGGTCCGTGGCCGCAAGAAGATCGCGGGCAGCCCGCAGCGTCCGCGGCTGGTGGTGACCCGGTCGGCGAGGCACCTGTTCGTTCAGGTGATCGACGACACCGCGGGTCACACCCTGGCTTCGGCGTCCACCCTGGAGGCGGACGTCCGCAAGACCAGCGGCGACAAGACGGCCGTGGCCAAGAAGGTTGGCGCGTTGATCGCCGACCGGGCCAAGGCCGCCGGCGTCTCCGACGTGGTCTTCGACCGCGCCGGCAACAAGTACCACGGCCGGATCGCGGCGCTGGCCGACAGCGCCCGCGAAGCCGGTCTGGGATTCTGACGGAACTCGAAAGGTAAGAGAAACGATGAATGGAAACCAGCGCCGCGGAGGCGGTGCCGCTGGTGGCGAGCGTCGTGGCCGCGAGGACCGTCGAGGCCAGAACGCCGCTGCCGACAAGGACAAGAGCCAGTACCTCGAGCGGGTCGTGGCGATCAACCGGGTGGCCAAGGTCGTCCAGGGTGGTCGTCGGTTCAGCTTCACCGCGCTGGTCGTGGTGGGCGACGGTGACGGCAACGTCGGTGTCGGTTACGGCAAGGCCCGCGAGGTGCCCGCTGCGATCGCCAAGGGCGTCGAAGAGGCCAAGAAGGCCTTCTTCAGGGTGCCGCGGATCCAGGGCACCATCCCGCACCCCGTCCAGGGCGAGAAGGCGGCCGGCGTGGTCATGCTGCGTCCGGCTTCCCCGGGTACCGGCGTGATCGCCGGCGGCTCGGTCCGGGCCGTGCTGGAGTGCGCCGGCGTGCACGACGTGCTCGCCAAGTCACTGGGCTCCGACAACGCGATCAACGTGGTGCACGCCACGGTGGCCGCGCTGAAGAGCCTGGAGGAGCCCGAGCAGGTGGCGAAGCGCCGTGGGCTGTCCGTCGAGGACGTCACCCCGGCCGCGCTGCTGCGCGCCCGCGAGGAGGCGAAGCACTGATGAGCCAGCTCAAGGTGACCCAGGTGAAGTCCGCCGTGGGTCGTAAGCAGAACCAGCGCGACACCCTGCGTTCGCTGGGCCTGAAGCGGATCGGTGACTCGGTGGTGATCGAGGACCGTCCCGAACTGGTCGGGATGGCCAAGACGATCCCGCACCTGGTGACCGTCGAGGAGGTCGACTGACATGCCGTTGAAGTTGCATCATCTACGCCCCGCCCCGGGCGCGAAGACTGACAAGATCCGCGTCGGACGTGGTGAGGCTGGCCGTCGGGGCAAGACCGCCGGCCGCGGCACCAAGGGCTCGGGCGCGCGCAAGAACATGCCCGAGAACTTCGAGGGCGGGCAGATGCCGCTGCACATGCGGCTGCCCAAGCTGCGCGGCTTCAAGAACCCGTTCCGGGTCGAGTACCAGGTGGTGAACCTGTCCAAGCTGGCCGAGTTGTACCCCGAGGGTGGCGAGGTCGGCGTCGACGACCTGGTCGCCAAGGGTGCCGTCCGCGACGGCAACCTGGTCAAGGTGCTCGGCAACGGCGACGTCACGGTCGCCCTGACCGTGAAGGCGCACGCGTTCTCCGCGTCCGCGAAGAACAAGATCGAGGCCGCGGGCGGCACCGCCACCCAGCTCTGATCCACCAGGCGAGCGCGGGCCGGCCCCCTTCGGGCCGGCCCGTTCCGTCGCGCTGAGGCAGATGGCGGACGGGTCCGTTCCGCCGCGTGGGCCGGCCAATGGTGCGACTATTGTGGGTCGGCGACGTAAGGAACACACCCCCATGGCCTCCCCACACCTGCACCACGCGGCCCTCGACGAGATCGGCCAGGAGATCGTCGACGGAACCCGTCCGGTCGGTTCGGTGCTCACCCTGGCCGTCCTGGAACAGCGCTTCATGGTGTCGCGGACGGTCGCCCGCGAGATCATGCGGATCCTGGAGTCCCTCGGCATGGTCCGCTCGCGTCGCCGGGTCGGCATCACCATTCGTCCCCGCTTCGCGTGGAACGTGCTCGACCCGCTGGTGGTCCGTTGGCGGTTGCGCGGCGCGGAGCACGACCGGGTGCTGCTGGACGTCACCGAGTTGCGCGCGGCACTGCAGCCGATGGCCGCCGAACTGGCTGCTCGCAACGCCAGCACCGAGCAACGCCAGCGGCTGATCGAGCTTGCCGACGACATCGTCCGCGCCGGCCGGCAACCGGACGGGGCCGCCGTGCTGGCCGATGCCGAGATCGAGTTCCACGCCCTGCTGCTGCGCGCCACCGCGAACGAGTTGTTCGCCGGCTTCTCGGGTATGGTCCGGCTGGTGCAGCGGATCGACGGTCCGGCCGCGCCCGAACCGGGGCTGGTCTGGGCCGAGCGGTACCGGCGGATCGCCGGGGCGGTCGCATCCGGCGACGCCGAGACGGCCCGGATCGCGTCCCGCGCGCAGGTCGCCCAGGGGCTGGCGGCGATGACGGCGCACGTCGGCCCGCGACCCTCGTTGGCCGAGCAGCCGAGCTCTGAGGATTGGTCCGTCTAGAACTTGGTAGAGTTTCCCAGGTTGCCCGCCGTTCCGGCGCGCGACCGCCACACGTAGAGGAGTACTGGTCGGATGCTGTCGGCCTTCGTCAACGCGCTGAAAACACCTGACCTGCGCCGCAAGATCCTGTTCACCCTCGGCATTCTGGCGATCTTCCGGCTGGGCTCGGTGATCCCGACGCCGAACGTGAACATCGTCAACGTGAACGCGTGCCGGATCGAATCCGCCGCAGGGTCGAACGCCGGGCTCTACTCGATGATCAACCTGTTCTCGGGTGGGGCGCTGCTGCAACTCGCGATCTTCGCGTTGGGCATCATGCCGTACATCACCGCGAGCATCATTCTGCAACTGCTGACCGTGGTCATTCCGCGGTTGGAGACGTTGAAGAAGGAGGGTGCGTCCGGCACCGCCAAGATCACCCAGTACACCCGCTACCTGACCCTGGTGCTCGCCGTGCTGAACGCCACCGCCTTCGTCACCCTTGCGGTCAACGGCCAGCTGTTCCAGGGTTGCTCCCGCGACCTGGTCTACGACAAGGGCATCTTCGCCATCGTGACGATGGTGCTGACGATGACCGCAGGCACGTCCCTGGTGATGTGGATGGGTGAGCTGATCACCGAGCGCGGCATCGGTAACGGCATGTCGGTGATGATCTTCACCCAGATCGCGGCCCAGTTCCCGGCCTCGCTGTGGTCGATCAAGCAGAGCCGCGAGGGCGCGGGCGGCTGGCTGGCCTTCGCCACCGTGATGGGGATCGGGTTGCTGGTGATGCTCGGTGTGATCTTCATGGAGCAGGCGCAGCGCCGTATTCCCGTCCAGTACGCCAAACGCATGGTCGGCCGGCGGCTCTTCGGCGGCACCACCACCTACATTCCGATGAAGGTCAACCAGGCCGGTGTCATTCCGGTCATCTTCGCCAGCTCGATGCTGTACCTGCCGGTGCTCTACGCCCAGTTCCAGCCCGACAGCCCGATCTCGTCCTGGATCCAGACCCACCTGGTGCGCGGCACCGGCTGGTGGTACAACCTGATCTTCCTGGCGCTGATCATCTTCTTCACCTACTTCTACGTGGCGATCACCTTCAATCCCGAAGAGGTCGCCGACAACATGAAGAAGTACGGCGGGTTCATTCCGGGCATCCGGGCCGGCAAGCCGACCGAGGAGTACCTGGCCTTCGTGCTGTCCAGGCTGACCGCCCCCGGCGCGCTCTACCTGGCCCTGATCTCGCTGATTCCGGCGATCGCCTTCATTTTCTTCAACGCCCAGACAAACTTCCCCTTCGGTGGCACTAGCATTCTGATCGTTGTCGGAGTCGGGCTGGACACTGTGAAGCAGATCGAGAGCCAGCTCCAGCAACGCAACTATGAGGGGTTCCTCAGATAAACCGACTCAATGGCGAGGTGGCACAGATGCGACTGCTGATCATGGGACCTCCGGGCGCGGGCAAAGGTACTCAGGCCGCGATCATCGGCGAGCACTACAACATTCCACCCATCTCCACCGGCAACATCTTCCGGGTGGCGATCACCAACCGAACCAGGTTGGGTGAGCGGATCAAGCGGATCATCGCCGACGGCGGCTACGTGCCCGACAGCCTGAGCGTCCAAGTGGTCATCGACCGGCTCGAAGAAGAGGACGCCAAGGGCGGCTGGCTGCTCGACGGCTTCCCCCGCACGGTCGGGCAGGTGAAGGCACTGGACGGCGAACTCGACAACCACGGCTACACCCTGGACGGAGTGGTCTCGCTGACCGCCGACGAGTCCGCCCTGGTCGATCGGTTGCTCAAGCGGGCCGAGATCGAGAACCGTCCCGACGACAACGAAGAGACCATCCGCACCCGGCTGGAGCTCTATCACGAGCAGACCGACCCGTTGCTCGAGGTGTATCGCGAACGCGGCCTGCTCGTCGAGGTGGACGGGCTGGGCGACGTCATCGAGGTTTCGGAGCGGGTGCTGGCCGCGCTGGCCGAGAGGATCGGTTACTGACCGGTGGGTGGCGGTATCGAACGCAAGACGCCCGAGCAGATCCTGGTCATGCGTCAGGCCGGCCTGGTGGTGGCCCGCACCCTGGCCGCCCTTCGCGACGCCGCGGCGGTCGGCACCAGCACCGGTGAACTCGACCGACTGGCCCGCGAACTGCTGGCGCAACACGGAGCCACGTCGTCCTTTCTGAACTACGGCGCGGGCTGGGGCATCCAGCCGTTCCCGGCGGTCACCTGCATCTCGGTCAACGACGAGATCGTGCACGGCATACCCGGTGACCGGGTGCTGGCGGACGGCGACCTGGTCTCGGTCGACTTCGGCGCGATCATCGACGGCTGGCACGGCGATTCGGCGCTCAGCTTCATCGTGGGCGAGCCGCGTGCGGCCGACGTCGAGCTGAGCGAGGCCACCCGGCAGGCGATGTGGCGGGGGATCGCGGCGGCAGGGCCGGCCGGCCGCATCGGCGACATCTCGGCGGCGATCGAGGGCTTCGTGATGAGCCGGCCGCGACGCTACGGCATCGTCCGCGAGTTCACCGGGCACGGGATCGGTTCGGCCATGCACCAGGCGCCGGACGTGCCCAACCATGGCAAGCGGGGCCGCGGCCCGATGATCGTCGAGGGTATGTGCCTGGCGATCGAACCCATGCTGACCCTGGGTGGTGAGGCCACCGTCACCCTGGACGACGACTGGACGGTGGCCACTCGTGACCGGTCCCGGGCCTGCCACTGGGAACACAGCATCGCCATCACCCGCGCCGGGCTGTGGGTGCTGACCGCAGAGGACGGCGGCGAGGCGGAGCTGACCGCCCTGGGCGCAGCCTTCGGCCCGCTATCCGACTGAGAGCTGGTCGAGCCCTCCCCGCTCCGGTACGCCTTCTCATGGAGGATCTCTGCACGCTCGACCGGCGGTCAGCGGGGCGTGAGGTGGACGCCGGCGATCATGCAGCGCACCGAACCACCGGCGAACTCGATCGTCGGCACCCTCAGTGGCAGCAGCGTGGCCGACTGTTCGATCGCCGAGCGCTGCTCGTCGGTGAGGGCCGCGGCGGCTCGCTCCGAGAGGGCCAGCAGCCGTCCGGCCGACCCGGTCAGTTCCATGGTGTTGCCGGCGAACTCGGCCACCTGCTCGAAGCTCAGGTCGAGCACGGTGCGTCCGCTCTCAGCCAGCCGGCGGGCCACTTCTTCGCGGCGCCCGGGGTCGCTGATCGCGCGCAGGCAGACCAGGGCGTATTCCGAGGCGATGCCCATCATCACGTTGGTGTGATAGACCGGGCGGCCGTCCGGCCCCGCGGTGGGGAAGGCCATCGGTTCGTAGCCGAAGACGGTGCAGAACCGTTCGAGAATCACCGGGTCGGCGCGGAACGAGTTGGCCACGTAGGCGACCCGCTCGAGGTGGTCCAGCACCATCGCACCCGTGCCCTCGAGAAACAGATTGTCGTATTCGAGCCCGGAGTAGTCGATCACCTCCTGCACCCGGTAGGTGCTCTTGAGCAGTTCGATCACGTCGCCGCGGCGCTCGCGGCGGCGGTTCGGCGCGAACATCGGGTACAGGGCGATCCGGCCGCCGTGGTGGGTCGAGAACCAGTTGTTGGGAAAGACCGAGTCGGGGGTGTCGAGTTGGCCGAAGTCGTCGAACACGTGCACCACGACCCCGGCGCCGGTGAGCGCGGCGACGCAGCCGTCGAACTCCTCGCGGGCCCCCGAGGCGATCGCCTCATCGCTCAGCTCGACGTCCGAGGGTGACTGGAAGGCGTTGTCGGCCAGCGTCTCGGCGTTGATCCTGAACCGGTGCGGACGGACCATCACCACCGCCGTCGGCGCCTGCACGTGCCGGAAGTTCATCGGCCTCCTCTGCTGATCGGCGCCAGCATAGGTCAGTCCGGCACCGTCCGGCCTCGGCGAGAGTGCCGCCTCCGGGCAGGGGGACCGGCGGGAGTGGAAGCACCCGGGCCACCACTGTCCGAGTCTTCTGTTGAGCAGTCGGGTCCACACTCCCGGCGAGCGCCACCCCGCAGAATGCCCGACCCGGAACCCGTCGCACGACCAGATCACCGTCCGGCACCCGTCGCACGACCAGATCACCGTCCGGCACCCGTCGCACGACCAGATCACTGGCCGGCGTTACCCGGTGTTACACGACTGGATGCCGCAGTAGTGCGTCCGAGGCACGCCATGACAAGGTGGCGGAGCGACACTGGTGACGTGGATGATCAGGCACCTGCCGACGCGGCCCGGGCCGATGAATCGCCCAGCAGATCTGTGTGATCGATACCGGGGTGAAACAAAACAGCAATAGCCTGACCCACGTGAGTGAACTTTTCTCGGACTATCGGGCCTCCGGACCCGCGTTCGACGAGATGATCTCGGACGAGGGCGTCCGGGCCGCCTACTCCGCGGCGCTGCGGCAACTGGGCAAGCTCGCGCCCGATGAGGTGCGCGCCCGCGCCGACTATCTCAAGAGCAGCTACCTGGATCAGGGCGTCACCTTCGACATCGGGGGAGAGGAACGTCCCTTCCCCCTCGACATCGTGCCGCGGATCCTGATGGCCGACGAATGGGCGGTGGTGGAGGCCGGCGTCGCCCAGCGCGTCCGCGCATTGGAGGCGTTCCTGGCCGACGTGTACAGCTACGGCAAGGTCTTCGACGACGGCGTCATTCCGCGCCAGGTGGTGGTCAGCTCACCGCATTTCCACCGGGTGATGCACGGGGTGGTACCGCCGAACGGGGTGCGCGTGCACGTGTCGGGCATCGACCTGGTGCGCGACAACGAGGGCGTCTTCCGGGTGCTGGAGGACAACGTCAGGGTGCCGTCCGGGGTGTCGTACGTGATGACCAACCGGCGCGCGATGTTCTCCGCGCTGCCCGAGGTGACCAGCCGGCACCGGATCCGTCCGGTGGAGCAGTACCCGCTGCAGTTGCTGGCGGCACTGCGGGCCGCGGCTCCGCACGGCGTCAGCGATCCGACCGTGGTGGTCCTCACCCCCGGCGTCTACAACTCCGCCTACTTCGAACACGCCCTGCTGGCGCGGATGATGGGCGTGGAGCTGGTCGAGGGCCGCGACCTGGTCTGCCGGGGCGGCCGGGTGTCGATCCGCACCACGCAGGGTCTGCGTCCGGTGCACGTGATCTACCGCCGCCTCGACGACGAGTTCCTCGACCCGGCCACGTTCCGGGCCGACTCGATGCTGGGGTGTGCCGGCCTGATCAACGCCGTCCGGGCCGGCAACGTCACCCTCGCCAACTGCGTCGGCAACGGCGTGGCCGACGACAAGCTGATCTACACCTACGTGCCGAACTTGATCCGCTACTACCTCAGTGAGGAGCCGATGCTGCCCGGCGTCGACACCTGGCGAATGGAGGATCCGGAGTCCCGCGAGGAAGTGCTCGACCGGCTGGCCGAGTTGGTACTGAAGCCGGTGGACGGCTCCGGCGGCAAGGGCATCGTGATCGGGCCGGCGGCCAGTCAGCGCAAGCTCGACAAGCTGCGGAACGCCGTGCTGGCCAACCCGCGCGGGTGGATCGCACAGCCGGTGGTCCAACTCTCGACGGTGCCCACGATGATCGACGGACGAATGGCGCCCCGGCATGTCGATCTGCGGCCGTTCGCCGTGAACAGCGGCACCGGCATCTACGTGCTGCCCGGCGGGCTCACCCGGGTGGCCCTGCCTGAGGGCGAACTGATCGTGAACTCGTCCCAGGGCGGCGGCTCCAAGGACACCTGGGTGCTGGCCCGCGACGGCGTCCGGGGGCAGCGCAGAAAGGCCCGGCCGGCGATGCTGCCGATCAGCGTGCCGATGGCCGACATCGGGGACGAGGGCGTCCAGCAGCAACAGGAGCAACAGCAGCAGGGCCGGACGGAGGCGCCATGCTGAGCCGCATCGCCGAGTCGCTGTTCTGGATCGGACGTTACCTGGAGCGCGCGGAGGACACCTGCCGGATCGTCGAGGTGCACCTGCAGTTGCTGCTGGACGACCCCACCGTCGACCAGGAGGCAGCCGGCCAGTCGCTGCTGGAGGTGATGGGTTACCCGCCGCCGGAGGGGCGTCCCGCCGACCCGCAGTACGTGCTGACCGCCCTGTGCTACGACGACAACGAGCCGGCCTCGGTGGCCACGGCACTGAGCGGTGCCCGCGAGTCTGCCCGGCGGGCGCGTGAGACTGTCTCCACCGAGATGTGGGAGTCGATCAACACCACGTGGAACTCGGTGCGCGGCGGACGGCTGCAGCGCATGCGTCCGACCTCGGCGTTCAAGCACATCCGCGAGCGCTGCGCGGTCATCTCGGGCACCGCTGATTCCACCATGAGCCACGACGAGGGCTGGCACTTCCTGGTGCTCGGCCGCTCCATCGAACGCGCCGACATGACGGCCCGGCTGATCCAGTCGGCGTCCATGACCTCCGGTTCGCAGAGCGCCTGGAACAACGTGCTGCGTGGGTGTGGTGCCCATCATGCGTTCGTCCGCACCTACGGCGGCGTCACCACCGATCGCGACGCGGCGGAGTTCCTGCTGCTCGACCGGCTGTTTCCGCGCTCTCTGGTGCACACGCTGACCGCCGCCGAGTCGGCGCTGGCCGAGCTGGGCCAGACCGAACGCCGCGCCGGTATCGAGGACGACGCCCAGCGACTGCTCGGCACCGCGCGGGCGGCGCTGGAGTACCGCCCGCCCGGCGAGGTGCTGCACGACCTGCCCAGCCGGATGGCCGACCTGCAGTGGGTCTGCAACCAGGCCAGCCAGGCGATCAGCCAGCGCTACTTCGAGGGAGCCACCGCGGCAGTGTGGCGGGGAGGCGAACAGTGACCAATCAGATCCGGATCGTCCACCACACTGGGTATTCGTACCCCGACAGGGTGCTCGGCTCGCACAACGAGGTGCGCATGACGCCGCGGGCGACCCGGGAGCAGTGGGTGATGAGCTCCCGAATCGACATTCAGCCGACTCCCTGGGTGCTCAGCTACACCGATTACTGGGGCACCCGGGTGACGGCCTTCGAGATCCGCGAGAAGCATTCGCGGTTGGGGGTGACGTCCACGGCGACGGTGGAGGTCACCCGGCCGGCCGAAGTCGCCCCCGGGGTGGCCTGGGACGAACTGCGCAACAGCGCTTTCATCGACACCATGAGCGAGATGCTGAGCGTCACCGAGCACGTCGATCCGGGCGACGAACTGTGCGCGTATGCCGCCGAGGTGGCCCGCAAGGCCAGCCCGGCCGAGACGGTGTTCGAGGTCACCCAGCGGATCCGTGAGCGGGTCAGCTACGTGCCCGGGGTCACCCACGTGCAGACGCGCGCTCGCGACGTCTGGGACGCCGGCGCCGGCGTCTGCCAGGACATGGTGCACGTGGCCATCGGCGCGCTGCGCTTCGTGGGAATTCCGGTGCGGTACGTCTCGGGCTATGTGATGCCGTCGTCCGATCCGGTGCCGGGCCAACCGCGGGCGGCCGAGTCGCACGCCTGGCTGCAGTACTGGGACGGCGCCTGGATTGGCCTCGACCCGACCAATGACACAGCTCCGGGTGAGTTCCACGTGGAGGTGGGGATCGGCCGCGACTACTCCGACGTACCGCCACTGCGGGGGATCTACTCCGGGGGCAGGCTGTCGGAGATGTACGTCGAGGTGGAAATGACGGTGCTCGGCTGAGCCGCTGGTCGAGCTTGGCGAGACCCCGGCCGGTCGAGCTTGTCGAGACCCCTCCCCACGTGCCTACTACGCTGGACGAGTGGACAACCTGCCGATCTCGTCGAAGTACCGGTCCAAGCCGCTGGAGCCGTTGACCGACGGCGACCGCGAAGAGGTGGCCGGGCGGCTCAACCAGGCCTTCGCCGACGGACTCGTCGACACCGACACCTACCGCGAGCAACTCGACAAGGTGTTCGCCGCCCACACCCTCGGTGACGTAGCGGAGGTGGTCGCCGCGCTGCCGGCCAAGGACACCTTCGCGGTGCCGTCCACCATCATCGAGGGAACCGGCGCGCCGGGCCAGTTGGTGCCCGCCAAGGACGCCGGGGTGCGGGCGCCGATGCTGCTCGCCGCCGGGTTGGGTTCGGGCATCGCGGTGGCGATCCTGCTGCTGGTGCTGATCTTCCTCTAAGTCAGTCGGTCGAGCGCGTCGGCTGGTCGAGCTTGTCGAGACCCCTCCGCCGCCGACCGCTCAGTTCTTCAACGCCTTGTTGGTCGGACGGATGTCCGCACCGGTGAGTCGCTCGTGCACGACGTAGGTGACCAGCGCCCCGGACAGTAGCTGCGCCCAGGGGTCGTTGCCGCCACGGCTCGACGCGGACGCCGTGTAGACCTTCGCGGTGTCGGCGCGCAGCGGTGGTTCGCGCAACCAGGTGCGCGGGGAGGTCCATCGGGTTCCGAAGCCAGGGCTTGGCTGCGCCCGACCGGCGCCGAAGTCGTGGCTGATGGTCACAGCGGGCAGGTCGTACCGGATTCGGACGCCGTCCCGGGCATGGTGCACCTGCTCTTCGATCTGCGCCGGGAGAACCGGGTGAGTTTCGCCACCGACTGCTGTGGCAAAACCCATCTCTTGTGCAACGGTCCGCGGCAGCACCGTGATGACGGGGGCCAGGGCGGGCCTGGTCCAGCGGGTCCGGCGGCGCAGGCGTCCCTCGCCCGGGTAGGTCAGCCGCAGGAACTCCCACGGGTTGACCGCAACGACTGTTGCGGCCACGGCGACGGTGTCGTCGGCTGTGCGCACCGATCCGGGCGCGACGGCCCTGACGGGCTCGCCGGTACGGACCTCGACGCCGCGTAGCATCAGTCGGGCGGCCAGCAGGTCGATCAGGTCGCCGGCCGGCACCGGGATTCCGTCGCGGATCAGCTGCCAGCGTCCGAAGGTGCGTTCGAGGGCGAGCCTGACGGCGACGAACTCGGGTGTCGTGGTCGGATCGGACCCGATCCGCCAGGCCGTCGAGCGGATCAGCTCCGCCGCCTGCGGCTGGCGAAACGCGCTGGCCAGGTCGGCGATCGACCGTCCGAGGCCCAGGGTGTTGCGCCGCTCCCGGGTCAATGCGGCGTCGGTGAACTCGTCCTCGAGGCCGAGCCGGCGCAGCACCTGCCAGCGGCCGTCCAGGTCGTCCAGCAGGTCGCGCCAGCGGGTCGCCGCGGCAGTTCCCCAGGCCCGGCTCAGCACTGTCCACTGTTCGCCCCGGTCGGTGGGCAGCTGCAGGTTCGACCCGTCGGTGAAGTGGTGGGTGGCTGCGGGGGCGGGCACGAGTGCGTGCCCGGTGCGTGCCAGCTCGGTGTCGAACGGACGTCCGGACTTGCGGAACAGGTCGCGCCACGGCGCCGGGAGGGTGAACACCGGAGGGAGTGCCCCGGGTCGTGCCCAGCGTCCGCCGAGGGTGTCGGCGGCTTCGAAGAGCAGCACCCGATGGCCGGCCTTGGCCAGCCGGGCCGCGGCGGCCATGCCGGCCAGCGATCCGCCGACGACGGCGACCGGGGGCGCACTCATGCGGTTGCCCGGCGCGCGGCCCGCCAGGCCTGCAGCCGGCGCCAGCCCCTGACCACCCGGTTGAGCAGGAACAGCGCGAGCCCGATGGTCATCACCAGCAGGACGGCGGCGACGGTGGCGGCTGCGACGGGGTACAGGGCAGCCAGGCTGAGCACGCCGATCAGGCTCAGGTCGCCGACGGCGGACGCGGTCAGGTTGCTGAGCGGCTCCGGTGAGGTGTTCACCGCGAGCCGGACGCTGGCCTTGGCCAGGTGCGAGAGCAGCGCGGTGACGCCGCCGACCGCCGCCAGGGAGATGCTGCCGAGATCCCCGGTCTGGCCGGCCATCAGGGCGCCGATGGTGGCGCCGCCGATCGGACGGATGAAGGTCGAGACCACGTCCCAGGCGGAGTCGAGATAGGGGATCTTGTCGGCGACGACCTCGACGATTGCCAGCACGCCCATCACGATCAGCACGTCGGTGCGCTCGAAGCCCGGGGGAATCCCTGCGACGCCGGCGTAGCGTCCCATCAGGCCGAGGAGCAGCACCGTGGCCCAGGTATTGATGCCGCTCGCCCAGCCGCTGGTGAACGCGAGCGGCAGTATCTCCATGGGCCTAGGGTGCCAGAGCGAAACCAGATCCAGGGCAAGCCGCCTCGCCGTCACCGACGGTTCGTGCCAGGCTGGCGGCATGACTGACGGACCCACCTGGACGGTCGAGGACCATCTGCGCGACAAGCCGCAAGCCAGCATCGCGATGTTCGACCGGTTCGTCGAACTGGTTCGCAACTGCGGGGACGTCAGCGTCGCGCCCACCAAGACCACGATCACGTTCAAGGGCGCCAGACGTGGGTTCGCGGGAGCCCGGCCGACGGAGACGGGGTTGGACGTCTACCTCGACCTGCAGCGACAGGTACGCGATCCGCGGATCCGGCAGGTCTCGCCGTACACCAAGAAGCTGTTCGTGCACCACCTGCGGCTGACGTCGATCGACGAGCTGGACGACGAGTTCGCCGGCTGGGTCCGCGAGGCGTACGCGGTCGGCCGCGGCGATCACCTGCGAGGCGTCATCGACGGCTGAACCGGTGACTCGGGCCATCGTGCACTCCTTTCCTGATCATCTGCGTGCTGGGACGAAAGGGGGACGGAGTCGACTTTCGTCCCACCATCCCCGTGGGACGAAAGTCGACTCCGTCCCCCTTTTGTCCCACGCGGCCACGCCTGGAACCCCTGGGCGAATCGGCTTCCCGCCGGTTTCCTCTTGACGGACCAGGACCGAACAGGCAGACTTGAACGAGTCGAACAGTTGTTCGATATTCGAGTCGGGGAAGGGCTCACAGCTCCCCGGTGCGGACGGAACTCGACCCCCGTCCGCACCGGGGTCGTCCATTCCCACGGCTTCCGACCAGGCGTCCACAAGGGCATTCGCAGGGGGCATCGTGCGCAGGTATGACGAGGCGATCGAGGTCCGGCAGGGGCTGGTGGGCGACGACGAGGGGCCGGCGCAGTTCTTCTGGCGGCACCGGGTGTGGAAGGTGACCGAGTTGCAGACCCGCTGGGTCGAGACCTCTGACTGGTGGAACTCCGGCCGGGCGCGGGCCGCCCGCGGTGATTCCACCGGCGATGACAAGGCCGACGAATCCGACGACCTGCTCGGCGAGCAGGAGATCTGGCGGGTGGTCGCCGCCGACGGTCGGCTCGGCACCTCCGGCGTGTACGAACTGGCCCTGGGCAACGGCCGCTGGCGGCTGCGCACGGTGGTGGACTGATGGCCGTCCCCGAACTGGTCCCGGCGGCTTCGGCGCTGACCCAGGCAGAGTTCGCCGAACAGCCCGCCGAGAAGTTCCTCGGTGCCCACCTGGCCGCGCTGCGGGTGGCCGCGGTGGTGCTCGCCCACCGCACCCAACCCCGACGCGCCCCGTCCACCCGGCCGCGCGACGTCTGGCAGGTGCTCGCCGACGTGGCCCCCGAGTACGCCGAGTGGGCGGGCTTCTTCGCCGCCTCGGCGCTGAAGCGGCGGGCCGTGCAGGCCGGGGCGGTCAACCTGGTCGGCACCCGTGAGGCCGACGATCTGCTCCGCGACGTCCGGCTGTTCCACGATCAGGTGGCCCGCCGGCTGGTCCGGGTCTCACAGGACCCGACGGGCGCGGTGGCGGCATCATGAGCGACCCGTTCGTGCACCTGCGGGTGGCGTCCGGCTACTCGCTGCGCTACGGCGCCTCGCAGCCGGCGGCACTGGTGGACGCCGCCGCCGACGCCGAGATGGACACCCTCGCGATCACCGACCGCGACGGCCTCTATGGGGCGGTCAAGTTCGCCCGCGCCTGCCAGCGCACCGGCATCGCACCCGTGGTCGGGGTCGACCACACCATGGCCGACGGCTCCCGCGCGGTCAGCCTGGCCACCTCCCGGCGGGGCTGGACATCGCTGTGCCGGCTGACCTCCGCGGTGCACCTGGCCGGCGAACGCGGCAAGCCGCGCTGCACCCCCGAGGCGATGGCCGGCCACGACGACCTGGTGGTGATGCTGGGCGACGACTCCGATCTCGGACGGGCGCTGGCGCACGGCTCGCCCGATGCTGCCGAAGGGGTGCTGCACCGCTGGCTCGATCTGGTCGACCGGCACCGGCTCGCCATCGCAGTGACCGACCAGCACGCTCCCGGACGCGGTCCGGGCTCGGCGGCCCTCGCGGGCCGCATGCTGGGCTTCGCCGACGCCCACGGCATCACCGGAGTGCTGACCAACTCCGTCCGGATGGCCGGAAAGCACCTGGCCCCCACCGTCGACGTGCTGGACGCCTCCCGCCGGCTGGTGCCGCTGGACGCCCGCAACATCGACCGGCGCAACGCCGAGGGCTACCTGAAGACCGGCAAGGAGATGCTGGCCGCCGCCGACGAGGTGGCCCGGCTGGCCGGCCGGCGCGACGCCGAAGGGCTGATCGGCGACACCCGCATGCTCGCCACCAGGGCGCGGCTCGACCCGCAGGCCGACATCGGACTGGGTGAGATCCACCTGCCCGAGTTCGACGTGCTCGACGTCCGCGGCTCGGCACCCGACGCGATGACCGCCCTCCGCCTTCGTTGTGAGGCCGGCATCGCCGCCCGCTACGGCACGTCCACCCCGCAGATCGAGACCCGGCTGGCCGACGAGCTCACCGTGATCGACACCCTCGGCTTCGCCACCTATTTTCTGACCGTCGCCGAGGTGGTCGGCATGGTGGGCCGGCTCGGCATCCGCTGCGCCGCCCGCGGTTCCGGCGCCGGATCGCTGGTCAACTACCTGCTCGGCATCTCCGGGGTCGACCCGATCCGCTACGGGCTGATCATGGAACGCTTCCTGTCGCCGTTGCGGCAGGTGCTGCCCGACATCGACATCGACGTCGAATCGGCCCGCCGCACCGAGATCTACGACGCGATCCTCGACGTTTTCGGCGGCGAGCGGGTGGCCTGCGTGGCGATGATGGAGACCTACCGGGTGCGGCACGCCATCCGCGACGTCGGGGCGGCGCTCAGCCTGCCGCCGCGCGAGATCGACGCGATCGCCAAGGCGTTCCCGCACATCCGGGCCGCGGACGCCCGCTCGGCGCTGCGCGATCTGCCCGAACTGCGCGCCGCCGGGCTGGGGGAGCGCCGGCTCGACGTGCTGTTCTCCCTGGTCGAGTCGCTGGACGGGCTGCCCCGGCATGTGGCCCTGCACCCGTGCGGGGTGCTGCTGTCCGACACCACGCTGCTCGACCGCACCCCGGTCGAGGCCAGCTTCGGCGGCTTTCCGATGAGCCAGTTCGACAAGGACGACGTCGAAGAACTCGGCCTGCTCAAGCTGGACGTGCTCGGCATCCGCATGCAGTCGGCGATGGCGCACGCGCTCGACGAGATCCGCAGGGTGGAGGGGGTCGAGGTCGACGTGGACGGGCTCGCCCCCTACGACGACCCCGACACCTACGACATGATCGGCAAGTCGGTCACCCTGGGGTGCTTCCAGATCGAGTCGCCCGGGCAGCGCGAACTGGTCGGCAAGTTTGGCCCGAGCGACTTCACCGACATCATCATCGACATCTCGCTGTTCCGGCCCGGCCCGGTGAAGTCCGAGATGGTGGTGCCGTTCCTGGAGGCCAAACATGGCTGGAAGCTGCCCGCGTACCTGCACCCCGACCTGATCCCGGCGCTGGCCGAGACCGGCGGCGTGGTGGTCTTCCACGAGCAGGTGATCCAGATCATCGCGATCATGACCGGCTGCACCCTGGCCCAGGGCGACGAGGCCAGGCGGGCACTGGGCCGACGCGACTCCCAGGCGGACGTGAAGCGCTGGTTCGTCCCCACCGCCCTTGGCCGGGGGTATTCACCCCAGGTGGTCGACCGGGCCTGGTTCGTGCTGGAATCCTTCGCGTCCTTCGGTTTCTGCAAGGCGCACGCGGCGGCTTTCGCGCTGCCCACCTACCAGTCGGCCTGGCTGAAGCGGCACTACCCGGCGCACTTTCTGTCCGGAGTGCTGACCCATGACCCGGGCATGTACCCCAAACGGCTGATCCTCGAAGAAGCAAGGCGCTGCGGGATCGCCATTCTCGGCCTCGACGTGAACGTCAGTGACGGTGTCTATCGGGTAGAGAAACTGGACTCCTCGTCGCCGGTCGAGCGTGCCGAGACCCCGCCGGACGGGCCGAGCGCTCGTGGGATCACGTCCGATCCGTACAGCGCCGAGCCTCCACAGGCGGTCAGGGGTGCTGAACTGGACGTAATCCCACGACCCAAACTGGACCTGCCCGTCCGGGGCAGGCGGTTGGCTCCCGGCGACGGCATTCCGGACGGACGGGGGTACGGCATCCGGTTGTCCCTGGCTGACGTGAAAGGCATCACCGAGGCCGAGATCGCCCGGATCGTCGCCGGGCGTCCCTACCACTCGCTGTCCGATTTCTGGCAACGCACCGGTAACCCGTCCGACATCACCGAGCGTCTGGCGCTGGCCGGCGCGTTCGACACCCTGTACGGCATCGAGGGTTCAGGCACGGTGCGGCGGCGCGGCCAAATCACCCGGCGCGACCTGTTGCTCGCCGTCGCCGACCTGGAGCGGGCCGATCGTGCCCACGTCCGGGCGCACGGACGGGCTCGCGGGCTGACCGCCGTCCGTCCGGCCGAGACCGGCGGCGACCCGCGCGAGCAGGCGCGGCGGCAGGCGCAGACCGCCAAACCGGTGGTCGCGCAAGAGATCCAATTGCCACTGGATTTCGGTGAATCGAGTGATCAGTTCGACCGGTGGGAAGGTCTCGACAAGCTCGACCACCAGTGGGAGGGTCTCGACAAGCTCGACCAGCGGAGTGGTTTCGACAAGCTCGACCAGCGGTGGGAAGGTCTCGACCAGCCGTGGCCCGCCGATGTCACCCCCACCGGACTGGCCGAACTGAGTGATTCAGAACGGCTGAGCGCCGAACTCGAGATCATCGGACTGGACGCCAGCCGGCACCTGCTCACCGCCTACCTGCCGTTCCTGGACGCGATCGGGGTCACCTTCGCCGCCGACCTGCTCAGCCGGCGCAGCCGCGGCGAGGTGATCATCGCCGGGGTGAAGGTGGCCACCCAGACTCCGCCGGTCCGCTCCGGCCGCCGGGTGGTCTTCCTGACCGTCGACGACAGCACCGGTCCCGCCGACGCCACCTTCTTCGAGGACGCCCAGGGTCCGTATGCGGCCACGGTGTTCAACTCGTGGCTGCTGCTGGTACGCGGCGAGTTGCGCCGTACTGGTCCGCGCGGGGTGTCGGTGCGGGCCACCGGCGCCTGGGACCTGACCATTCTGCACAACCTGTACACCACCGCGATGGCCGAGACCGGCGACAGCGAGCGGGCGCTGCACCAGGTCCGCGAGACGATGGCCGAGGTGCCCGACGGGTTCGGCGTCGGTGACGCCGCCGGCCGCCGCCGCGTGCTGGTGCATGCCAGCGGTTTCCAGCAGTCGCCGTACGCCGACGTGAAACCGTCGGGGGAGAGCATCACCTCGCGCAAGCTGTGGCACTCCAGTCCTGGAAGTTCCGGACGATGACCGCGCAGCCGCAGGCAGCCCCGCCGGCCCGTCCGCCCCAGCCCGCCACACCCCGCCGGTCCTGGTCGTCCTGGCTACCGGCGACACCCGCGTTGCCCACCGAGCCGACGCCGCGCGACCGCGTGATCATGCACATCGACATGGACGCCTTCTACGCCTCGGTCGAACTGCGCCGCCGTCCGGAACTGGTCGGCAAGCCGATGTTCGTCGGCGGGGCCGAGCGTGGCGTGGTGCTGAGCGCCAATTATGAGGCCCGGGCGTTCGGCATCGAGGGCGGCATGCCGTCGTCACGGGCCCGCCGGATGTGTCCGCAGGCGGTCGCCGTGCCACCCGACTTCGACACCTACGGCGAGGTCTCGGCAGGCATCGTCGCGGTCTTCGAGTCGGTCACCGCGCACGTCGAGAGTGCGTCCATCGACGAGGCGTACCTCGACGTCACCGGAAGCCTGCGGGCGCTCGGCAGCCCCCGCGCGATCGGCGAGCACCTGCGTGCCCTGGTCGCCGACGAGCAGGGCATCACCTGTTCGGTCGGTATCGGGCCGAGCAAGTTCATCGCCAAGATCGCCTCCGGCCAGGCCAAGCCGGACGGCCTGGTCGAGGTGCTGCCCGGCGACGTGACGACCTTTCTGCACCCGCTTCCGGTGACGAAGATCTGGGGGGTCGGTGAGGCGACCGCCGACAAGTTGCACCGGCTCGGCATCATGTCGGTCGCCGACCTGGCGCACACCCCGGCCACCACCCTGCAGCGGGCGTTCGGGCCGCACCAGGGAATGCTGCTGTCCGAACTCGCCTGGGGCCGCGACGGCCGCCGGGTGGTCGCCCGTCCCGGTGAACGCGGCGTGGGTTGTCAGGAGACCTTTTCGCGCGACACCGACGACCCGGTGCTGGTCCGGGCCGAACTGCTCCGGGTGGCCGGCACGGTGGCCTGGCGGATGCGCCAGGCCGGTGTGCTCGGCCGCACCGTCACGCTCACCCTGCGATTCGCCGACTTCCGCACCGTGTCCAAGACGCTCACTTTGGCCAGCCCGACCGACTCCACCGATGAACTGCACGGCCAGGCGATGGCGCTCTACGGCAAGTTCGGCCTGGAACGCCCGCGGATCCGCCGGGTCGGCATTCGGGTGGAGGGTCTGGTGGACGCCGACAAAGCCTATTGCCAGCCCACCTTGGACGCCCCCGACCGCGGTTGGCGCGAAGCAGAACTGGCCGCGGACGCCGTCCGGCGCAAGTACGGACCGCACGGTGTGGAGCGGGCGGTGCTGACCCGGCACGGCTATGCGCCCCGCCGTCCCTGAACCCTGGTTAACCATTTCTACGCGGTGTTCCGTTTGACCAACTGCGCGCCTAGACTGGCCCCGCGCTCCCGTCTGCGCACCGAACTCGAAGGGAGGTTGGCATGGCTCTTTCCGCAGAGGAACAACGACTTCTGGCCCAGATGGAAGCTGCCCTGGCGGCCGAGGATCCCAAGCTGGCCAATGCTCTCCGCGGCACCACCACCCGGCGACTCCATCGTCGCCGAGCCACCATTGCCGGAGTCGGTTTCTTGATCGGTATCGCCTGCCTCATCGGCGGCATGGAAGTCAGCCCCGCCCTGAGCGTGGTGGGTTTCGTGCTCATGCTGGTCGCCAGCGTGGTCGCCGTCACCTCATGGCGTCACGTCGGTGAAGCCACCAGCAGTCGTCCCAGCGCCCGCTCACCGCAGAGCGACAAGGCCTTCATGGACAAAATGGAAGAACGCTGGCGCCGTCGCCAGGACGAAGGCCAGTAACACCTCGACCTGATTCGCACGCTTTCTACCTACAACCACTGGACGGTCGTCCCGCCACTTTCGCCGTACTCGCGAAGGTTGCGGAACAACCGTCCAGTTGCGTGTCTGCGCGCCAAGGGACTCGACAAGCTCGACCGACGGGGCGCGATCAGCCGCGCCAGCGCATTCCACGCCACAGGGAGCGCGGGAACAACCGGCGCCACCAGGTGTGCCGTCCGTCCACCGCGATGCCGGCCCGCACCCGCTCCACATCGTCGCCGAGGGCACCCGTCGCACCCAGGTGCTCCGCGTAGCGGGACTGCTCCACCAGAACTGCCACCCGTCCCATCGCGGCGGCGGCCTCGGTCGGCAGGTCCTTGGCTACCGCGCCGCCGATCTGCCGGGCTGACCCGCTCGGCCACTCTCCACCGGCGTCCCACACGGTGTCCCGCAGTTCGTCCCACGCGCCGGTGACCGCCTCGCGCGGAACGTCCGCACGCAGCCGGCGGAGCCTGCGCCCCCGCCGCACGAGTGCGGGCACGGCCGCCAGGGCGAGCACCAGCAACGCACCGCCGGCCCAGCCCAGGAAGGACTGGTCGGCCGGTCCGGCGGTCTCGGACGGCTGGTCGTCCCGGCCGACGGACGGCGCCGCGCTGGGCTTCTCGGAGGCGGAGTTCGACGAGGGGGTGGCGGTGGCCGACGGCGACGCCGAGGGCTGCCGAGCCTGCTCTCCGGTGTAGCCGGGGGCCACCGCGACCCCGGGGGTGGGCTCGAAGCTCACCCAGCCCAGCCCGGCGAAGTAGAGCTCAGGCCACGCATGCATCTCGCGGATGTTGATCTCCCAGTGGTCACCCACCCGGCGGCCGGGCAAAAAACCGATGGCCACCCTGGACGGTATGCCGATGGCGCGGGCCATCACCGCCATCGAAGCGGCGAACTGTTCGCAATAGCCAGTCTTGTCGACCAGCAGAAACTGGGTCAGCGCGGTGTAGCCCGAACCCGGCGCCGGGTCGGTGCTGTAGGTGAACGCAGGCGAACGCAGCCAGTTCTGCAGCAGCACGGCCTTCTCGCCGTCCGACGCGCCCTTCTGGGTGACCCGACGGGCGAGGCTGACGACCGGCTGCGGAAAGTTGGCCGGCAGGCCCACGGTGGTCACCGCATCCCGCGGCCGGCCGCCGATCGCCTTCGCCAGCTCCTCGGCGGTCGGGTTCACGTCGACCGCGGTGGCCTGGTAGTGCAACCCGTTGGTGGCCCGCTTCTGCTGCGGCCCGGACGCCAACACGCTGAGTGACACCGGGTCGTAGCGCCAGTCGCCGGACGCCTGGAACGCGGCCGGCGCGTACGGCAACGGCAGCCATTCGGCGTTGAAGTCGGCGACCGCAACGTCGACGGTGAATCGCGGACGGCCGGCCGGTACGCCTTCCGCGCTGGGCAGGGATCCGGTGAAGAGGTCGATCCCGGTGAGGTGGAACCCGCCCTCGTCGAAGGCCGGAAGGGTGGTCATGCGAAGGTACGAGCCGTTGGGGCGGCTGCTGGTGTACGAGATGACCCGTCGGTCCACGGGCTGCTGCAGGTTTCGGCGGAGGTCGAGGGACGGGTCGCCCATCTGCACCGACCCCTGGTTGCTGAACGGGGCGCCGGGGTCGTTGTCGAGCCCAGGGGTGAACACCCCGGCCAGGCCGGCCACCAGCAGTGCCGCGAGCAGGCTCACCAGGCCGCCGAGCAGCAGGCTCCACCGGGGCCCGTCGGCGGCCTGGAATCGCAGCATTTGGCCGCGGTTGGCGGCGTCCGCCAGCAGCACCAGCAGGTAGCCGACGCCCAGCCAGAGCACCTGCCAGAACGTCACCAGGGTGGGCAGGGTGAGCGCCGGAACCAGATACAGCAGGCCGATCGGCAGCAGCGACCAGGCCGGACGTGCGAACGACACGCTCAGCTGATCGGCCATGAAAGCGAGCAGGGTCACCGTACTGACGGCGATCACCCGGACCGCGACGTTGGGATTCATCGGGGCCGAGGATTCCGCCGTCCAGCGGGCCGCTTCATCGAACACGGTCGGCAGTGCGAACGGGTTGGAGACCCCGTCCGACATGAGCATCACAACCAGGGAGATGAAACTCAGCACGCCCTGGATCAGCCGCGCCCCACGGTCGGTGGGCAGCATGCGGCGCGTGACAATGCCGGCGATGCCCACCACGGCGATCATCAGCAGGCACCCGGTGACCAGCCGGCCGTCGGCGGAGATCACCTGCAGCGAGGTCAGGCCCAGCGCCATCGCGGCCATCACCGCCAGCCCGAGGCGATCGGACGCCCTCATCGGCGCGCCCCCCAGTCGAGACCGGCCCACGCGTCCGCCACGGTCATCGACCGGGCGTTGCGCACCACCTGCCAGCCGCTGGCCACCAGCACGTCGGCCGGGTCGTCCGAGCCGGGATCGGCCGGATGCAGCACGATGGCGCGGCACAATCGGCCGTCGTGACGGGCAGCGGTGAGGGCGAGTGCGTCCGCCCGGGTCAACCGACCCAGCACGGCAACCAGCAGCTGGCCCTTGGCCGCACTGCCCGGCGCGATGGATCCGGTCAGGTCGTAGGTCAGGGTCAACTCGATGTCGGTGAGCTGGTCGAGCAACGTGTCGCGCGCCGAGTCGCCCTCGGCAGTCAGGGTCTGGCCGTCGGCGTCGGCCAGGTCGATGTCGTAGCCCGCGTCCAGCAGGTGGACGACGATCGAAGCCGCCGCGGACACGGCCCACTCGAAGCTCGACCGTGAACCGTGACCGGTGTGCGCGACCGAGCGGTTGTCGAGCAGAATCAGCGCGCTCGGCTCCCAGGCGTGTTCCTCACGCCGAACCATCAAGGTGCCGGTGCGGGCGGTCGAGGGCCAGTGGATCCGCCGCATCTCATCCCGCGGACGGTACTCACGGATCAGCGTGTCATCGGCGCCGAGCAGGCTGCTGCGCAACTGTGCGGATTCGCCGCTCAACCCGGCGCCCGCCCCGCGCACGGACGGACCCAGCGGGTGGATCGCCGGCGTTACGGTGAGCAGGGACGAGGCACCCAGCCGGCGCCTGGTGCTGGCCAGCCCGAGTGGATCGGTGGTGATCCACACGCTGGGCCCCACCGCGTACCGTCCGCGGACGTGCGTGCCGAGTTGGTAGTGATGCAGGCTGCGCAGCCATCCCCATCCGGACGGCACGGCCAGGGCAGGCGCCCCGGTCAGTTCCGGCGGCACCGATTCCTCCACGACGCTCCACGCGCCGACGCCGATGCTGTCGCGCTCGAGATCCAGGTTCACCCGGGCGGACGCACCGGCCGGCAGCCGCTCGGGCCGCACCCTGCGCTGCAGCGTGGGGTTGCGGGCCGAGAACCAGGCCAGGGCCAGCGCAGCCGCCACCAATCCGAGCAGCAGCCCGCCGGGCCAGGCCAGCGAGCGGAGGCCGCTCATCGCGGCCGCCACCAGCAGCACCGCGGCGACGCACAGCAGCCCGAAGCCCCGGTTGGTCAGCCTGATCATGGTGCTGTCAGTCGCGGTCGGGGATCGGTACGCCGGCGACGGCCGCGGCCACCACTTCGTCCACGCCGCGACGGGCCAGTTGGGCCGCCGGGCTCAGCAGCAGCCGGTGCGCCAGGGCGGGCCCGGCCAGAAACTGGATGTCGTCCGGGATCACGTAGTGGCGTCCGGCCAGCACCGCGCGCGCCTTCGCCGCCCGGAGCAGTTGCAGGCCCGCCCGCGGTGACCCGCCGAGCCGCACGTCGGGGCTGTGCCGGGTGGCGTCGAGCACCGCCACCAGGTAGTCCTTGATCGCGCCGTGCACGTAGATGGTGCGGATCGACTCCGACAACGCCGCCACCGTGGCCACGTCGGTGACGGGGTGCAGCTCGGCCAACGGGTTGCCGGCGCCGTGATGGTCCAGCATCGCCACCTCGGCGGAGCGCACCGGGTAGCCCATCGAGATGCGCAGCATGAACCGGTCCCGCTGCGCCTCGGGCAGGGGATAGGTGCCTTCCATCTCGATCGGGTTCTGGGTGGCCACCACCATGAACGGATCGGGCAGCGGGTGGGTGACGCCGTCGACGGTGACCTGGTGCTCCTCCATCGCCTCGAGCAGTGCGGACTGCGTCTTCGGCGAGGCGCGGTTGATCTCGTCGCCGATCACCACGTTGGCGAACACCCCGCCGGGCTTGAACTCGAACGAGCGGGACTGCGCGTTGAAGATCGACACTCCGGTGATGTCGCTGGGCAGCAGGTCGGGGGTGAACTGGATCCGCTGGGCGGTGCCGTCGATGGAGCGGGCGAGCGCCTTCGCCAGCATCGTCTTGCCGACGCCCGGCACGTCCTCGATCAGCAGGTGGCCGGACGAGAACAGGGCCACCAGTGCCAGGTCGATCGCGTCCGGCTTGCCCTGAATCACGGTCTGCACCGCCGCGCGGATGGCCTGGGCGACCACCTGGACATCCTCCACCCGGCTCGCTGCGCTGCGCTCCACGGTCCCCCTCCGGATCTTGGTCTGGAGCAACTGTACCGGGTGACATTCGTGCCGACGGAAGGGCCGCGGGGGGTGGTGGGTGGAGCAAAGTGGAGTACAGTGGGGGTAAGTGGAGGACAGAGTCGAAGGGGGGCGTCCGATGTTCCTGGGCACCCACACCCCGAAGCTCGATGACAAAGGCCGCTTCTTCCTCCCCGCCAAGTTCCGCGAGGAACTGAACGGGGGTCTCGTCATCACCCGGCAGCCCGACCGCTGCCTGGCGATCTTCACCCCGGCCGCCTACCAGGCGGCCGCCGATCGGATGATCGCGGGATCGTCCAGCCTCGCGAAGGTGCGCTCGGTGCAGCGCATGTTCGCCTCGGGAGCGGATTCGTCCACGCCCGACAGTCAGGGCCGGATCACCGTGCCGGAGCACCTGCGCAACTACGCGGGCCTGCAACGGGAGATCGTCGTGATCGGCGCCCTGGACCACATCGAGGTGTGGGACACGGAGGCCTGGACCTCCTACGCCACGGCGCAGGAAGAGGCCTTCGCACAGATGGACGAAGAAGTGTTCGGCGCGGGCTGACCGCACCGACGAAGCATCACCGTCGCGTGCGGTGCGGCTTCAATCCGAGGGGCAACGCCTCCTGGCGCACCTTCCCCGGTGCCAGGCGAACCCACGGATTGAAACCCCAACGCACGCGGGGGTGCCATCCAGGCTAGGAAGAAGGGTCGAGATGGACCGGACGCAGGCGGCAGAGCACGTGCCGGTGATGCGGGCGCGCATCGTCGAGCTGCTCAGCGTGCCGCTGCGAACTGCCGGATCGGTCTACGTCGACTGCACGCTCGGCCTGGGCGGCCACGCCGAGGCCATCCTCGAGGCCTGCCCCGACGCCACCCTGATCGGCATCGACCGCGACCAGCACGCGCTCGCCCTGGCCGGACGGCGGCTGGACCGCTTCGGAGCCCGGGTGCAGCTGTTCCAGGCCCGCTACGACGAACTGCCCGAGGTGCTGGACGAGGCCGGCCACCCCAGGGTGCAGGCGATCCTCGCCGACCTGGGGTTGTCGTCGATGCAGATCGACCGCCGGGAACGCGGCTTCGCCTACAGCGTCGACGCGCCCCTCGACATGCGCATGGACGACACCCAGCCGCTGACCGCCGCCGACCTCGTCAACGACGCATCGGCCGCCGAGTTGGCCGTGATCCTGCGCCGGTTCGGGGAAGAGCGGTTCGCCGACCGGATCGCCCGCCGGATCGTCGCCGAGCGCGCGTCCGCACCGTTCGTCACCTCGGCGCGACTCGTCCAGGTGATCGAGTCCGCCATTCCGGCTGCCGCCCGGGCCAGCGGCGGCCATCCGGCCAAGCGCACCTTCCAGGCGTTGCGGATCGCGGTCAACGACGAGCTGATCTCGCTGACCGGGCTGCTGCCCGCGGCGATCGCGGCCCTCGCTCCGGGCGGACGGCTGGCCGTGCTGGCCTACCACTCCGGCGAGGACCGGCTGGTGAAGAACGCGCTGCGCGTCGCGACGACCGACCGGGCCCCACGCGGGTTGCCGGAGGTTCCCGCTGAGTTCCGCGCGCAACTGGTGTTGCTGACCCGCGGCGCGGAGCGTCCGGGGATGGACGAGGTACAGGTCAATCCGCGAGCCGCGTCCGCGCGGCTGCGGGCAGGGGAACGGATCGACGAGGTGGCGGCATGACAGCACTGGAAGCACCGCGCAGCAACAGCGAGCAGCGGCCGCGCCGCTGGGGGCTGGCCCAGGTGCCTATCCCGCAGCGGCGGATGGCGGGCGTGCCGTTCGTGCTCAGCATCGGCGTGTTCCTGGTGCTGGGAATGGTCGGCCTGCTGCTGCTGAACACCTCACTGCAGGAGCAGAGCTTCGCGGTGCAGGCGAAGCAGAAGGCGGCCAACCAGCTCGGCTACCGGGTTGCCGCACTCGAGTCGCAGGTCGTCGAGGCGCGCTCCAGCACCCGGCTCGCGATCGAGGCGACCAAGCTCGGCATGGTGCCCAATCCCTACCCGGTGTACCTGTCGATGCCGTCCGGCCGGGTGATCGGCGACCCGACCAAACTGACCGGCTACGAACTGCCGGACGTCCGCTACCGCACGCCGGAGCAACTCGCTGCCCTGTCCGCACAGAAGGCAGCGGCTGAGAAGCAGCGCGTCGCCGATTTGATCGCGGCGAAGAAGGCAGCGGCGGAGAAGAAGAAGGAGGAGGCGGCGAAGAAGGCCGCCGATGAGCAGGCGAAGAAGGAAGCGGCGGCCAAGAAGAAGGCTGAGGACGCGACGAAGAAGAGGACCGATCGATGACCTTCATGTCCAGCTCGAAGCGCCGGCTGTCCCGACTGAGCAAGGCACGCTGGCCGCTGGCGTCCCCGGTCGGCCGGATGCGGATCCTGCTGCTGATGATCGCCGTGGTCTTCTCCCTGTGCGCCGGCCGGGCCCTGCAGATCCAGGCGTTCGACGCCCGGGCCTATGCCGCCGAGGCCGCCGACCAGATGAAGCAGTCGAAGGTGCTGCCGGCCCAGCGCGGCGACATCTACGACCGCTACGGGGACGTGCTTGCCTACACCGAGCAGACGGTGAAGGTGTGGGCGGACCCGAAGATGATCCGCACCAACGGCAAGATGGACCAGCAGCCGATGACCCCGCGGGACACCGAGATCGCCGCCACCGCGCCGCAGAAGATCGGTGCCATTCTCGCCCAGTACCTCGGCAACACCCCCGACAGCTACCTGCCCAAACTGGCCGACCCCAAGAGTGCCTACCGGGTGATCGCCCGCAAGGTGCCGGCCGAGACGTTCCAGCAGATCCAGACCGCCATGACCGAGCAGGGCCTGATCGGACTCGGCCGGGACTCCGAGCCGACCCGGCGCTACCCCAACGGCGGCCTGGCCGCCAACCTGATCGGGTGGGTCAACGAGCAGGGCGACGCGGCGGGCGGCCTGGAGCTGTCGCTGGAGAGGTTGCTCAGCGGAACCGACGGCAAGGAGGTCTACGACTCCTCGCCCAACGGCAAGATCCCGCTCGGCGACAACGTGCTGATCCCCGCTCAGAACGGTCACAACTTCGGCCTGACCATCGATTCCGGCCTGCAACTGCTCGCCGAGCAGCGACTCAAGAAGGCACTGGCCGACACCGGTGCCGAGGCGGCCGCGGTGATCGTGATGGATCCCCGCACCGGTGAGGTGCTGACGATGGCCAACGGCCCGTCCTTCGACAGCAACGACCCGGGCAAGGGTGAGGCGGCCAACATGGGCAACCGGGCCACCGGCAACGTCTACGAGCCGGGGTCGGTGCAGAAGATCCTGACCTTCGCCGCGCTGCTCGACTCGGGCACCATCACCCCTGATGACAAGGTGAAGATCCCCGGTTTCATCAAGCAGGACCAGTTCAAGATCACCGACTGGTGGAACCACGGCACCATCACCATGCGGGCCCGCGGGATCTTCGCGAAGTCGTCCAACCTGGGCACCATCACGATGGCCCGGAGGATGTCGAAGCAGCAGCTGCACGACTACTACGCGTCGTTCGGCCTGGGCCGGCGCACCAACATCGGCGTCAACGGCGAGGCGGCCGGGTACCTGCCCAAGGCGACCATGCCGGACTACACCCGCGACGGCATCGCCTTCGGCACCAGCCTGTCGGTCACCGCGCTGCAGAACGCCACCGCGGTCGCTTCGGTGATCAACGGGGGCGTCTACCACGCACCCACGGTGATCTCGACCAAGGACGGCCAGCCGTACAGCCGTCCCGACCAGAACACGACGCCGCACCGGGTCGTGTCGGAGGACACCTCGGCGCAGGTGCGGTCGCTGATGGAGCAGCAGGCGCTCTACCAGACCAGTTCGTCGTTCAAGATCAACGGGTACCGGATCGGCACCAAGACCGGCACCGCGCGGCTGGTCAGCGCCGACTGCAAGTGCTACCGGGGCGAATCGGTCGTCTCGACCGTCGGCGTGGCACCGATCGACAACCCACAGGTGCTGGTCTACGCAGTCGTGTGGAACCCCAAGTACAACGGTGCCTCCGGTAGTGCCGTGGCGGGCCCGATCATGCACGACGTGCTCTCGCTGGCCCTGCCCCGGTACGCGGTTGCACCGTCGGCCACCAAGGGCGTCAAGCTTCCGCTGCAGTAATAGGGTGAGTCATGGCCGACCACGCTGTTCGCCTGTCCGGGCTGCTGCCCGGTGCGGGTGACGCGGTCGTCACCGGGGTGAGTCTCGACTCGCGCCGGGTGAGTCCCGGCGACCTTTACGCGGCGCTGCCGGGACAGTTCACCCACGGGGCGAAGTTCGCCGCCCAGGCGGCCGAGCGGGGGGCCGTCGCGGTGCTCACCGACGCCGCAGGTGCGGCGATGATCGAACCCGGCCCCCCGGTGATCGTGGTCGCCGACCCCCGGGCCACGATGGCTGAGGTGGCCGCTGCCGTACACGGACGTCCGGCCACCGCGATGCGCATGTTCGGCATCACCGGAACCAACGGCAAGACCAGCGTCCTGTACCTGCTCGAGGCCGCGCTGGTGGCCGTGGGCGAAACAGTCGGAACGCTGGGCACGATCGGCTTCCGGGCCGGCGGACGGCAACTCGCCCGCAGCCGATCCACCGTGACCACCCCGGAGTCGCCGGACCTGCAGCATCTGCTCGCCGAACTCCGCGACGACGGCATGTCCAGCGTCGCCATGGAGGTGTCGTCGCACGCACTCGCGTTGCAGCGGGTGGCGGGAATCACCTTCGACGTCGCCGCCTTCACCCATCTGGGCCGCGACCACCTCGACTTCCACGGAACCATGGAGAGCTACTTCGAGGCCAAGACCAGGCTGTTCCTGGACGGCCGCGCCCGCGCCTGTGTGGTCAACGTCGACGGCGGCTGGGGACGCCGGCTGGCGGACCTGATCCGGGCCGAGGGCGTGCAGTTGCTGACCACCGGGCGATCGGCGGAGGCGGGCGTCCGGTTGCTCGAAACCGGCGTCGACGACGAGCAGCGCACCGTGGTGACCGCGGCCACGCCGATCGGCGACCTGCGCTTCTCCGTGGGACTGCCGGGATACTTCAACGTGCAGAACGCGCTCACCGCGGCCGCAATGGTGCAGGCGGCGGGTCTCGACCTGCGCCGGGCGGTGGAGGGCTTCGCCACGGCGTCCGTGCCCGGACGGATGCAGCGGGTGCCGCTCGGCCCGGACGCCCCGCGGGTGCTGGTCGACTTCGCGCACACCCCCGAGGCGGTCGCGGCCGCACTGGCGGCGCTGCCCGCGCCGCGGATCGCGGTGCTCGGGGCCGGCGGCGATCGTGACCCGAGCAAGCGTGCGCCGATGGGGGCCGCAGCGGCGGCGAACGCGGAGTTGGTGGTGGTCACCGACGACAACCCGCGCTCGGAGGTGCCGGCGGCGATCCGCAGCCAGGTGCTGGCCGGCGCCCAGGCGGCGCCGGCCGGCACTGAGGCTGTGGACGGCGGCGATCGCCGTTCGGCCATCGCCCTGGCGCTGCGCCTGGCCACCCCGCAGACCTGGGTGGCTGTGCTCGGCAAGGGCCACGAGACCGGCCAGATCATCGGCGGGGTGACCAGCCCGTTCGACGACGTCGCGGTGGTTGGCGAAGAATGGCGTCGGTTGACGACGGAGGGGGAGTCAGGTGCGTGAACGCACGATCAGCGAGGTGGCCGCGCTGGCCGGGGCGTCGGGTCCCGACAGCGCGCTGCCGGCCGGTCCGGACGTGGTGGTCGATTCCCGCCTCGCCTCGCCCGGCTCGGTCTTCGTCGCGCTGCCCGGCGAGCATGCCGACGGCCACGACTTCATCGCCGCCGCGGCCGCCCGGGGAGCGGTGGCCGCGTTGTGCACGCACCCCACCGATGCGCCCCTTGCCCACCTGCTCGTGCCGGACGTCCTGCAGGCGATGACCGACCTGGCCCGAGGCGTGGTCGCCGACGCCCGGGCCGCCGGCCTGCGGACGGTGGGACTGACCGGCTCCTCGGGCAAGACCAGCACCAAGGACCTGCTCGGCCAGGTGCTCGCCGCAGACGCCCCGACGATCAGCCCGAAGGGTTCTTTCAACAACGAGATCGGGGTGCCGCTGACCGCCCTCAGGGTGAACGCCGACACCCGCTACCTGGTCAGCGAACTGGGCGCCCGGGGTGGTGGTCACATCGCCTGGCTGTGCGGCATCGTGCCCCCCGACGTCGGGGTGGTGCTGAACGTGGGTCATGCCCACCTGGGCGAGTTCGGTTCAGTGGACGGCATTGCCCGGGCCAAGGGCGAACTTGTCGAGGCGGTGCCGCCGCACGGCTGGGCGGTGTTGAACGCCGATGATCCGCGGGTGGCCGGCATGGCCGGGCGCACCACGGGCCGACTGGCTTACTTCTCCCTCACCGGCCGCCCCACCGCCGGCGAGCTGCGGGTCTGGGCGGAGGATCCGGTGCCCGACGACCTGCAGCGGTTCTCGTTCACCCTGCGCAGCGAAGGGGCGGTCACGGCGTCGGAGCCGGTCAGCCTGCGCGGCGCCGGACGGCATCAGGTCGCCAACGCGCTCGCTGCGGCGGCCGCCGCCCTGGTGCTCGGCGTGCCCGCCGCGACCGTCGCAGCAGCGCTCAGCGCCGCCGTCGCCCAGTCCGCATGGCGCATGCAGCTGATGCCGCGCACCGACGGCGTGCTGGTCATCAACGACGCGTACAACGCCAATCCCGACTCGATGCGGGCGGCGCTCACCACCGTGGCCGCGATGCGCCGCGACGGGGGCCGGCTGGTCGCGGTGCTGGGCGACATGCTGGAACTGGGCGCCGCAGCCACGTCGGAGCATGAGACATTGGGGGAGCAGGCGGCCGGGCTGGGCTTCGAGGTGGTCGCGATCGGTGCACACGCCGACGACATCGCGCGCGGGGTGCGGCGTGGTTTCGGCGCAGTGACCGTGGTGAGTGATCAGGAGGAGGCGGTGAGCGTGGCTGATCGAGACCTGCAACCGTCCGACGTGGTCGTGGTCAAGGCGTCCCGCGGGCTGGCGCTCGACCGGGTGGCCGACGCTCTGGCCGGTCGCGCATGAGAAGCATTCTGCTGGGCGGCGGCCTGGCGCTGATCGGCACGCTGATCGGCACCAGATTCGCGATCCGGGTACTGGTGAAGAACGGCTACGGCCAGTTCATCCGCGACGACGGCCCGACGTCCCATCACACCAAGCGTGGCACGCCCACGATGGGCGGCATCGTGATCATCGCCTCGGTGATCTTCGGCTACGCGGTGGCACACCTGCTCACCTGGTCGCCACCGACGGCCTCAGGCATGCTGGTGCTCTACCTGATCACCGGACTCGGTGCGGTCGGCTTCGCCGATGACTGGACGAAGATCTCCAAGGCTCGATCGCTGGGCCTCAGCAGCCGGGCCAAGCTGATCTGCCAGGGAGCGGTCGGGGTGTCGTTCGCGATCCTGTCCTTCCAGTTCCCGGACGACCAGGGCCTCACCCCCGCCAGCAACGCGGTGTCGTTCCTGCGTGACATCAACTGGCTGCAACTGCCGATCTGGCTGGCGGTGATCTGGCTGGTGCTGGTGATCGCGTCCTGGTCGAACGCCTCCAACCTGGCCGACGGCCTGGACGGCCTCGCCACCGGAGCGGCGGCCATGGTCTTCGCGGCCTACGCAGTGGTGAACATCTGGCAGAACAACCAGTCCTGTTCCACGCTGTCGACGGCCGGCCCCCAGTGTTACTGGGTGCGCGACCCGCGCGACCTGGCGCTGATTTCACTGGCACTGGCCGGCGCATGCTTCGGCTTCCTGTGGTGGAACGCCAGCCCCGCCAAGATCTTCATGGGCGACACCGGCTCGCTGGCCATCGGCGGCGGCTTCGCGGCCCTGTCGATCTTCACCCGCACCGAGTTGTTGATGGTGATCATCGCCGGACTGTTCGTCATCATCACCATGTCGGTGGTGCTGCAGGTCGGCTGGTTCAAGCTGAGCAAGGGCAAACGGCTGTTCAAGATGGCGCCGCTGCATCACCACTTCGAACTGCTGGGCTGGGCTCAGGTCACCGTGGTGATCCGGTTCTGGATCGTGTGCGGCTTGTGCGTGGCCATCGGGTTGGGCATCTTCTACGGCGAATGGACGGTGAACCAATGATCGACTGGCTGCCCGGTGCCGACCGGCTCTCGCCCTGGTCGGAGGCGACCGTGGTGGTCGCCGGACTGGCGGCGTCCGGTTACGCCGCGGCGGACGGGCTGCTCGAGCTCGGCGCCCGGGTGATCGTGCTGGACGAGTCCGACACGCCCGCGACCCGCGAGCGGGCCGCGATCCTGGAGGTGCTGGACGCGACCGTGCGGATCGGCGCGGGCTCCACCGCCACGCTGCCGGACGGGGTCGACCTGGTGGTCACCTCCCCGGGCTGGCCGCCGCGGGCACCCCTCCTGGCCCAGGCTCGCGCGCGTGGCGTGCCGATCTGGGCCGAGGTCGAGCTGGCCTGGCGCATGATGCACCCCGACCGGGTGGTGCCGTGGCTGGCCGTCACCGGCACGAACGGCAAGACCACCACCACCGACATGGTGGCCTCAATGCTGTCCGCGGCCGGCCTGAGCGTGGCCAAGGTCGGCAACATCGGCCGTCCGATCGTCGAGGCGATCCTGGACGAGGTCGACTACGACGTGTTCGCCGTGGAGCTGTCGGCGTTCCAGTTGCACCACTGCTACTCGCTGGCGCTGCACTCGGCCGTGGTGCTGAACCTGCAGCCCGACCACCTGGAGTGGTACGGCGACCCGGCCGAGTGGGGCAGCACGGCGCCGGACGGCATCACCGCCTACGCCGCCGACAAGGCCCGGATCTACCACCACGTCACGCACGCCTGCATCTACAACGTGGCCGACGAAACCACCCTGCACATGGTCGAAGAGGCCGAGGTCACCGAGGGCGCCCGGGCGATCGGGTTCACCCTCGGTACGCCGAAGCTGTCGATGCTGGGGGTGGTGGACGACCTGCTCGTCGACCGGGCGTTCATCGCCCAGCGGCGCGACTCGGCGCTGGAGTTGGCCAAGCTCTCCGACGTGCAGCCGTTCGCCCCGCACAACGTCGAGAACGCCCTGGCCGCCGCCGCACTGGCACGCTCCTTCGGGGTGCCGGCCACGGCCGTCCGCGACGGACTGCGTCGGCTCACGCTGGGCGATCACCGGATCCAGACCGTGGCCGAGCAGGACGGCGTCCGCTGGGTGGACGACTCCAAGGCGACCAACCCGCACGCGGCGGCCGCGTCCATGCGGGCGTTCGAGTCGATCGTGTGGATCGCCGGCGGACAGGCCAAGGGGACCACCTTCGACGATCTGGTGACGACCTACGCGGCCAAACTGAAGGCCGTGGTGCTGCTCGGCATCGATCGTCAGCTGATCGCGGACGCTCTCGCCCGACACGCCCCCCAGATCCCCGTCACGGTGATCGATTCCACCGACACTGGGGCGATGGCTCAGGCGGTCTCGGCCGCACGCTCGTTCGCTCGTCCGGGCGACGTCGTGTTGCTGGCCCCCGGCTGCGCCAGCCTGGACATGTTCTCCGGGTACGACGCGAGAGGTCTCGCGTTCTCCCAGGCGGTGCAGGCGATCACCGGGGCCGACCAGGAGGGCTGACAAGCAGTGGCGATCCTTACTTCCCCGTTGGATCAGAAGAAGCCAACCGCAGCCAAGGACAGCCGTCGGCGCTCCTCACTTATCTCCGACTCTCTGGCCCATCCTCGGGCCAGCTACTACCTGGTGCTGGTGCCCACTGTGTTGCTGCTGGCCATCGGCATGTTGATGGTCTGGTCGGCATCCAGCGTTTTCGGCTACGTGCGGTTCGACGACGCCTACTACTTCGTCAAGCGGCAGGTGTTCTTCCTGGTCATCGGCGGATTGGCCGCGTTCGTGTTGTCGAAGTGCTCGACCGGGACGCTGCGCGTGTTGGGCTGGGTGCTGGTGGTGGTCTCGCTCGGGCTACAGATCCTGACCTTCACGCCGCTGGGCTGGGGCGAGGCGAAGGGCAACCGCAACTGGGTGCAGTTCGGCACCTCGTTCTTCCGCATCCAGCCGTCCGAGTTGGCGAAGCTGGCGATCATCGTGTGGGGCGCCGACCTGCTGTCCCGCAAGCAGAAGCTGCTCGACCAGCCCAAGCACCTGCTGTTCCCGTTCATTCCGGTGTCGGCGGTGCTGATCGGCCTGGTGGTGCTCAACCGCGACCTGGGCACCGGCATGGTGATGGGCGCCATCGTGATGGCCATGCTGTGGCACGTCGGGGCGTCCTGGCGCATGCTGGCCTCGATCGCCGGCACCGTGGTCGCCGTGGTGGTGCTGTTGATCGCCACGTCCATCAACCGCATGGACCGGATCCTGGGGTTCTTCAACTCCGGCCACGACGTGATGGGTGTCAATCTGCAGCCGCTGCGCGGGGTCTTCGCGCTGGCGACCGGTGGCTGGTGGGGTGTCGGCCTGGGCGCTTCCCGGCAGAAGTGGGGCTCGCTGGCCGAGGCACACACCGATTATGTGCTGGCGATCGTGGGCGAAGAACTCGGCCTGGTCGGCACCCTGCTGGTGCTCGCGCTGTTCCTGGTGCTCGGCTACGCCGGGTTCCGCATCGCTCTTCGCTCCGACATCGCATTCTGCCGCTACACGTCGGCGGCGATCACCGCCTGGCTGATGATCCAGGCACTGGTCAACATCATGGTGGTGCTGAAGATGATCCCGGTGTTCGGCGTGACGCTGCCGCTGTTGTCCTACGGCGGGTCGGGACTGATGGCCAACCTCGCCGGTATAGGCATCCTGCTGGCCTGCGCGAAGCAGGAGCCGCAGGCCCGTAGTCTGGCCGCACGCAAGACGCGCAAGCGCGGCCCCGCCATCACCGTGGTCGAGTCGCGCCGCGCCTAGGAGGACCATGGTTCACGTCGTGCTGGCCGGGGAGGAACCGCCGGCCACACCTCGCCGCTGATCGCGACCGCCGAGCGGATCGCCGAGCAGGACCCGTCCGGCACCCTGGTGGCCGTGGGCACCGCCCGCGGGCTGGAAACCACGGTGGTGCCGGCCGCCGGGCTGCGGCTCGAGCTGATCCCCCCGGTGCCGCTGCCGCGCACGCTCAGGCCCGAACTGCTGGCCGTGCCGTTTCGACTGGTCGGCTCGGTGCGGCAGGCACGCCGGGTGCTGCAGCACGAGAAGGCCCAGGTGGCGGTCGGTTTCGGTGGGTACGTGTCGCTGCCGGTCTATCTGGCGGCGAAGACCCTGCGGCTGCCCGTGGTGATCCACGAGCAGAATCTGCTGCCGGGGCTGGCCAACCGGGTCGCTGCGCGCTTCGCTGCGGTGGTGGGCGTCTCCTTTCCCGACACCCCGCTGGCCAAGGCGCGCTACCTGGGCCTGCCGGTGCGCCGGGGGATCGCCGAGCTGGACGTGGCCGCTCGCCGGCCCGCGGCGCGGCAGGCCTTCGGGCTCGACCCCGACCGTCCGACCCTGCTGGTCTCGGGAGGCTCGCAGGGTGCCCAGAGCATCAACCAGGCCACGGACGGCGCCCGTGCCGCACTGCTGGCCGCCGGCATCCAGATCCTGCACGTGCTTGGCCCGAAGAACGTCACCGACGCGGACGTGCCGATCACCGACCCCGACAGCGGCGCCCGCTACGTTCCGGTCGGCTACGTGGATGCGATGGAGGACGCCTACGCGGCCGCCGACCTGATGGTGGGCCGGTCCGGTGCCGGCACCGTGATGGAAACGGCCACCGTGGGGCTGCCGGCGATCTTCGTGCCGTTCCCGCACGGCAACGGCGAACAGGCGCGCAACGCCGGTTTCCTGGTCGAGGGCGGGGCCGGCCTGCTCATCGCCAACGCCGACTTCGACGCCGAGCGCATGCGCTCGGAGGTGCTGCGCTTGTTCGCCGACCCGCGCGCACTGCCCGCGATGCGTGAGGCGACCCGCGACCTGGTGCCCGCGGACGCCGCCGGCGCCCTGGCGTCGCTGGTGCTGCAGGCCGCCGGGAGGCGCTGAGATGGGCCTGGTCGAAGCGGTTCCCCTGGTCGGGCTGGACAAGGTCGGAGCAGTGCATTTCATCGCGATCGGCGGCTCGGGCATGAGCGGCATCGCCGACGCGTACGCCGCCGCCGGCGT
Organism: uncultured Actinomycetota bacterium; assembly: GCA_963697765.1. Taxonomy (GTDB): domain Bacteria; phylum Actinomycetota; class Actinomycetes; order Propionibacteriales; family Propionibacteriaceae; genus Micropruina. The sequence goes on from CAVOPC010000007.1 coordinate 432,378, forward strand.
CCGGGTGTCGGGCAGTGACGACCGTGACACCGCCTATCTCGTGCCGTTGCGTGAACGCGGCATCGAGGTGTTCATCGGCCACGACGCCGCGAACCTGGGCGAGGCCGACACGGTGATCTACTCCTCGGCGATCCCCGAGAGCAACGTCGAGCTCGCGGAGGCGCGCCGCCGGGGGCTGCGGGTCTGGCACCGCAGTGCGGGCCTTGGGGCGCTGATGCTGGGCCGGCGCGGGGTGGCCATCACCGGCACCCACGGCAAGACCACGACCACCGGCATGACCGCCGAACTGCTCGAGGTGATGGGGTTGCGGCCGTCCTACGTGATCGGTTCGGCACTGTCCAGCACTCACCGCAGCGCGTTCCTGGGCGACGGGGACGTCTTCGTGGTCGAGGCCGACGAGTCCGACGCGTCCTTCTTGCAGTACCCGGCGGAGGTGGTGGCAATCACCAACATCGAGGTCGACCACCTCGACAACTGGGGTACCGCCGAGAACTACTTCCAGGGCTTCGCGGCCCTGGCCCGGCAGCCTGGCGTGCGATCCGTCGTGCTGTCAGCTGATGACCCGGGCACCCTGCGGCTGCGTCCGCTGATCGAGGGTGACGGACGCCGGGTGCTCACCTTCGGCGAGAGCGAAGAGGCCGACGTCCGGCTGTCGAAGCTCAGCGTCGACGTGCCGCAGGCCTCGGCGCAGTTGCGCGCGCCCGGCGACGAAGGAGTGCTGCAACTCGCCGTTCCCGGCCGCTACAACCTCCACAACGCCGCCGCAGCCTACGCGGTGGGTCTGGCGCTTGGCCTGGACGGTGCCGCTGTGCGCGGGGCTCTGGGTGCCTTCCGCGGCACGCACCGACGGTTCAGCTACGTCGGCGAATACCACGGGGCCACCATCTTCGACGACTACGCCCATCACCCCACCGAGCTTCGCGAGCTGATGAAGGCAGCCCGGCGGCTGGCCGGCGAGGGTCGCCTGGTGGTCTGCTTCCAGCCACACATGTACGCCCGCACGAAGGACTTCCACCGTGAGTTCGGCGAGGCGCTCGCACTGGCCGACGAGGCGGTGATCCTGGAGCACTACGCCGACCGCGACGTGCCCATCCCCGGCGTCGACGGCGAGTTGCTGATGGCGGACGCCCGGGCGGCGGGTGCCACCGCCGTCACCTACGTGCCCCACCGGCCGGACGCCGCACGCGTGCTGGCCGGCGTGCTTCGTCCGGGAGACCTGGTGGTCACCGCGGGCGCCGGCGACGTGGCGAAGGTGGGACCCGCCGTGGTCGAGGAAGACTGGAAATGAGCACCATGACGCAGGTCAGCGACGCCACCGACCGGATCACCCTGCGCCGGCGCAATGACCGGCGCCGGCGCTGGCTGCTGGCCGGCATCGCCGCACTGGTGGTGGCCCTGCTGGCCACGGCGGCCTGGCTGGTGCTCGGCTCGGACGTGCTCGGCGTCCGCACGGTCGCGGTGTCGGGCAACACGATCACCAATACCGATGACGTCCGGCGACTGGCCGAGCTGCCTACGGGCACTCCACTGGCCAGGGTCGACCTCGAGGGTGTCGCCACCCGGGTGGCGGGGCTGCCCGCGGTCAAGACCGTGAAGGTCGCGCGTGAGTGGCCGAACACGGTCACCGTCCAGATCACCGAACGCAGCCCGCTGTTCGCCATCGAGACCCCTGGGGGTTACTGGATCGCGGACGACCAGGGCGTCGTGTTCAAGTCGTCCGCGGACGCCGACGGGCTGATGGTGGCATCGGTAAGCAACGGCGACCCCCGGCTGATCCGCGACCTCGGCACAGTGCTCAGCGCGCTCCCGGCGGGGCTCCGCAGCCGCGTCGACAAGGTCGGCGCCGACACCGTGGACAGCATCGTGTTGTACCTGCCGGGCGGAAACCGGATCGTCTGGGGCAGCGCCGACCAGTCGCCGCTGAAGGCCCAGGTGGTCGTTCCGCTGCTCAAGCAGCAGGGAACCGTCTACGACGTTTCGGCTCCCTCCAATCCCACCGTCCGGTGATTTCAAGCAACCCTGAAGTAGGGGTTGAGGGACGCGCCGTAGAGACACCGTGTGTTGGACGCGGATGATCCCGGCTGCGTAGCCTTGCACCGACGTCAGGAGTTGCCTTCCCCGGGTCTACACCGCGACTTGAGACTTTGGTTTTTCGGCAACCGCAACACTCAGCTATTGAGGTGGAACTTTCGTGGGCAGTGCATCCCAGAACTATCTGGCCGTCATCAAGGTCGTCGGCGTCGGGGGTGGCGGAGTCAACGCCGTCAACCGAATGATCGATTCCGGCCTCCGAGGCGTGGAGTTCATCGCGATCAACACCGACGCCCAGGCGTTGCTGATGAGTGACGCCGACGTGAAGCTGGACATCGGCCGCGACCTCACCCGCGGCCTGGGCGCAGGGGCCGACCCCGACAAGGGCCGGCAGGCCGCCGAGGACCACTCCGACGAAATCGAAGAAGTGATCAAGGGCGCCGACATGGTGTTCGTCACCGCGGGCGAGGGCGGCGGCACCGGCACCGGCGGCGCCCCTGTGGTCGCCCGGATCTCCCGGTCGCTCGGCGCCCTGACCATCGGCGTGGTCACCCGTCCGTTCAGTTTCGAGGGCAAGCGTCGCGCCACCCAGGCCGACAACGGCATCGCGAGCCTGCGCGAAGAGGTCGACACCCTGATCGTGATCCCCAACGACAAGCTGCTGGAGATGACCGATCACCAGGTCGCGATCCTGGACGCGTTCAAGCAGGCCGACCAGGTGCTCACGCAGGGCGTGTCGGGGATCACCGACCTGATCACCACCCCCGGCCTGATCAACCTGGACTTCGCCGACGTGAAGGCCGTGATGAGCAACGCCGGCTCGGCCCTGATGGGCATCGGGTCGGCCCGTGGTGAGGACCGGGCCCGTGCCGCCGCCGAAATGGCGGTCAGCTCCCCGCTGCTCGAGGCCAGCATCGACGGCGCCCACGGTGTGCTGCTGTCGATCGCCGGCGGTTCCGACCTGGGCCTGTTCGAGGTCTCCGCGGCGGCGAACCTGATCGAGTCGTCCGCCCATGAGGACGCCAACATCATCTTCGGCACCGTGATCGACGACGCGCTCGGCGACGAGGTGCGGGTCACCGTGATCGCGGCGGGCTTCGACGGCGGCCAGCCGCCCCGCAGGCAGCCGGGGATCACCCGCGCACCCGACCTGCGCCAGTCCCGTCCGGCCGCCCCCGCGAACCCGTACAGGAGTCCCGAGCCGGTCGCCACCCAGCAGCCCGCGCCTGAGCCGCCCAGGGAGCGCCCGGCAACGGCGTACCCCCCGGTGGTGCGCCCGCCCGTCCCCGACGACGACCTCGACGTCCCGGAGTTCCTGAAGTAGGTCACCCGCCGGGACAAAAGGGGGACGGAGTCGACTTTCGTCCCACCCGCGCCCGTGGGACAAAAGGGGGACGGAGTCGACTTTCGTCCCACCTGTCGGCCATCAGCCGTTTGGCAAGGGGTTCTGCCGTTCGGTGGGACGAAAGTAGCTCCGTCCCCCTTTCGTCCCAACCGCTGGGATGGGACGGAAGTGAACTCCGTCCCCCTTTCGTCCCAGGGCGCCCGGGTGGGGCAACTGGCCGGGCCGTGCGTGTCGGACGAAGGATGCCGGCTGACCGCCTGCGACCATGGGTACGTTGGTGGTGACGCAGGACGACGAGGGGTTGAGATGGCTGACGCACTGAAGAAAGCGGCCGTGTGGCTGGGACTGGTTTCGGACAACAACTACGCCCAGTCCGAATACGGCACCGACGACCTCACGCAGGCTGTGCCGCGCGAAGGTGACGAGGCGCCCGCGTCGAACAACTCCCACCCCGACGCTCAGCAATCAGGCGCGCCGGCCGCCCCGGTGCCTGCCTCCGCGACGGTGACTGAGCTTGAGTCCCGCCGTCCCGTGGCACCGGCTCCCCGCACCGCCGACATCAGCCGCATCATCACCGTGCACCCGCGCACCTACAACGAGGCGCGCACCATCGGCGAGAACTTCCGCGACGGCGTGCCGGTGATCATGAACCTCGGCGAGATGGAGGACGTGGACGCGAAGCGCCTCGTCGACTTCTCCGCCGGACTGATCTTCGGACTGCATGGCAGTATTGAACGCATCACCAGCAAGGTGTTCCTGCTGTCGCCCCAGAACGTCAACGTGACGGCTGAGGATAAGGAACGCATTGCGGGGGGGTTCTACAACCAGAGCTGAGTGAACCAGCACCGAATGAAGGAAGCGCCGTGCAGTTGGTCGGTCTGATCCTGTTTTACCTGCTGTCGTTTTATCTTGGGGTGCTGCTGGTGCGGGCGGTGTTGTCGTTCGTCCCGCTGTTCGTCCGCGACTGGCGTCCGCGCGGCGTCGTGCTCGTGATCGCCGAGTTCGTCTACACCCTCACCGATCCGCCGCTGCGGTTCATGCGCAAGATCATCCCGCCGATCCGGATCGGGTCGACCAGCTGGGACCTCGGCTTCCTGGTGCTCTTCCTGGGCCTGTCGTTCCTGCAGCGACTCATCCCGTACGTGTTCGGCTGACCGGACCTTCGGCAGCTTTGTATTCGTCGGCGCTCACCCGATAGCCTGACGAGGCCGTTCAATCGCAGTCCCAATGTGAGGTAACAAGCATGACGCTGACCCTGGAGCAGGTCCGCCAGACACGGTTCCACTTGGCTCGCCGCAATGGCTATGAGCCGGTGGACGTCGACAGCTTCGTTGACAAGGTCGAGGTCACGCTCGCCCAGCTGGGGCAGGAGAACGACACCCTCAAGCAGCAGGTCGAGGCCCTCACCGGCGGCGAAGGTGCGCCGTCGGGCGACGCCGAGGTGCTCCAGCGTCAGCTCAACGAGTCGCACGACGAGGTTGAGCGGCTGCGCGCCGAGCTGGACGGACGCACCCAGGAACTCAACGGCGTGCACAGCGAACTGCACAGTGCGCGCGAATCCCTCGCCGCCGGCGACCAGAGCGGCGCCGTGGAGAAGATGCAGGCAGAACTCCAGCAGGTCAAGGCCGAACTGGAGCAGGCCCGCAGCGAGTTGAGTGCACGCGACGAACGGATCGCCGGGCTCGAAGGCGATCTCTCCGGCGCCCACGGGGAGCTGCAGAGCGCCCAGGCGGCGGCCAGCGAGCGCAGCGGCAAGGTCGAGAACATCGTGGTCACCGCGGCCCCCGATGCGGCCCCGGCGGTCACCAAACTGCTGCAGATGGCCACCGAGCAGGCTGAACGACTGGTCAGCGAGGCGGAAGAGGAGGCCCAGCAGATCACTGCGGCGGCCGGCTCCAAGGCCGACGCCACAGTCGAGCAGGCGTCCGCCGAGGCGCACGAGTCACTCAGCGCGGCCAGAAGCCGGGCCGAAGAGATCGAGACCCAGGCCCGGGCAGCCGCCGATGCGCTGACTGCCGAGGCGCAGGCGCGCACCGAGGCCCTGCACGTCGAGATCGACGAGCGCCGCTCTGAACTCTTCAGCTCGCTGGAGACCGAGCGGGACGACCTGCGCGGCAAGGTCGACCATTTGCGTTCCTTCGAGGAGCGCTACCGCCAGAGCCTGACCACCCAGCTCAAGGCGCACCTGGATTCGCTGAGCGGAAACGCCCAGCCCGACGACGTCCCGGACGTGATGAACGAGCCCACCACGGCCTCGGCCACCCCGCGCCTGGACGCTCTACTGAACGATCAGGACTGATCGGGCGTCGCGCTTCGGTGGTGCGTGACCGGGTGGTAATCTCCCCACTCGAACACGACTGAAGGAGCCCCCGCATGCCAACGGCACGCAACGCCGATCGCGTTGCCAACCTGTCCGCGACCATTCCGGTCGCCGACGACGAGGATCCCTGGACGACCGAAGAGCTGGACGAGATCCGCGAGGAACTCACCGGTGAGGTGGCCCGGCTGGAGCGCGCCATCACGGTTGCCGAGGCGGGCCTGAAGAATCTCTTCGCCGACGGTTCCGAGGGTGCCGGACGTGACCCGGCCGACGTCGGCTCGTCCAACTTCGAGCGCGACCAGGAGATGTCGCTGGCGCAGAACGCCAAGGAGATGCTCGAGCAGGCCCAGCTGGCCCTGCGGCTGTTCGACTCGGGGAACTACGGAACGTGTGAGTCGTGCGGGCAGGCGATCGGCAAGGACCGGCTGCAGGTGTTCCCGCGCGCGACCCTGTGCATGCCGTGCAAGCAGCGTGAGGAACGGCGATAGCCGGCGCTGCGCGACGGATCGGTCTCTGGGCGTTGGTGATCGGCCTGGTGGGCTTCGCGATCGACTTCGGCACCAAGCAGTGGGCGTTGGGCAACCTCTCACCGTCCGTGCCCGTCGAGGTGATCCCCGGTCACTTCTACCTGCACCTGGTGCGCAACCCCGGTGCCGCGTTCAGCATGGGCGAGGGCTTCACGGTGGTGCTGACCTGCCTGGCCATCGCCGCGGTGCTGTTCCTGCTGTTCTGGATGGTGCCGAGGGTGCGGCACCCGGGATGGATCGTGGCCGCGGGGTTGCTGCTGGCGGGCGTCGCCGGCAATCTGAACGACCGGCTGACCCGGGCCCCGGGCCCGTTCCACGGTTACGTGATCGACTTTCTGCAGGTGCCCTGGTTCGCCGTGTTCAACATGGCGGACGTCTGGATCACCTTCGCCGCGATCACGGTGATCTGGTTGACGATGATCACGCAGGTCAACCTGGCCGGCGAGAAGGTTCAGCGTCCTGAGCGCGCCCGGCACGGCGAGCCCGCGGACGTCGACGATTCGACCTCGTGAGCGTCCATCTGGTGCCCGACGGGCTGGCCGGCGAGCGGCTGGACAGCGCTGCGGCCAGAATGACCGGGCTGTCCCGCAGTCGCATCGACGAACTGATCGCCGCCGGCCTGGTGCAGGTGGACGGCCGCACCGTCAGCAAGTCAACCCGGGTCGCCGGCGGCGAGTTGCTCGAGGTCACCCTGCCGGAGCGGCCCGCCGGGGTCGAGGTGGTGCCACGTGCGGTGGCCGGAGTACGGATCGTGCACGACGACGCCGACATCGTGGTGGTGGACAAGCCGGCCGGCGTCGCCGCACACCCGTCGCTGGGCTGGGACGGCCCCTCGGTCACCGAGCATCTCGCCGCGGCCGGGTTCCGGATCTCCACCTCGGGGGCGCAGGAGAGGCAGGGGGTCGTCCAGCGGCTGGACGTCGGTACGTCCGGCCTGATGGTGGTGGCGAAGAGCGAACGCGCCTACACCCTGCTGAAGCGCGCCTTCCGCGACCGCACCGTCGACAAGGTCTACCACGCCCTGGTCCAGGGCTTTCCGGACCCGCATGTCGGCACCATCGACGCCCCCATCGCGCGCCACCACGGCCACGACTGGAAGATGGCGATTGTGGACGGCGGACGGCACAGCGTCACCCACTACGACACCCTGGAGGTGTTCCGCGGGGCCACCCTGCTCGAGGTGCACCTGGAAACCGGGCGCACCCATCAGATCCGCGTGCACGTCCAGGCGATCGGGCATCCGTGTGTCGGCGACCCGCTCTACGGCGGCGACCCGGTGCTGGCTGCTCGGCTGGGGTTGGTTCGGCAGTGGCTGCACGCCGTCGAACTGAGCTTCGAGCACCCCGGTTCAGGCGAGCCCGTCCGGTTCACCTCGCCGTACGCCGACGACCTGGCGCTGGCCCTGGAACGTGTTCGTAGCGGATGACCCCGCGGTGTAACCCTGGCGCCGCCGACAGGTCTTTTTTCTCCGCTACTGTCGTCTCGTGCGTAGAGCGAAAATCGTGGCAACTCTTGGGCCGTCGACCGACTCCCTCGAAAAGGTGATCAGCCTGATCGAGGCCGGCGTGAATGTGGCCCGGCTGAACATGTCGCACGGTGATCACCCGGATCACATGCGCCGGCTGAAGCTGGTCCGCGAGGCGTCCGACAAGATTGGTCGGCCGGTGGGCGTCTTCGCCGACCTGCAGGGCCCCAAGATCCGGCTGACCCGGTTCGAGAACGACTTCGCCATCCTGGTGCCGGGCCAGACCTTCACCATCACCATCGAGGACGTGCTGGGCACCGCCGAACGGGCCGGAACGACGCTGAAGACGCTGACCGCCGACGTGCATGCGGGTGACCAGATCCTGATCGACGACGGCAGGCTGCGCCTCAAGGCGGTCGAGGTGACCCCCACCGAGGTGATCACCGAGGTGATCGTCGGCGGCCGGGTGTCGAACAACAAGGGCATCAACCTGCCCGGCGTGGCGGTGTCGGTGCCGGCGTTGAGTGAGAAGGACGAGCTCGACCTGGCCTGGGCGCTGCGGCACGGCGTCGACATGGTGGCACTGTCGTTCGTGCGCAGTGCGTCCGACTACGACCGGGTGCGCGAGATCATGGACGCCGAGGACCGGCACGTGCCGGTGATCGCCAAGATCGAGAAGCCGCAGGCGGTGGCCAACCTGCAGGAGATCGTCGACACCTTCGACGCGATCATGGTCGCCCGCGGCGACCTGGGCGTCGAACTGCCGCCCGAGCAGGTGCCTTCGGTGCAGAAGATGATCATCGAGAGCGCCCGCAAGTGGGCCAAGCCGGTGATCGTGGCCACCCAGATGCTCGAGTCGATGATCAGCGCACCGCAACCGACCCGCGCCGAGACCTCCGATGTGGCCAACGCAATCCTGGACGGGGCCGACGCGGTGATGTTGTCGGGCGAGACGGCCATGGGCGACTACCCGACCGAAGCCGTCGAGGTGATGTCGCGGATCATCAACTACACCGAAGACCAGGGCATGCACAACATCCGCTCGATCGCGTGGGATCCGCACACCCACTCGGGCGTGATCTCGAAGGCGGCGATCGACATCGCCACTCGAATCGGCGCGAAGTACCTGGTCGCCTTCACCATCTCGGGCGACACCCCGCACCGGCTGGCCCGGCTGCGCAGCGAGATCCCGATCATGGCGTTCACGCCGAAGCCCCGCACGGCGCAGGAACTCACCCTGTGCTGGGGCGTCCAGGCGTATGTGACGCCGGAGTTCAGCACCACCGAGGCGATGGTGCAGTCGGTCCAGGACGCCCTGATGGAGACCGGCTGGGTGAAGGCCGGCGACCACATCGTTATCGTGGCCGGCAACCCTGCGCGCACCGGCGGACAGACCAACGCCGTCCGCATCTACGAACTGCACGAGTGAGCGTCCAGCGAAACCCCTGCCTAACTATCGAGGGCCCGCGAAGCTTCGCGGGCCCTCGATAGTTAGGCAGGGGTTCGGCCTTACTCGCCGAGCTGGATCTTGGCCAGGTGGTGGGCGATGTCCTTGGTTGCCGGGTAGAGGTTCAGGTAGTCGCCGAACAGGTCGTCGTACACCTGCTTGTTGTCCTCGTCCGGCTGGACGTGGGCCGACACCTTCATCCAAGTGGTGTCCGCGTCCGCCTCACCGACGTTCTGCGCCGAGATCAGCGCGTCGCCGTAGCTGGCACCGATGGCCAGCTTGGGCAGCACCTGCTCGATGCCGCAGACGTCCGACATGATCTGCGTCCACAGCCCACCCTTGGTGCCGCCGCCGACCGCGACGTACCGCTTGCCCTCGCCGCCGGCCTCCTTGATGGCCTCCAGCAGGTGCCGGGTGCCGTAGGCGGTGGCTTCGAGCAGTGCCCGGTACAGCTCGCCCCGGGTGGTGCTCAGGGTCAGGCCGGCGATCACGCCGCGGGCCATCGGGTCGCTGATCGGGGTGCGCTCGCCGGCGAAGTAGGGCAGCGCCAGCAGGCCGTTGGAGCCCGGCACGACGTCGCTCGCCTCCTCGGTGAGCACGGCGTACTCGGTGCCGCCGGTGATGTCGCGCAGCCAGGTGGTCAGGGCGCCCGAGGCGGACAGGCCGCCGGCCAGCGCGAACGTGTCGCGGTAGGTTCCGGTCAGCGCCCATAGGTTCGGATGCGACATGGCGTGGTCGGCGATCAGGTCGGCCACGATGGTCGAGCCGTACATCAGCATCACGTCACCGGGGTCCTTCACCCCCACGCTGAGCGCCTCGCTGAAGGCGTCCGTGCTGCCCACACCCACGGGAATACCCTCCGGCAGGCCACTGAGGGCCGCACCCTCGGCGGTGACGTGACCGGCGATCTCGTTGGAGTACTTCAGTTCCGGCAACGGCAGGCCGGGGGCGACCAGTTCACACCACTCCGGGATCCAGTCCTGCGTCTTCGGCGAGTACATCGGGTCGAACATCGACGCGGAAAGGTGATCGAGCACGTACTCGCCGGTCAGCTTGAACGCGACGTAGGTCTGCGACATGAAGACGTACTTCGCCTTCTCCCACACCCACGGCTCGTTGCGTGCCGTCCAGAGGAACTTGGGACCCTGCGACTGGGAGGTGAGGATGTTGCCGCACTTGTCCACCAGCGCGTCCACGCCGATCTTGTCGGTGAGCTCCGCCACCTCTTTGTAGGCGCGGGTGTCGACGCCGTAGAGGATCGCCGGGCGGAGCGGCTTGCCGTCGGCACCGCAGAACAAGCTGCAGGGCCCGATGCCGGACGTGGTGATGCCCACCACCGGGCCGTCCGCCTTACCCAGCAATTCGTGGGTGATGGCCAGGAAGTCGGTCCACCACACTCCGTCTGCGTCGTGTTCCACGTGCCCAGGCTTAGGCATCGAGGTTCGGTGGGCCTTCTCCGCAGTGGCAATGACCTTGCCGTTCAACCGGGCGAGCACGCCCTTGCTGCTGCCGGTTCCGAAGTCGATCCCGATGACCAACCTCTTGTCCTTCGCCATGCTGTGCTCCTTTCTGCGAGCAACGTTGCTCAGTGGGGAGGACGGCGTCTGTGCTTCCATCCCTCTAGAAGAAAGGTATTGGATGACGGTCCGGTATGGGAGGGGCTTTGATGTGAGAAGTGAGAAACTTCGTGTTGCTAGCCCCACTTTCGGTGATACCTGCGAGAAGGCTAGTCGGGAACCACGGCGACCTTGATGCCCTCGCCGGAGGCCACGAACTCAATGGCCTCACTCGCCCTCGACAGCGCGAATGTGTGGGTGATCAGGGCTTTCGTGTCGATCGCGCCACTTTCGATCAGGCGGACGGCGCGCACGAACGCCTGCCGGCTTGAGTTGGACGCACCCACCACGGTCAACTCCCGATAGTGGATCAGGTTGGCGGCGATGTTTGCCCAGCCCTCGCCGGCCAGCCCGGCGAAGATGCTTACCCGGCCGCGCTTGCGCACCAGGTTCAGCGAATCGTTGACCAGTTCGGGCCGACCGATGCAGAGCACCGCCACGTCCGCGCCCTCACCGTCGGTCAAGCCCTGCACGATCGTGCGGAGGTCGTCGCTGGTCGGGTCAACGGTGACGGTCGCGCCGAGCTGTTCGGCACTGGCCCGCCGGGTCGCGGACGGGTCGGAGACCACCACGGCCCGCGCGCCGGCGATCGTGGCGAGTTGCAGGTGGATCAGGCCGATCGGACCGGCCCCGACGATCACCACCACGTCGCCCACATCGACGCGGTAGTTGTCCATGCCGCTGAGGCAGCACGAGATGGGCTCGGCCAGCGCCAGCTGCGCGGGTTCCAGATGGGCGCTCGCGGTGAGCAGCTGGCCCCGCGCGATCGCCGTCCCCGGGATCAGCATGTACTCGGCCAGGCCGCCGTCGATGTCGTAGCCGACCAGATGGACGTCCTCGCAGAGGTGCTCGTGGCCCCGGCGGCAGGCGCCACAGACGCCGCAGCTGACGGACGGGGGCATGCTGACCAGGTCGCCCTTCTCGAAGCCGGTGACGCCGTCACCGACCTGCTCCACGTGACCGGCCCACTCGTGACCCATCACGACGCCCAGGTTGACTCCCTTGGACTTCTCGCCGCGCAGGATCCGCAGGTCGGTGCCGCAGACGGTGTTGGCGCCGATCCGGACGAGCACCTCGCCCGGCCCCGCCTCCGGGGTCGGCACGTCCGTCAGTTCGGCCGGCACGCCGGGGCCGCGGTACACGAAGCCCTTCATCAGAGGTCGCCGTGCACGATCGAGACCAGGTCGCGGCTGGCGGCCACCGGGTCGGGGGTGTTCCAGACGTTGCGGCCGAAGATCAGTCCCTTGGCGCCGGCTCCCACGGCGTCCTTCGCGGCGCGGATCACGTCCTCGCGGGCACCCTCGGCACCGCCCAGGGTGAGCACCGGCACGGCCACCGAATCGATGATCGCGCGCATGCTCGCCGGGTCGCCGGTGTATTCGGTCTTGATCGCGTCTGCACCCAGTTCGTAGGCCATCCGGCAGGCGTGCTGCAGCGCCTCGGGATCCTTCTTCTCGTCATGCCTGGTGCCCCACAGGGTGGCTTCGACGATCAGCGGCATGCCGACCCGGTGTGCCTCCTGGGCGGCGCGGGCGACCTGCTCGACGTTGTCGGCGAAGGTGGTGCCCAGGGCGGGGCCCATGATCAGGTACATGCAGATGGCGCCGGCGCCCATCGCCTGCGCCTCGCTGGGGGAGAGCATCACCTTGTAGTGCTCGCCCGAATCGCGCTTCCAGGCCTCGTCGATGACCGTCCAGTCGGCGCGCAGCACCGGCACCGGGGCGCCGCGGTGGGCGAACAGTTCCGCACCGGCGCGCAGCATGCCCGGACCCAGCAGCACACCGTCGGGGCCGCCCTCGACGATCTTGCCCAACAGGTCGAGGGGATGGCCCGCCGACGCGGGCACCTTCAGGTTGGTGCCGTGGTCGAACGCGGTGATGAACGAGCGACCTGAGCCCGGTTGGAACAGGCGTCCGAGGGAGATCTGGGTACCGGTCATAGAGGGCCTCCTTGGCCAGGTGGATGCTGGTTTGTGCTTGTTATTGCGTCAATCCTACGAGATATGAGCGCATGGCCGCAACTGCGCGGCGATACTTGGCATAAAAATGCATATCTGGCACTATGGCTGCATGAACCTGCCTACCGGCGACGCGGTGCGTCCCAGCGCTGGGGCGGCAGCTCTGCCAGGTGCCCGGCGCTCGCTGATCGCCGAGTACGTCAGGGCCCGCGGCGGGGCCTCCGTGCTCGAACTGGCGGACGGTTTCGCCGTCTCGAGCGACACCGTCCGACGCGACCTCGATCTGCTGGACGAGCAGGGCCTGGTCGCTCGCACCCACGGCGGTGCGGTGGCGTTGGCCACCCCGTCCGCAGATCTGGGCAGCATCGCCGAACGGGGCAGCCGGCAGCTCGCGGCCAAGCGAGCCATCGGCTTGGCGGCCGCCCGGCTGGTGCACGACGGCGACACCGTGCTGATCAACGGCGGCTCCACCACGGTCGCCGTGGCTCGGGCCATCGAGCCGCGCGACGTGGCGGTGGTGACCTGCTCACCGGCCGTCGCGCAGGAGTCGGGTCAGGCGGCCGGGCGTGGAGTCTTCGTGCTCGGTGGGCGCTGGCACGCGTCGTTCGGCGTGGTGGTCGGCCCGGTGGTCCTGCCGGGAGCCAGCCGGTTGCGCGCCGACCTGCTGATCCTGGGGGTGGCGGGCATCGATTCCGACGGCCTCACCATCGCCAACATCGAGGAGGCGGAGATGCTCACCGGCATGATCGACGCGGCGACCAGGGTCGTGGTGGTGGCCGATTCGACCAAGTTCGACCGGGTCGCCTTCGCCCGGCTCGCCGGACTCGACCGGGTGGACGTCCTGGTCACCGATCGGGCGCCTACGGCAGAGCTGGCCGAGGGCCTGCAGCGATCCGGCGTCGAGGTGATCGTGGCTTGACACCGTGCTGCGCCGGCCTGCCCGAGTGGGGGTCGGTCGGCCTACACTGTGCGGCATGACCAGGTTGGGCTACCCGATGGCGGTGGGGCGATGACGACCGCATGGCAGCCGGCGTCGCCGCCGGCAGGCTGGTACCCGGATCCGACGGACAACCGTGCGCTGTGCTGGTGGGACGGCACGCAGTGGTACGTGCACACCAAGCACTTTCCGGCCCAGCAGGCAGGCACCGGCCAGTTCACCCCGCGCCCGCTGGCTGTGCCGATGTCGATCTCGCTGTCGTTGATGTAGCAGGATCGGCCGCCCGCGCCCGCAACCGGTGTTTCAATCACTCCCGAGCGGGTATCCCTCCGGTATGGATGCAAAAGCGCGAATGGATGGCCAAATCGCTGCGAACGGCCGGCGGTGGGCCAGTCGTGGCCCGAATGGCCGGCCCCCCATCCGCGTCGCACTCGTCAATGAGTACGAGGTGGTGGCGCTGGGCGTCGAGCAGATGCTGGCTCCCTACGCCGACCGCGTCGCACTGGTCAGGTTGAACCACGAACGAGAGCTTCGCGAACGAGTCGACATCGCGCTCTACGACAACTGCGCACAGGCCCAGGCCGGGCCGCACGTCGTCAGCGGCGTGCTGAGTAGCCCGCTGGTGCAGCGCACCGTGATCTACACGTGGACCTTCCGATCCGATCTGATCGACGAGCCCAACCTCCGAGGTTTTTCGGGGTATCTGTCCAAGACCCTGCCCGCGCACGCACTGGTGGACGCGCTCGAGCAGATACACGCCGGAAAGATGGTGGTCAGCCCGGCGCCCAAGGCTGCCAGGCTGAGCCTCGACAAGAGTCTCGGCCGCCAACAGGTGCTGTCCCACCGCGAGGCTCAGGTACTGGCCCTGATCACCCAGGGATTGTCGAACGCCGAGATCGCCGCCACCATGTTTCTCAGTCTTAACTCGGTGAAGAGCTACATCCGCTCCGCGTACCGGAAAATCGGGGTGACCCGGCGGTCGCAGGCCGTCGCCTGGGGTATTCGCAACGGGTTGGAGGTCGCCTACCCGGGACTCGCCCTCGACGCAAAGTCCGCCTGATCGCTCGCGCAGGGTGTCACGCCCTGCGCCGGCGCTTGAACGTGGCGCGCAGCAACTCCCGCGGGCACTCGCGAACGTATAGCCGAACTCGCCCAGGATCGGGCGGCAAACCTGGATGTTCGCGACCAGCGGTCGGCGGGTCAGGATCGAGAAGGTCAGTACTGACCCCCTCATGGACTGACGCGGAGGCGCTGCACTAGTCGCGCGCGGAGGCGGCGTCGCGCACCACCCGCTCGCAGACTTCATGAGTCGCCAGGGCGTCCGTCGCATCGAGGACCTCCCCCCGGCGGACTGCGCCGAGGAAGGCGTCGCACATCGCTTCGAAGCCGCGCAGCCTGGTCACGGGCGCCCAGCCGTCGCGCCGGACCAGGCGTTCCTGCCCGACGAGGTCCACAACGTCGGAGAGATCGGTCACCTGCCGGCGCCGACCGTCGCCGATGACGTCAAGCACCTCGTGGGTCAGGCCCGCGGTCCAACTCATGACGCCGACGGCGAGCCGGTCGCCGCCGGTGAACTGGACCGCCAGCCGGCGGCACCGGCCGTCACCGACCACGCGGGTCGCGATCACCAGGTCGGCCATCGTGGAGGGAACCAGGTATCGCAGCGTGTCGATCACGTGGATGAAGTCGTCGAAGACCATCGCCCGGGCGGGTCCGGGCTCGGCGCTGCGGTGCTTGTGCAGTGTGACCACGTCGCGGTCAGCCCAGTCCGCCAGAGCCCGGTACTCCGGCGCGTAGCGGCGGTTGAAACCGACCATCAGCGAGACGCCCAGACCCGCGGCGAGCGAGACCAGGTCGCACGCGGTCGCGTGGTCGGTGGCCAGCGGCTTGTCGACCAGCACCGGCACCCCGCTGCCAAGCAGGGTCGTTACGATCGCCGGGTGGGTCGCGGACGGGGTGTGCACCAGGGCAGCGTCTAGACCCGAGCCGATCGCCTCCTCGACGGAGCCGAACCGGTCGGGGACCCTGTAGGCGGCCCCGACCGTGGCGAGCGTGCCGGGGTTGCGCGTGACCAACACGGGGGTGACGCCGGCCAGGCCGGTCAGGACTGGTAGGTACGCCTTTTGGGCGATCGAGCCGAGTCCGATGATGCCTACCCGCATGCGCCTGCTCCTCGCTCCCCACCGCCCGCCACGGCCGCGGTCAGGATAGTGCAGCCCGCGCAGAGCACAGTGGTGTCGAGTGGCGATCGCATGTGGCGCGACCAGCAGATGTGTCCCGAGCCGCGGTCTTGAGAGTCCTCCGGAACGCCTACGGGGTCAGCGAGACGATGCGGGCCAACGGGAGACATTTCCCGAGCTGACGACTGCCGTTCGATTGCTACTGAATAGACGGTCACCACTTGGTGAGCCGCTCAACGGGGGATCCCAGGACCCCCTACGCCAACGGAACACACCTCCGACGAAGGGATTTCAGATTGCTCCTCCGCGCCCTGCTGCAGGCGAAGTTGTCACGCATGGTGCAGGCAACGACTTGGTGGAACTGGTGACACTGCGAGAGGCCTTGTCAGGATGTGTTCATGTAGGGTGCCGAGGAGGGGAGTCGAACCCCTATGCCCTTTCGGGCAGACGGGTTTGAGCCGTCCGCGTATGCCATTCCGCCACCTCGGCTGGAGCCATCCGATCATGCCACATTCTGACCATCTTCGCCGGTCAGAGTAGTGTTCTCCGTGTGCCGCAAGAGCCGGCGAGCAGACCCCCGACAGAAGAGTGTAGACAATGACGTCCGAAGCCGAAGTCATCACCGGCCGTGCCCGCGTTCTGGTCGCCGAGGACGAGGCGTTGATCCGCCTCGACCTGGTCGAACTGCTGACTGCCGAAGGCTACGACGTGGTCGGTGAGGCCAGCGACGGCGAGCAGGCATTGGCGATGGCTCGCGAACTCGAACCGGACCTGGTCGTGATGGACGTCAAGATGCCCAAGATGGACGGCATCTCGGCCGCATCCGTGATCGCCGAGGAGCGCATCGCACCGGTGGTCATGCTGACCGCTTTCTCGCAGCGTGAGTTGGTCGAGCGGGCCCGCGAGGCCGGTGCGATGGCCTACGTGGTCAAACCGTTCGACGCCTCGGACGTGGTGCCCGCGATCGAGGTGGCGATGGCCCGTTACGCCGAACTGCGCGCGGTGGAGGAGGAGGTCGAGGACCTCCAGGAACGGTTCGAGTCGCGCAAGCTGGTCGAGCAGGCCAAGGGCCTGTTGATGGAGGGGCTCGGGCTGACCGAACCGGAGGCCTTCCGCTGGATCCAGAAGACCGCCATGGACCTGCGCAAGTCGATGCGCGAGGTCGCCGAGGGCGTCATCGACCACTCCAAGTCGGGCCGCAAACCCGGTCGCTGATCCCCGTCGGTCGAACGCAACCCGCTGGTCGAGCTTGTCGAGACTCCCGCTGGTCGAGCCCGGCCCGTTGGTCGAGCTTGTCGAGACCCCCATCGCCGGTCGCGCTGGTCCACACCTTCCTCAGCGCACGCCCACCAGCGCGGTGGCGTCCAGATCGTCAGCACTGTGCACGGTGACCTGCAAGCCTGCCGCTGTAAGCAGATCCGTCGCCGCGCCCACCTGTGGTGGCGCCACCTCGATCAGCAACCTTCCGCCGGGCGCCAGCCAGGCGCCGGCGGCGGCAGCGATTCGGCGGTGCACGTCCAGCCCGTCCGAGCCGCCGTCCAGCGCGCTTCGCGGCTCGTGATCCCGCGCCTCCGACGGCATCAACGCGATGTCTCCGGTGGGCACGTACGGGGCGTTGGCCAGCACCACGTCCACCCGACCCTTCAACTGCGCGGGCAGTGCGTCCCACAGATCGCCGAGCCGGACATCCGCGCCGGGCAGGTTGCGCCGGGCACACGCGACCGCGACCGCGTCCGAATCGCAGGCGTAGAGCCGGACGTCCGGCACCCGGCGCAGCAGCGCCGCACCGAGCGCACCGCTGCCGCAGCACAGGTCGACCACCACAGCGCCCGAGGGCAGCCGTTGGGCGGCCAGCCGCACCAGCAGGGTCGAGCGTTGCCGCGGCACGAAGACACCCGGCGCCAGCGTGATCCGCAGGCCGTCGAACGCGGCCCAGCCGAGCACCTGCTCCAACGGCTCGCCGCCGACCCGCCGGGCCAGCAAGTCCGGCAGCGACCCGGGGGCGGCCAGCAGCAGTGCGGCCTCGTCCTCGGCGAACACGCAGCCGGCGTCACGCAGCGCGGACACCACCTGGTCAAGGGTCACGCGCGCGGACGCTGCAGGGCGCAGGTCACCCGTGCGGTGCAGAGCCGCACACCTTCGTCGTCGCTCAACACCACCTCCCAGCTCCCCAGCCGGCCACCGATCTGCAACGCGGTGGCCACCCCGTTCACCCACCCCTCGCGGGCGGCGCGGTGGTGGGTGGCGTTGATGTCGACGCCGAAGATCCGGCCGCCCTCGCCCACCTCGGCGAACGCCGACATCGACGCCAGCGTCTCGGCCAGCACGCAGGAGGCGCCGCCGTGCCAGAACCCGAATGGCTGGGTATTGCCGGCCACCGGCATCCGGCCGGAGCTGCGCTGGGCTGACAGCTCGAACAACTCGATGCCCATCTTGTCGTCCAGGGCACTGTGCATGCCGACGGCCCACTCGGGAAGACTCATGGCGCCACGATTCCACAATCACCGGACGACTCGGCAGACGGTTCCATTTCGGTGTCACGTTCGGTGAGCCCAATGGAACTGGCCCCATCGGGGCTCCGCGAACCCGTCCTGGTTCCGTCATGCCGACGGTCGGCGCGTTTTGTCGGCAGCCTCCGCTAACCTCGCTGGGGTGAGTGAAGAGCCGGGCACGCTACTGCTGATCGACGGGCATTCGGTGGCCTACCGGGCCTTCTTCGCGTTGCCGGTCGAGAACTTCTCGACGACCACCGGCCAGCACACCAATGCGGTCTACGGCTTCACGTCCATGCTGATCAACGTGCTGCGCGACGAGCAGCCCACCCATCTGGCGGTCGCCTTCGACGTCTCTCGGCAGACCTTCCGCAGTGCCCAATATGCCGAGTACAAGGCCAATCGCTCCAAGTCTCCGCAAGAGTTCACCGGCCAGATCGGCCTGATCAAAGAGGTGCTGGACGCTCTCAACGTCACCCATCTCGAACTCGACAACTTCGAGGCCGACGACATCATCGGCACCCTGGCCAAGCAGGGCGAGGCCCGGGGCCTCAACGTGCTGATCTGCACCGGCGACCGCGACACCTTCCAGCTGGTCAACGACAACGTCACGGTGCTGTACCCGCGCAAGGGGGTCTCCGACCTGGCCCGCATGACGCCGGACGCGGTGCTCGAGCGCTACTTCGTGCCGCCGGCCCAATACCCCGAGCTGGCCGCCCTGGTGGGCGAGACCTCCGACAACCTGCCTGGGGTTCCCGGGGTGGGGCCCAAGACCGCAGCCAAGTGGATCGCCACCTACGACGGCCTGGAGAACGTCGTCCGCCGGGCGGCCGAGATACCCGGCAAGGCGGGGGAGTCGTTCCGCGAGCACCTCGACGACGTGGTGCGCAACCGTGAACTGAACGCCCTGGTCTGCGACTTGGAGCTGCCGGTCCGCGTCGACGAGCTCGAGCGCAGGGACTGGAACCGCGAGGCCGTCCACACGGTGTTCGACGGGCTCGAGTTCCGGGTGCTCCGTGACCGGTTGATGGAGACCCTGCCGGCCGAAGTGGCTGGTCCGACCGGCGGTTTCGAGGTGGTCGGCGACGTGCTCGAACCCGGGGCCCTGGCCGATTGGCTGGCGACCCACGGTCACGGCGAACTGACCGGTCTCGACGTCACGGGCCAGTGGCGAGCCGGGGCAGGTGACGTCTCCGGGCTGGCCCTGGCCACGGCTGACGGCGCGGCCTGCTGGCTGGACGTCACCGAACTCAGCGCCGACGACGAGAACGCGCTGGCCGGCTGGCTGGCGGACGAATCGACCCGCAAGGCCGTGCACGACGCAAAGGGCCCGCTGCTGGCGATCTGGTCGCGCGGCTGGCAACTCAACGGCCTGGCCAGCGACACCCAGCTGGCGGCCTACCTGCTTCGTCCCGACCAGCGCATCTACGACCTTGGCGACCTGACCGCCCGGCACCTCAAGCGTGAACTGAGCGCCGAGGGGCCGGCCGCCGCGCCGTCCGACCAGCTGTCGTTCGACTTCGAGGATCCAGAACTCGGCCAGGACTCGATGATCCGGGCCCGCGCCGTGATCGACCTGGCCCGCACCCTCGAAGACGAACTGCACGAGCGCGGCGAGGGGTCGTTGCTGGCCGACGTGGAGTTGCCGCTGCTGCGCACCCTGGCGGTGATGGAGCGTGACGGGATCGGCGTCGACGCCGAGTACCTCGAGCAGTTGCACAGCGACTTCGACACCGCGGTGCGCAATGCAGAATCGGACGCCTTCGCGGTGCTCGGCCGCCCGATCAACCTCGGCTCGCCCAAGCAGTTGCAGGAGGTGCTGTTCGACGAGCTGGCGATGCCGAAGACCCGGCGCACCAAGACCGGCTGGACCACCGATGCCGAATCACTCGAATCGCTGTTCCTGAAGACGGAGCACCCGTTCCTTGCCCACTTGCTGCGGCACCGCGACCAGATCCGTCTCCGGCAGACGGTCGAGGGGCTGCAGAAGTCCATCGCGGACGACGGCCGGGTGCACACCACCTACATCCAGACCATCGCCGCCACCGGACGGCTGAGTTCCACCGACCCCAACCTGCAGAACATCCCCATCCGCACCGAGGAGGGTCGGCGGATCCGGCGGGCGTTCGTGGTGGGGGCCGGCTACGAGAACCTGATGACCGCCGACTACAGCCAGATCGAGATGCGGATCATGGCGCACGCGTCGGAGGACGCCGGTTTGATCGCGGCGTTCAACTCCGGTGAGGACTTCCACACCGTGATGGCGTCCCGGGTCTTCGGTGTCGCCGCCGACGAGGTTGACACCCGCATGCGGGCCCGGATCAAGGCGATGAACTACGGCCTGGCCTACGGACTCTCCGCCTACGGGTTGTCGCAGCAGCTCAAGATCGAGGTGTCCGAGGCGAAGGGGCTGATGGACGAATACTTCGAGCGATTCGGCAACGTGCGCGACTACCTGCGTGAGATCGTCCGCACGGCAGGTAAGACCGGGTACACCGAAACCATCCTGGGCCGACGCCGTTACCTGCCCGACCTGACGTCGTCCAACCGGCAGCGCCGCGAGATGGCCGAACGGATGGCGTTGAACGCCCCCATCCAGGGCTCGGCCGCCGACATCATCAAGGTCGCGATGCTCGACGTCGAGACCGCCCTGGCCACCCGTGGCATGCGGTCCCGAATGCTGTTGCAGGTGCACGACGAACTGGTGTTCGAGATCGCCCCCGGCGAGGCCGAGCCGATGGAGGCGTTGGTCAGGGACAAGATGGGCCACGCCGTCGACCTGTCGGTGCCGCTCGAGGTGTCGGTGGGCACCGGACGGTCCTGGCACGAGGCCGCGCACTAGGCGCAGCGGGCGGTACGTCGGTTGTCATCGCAACGAGGCGCCGGCCGCCATCACGGCGAAGGCCGGGATCTAGGGTCGGCGTCGTTCGGTTCCCGGGTCGACTCGTCGTGTGTAGATCCCGGCGTTCGCCGGGATGACGGGGTTGCGCCGGGTTGGCGGGCTAGGTCGGGATGACGGGTCGCGCCCGGATGATCGGCTGCGCCGGCATGACCGGCCTGGGATCCCGGAGGTAAAGGCTCAGCGGAGGGTCGCCAGCACCTCGGTGTGCTCGACGCCGTCATCAGTCCAGGTACCCGTCAGTGTGCCCAGCGGAATGGCGGCCGGCACATGCTTCCCGTCGAGCACGCGCACCAGCCGGGCCGCCTCGCCCGCCGCGTTCGACACCGCGGTGATGCCGCTGCCGACCACCGTCATGGTCTTGGCGCCTTTCGACAAGTCGGCCTCGGTGTCGGCTTCGTGGATCACCCGGATCAACTCGGCCACGTAGACCGGATCGCCGGTGGCGTCGTAGACCCACCGCTTGCCCAGAACCGAATGATCCATCGTGCCGATCAGGTAGGCCGCGTCCGACTCGTCCAGCGCCGCGTCACGGTAGGTGAGCGGCACCTGGTACACCACGCCGGCGGAGCGCACCAGGATCGTCTCGATGCCCACCTCGCCGTCGGGGTCGACGAACCGGAAGCTGGCGACCCGCTCAAGATCGGCGGCATCGCCGGTGAACCACGGTCGCGACGGCAACCACTGCGCGAGAAGTTCGAGCTTGCCGGGCTTGAGTTCCGCGTCGTGGATCGTTGCGGTTCCGCTCATGGTTCCTCCTTGGGCTGAGGGCTCACACGCTAGTACGGCCGACGCCCCTCGTGGGGTCGAACCGGGCACCGATCTGCCCGGCAATCCGACGGGCTGATCGAAACCGTCCGAATCCTGGAACCGGCGGCGATCGGTTTGACTGGGCCGGCCGGCTGAGTCAAACTCCTACTACGCCGATGGGAGTTATCGGCAAGTGTTGTTTCCTCTCGCCTGACACCGATCTTGAGACCGATCCAAGGAGTCACCAGCATGACCCTCTCGCGCCGAGCCGTCCTCACCGCCCTGTCGGCAACCGTTGCCCTGGCGATGACCGGCTGCGCCGGCGGTGGCGCCAGCGACGTGACCAGCCCGGGCGCCTCGCCCGCAAATGCTGCAACCACCCTCAACCTGTACGCCTACGCCGTGCCGAAGGTGGGCTTCGACAAGCTGATCCCCGCCTTCAACAAGACCCCCGCGGGCGCGGGCATCGCCTTCCAGCAGTCCTACGGCGCCTCCGGTGACCAGTCCCGTAAGGTCGCCGCGGGTGCGGAGGCCGACGTCGTCAACTTCTCGGTCGAGCCCGACATCACCAGGCTGGTCGATGCCGGCCTGGTCGCCAAGGACTGGAACTCCGGGGAGCACAAGGGCATCCCGTTCGGCTCCGTGGTCACCATCGTGGTGCGCAAGGGCAACCCCAAGGACATCAAGGACTGGGACGACCTCCTCAAGCCGGGCATCGAAGTGGTCACCCCGAACCCGTTCTCGTCCGGTTCGGCCAAGTGGAACCTGCTGGCGCCGTATGCCACCAAGAGCAACGGCGGCAAGGATCCCGAGGCCGGCCTGAAGTACATCGACGCTCTGGTCACCGACCACATCAAGGTGCAGCCAAAGTCCGGACGCGAAGCGACCGAGACGTTCCTGCAGGGCACCGGCGACGTGCTGCTGAGTTACGAGAACGAGGCGTTGTTCATCGAGGGGCAGGGCGACCCGGTCGAACACGTCACCCCGCCGAGCACCTTCAAGATCGAGAACCCGCTCGCGGTGCTCTCCGGCAGCAAGAACCTGGCGGCGGCCACGGCCTTCCGTGACTACCTGTACACCCCCGAGGCGCAGGAACTCTGGGCCGAGGCCGGCTTCCGTCCGGTGGACAGCACGGTCGCCAAGAAGTTCGCCGACAAGTTCCCGCAGCCGAACAAGCTCTGGACGATCGACGACCTGGGTGGTTGGGCAGCTGTGGACAGCACGCTGTTCGCGAAGGACACCGGTACGATCGCGGTGATCTACGACAAGGCGAGTGCATGACCATGACCGCGACCCGGGGCGCCGCCGATTCGTCGGCGGCGCCCTCGGGCCGCGATAGCACCAAGCCGCGCCGGCACCGAAACTTGGGAGTCGGCTCAGCCGGCCGGGTCAGCGGGCTGACCCTGGGAGTGGTCACGCTCTGGCTGAGCGTCATCGTGTTGTTGCCGCTGGCCGCGTTGACCGCAGCCTCGTTCGCAGACGGGCCGGCCGCATTCTGGGCCGCGATCACCTCGCCGGCGGCGCTCTCCGCACTCGTCACCACAGTGTTCATCTCCGCGGTGGTCGCGGTGCTGAACGTGGTCACCGGCACCCTGATCGCCTGGGTGCTGGTGCGCGACGACTTTCCGGGCAAGCGGATCGTGGACGCACTGATCGACCTGCCGTTCGCGTTGCCGACCATCGTGGCCAGCATCGTGTTGTTGTCGCTGTACGGGCCGAACAGCCCGATCGGCGTGCACCTGAACGCGACCCGGTGGGGCGTGCTGGTGGCACTCGCCTTCGTCACCCTGCCGTTCGTGGTCCGGTCGGTGCAGCCGGTGCTGATCGAGGTCGACCGCGACGTCGAACAGGCCGCCGCATCCCTGGGTGCCGGCAACTGGACGATCTTCCGCCGCGTCGTGCTGCCCACCCTCGCCCCGGCGATCATCTCCGGCGGCGGACTGGCCTTCGCCCGGGCGATCGGCGAATACGGTTCGGTGGTGCTGATCGGCGGAAACATTCCGCGCGAGACCCAGGTCGCCTCGCAGTACATCCAGCAACAGATCGAGATCGACCGTCCGGTCAACGCCGCCGCCGTCTCGGTCGCCCTGCTGGCGATCTCGTTCACCACCCTGCTGCTTCTCCGGTTCTTCGCCGGCCGCAGCCAGGATCGTGAGGAGAGGGCGGCATGAAACTCTCCACGGGAGCTCGGATCGCGCTTCGCACTGTGGCCCTGGCCTACCTGATCGCGCTGGTGGCGATCCCGATCGCGACCATTCTGTACCGCACCTTCGAACCCGGGTTCGGTGCGTTCTGGGCCGCCATCCGCACCCCGGCAGCCATCTCGGCACTGAACCTGTCCCTGCTGATCGTCGCCATCGTGGTGCCGCTCAACGTGGTCTTCGGCGTGGTCACGGCGCTGGCCCTGGTGCGTGGCCGGTTCCGCGGTCGCCGCCTGCTGTCGGGAATCGTCGACCTGCCCTTCGCCGTGTCGCCGATCGTGGTCGGGGTGTCACTGATCATGCTCTGGGGCGTGCACGGCTGGTTCGGCGGGCTGGCCGACCTCGGCATCCAGGTGATCTTCGGCCTTCCCGGCATGGTGCTCGCCACCATCTTCGTCACGCTGCCGTTCGTCGTCCGCGAAGTCGAACCGGTGCTGCACGAGATCGGCATCGAGCAGGAGCAGGCCGCCGCCACCCTGGGAGCGTCCGGCTGGCAGACGTTCAGCCGGATCACCGTGCCGGCGATCCGCTGGGGCCTGACCTACGGCATCGTGCTCACCGTGGCCCGCGCGCTCGGCGAGTTCGGGGCCGTGATCATGGTCAGCTCCGGCTTCCCAGGCGTCTCGCAGACCCTCACCCTGCTCGTGCATTCGCGCTACATCGACGACCACAATGTGCACGGCGCGTACGCCGCTGCGACCCTGCTGATGTTCCTCGCCCTGGTCACCCTGCTGTTGATGAGCCTGGTGGACCGCAGGCGCCCCGCCGAGCCCGTCGCGGCATCCGTCCAAGAAACCCCCGTCAGGAGTGCAGCATGATCTCCGTCACCAACGCGCACAAGAACTACGGCAGCTTCAAGGCCCTGGACGATGTGTCCCTCGACATTCCGGCCGGCTCGCTGACCGCGCTGCTCGGCCCGTCCGGATCCGGCAAGTCGACCCTGCTGCGAGCGATCGCCGGCCTGGAGGACCTCGATGCGGGGAATGTGGTGATCGAAGGCCACGACGTGACCAACGTGCCGACGCAGAAGCGCGGGATCGGCTTCGTCTTCCAGCACTACGCCGCCTTCAAGCACATGACCGTGCGCGACAACGTGGCGTTCGGGCTGACCATCCGCAAGCGTCCCAAGCCCGAGATCAGGCGAAAGGTGGACGAGTTGCTCGAGGTGGTCGGGCTGGCCGGCTTCCAGCACCGGTACCCTGCGCAACTCTCCGGCGGCCAGCGGCAGCGGATGGCACTGGCCCGGGCGTTGGCCGTCGACCCGCAGGTGCTCCTACTGGACGAGCCGTTCGGTGCGCTGGACGCCAAGGTTCGCGAGGACCTGCGCCGCTGGCTGCGTCGGCTGCATGACGAAGTGCACGTCACCACCGTCCTGGTCACCCACGATCAGGACGAGGCGCTGGACGTCGCCGACCGGATCGCGGTGCTGAACGCCGGACGGATCGAGCAGGTCGGCAGCCCGGACGAGTTGTACGACCGACCGGCCAACCCGTTCGTGATGTCGTTCCTGGGCTCGGTGTCACGCCTGAACGGTGAGGTTGCCCGACCACACGACCTGCGGATCGAGCGGGACCTCTCCCGCGCCGAGGCCGAAGCCGCCAGCACCGGAGTGCGGGTCACCGAGGCGACCGTCGACCGGCTGGTCCGGCTGGGTTTCGAGGTTCGCGTCGAGCTGCACCACACGCACACCGGGGAGCCGTTCTTCGCCCAGTTGACCCGGGCCGAGGCCAACGCGCTCACCCTCGCCGTCGGCGATGTGGTCTGGGTGCTGCCGATCCAGACCATCGCCACCGAGGAGGCGGTTCCGGCTCTCGTCGGCTAGGCGACACAATGAGAACTGTGGAGATCTCGGCCAAGACCGACTATGCCGTCCGGGCGATGCTGCAACTGGCGGACGCGTCCGGCGCCGCCCCGGTGTCGGTGGACGCCCTCGCGCACGCCCAGGGACTGCCGCGCAAGTTCCTGGAAGCGATCCTGGCCGACCTGCGGCGGGCCGAACTCGTGGTCAGCACCAAGGGCTCCCGGGGTGGCTACCGGCTGGCCCGGCCGGCGGTGGACATTCCGGTGGGGTCGGTCTTCCGGGCCGTCGACGGCCCGCTGGCCGAGGTGCGTGGCCGACGTCCGCACCAGACCGAGTACGAGGGTGCCGCGCAGCACCTACCGGTGCTCTGGGTCGCGGTGCGGTCCAGTCTCCGCCAGGTGCTGGACGACACGTCGCTGGAACAGTTGCGCACCGGCGAGTTGCCCGAACACGTCCGCGAGCTGGCCGCCGAGCCAGACGCCTGGCTCAGTCGATGACCGCTGCCACAGAGCGCCGGCCGACCTGCCGGGAATAGGTGTGACCAATGACTGGTTGGGCCCCAATGGAAGGGAAATCTCACGTGCTTCTGTTCTGGTCGTGCCCGGTGATCGACTACCGGCTGAACGCCAGCTGCCTGTGTTGATGCGCTGCTGAGCGGACGCGCTCGCGCGTACCCGTAGTCACCCCCAGCAGGCACTCACCCCTCTCAAATCCCCGAAAGGTTCTTCTCATGTCATCATCCGCATCCGCGGCCGCTCCGGCACGCCCCCGGTTCCCGTTCTGGGCCCAGGTGCTGACCGGCCTGGCCGTCGGCGTCGTGCTCGGCTTCGTCGCGCGCGAGTTCGCCATCGGCTGGCTCACGGTCACTCTGACCACGGTCGGTTCCATCTTCGTCCAACTGCTGCGCGTGCTGGTCGTGCCCCTGGTGCTGACCGCGCTGATCGTCAGCATCACCCAGCTGCGCAAGGTCACCAACGCTGCCCGGCTGGCCGTCCAGACCCTGCTCTGGTTCGCCATCACCGCCCTGATCTCGGTGGCGATCGGCCTCACCATCGGCCTGCTGACCAACCCCGGCGCCAGCGCGTCCATCGGAACCGAGGGCGCGAAGGCAGTCGCCACCCAGGGCACCTGGCTCGACTTCCTCAAGTCCCTGGTGCCCGGCAACATCCTCGGCCTCGAGGTCAGCAGCCAGGCCAGCAACACCGCCGGCGCGATCGCCGTGTCCAGTTCGCTGTCCTTCAACGTGCTGCAACTCGTGGTGGTGGGCATCGGCCTGGGAGCCGCCGCACTAGCGGTCGGCGACCGGGCCAAGCCGTTCATCACCTTCACCGAAAGCCTGCTCGAGGTGTCGCAGAAGCTGGTGTGGTGGGTGATCCGGCTCGCCCCGATCGGGTCCGCCGCGTTGATCGGCAAGGCTGTCGCCAGCTACGGCTGGGATCTGCTCGCACCGCTCGGCGTGTTCACCCTCGACGTCTACGTGGGCTGCGCCCTGGTGCTGTTCGGGCTCTACCCGCTGCTGCTGAAGCTCAACGGACTCAGCGTGCGCAGGTTCTTCGCCGGTGCGTGGGAGGCGATCGTGTTCGCCTTCGTCTCGCGCTCGTCCATCGGCACGCTGCCGCTCACCCAGAGCGTCACCATCAACAAGCTCGGCGTGCAGCGCGAATACGCGTCCTTCGCCGTGCCGCTCGGTGCCACCACCAAGATGGACGGCTGCGCCGCCATCTACCCGGCGCTGGCCGCGATCACCGTCGCCCAGTTGTTCGGCATTCAGCTCGACTTCAGCGATTACCTGCTGATCGCCTTCGTCGCCGTGGTCGGCTCGGCCGCGACGGCCGGTCTCACCGGTGCAGTGGTGATGCTGACGCTGACCCTGTCGACGCTGGGCCTGCCGCTCGAGGGCGTCGGCCTGCTGCTGGCCATCGACCCCATCCTCGACATGGCCCGCACCGCCACGAACGTGGCCGGTCAGGCGCTGGTGCCCACCATCGTGGCCAAGCGCAACGGCATCCTCGACCAGGAGCGCTACGACGGTGTCACGACCAGCGAGCCGGCCCACGACGCCGTCCCGCAGCCGGTCGGCGCCTGATCCCGGGCCCGGGGTCCGCGAGGTGGGCGGCGAGCCGTCAGAATTGCCCTCCTCGCGGGCGCTGGGTAGTCTGGTGAAGCATCGCAATCTGTGGGTCCTCAGACCGAGCAGGACCGCGAGCCCCTGATGATGAAGTTCTCGGAACTCTCCGGCGAAGCGAATCCTGCAGGAGCAAGTTTGCGGCGCGCCCATAACGTTCAGTCATATCGGAGCCCTACTACATGACCTCCTCTCCCGAGGCAGCCCAGATCGCCATCGACGACCTGGGATCCCCCGAAGCCTTCATGGCCGCGGTGGACGCAACCATCAAGTATTTCAACGACGGTGACATCGTCACCGGAATAGTGGTCAAGGTCGACCGTGACGAGGTTCTCCTCGACATCGGTTACAAGACCGAAGGCGTGATTCCGTCCAAGGAACTCTCCATCAAGCACGACGTGGACCCCTTCGAGGTCGTCTCCGTGGGCGATGAGATCGAAGCCCTCGTCCAGCAGAAGGAGGACAAGGAGGGCCGGCTGATCCTGTCCAAGAAGCGGGCTCAGTACGAGCGCGCCTGGGGCACGATCGAGAAGGTCAAGGAGTCCGACGGCGTCGTCACCGGCCGGGTGATCGAAGTGGTCAAGGGTGGCCTGATCATCGACATCGGCCTGCGTGGCTTCCTGCCCGCGTCCCTCGTCGAGATGCGCCGCGTCCGCGACCTGCAGCCGTACGTCGGCATGGAGCTCGAGGCCAAGATCATCGAGCTCGACAAGAACCGCAACAACGTGGTGCTGTCCCGCCGGGCGTGGCTGGAGCAGACCCAGTCCGAGGTGCGTCACACGTTCCTCAACCAGCTCGCCAAGGGCCAGATCCGCAAGGGCGTCGTCAGCTCCATCGTCAACTTCGGCGCGTTCGTCGATCTCGGCGGGGTGGACGGCCTGGTGCACGTCTCCGAGCTCTCCTGGAAGCACATCGACCATCCCTCCGAGGTGGTCAACGTCGGTGACGAGGTAACCGTCGAGGTGCTCGACGTCGACATGGACCGCGAGCGCGTCTCGCTGTCGCTCAAGGCGACCCAGGAAGATCCGTGGCAGACCTTCGCCCGCACCCACCAGATCGGTCAGATCGTGCCGGGCAAGGTCACCAAGCTGGTGCCCTTCGGTGCGTTCGTCCGGGTCGAAGAGGGCATCGAGGGTCTGGTCCACGTGTCCGAGCTCGCCGAGCGTCACGTCGAGATCCCCGAGCAGGTGGTCAGCGTCAACGACGATGTGATGGTCAAGATCATCGACATCGATCTCGAGCGTCGCCGGATCTCGCTCTCGCTCAAGCAGGCCAACGAGGGTGTCGACATGCATGCCGACGACTTCGACCCGGCGCTGTACGGCATGAGCGCGTCCTACGACGACCAGGGCAACTACATCTACCCCGACGGCTTCGATCCCGAAACCCAGGAGTGGAAGCCCGGCTACGAGGATCAGCAGGCGGCATGGGAGCGGCAGTACGCCGAGGCCCAGGCCCGCTGGGAGGCGCACAAGGCCCAGGTCAAGGACGCCGAGGCCGCTGGGGCCGAGGCCGCCGTGGCCGATGTCAGCACCGCCGCCTACTCCGCCGGAGGGGTCGAGGACTCGGCTCCCGAGGGCTCGCTGGCCTCCGACGAGGCGCTGCAGGCGCTGCGCGACCGGCTCACCGGCACCCGCTGACGCAGGTACGACACGCGAACGGCCCCCGCCACCCGGCGGGGGCCGTTTCGCGTCACAATCGTCGGGTGCTGATCGTCGGGTTGACCGGGGGGATCGCGTCGGGCAAGAGCGCCGTCGCCGAGCGGCTGGCCGAGCTGGGTGCGGTGATCGTCGACTCCGACCTGCTCGCCCGCGAAGTCGTCGCGCCGGGCACCCCCGGGCTGGCAGCAGTCCTGGAACGCTTCGGAACGGCTGTGAAGGCTCCGGACGGCAGCCTCGACCGGGCGGCGCTCGGTGCGATCGTGTTCGCCGATCCGGACGCCCGGCGTGACCTGGAGGCGATCGTGCACCCGGCCGTCCGGGCCCGGGCTGCGGAACTGACCCGGGCGGCGCCGCAGGACGCGATCGTCGTGCAGGTGATCCCGCTGCTGGTCGAGACCGGTCAGCAGCAGGCGTTCGACCGCGTGGTGGTGGTCGACGTCGATCCCGAGGTGCAGGTCGAGCGGCTGACCCGGCGCAACGGTCTCGGTCGCGACGAGGCCCGGGCCAGGATCCAGGCCCAGGCCACGCGCGCGGATCGCCTCGCCGCAGCTGACGAGGTGATCGACAACGACGGAACCCCCGGGCAGCTGGTCCAGGCCGTGGACGCCCTGTGGGCCCGGCTGCGGGCGGCCGCCACGCTTGAGCAACCGGCCGAACGGACCTGAGCGAACGGCCGGCCGGCCCGACCGGAGCGGCCGCTCAGCGCTGATCGACCAGTGCCCACCAGGCCCGATCGAAGACGCCGTCGATATCGGCGTAGCCTTCGAGGGACGACGCGACGACGATGCCGGTGCGCATCGTGAACAGCAACTGCGCCGTGGCGAACGGATGGGGATGACCGAGCTCGGTGAGAGCGTCGGCCATGATGTCCCGGACCCAGGTCCGATGCGCGTCGACGACGACGCGCACGGGGTGATCGGGGTCGCAATACTCGGCGGCGGTGTTGATGAACTCACATCCGCGGAATCGGTCGCACTGCAAGCCGACCTTGCCGCCGGCCGCGATCGCCGCGAGCACCGCCCGAGCGCCGTCGGGTTGCAGCCGCACCCGAGTGAGGTCGTCCCGTGCGGCCGCAGCCTGCGCGTCGAGGAAGGCGACGACGAGGTCGTCCTTGGTGGGGAAGTGCCGGAAGAAGGTCGCCCGAGCGACGCCCGACTCGGCGATCAGGCGGTCGACGCCCACCGTCCGGATTCCGGTAGAGATGAACAGATCGCTTGCGGTGCGCAGGATGCGGACCTTCGCCGGGGACTGCGCGGGCACGGTTCCAGGTGCAGCCTGCTCCGGGTCGCGGGAGGCTGTGCGGTGGCCCTTGCCTTTCGTACTCATCACCCACAATACTGTCACACGAAGCAGATAGACCGGTCCGTCTACCTACTCGACAGCATGACGCCCACACCGGGCCGATCGGACGGAGCCTCCATGGATCTGCATTTGACGGGCAGGACTGCACTGGTCACCGGCGCGAGCAAGGGGATCGGCTTGGCCGTGGTGCGTTCGCTCGTTGCGGAGGGCGCGCGGGTGGTCGCCGGCGCCCGCACCCTCAGCCCGGATCTCGCCACCCTGGCCGCCGAGGGGAGCGTCGAGTTCGTTTCCGTCGACCTGGCCACTCCGGACGGTCCGGACACTCTGGTGAACCGGGCTGCCGAGCACGGCGGTGTCGACATCCTGGTGAACAACGTCGGCGCTGTGTCCCCGAGGCCGGACGGCTTCGTCAACGTCACCGACGAGGACTGGCAGCGGACGATCACCCTGACCCTGCTGGCGGCGGTGCGGACCATCCGCGGCGTGATTCCCGAGATGATCCGACGCGGACGCGGCAGCGTGATCACGATCAGTTCGGTGAATGCGGCGCTACCCGATCCGCTCGTCATTGACTACTCGGCGGCGAAGGCGGCTCTGAGCAACTTCAGTAAGGCGCTGTCCAAGGAGGTGGGCGGTTTCGGCATCCGGGTCAACACGATCAGCCCCGGTCCGGTGGAGACCGGTCTGTGGCTCGGAGCTCACGGTGTCGCTGCGACGGTGGCCGAGGCAACCGGGCGTCCGCCGGCAGAAATCGCGGCGGACGCGGCGGCCGCCTCCGTCACCGGGCGTTTCACCAGACCGCAGGAGGTCGCCGACCTTGTCGCCGTCATGGCGAGCGACCGGTTCGGCAATCTGACCGGCGCCGACTTCCGGATCGATGGCGGCCTGATCCAAACGATGTAGCACCACAATCCAACGCACGGCCTACCAGAGGAGCTCAGATGTCAGATCCGAACGCCAACCACCCCTATCCCGTCCTGTTCATCCACGGTCTGTGGATCCACGCCAGCGCCTGGCGTGCTTGGCAGGACCTCTTCGAGGCATCCGGTTACGTCACTTCGGCACCGGGCTGGCCGGGCGACGGCGAAACCGTCCAAGGAACCCGGGACGCTCCCGAGTCGCTGAACGACGTCGGCATCACGGCCATCTGCCGGCACTACGCGGACCTGATCGAAGCGATGCCCGTGCGCCCCATCGTCGTCGGCCATTCGTTCGGTGGTTTGATCGCACAGGAGTTGCTCGCCAACGGTTACGCGACGGCCGCTGTGGCGATCGACCCGGCCCCGGTGAAAGGGGTGAAGATCCTGCCGTTCTCTCAACTCAAGTCCGGCTTTCCGGTGTTGAGCAATCCGGCGAACAAGAAGCGCACTGTCGCGTTGACCTCTGACCAGTTCCACTACGGTTTCGGCAATGCGATTCCGCGTGAGGAGTCCGACGCGCTTTTCGAGCGCTGGTCGATTCCCGGCCCCGGGCGGCCGCTGTTCGAGGACGCGACCGCGGTCTTCGTCCGAGACTCACCCGCCGCCGTCGACACCCACCTCGCCGACCGCGGCCCGCTGCTGCTGATGTCTGGCACTGAGGACCACATCGTGCCGCTGAAGGTCACCCAGGCCGTGCTCAAGCTCTATTCGGACAGTCCGGCTCGGACGGACTTCATCCAGGTCGATGGACGCGGTCACTCGCTGACCATGGATTCGGGCTGGCAGGACGTGGCCCGCCTCGCCCTGAACTGGATCGTCGAGCGGGAAACCGAGTTGGCACCAGCGACCTGACTCTTGGAGCGTCCGCTCGCGGAAACGAGAAGATGTTGCAAGATCTTCAGGGCGGGTCTGGGTCCGCGGGCCTCGGAGTTGAGAGACTGACCGTCGCAACCGGGGGGCCGGTCGCGAAACTCCGAGCGGAAGGACTTCCCAGTGCAGTGCCCACGTTGCCAAGCGGACGTTCCCGAGGCGGCGCATTTCTGTCAGGTGTGCGGTCGTGACGCGCACGCCGACGATGGCGCCCGAAGGGCGTCGTTCGCTGCGAAACCGAACGAATCCGTCGTCTCACTCAACCTGGTGTCAACGATCATGCCGCGCGGCGCAGCCGTCCGGCCCCACACCTATCAGTACGCGATCGGCCTGGCGCTCCTGGTCACCGTGATCGTCGCGGCCACCGGGGCGCTGCCGATCGCCGTGTTGATCGCGGCGTTCGCCATGCCCATCGTCTACATCGTCTACCTCTACGACGTGAATCTCTGGGAGGACGAACCGGTGCTTGTCACGGGTTTGGCCTTTGTGCTGACCGCTGTCCTGGGCGGGTTCTGGACGTGGTTGTGGCTGACCTGGCGCGGCCCGCTCAGCCCCGCGGCGTCCTGGGGCGACAGCGGCTTCACCCCATCGCTGACGGGATTCCTGATCGCCGCCGTCGCCGCCCCGATGATCGGCGAGGTGATCCGCCAGATCGGGCCGGTGATCCTGGCCTCGCGTCCGGAGTTCGACGACCTGATGGACGGCCTCACCTTCGGGGTCATCTCGGGCGTCGCCTTCGCCACCGCGGACACCCTGGTCAAGCACTGGCCGCTGATCACGGGGGGATACGCCGGTGTGGCGGACGCTCCGACCTGGATCTCGCTGCTGGTGCTGGAGGGCTTCGTCAAACCCCTGGTGATGGGCACCGCGACGGGCATCGCCTGCGCCGAGTTCTCCGGCCTGGGTGATGGCTACGACGGCTTCACGCCGCGCTACTTCCGCGGCGTCGCCGAAGCGATCGGCGCCAACATCCTGTTCGCGGGCGGCACCTACCTGCTCGGGTTCCTGGGCAACCAGGTGCTGGCCCTGATCCTGTCCATCGTCTGGGGCCTGGCCCTGCTCGCGGTGCTGATCATCCGGATCCGCACCGCCCTGCACAAGGGCTTGATGGAGGCCGCTCTGGAGTCGACTGCCCGCGCCCGCGGTGTCGGGCCCGGACTGCAGTTCTGCCCCTCGTGTGAGATGCCGCTGCTGCCCGGAGCATTGTTCTGTTCCAACTGCGGCGTCAGCATCAGAGCGTCCGCGAAGGTGCCGCACCGTCCGAGCGAAGGCACGGAGGCGAAGGCATGAGCCACAACCAGTTCCCGGGCCAGAACCAGTTCCCAGGCCAGAACCCGCAGGGTGGCCAGCAGTATCCGCAACAGGGTGGTGGCCAGCAGTATCCGCAGCAGGGTGGTGGCCAGCAGTATCCGCAGCAGGGTGGCCCGCAGTATCCGCAGCAGGGTGGCCCGCAGTACCCGCAGCAGGGCGGCCAGCAGTACCCGCAACAGGGAGGTGGCCAGCAGCCGGGCTTTCCGCCCGCGGGCGGCCAGTACGCGCCATCGGGAGGTCAGTTCGGCCAGCCTCCGACGGGCTACCAGGGCGGCGGCTTCCAGCCCCAGCCGCCGAAGCCCAAGAGCAACGGCCTGGTGATCGGTGTGGTGATCGCGGCACTCGTGGCGGTCGCGTTGCTCGGTTGGCTGCTGATGACCGTGTTCGGCCAGAAAACGTCCGAGCCGGCGCCGACTCCCACCCCGAGCGTCGTCACCACGAGTCCGCCCGCCGGTCCGTCACCCACGCCCACGCCCAGCACGCCGCAGAGCCCGGATCCCAGCCCCAGCCCGTCCACCTCGTCGCCGACCTCACCCAGCGGCTCCGTCGAGGTCGGCCTGGGGGTGAGTGTGACGCCGGCGGACGGCTGGGCGCAGTCCAATCGCAACGAGTTGAAGAACTACACCGAGCTCTCCAACGGCAAGGCGCTGCTGGTCACCCAGGCGTTTCAGGTGCAGGGCAGCGCGACGGGTCAGGAGATCGTCGCGGCCTACATGAAGCAGATCACCGCGACGATGAGCGGGGTGACCACCAAGGACCCGGCCAAACTCGACGTGAAGAACGACCGGCTGTCGGCCGGCATCGGCAGCTGGACAGGCACCCGGGCCACCTCCCAGGGGTCGGTGAAGTTGTCCTACCTCACCATCATCTCGGTCCGTGACGACGGCCTGGCGGTGATGTCGACGCTCATAGTGCCGTCCGGTGTGACCGTGGCGTCCGTGCAGAACGACTACCTGGCGATGACGAACTCGCTGCTCAACAGCCAGTTGACGGCCTGAGCGAGGTCACCGGCGCGCCGGTGGGTCCGTGACGTGCCCACCGGTGCGGGTCGCCGTAACCGGTGCAAAACCTGTCGGACCGGACGCCTACGCTTGCGGGTATGCGTCCCACCACCGAAATGCGTCGCCGGGTTGCCCCGTTCAAGGTTCAGGCCGATTTCGTTCCGGCCGGCGATCAGCCCAGCGCCATCGACGCCCTCGAACGCCGGATCACCGCGGGCGAGAGCGACGTGGTCGTGCTCGGCGCGACCGGCACCGGCAAGACGGCCACCGTCGCCTGGCTGGCCGAGCGGCTGCAGCGTCCGATGCTGGTCATGCAGCCGAACAAGACCCTCGCCGCGCAGTTCGCCACCGAGTTGCGCAACTTCTTTCCCGACAATGCGGTTGAGTACTTCGTCTCCTACTACGACTACTACCAACCGGAGGCCTACGTTCCGCAGACCGACACCTACATCGAGAAGGACTCCTCGCTGAACGAAGAGGTCGAGCGGCTGCGGCACTCCGCCACCAGCTCGCTGCTGACCCGGCGCGACGTGATCGTGGTGGCGACGGTGTCGGCGATCTACGGATTGGGAACGCCGCAGGAGTACGTCGACCGCATGGTCCGACTGCGGGTCGGCGAGGTCCGCGACCGCGACCAGCTGCTGCGCCACCTGGTCGACATCCAGTACGCACGTAACGACCTGGCGGGCACCCGGGGCACGTTCCGAGTGCGTGGCGACACCATCGAGATCTTCCCGATGTACGAAGAGAACGCGGTGCGGGTGGAGTTCTTCGGCGACGAGATCGAGGCCCTGTCGACGTTGCATCCGCTGACGGGGGTGGTGTTGTCGGTCGACCAGGAGGTGGCGATCTTCCCCGCCTCGCACTACGTCGCCGGCCCCGAACGCATGGAACATGCGATCGCCGGCATCGAAGCGGAGTTGCAGGTTCGGCTGGCCCAACTCGAGGGCGAGCAGCGGCTGCTGGAGGCCCAGCGGCTGCGCATGCGCACCGGTTACGACATCGAGATGATGCGCCAGATCGGCACCTGCTCGGGCATCGAGAACTACTCCCGGCACATCGACGGTCGTGAGTCGGGCAGTGCCCCGAACTGCCTGCTCGACTACTTCCCGTCCGATTTCGTGCTGGTGATCGACGAGTCGCACGTCAGCGTGCCCCAGATCGGCGGCATGTACGAGGGGGACGCTTCGCGCAAGCGCACCCTGGTCGAGCACGGCTTCCGGCTGCCCAGCGCGATGGACAACCGACCGCTCACCTTCGAGGAGTTCACCGACCGGATCGGCCAGACGGTCTATCTCTCGGCCACCCCGGGGCCGTACGAACTGGCCCGCTCAGGCGACCCGGTGGAACTGCTCATCAGGCCCACCGGCCTGGTCGACCCTGAGGTGATCCTGAAGCCGACCAAGGGCCAGATCGATGACCTGATCGGCGAGATCCGATCCCGGGCCGAGCGCAACGAACGAGTGCTGGTCACCACCTTGACCAAGAAGATGTCCGAAGACCTCACCGACTATCTGATGGAGAACGGCATCCGCACCCGCTACCTGCACTCCGAGGTCGACACCCTGAAACGCATCGAGTTGCTGCGCGAGTTGCGGCTGGGCGAGTACGACGTGCTGGTCGGCATCAACCTGCTGCGCGAGGGTCTCGACCTGCCCGAGGTCAGCCTGGTGGCGATTCTGGACGCCGACAAGGAGGGCTTCCTGCGCAGTGCGCGATCATTGATCCAGACCATCGGCCGGGCCGCACGTAACGTCAACGGCCAGGTGCACATGTATGCCGACACGATCACTCCGTCGATGGCTGCGGCCATCGACGAGACGAACCGCCGCCGGGCCAAGCAGGTGGCGTACAACACCGAACGCGGCATCGATCCGCAGCCGCTGCGCAAGAAGATCGCCGACATCACCGACATGCTGGCCCGCGAAGACGCCGACACCGCCGGCTTGATGACGCGCGCCGGCGGACGCCGTCCGGTCTCGCCGGTGCCGCTCGGCAGTCACGAGCCGCGCAACACCGACGGCATGCCGGCCAGCGACCTGGCCGGGCTGGTGCAGGAGTTGACCGCCCAGATGCACGGCGCGGCGGCAGAACTGCAGTTCGAACTCGCCGCCCGGCTGCGTGACGAGATCTCCGACCTGAAGAAGATGATCCGGCAGACCCTGGCCGCCACGAAGTAGCCGAGGCGCCGGGCGGCGAGGTTGGCCGCTGCAGACCGTGGATGGGATGATCTTGTGACGAGGGGAGTACTCCCATTGCGAGGCGTCGTCAACACGGACGGTCATCCGTTCCGGTGTCTCGGCTGGTGACAGCGGCAGGAGACCTCGAACGACTGGACCTGAGGAGGCCCTCTCTTGCATGTGACGACCACGGCGTGGATCATCACCATTGTTGTCACCATCGGCGTTCTCGCATTCGACCTGATCGTGATCGGCCGCCGGCCCCACGAGCCATCCATGAAGGAATGCTCGATCGCCATCAGCATCTACGTGGGCCTGGCCATCCTGTTCGGCCTCGGGGTCTGGTACACGTCCGGCCCCAGATACGCCGGCGAGTTCTACGCCGGCTGGTTGACCGAGTACAGCCTCAGCATCGACAACCTGTTCATCTTCGTCATCATCATGAGCAACATGCGGGTGCCGCGAAAGTACCAGCAGTACGCGTTGATGGTCGGCATCGTGCTGGCCCTGATCTTCCGGGCGATCTTCATCTTTCTCGGGGCGGCCGCGATCGCGCAGTTCGCCTGGATCTTCTTCATCTTCGGCGGCTTCCTGATCTGGACGGCGTGGAAGCTGTTCATGGACTGGCTGCATCCGAAGGACGACGAGGAGATCACCGAGAACGCCGTCATGCGGTGGGTCAAGAAGAGGTTCCCGTCCACTGAGGAGTACCACGGTACGAAGCTGTCCGTCGTCGAGTCCGGCAAGCGGCTGCTGACCCCGATGTTCTTCGTGATCGTGGCGCTGGGCAGCACAGACCTGCTGTTCGCCCTCGACTCGATCCCGGCCATTTACGGCCTGACGCAGGAGGCGTACCTGGTCTTCGCGGCCAACGTCTTCGCCCTGATGGGCCTGCGCCAGCTCTACTTCCTGATCGGCGGGCTGTTGCAACGGCTGGTCTACCTGTCGGTCGGGCTGTCGATCATTCTGGCGTTCATCGGCGTCAAGCTGCTGCTGCATGCCATCCACGAATACGGCCTCGACCAGAAGTGGTGGGGGATCAGCGTCGAGATCCCGATCTGGCTGTCCCTGCTGGTGATCATCGGCACCCTGGCGGTCACCACCGTGGCGAGCCTGATCAAGTCGCGCCGCGACGAGCAGCGCGAGAGCGAGGCCAGCGCCTGATCGGCACCGGGCCGGTGGGCCCCGATCACCAGCGCCTGGTGCGCCACTCTTCGAGCTGCGGACGTTCGGCACCAAGCGTGGTGTCCGCGCCGTGGCCGGGGTGCACGATCGTGTCGTCGCGGTAGCCGCCGAAGAGCTTGGCCGCGACGTCCTCGATCAGGGTGTCGAAGTCCTGCGGACGCCAGGTGCGACCCACCCCGCCGGGAAAAAGGCTGTCGCCGGTGAACAGCCGGGCCGGCTCGCCGGCGGGGGTGTGCGCCAGGGTGATCGACCCCGGGGTGTGCCCGACCAGGCCGATCACGGTCAGGCCGACCGGGCCGAGCTCGATCACGTCACCGTCCCAGACCTCGCGGCAGGTGACGCCGGTCGCTTCGGTCACGGCGGCCGCGTCCGGGGTGCCGGCGTAGGCAGTTGCCCCGGTGGCCGCGACCACGGCAGCCAGCGCCTGCAGGTGATCGGCATGGCGGTGCGTGGTGGCGACCCCGACCAGGTGCAGGCCGTCCAGCTGCCGCAGCAACACGTCCGGTTCCGCGGCGGCATCGATCAGCAGCGCGTCGTTGCCATGGGTGAGCAGGTAGGCGTTGTTGTCCATCGAGCCGACCGACGTCTTGGTCAGCCGCACCCCGTTTCCGATCTCCATGGGGTTCATGATCGCAGGGGTAGCACGAGAGTGTCCGCCCCCTCGAGGTCGTCGGCCGGTGCGCGGCCGATCAGCCATGCCCATAGCAGCGCGTCCGAGCCCTTGACCGTGCGCGGCTGGTCGCCGGAACCCAGGTCCGCCACCAAGCCGGACGTGCTCTCCAGGCGCACGGCCGGCAGGTCGGGCGTGCCACCCTGCCAGCGCAGCACCCACTGCAGCAGCCACCTGGCCGGTGCCTGCGGCAGCAGGTCGACGCCGAAGCCGCAGTCGAGGTCGAGGTGATGCGCGACCACTTCGGCGAGCCGCGCAATCGGCACATGGGCCAGGGTCAGCGGGCGGCCCAGCAGGTCGATCGGTGCGCTCCAGTCCTGAACGGCCTCCATGCTGCGCTGGAGGCGACCGGCCGAGGTGTCCAGGCGGATCTGCAGTTCGAGCCCGGTCAGACCGGATCCGCTCTCGATGTCGGCGCGACGGGAATCCGCGTCCGGGTACAGCGTGACCGTGTCGCCGTCTGCAGTGGCCTCCATCAGGGCGCTCAGGGCATCGGCGTTGGCTGCCAGGTGGGCGGCCACGTGCGCCCGCGACCAGCCGGGTAGCCGGCTCGGGCCGTTCCAGTCCGCATCACTGATGCCGATGGTGTCGCCGAGCAGTCGTTGGGTGGCGTCCTGGACCTGCTTGCGTACCGTCTCCAGCGGCGCTGAGAAGGTCTGCTCGGTCATGCATGCCACCCTAAGGGGTGCCGCTGGACGGCGCCCAACCCAGGGCGGCGCAGGATCTGTCGGAGCCAGGACATACCATGAGCGCCGTGGATGAACGGCTGATCGTCAGGGGTGCGCGCGAGCACAATCTGCGCAATGTGAGCCTCGACCTACCGCGAGACGCCCTGATCGTGTTCACCGGGTTGTCCGGTTCCGGCAAGTCGTCTTTGGCCTTCGACACCATCTTCGCCGAGGGCCAGCGTCGCTACGTCGAGTCCCTGTCCGCCTACGCCAGGCAGTTCCTCGGTCAGATGGACAAGCCCGACGTCGACTTCATCGAAGGCCTGTCGCCGGCGGTGTCGATCGACCAGAAGTCGACCAGCCGCAACCCGCGCTCAACCGTCGGCACGACCACCGAGATCTACGACTACCTGCGGCTGCTCTACGCGCGGGCCGGACGGGCGCACTGCCCGGTCTGCGGCGAACCGATCGCCAGGCAGACCCCGCAGCAGATCGTCGACCGGCTGCTGACCCTTCCCGAGGGCACCCGCTTCCAGGTGCTGGCCCCCGTCGTCCGGGGTCGCAAGGGCGAGTACCACGACCTTTTCCGGCAGCTGGCCACCCAGGGCCTGAGCCGGGTCCGGGTCGACGGCGAGATCCATCAGCTCACCGAGCCGCCGACCCTCGACAAGCAGAAGAAGCACAACATCGAGGTGGTGGTCGACCGGCTGTCGGCGAAGGCGTCCGCCAAGCGGCGGCTCACCGACTCGGTCGAGACGGCGCTGGGCCTGGCGTCCGGCGTGCTGGCGGTCGACTTCGTCGACCTGCCCGCCAACGATCCGGGCCGCGAGCGGCGCTATTCCGAGAAGCTGGCCTGCCCCAACGAGCACGACATCTCGATCGAAGAGCTCGAACCGAGGCAGTTCTCGTTCAACGGCCCCTGGGGCGCCTGCCCGGCCTGTTCCGGGCTGGGCACCACCAGTGAGGTCGATGTCGAGCTGATCGTCCCCGACATCGGCAAGAGCCTCGCCGACGGCGCCGTCTCGTGCTGGACCTCGGTGTACGTGTCCGGGTATTTCCAGACCCTGTTCAAGGCGCTGGCCGACAAGTACGAGTTCAAGCTCAGCACCCCGTGGCGCGACCTGCCCGAGCGGGTGCAGACCGTGATCCTCACCGGCCTGCGCGAGCCGCTTCAGGTGCACAGCCGCTCCCGGCACGGCCGTGAGCATTCGTTCAAGGCGAAGTTCGAGGGCGCGGTGCCCTACATCAAGCGGCGCTACCACGAAGCCGAGTCCGAGAACTCCCGAGAACGGTTCGCGGGCTACATGCGTGAGGTGCCCTGCCCGACCTGCAAGGGTGCCCGGCTCAAGCCGTCCTCGCTGGCGGTCACGGTCAGTGGCCGCAACATCGCGCAGGTCTCATCGATGGCGATCGACGAGGTGGCCACCTTCATGCGCTCGCTGGAACTCACCGAGCGTGAGGCCGCGATCGCCGAGCGGGTGGTCAAAGAGATCAATGAACGGCTGCGGTTCCTGCTCGATGTTGGCCTGGACTACCTCACCCTGTCCCGCTCGGCGGGCAGCCTGTCCGGCGGCGAGGCGCAGCGTATCCGGCTCGCCACCCAGATCGGTTCCGGCCTGGTGGGCGTGCTGTATGTGCTGGACGAGCCGTCCATCGGCCTGCACCAGCGTGACAATCGGCGACTGATCGACACCCTGGTCAGGCTGCGCAACCTGGGCAACACCCTGATCGTCGTGGAGCACGACGAAGACACCATCCGCACCGCCGACTGGGCGGTCGACATCGGCCCGGGTGCCGGCGAGCACGGCGGCCATGTCGTGGTCTCGGGCACCGTGGCGGAGTTGCTGGCCCACCCCGACTCGCTGACCGGCGCGTACCTGTCCGGCCGGCGCAGCATTCCGATGCCGGCCCAGCGGCGACCGGCCACCGGCCGGGCGATCACCGTGACCGGCGCCCGCGAGAACAACCTGCGCGACGTCACGGTCAGATTTCCGCTCGGCCAGTTCATCGCGATCACCGGGGTGTCGGGTTCCGGCAAGTCCTCCCTGGTCAACGGCATCCTCTACACAGCGCTCGCGAAGCATCTGTACAGCTCCCGCGCGGTGCCGGGCCGGCACCGGTCGATCACCGGCGTCGAGCACATCGACAAGGCAATTCACGTCGACCAGTCGCCGATCGGCCGCACCCCGCGGTCCAATCCGGCGACCTACACGGGGGTTTTCGACAACGTCCGCAAGTTGTTCGCGGACACTCCCGAGGCGAAGGTCCGCGGCTATCAACCCGGCCGGTTCTCGTTCAACGTCAAGGGCGGCCGCTGCGAGAACTGCGCCGGCGACGGCACCATCAAGATCGAGATGAACTTTCTGCCCGACGTGTACGTGCCCTGTGAGGTCTGCCACGGTGCCCGTTACAACCGCGAGACCCTCGAGGTGCATTTCAAGGGTCGCACCATCGCCGAGGTGCTCGACATGCCGATCGAGGAGGCCGTTGAGTTCTTCGCGGCGATCCCGGCCATCGCCCGGCACCTGCGCACCCTGGTCGACGTCGGGCTGGGCTACGTGCGGCTCGGCCAGCCCGCCACCACCCTGTCCGGCGGCGAGGCGCAGCGCGTGAAACTCGCGTCCGAGCTGCAGAAGCGTTCCACCGGCCGCACGATGTACGTGCTGGACGAGCCCACCACCGGCCTGCACTTCGAAGACATCCGTAAGCTACTCGGCGTTCTCGGCCGGCTGGTCGACGCGGGCAACACGGTGGTGGTGATCGAGCACAACCTCGACGTGATCAAGACCGCCGACTGGGTGATCGACATGGGGCCCGAGGGCGGCTCGCGGGGTGGCCTGGTGATCGCCGAGGGAACCCCCGAGCAGATCGCTGCCTCCCCGGTCTCGCACACCGGCGAGTACCTGCGGCCGGTGCTCGAGGGCACCGCGGTGCAGGTCGGCGCGGCGCCCGAGCCGCTGATCGAGTTGCCGGCTCCCCAGCGCCGGCGCCGGGCCGGCTGAGCCGTGGGGGTGTGATGGCCAACCCTGAGAGCTACCGTCCCGCAACCGGAACCATTCCGACCGAGCCCGGGGTGTACCGGTTCAGCGATTCCACCGGCCGGGTGATCTATGTCGGCAAGGCGGTCAACCTGCGACAGCGGTTGACCTCGTACTTCGCCGACCCCGCGCTGCTGCACTTCCGCACCCGCACCATGGTCCGCACCGCGGCCGGCGTGGAATGGACGGTGGTGCGCAACGAACTCGAGGCGTTGCAGCTCGAATACACCTGGATCAAGCAGCACGACC
The DNA here is from genome assembly GCA_963697765.1 of uncultured Actinomycetota bacterium. GTDB lineage: Bacteria > Actinomycetota > Actinomycetes > Propionibacteriales > Propionibacteriaceae > Micropruina. The sequence continues at coordinate 475,526 of CAVOPC010000007.1, forward strand.
CCCGCTTCAACGTGAAGTACCGCGACGACAAGTCCTACCCCTGGATGGCGGTGACCTGGTCGGAGGAGTTCCCGCGGGTCTTCGTCGGCCGCGGCCCCAAGCGCAAGGGCACCCGCTACTTCGGTCCGTACGCGCATGCCTGGGCGATCCGCGAAACCCTCGATCCGCTGCTGCGGGCCTTCCCGATGCGGTCCTGCACCAACGGCGTGTTCCGCAACGCCGCGGCGTCCGGACGCCCGTGCCTGCTCGGCTACATCGGCAAGTGCGCGGCGCCCTGCGTCGGGCGCATCGGGCCGGACGAGCACCGGCAACTGGTCGAGGATGTGTGCGACTTCCTGGCCGGCCGCACCGACGCGCTGACCAGGCGCCTGCAACGCCAGATGCAGGACGCTGCTGCGAACCTGGAGTTCGAGAAGGCTGCCGTCCTGCGCGACCAGTTGCATGCGCTGCGGCAGGCCACCGAGTCCAACGCCATCGTGCTCGGCGACGGCACCGACGCCGACGTGATCGCCCTGGCTGAGGACCCGCTCGAGGTGGCGGTGCAGATCTTCCACGTCCGCGACGGACGGGTCCGCGGCCAGCGCGCGTGGGTCGCCGATCGCACCGACGACACCGACACCGGAGGGCTTATCGAGACGTTCCTGCTGCAGCTGTACGCCGACGTCGACGGCACCGAGGTGCCGCCCGAGATCCTGGTGCCGGTGGTGCCGGCCACCGCCGAACTGATCGCTGAACTGCTCACCGAGTCACGCGGGGCCCGAGTGGTCGTCCGCACCCCGCGGCGCGGCGACAAGAAGACCCTGATGGAGACCGTGGCGCGCAACGCGGGCGAGGCGCTGGCGCTGCACAAGACGCGGCGGGCCAGCGACCTGTCCACCCGCAATCGTGCCCTCGAAGAGATCCAGCAGGCGCTGGCCCTGCCAACCGTGCCGCTGCGTATCGAGTGCTACGACATCTCGCACCTGCAGGGCACCGAGATCGTGGCGTCCATGATCGTGTTCGAGGACGGCCTGGCCCGCAAGAGCGACTACCGCCGGTTCGTGATCCGTGGCATCGACGGGTCGAACGACGTGGCCGCGATCCACGAGGTGATCACCCGGCGGTTCCGCCGGCTGCTCGACGAGCAGGCACCGACCGAAGGCGAGGCCGGTCCCATGCTGATCGACCCGACCACGGGTGCGGCACGCAAGTTCGCCTACGCGCCGGGCCTGGTCGTGGTGGACGGAGGAGCACCCCAGGTGGCGGCCGCCGCCGACGCGTTGGCGCGACTGGGCATCACCGATGTGCCGGTGATCGGCCTGGCCAAGCGGCTGGAGGAGGTCTGGCTGCCGGGGGAGGAGTTCCCGCTGATCCTGCCGCGCACCAGCGAAGGCCTGTACCTGCTGCAACGCGTCCGTGACGAAGCCCACAGGTTCGCGATCACCTTCCACCGCGGCCGGCGCAGCGCGTCCATGGTCGAGTCCCTGCTGGACGGAGTGCCCGGACTGGGCGAGGTGCGGCGCAAGACCCTGCTGAAGCACTTCGGTTCGCTGAAGAAACTGCGCGCCGCCGCACCCGACGAACTGGCCCAGGTGCCGGGCATCGGCCCGCGGCTGGCAGCAACCATCGTCGAGGCCCTCGCGGCACCGGCCGCGGAGGCGGTGAACCTGACCACCGGTGAGGTGCTGGACGGGGCACCATAATGGCGCTATGAGCACGCCCGCCTCAGCGCTGCGCTTCGTCATCGTCACCGGCATGTCCGGCGCGGGTCGCCGCACCGCCTGCCACACCCTCGAGGACCTGGGGTGGTATGTGGTCGACAACCTTCCCCCGCAAATGTTGCCGGAACTGGCCCAGATCGCCCGCGAGCGTGACTTCCCCCGGGTCGCCGTCGGGTTGGACGTCCGCACCCGTTCGGCCTTCCAGCAGATCCCGGCCGCCTTCGACGCCCTCGGCCAGGGCGGCGTGGTCCCGCTGATCCTGTTCCTGGACGCGGACGACGACGCGATCGTCCGACGCCAGGAGTCGGTGCGCCGGCCGCTGCCGCTTCAGGGTGAGGGCCGGTTGCTGGACGCGGCCCGCCGCGAGCGCCGCCTGCTGGCCACTCTGCGCGCCTCCGCCGACCTGGTGATCGACACCTCGAACCTGAACGTCCATCAGCTCTCCGATCGGGTGGCGCACGTGATGGGATCCGACGGCGATCCCGACATCCAGTTCACGCTGTTGTCTTTCGGCTTCAAGAACGGCCTGCCGATCGATGCCGACATGGTGTTCGACGTCCGATTCCTGCCCAATCCGCATTGGGTTCCCGACCTGCGGCCGCAGACCGGCCTTTCCCAGGCCGTCTCCGGCTACGTGCTCAGCCGGCCGGGGGCTGCGGAGTTCCTCGACCACGCGGTGGGGTTGTTGATGGCGGTCAAGCCCGGCTATGTCCGCGAAGGCAAGCGGCTGGCGACCATCGCCATCGGCTGCACAGGCGGCAAGCATCGCAGCACAGCGATCGCCGTCGAGTTGGCCGGCCGCCTTTCCGATGCCGGCATCGCCACCCAGGTGCTGCACCGCGATCTGGGCAAGGAGTGAGCCCGCGGCGGCGAGCCCCCGCAGTCGTCGCGTTCGGTGGGGGGCACGGCCTGTATGCGGCGCTCAGCGCGCTGCGCCACGTCACGACCCGGCTGACCGCCGTCGTCACGGTGGCCGACGACGGCGGCTCGTCCGGCCGGCTGCGTGACGAGTTCGACATTCTGCCGCCGGGTGATCTGCGGATGGCCCTGGCCGCCCTGTGCGGCGACGACGAGGTCGGCCAGTTGTGGGCGGACGTGCTGCAGTCCCGGTTCGGCGGTACTGGAGCCCTGGCCGGGCACGCCATCGGCAACCTGCTGATCGCGGGGCTGTGGCAACGCCTGCCCGACCCGGTCGCCGGGCTCGACATGGTGGGTGAGCTGCTCCGCACCCGGGGCCGGGTGCTGCCGATGGCTGCGGTTCCACTGGCCATCGAGGCGGACGTGTTCGGTTCCGATCCGGCCCGCCCCGACGAACTCGCGGTGCTGCACGGGCAAGCGACGGTGGCGAAGACCCGCGGTGACGTCCGGACAGTGCGACTGGTGCCGGCCGATCCGCCGGCCCGGCCGGAGGTGGTGGCCAGCGTGCTCGCCGCCGACCACCTGGTGCTGGGGCCTGGCTCGTGGTTCACCTCAGTGATCCCGCACCTGCTGGTGCCCGAACTCGCCGACGCCATCGTCGCCACCCGGGCGCAGCGCATCCTGACCATGAACCTGGTGCCCGCCGACGAGACCCACGGGTTTCCGGCCTCCAGGCATCTGGAGGTGCTCGCCGACCACTGCCCGCGGCTGCGGCTGGACGTCGTCGTGGTCGACGAGAGCTTCGCGAGGGATGATCCACCCCTGAAGAGCTTCGCGCGGTCGCTGGGTGCACGCCTCGTGGTGGACAATGTTCGGATGCGCGACGGAAGCCCTCGGCACGATCCCCACCGGCTGGCAGCCGTCTACGCCGAACTCTTCAGCCGCTAGGTTCGGCCCCGTACCTCTCATCAGCAGTAAGGATTACCCATGGCGATGACCCACCAGGTCAAGGCGGAGCTGGCCACCGTGGCAGTGACCAAGCCGGCCTGCCGCCGGGCCGAGGTGGCTGCCACCTTGCGATTCGCCGGCGGCCTGCACCTCGCCGGGGGACGGATCGTGGTCGAGGCCGAACTCGACACCGGCGCGGCGGCCCGGCGGCTCCGCACGGCGATCGCCGACCTGTTCGGGTTCACCTCCGAGTTCGTGGTGGTGACCTCGTCCGGCCTTCGGCGGGGAACCCGCTACATCGTCCGGCTGATCCGCGACGGGGAGTCCCTGGCCCGGCAGACCGGGCTGATCGACAACCGGGGTCGGCCGGTCCGGGGGCTGCCGTCCGGCATCGTCAGCGGCGGCCTGGACGTCGCCGTGGCCACCTGGCGCGGCGCCTTCCTCGCCCACGGTTCGCTGACCGAGCCGGGCCGTTCGATGGCGCTGGAGATCACCTGCCCCGGTTCGGAGGCCGCCCTGGCCCTGGTCGGCGCCGCCCGCCGGCTGGGCATCTCGGCAAAGGCCCGCGAGGTGCGGGGGGTCGACCGCGTGGTGATCCGCGACGGGGACGCGATCGCGGCCATGCTCACCCGGCTCGGTGCCCACGAGTCGATGCTGGCCTGGGAGGAGCGCCGGATCCGCCGTGAGGTGCGGGCCTCGGCCAACCGGCTGGCGAACTTCGACGACGCCAACCTGCGCCGCTCGGCCCGGGCCGCGGTGGCCGCCGGAGCCCGGGTGGAGCGCGCCCTGGACATTCTCGGCGACGAGATTCCCGAGCACTTGAAGGTGGCCGGCCTGCTGCGGCTGGAGAACAAGCAGGCGTCCCTGGAGGAACTCGGCCAGTTGCACCAGCCGCCGTTGACCAAGGACGCCGTCGCCGGCCGGATCCGCCGGCTGCTGGCCACCGCCGACAAGCGTGCGGTCGAGCTGGGCATCCCCGGCACCGAGGCGAACCTGTCGCCCGAGATGCTCGACGACCGCGACTGAACGCCGTCGCCACCCCTCGCTTTCCGGTCCGGTGACCAGCGCTCGGTACTGCCGGTGATAACCCCCTTCACGGCGCGCGCTTTGTCTATAGAGTGAGAGCCGTCCACCCTGCCTGTGGCTGACGCGGGCAAAACCGAACGAAGGGGAACCATCACATGACGGTGAAGGTTGGTATCAACGGTTTCGGCCGGATCGGCCGCAACTACTTCCGCGCGCTCACGGCGGCCGGAGCCGACATCGAGGTCGTCGGGGTCAACGACCTGACCGACAACAAGACGCTCGCTCATCTGCTCAAGTACGACTCGATCCTGGGTCGCTTCCCCGGTGAGATCAGCTACGACGACGAGTCGATCACGGTCGACGGCAAGAAGATCATGGCGTACGCCGAGCGCGACCCGAACAAGCTTCCCTGGGCCGATCTGGGCGCTGACGTGGTGATCGAGTCGACCGGCTTCTTCACCGACGCGAGCAAGGCGAAGGCACACGTCGATGCCGGTGCCAAGAAGGTGATCATCTCCGCCCCGGCGAAGAACGAGGACATCACGATTGTGATCGGTGTGAACGAGGGCGACTACGACGCCGCAACGGACACCATCATCTCGAACGCGTCCTGCACCACAAACTGCCTGGCTCCGATGGCCAAGGTGCTCAACGAGTCTGTGGGCATCGTTCGCGGACTCATGACCACGGTGCACGCCTACACCGCCGACCAGAATCTGCAGGACGGCCCGCACAGCGACCTGCGCCGGTCCCGCAACGCCGCCGTGAACATCGTTCCCACCAAGACCGGCGCCGCCGCAGCCGTGGCCCTGGTGCTGCCCGACCTCAAGGGCAAGTTTGATGGTTATGCGTTGCGCGTTCCGACGCCGACCGGCTCGGCCACCGACCTGACCTTCATCGCCGGCAAGGAGACCACGGTCGAAGAGGTCAACGCGGCGATCAAGGCTGCCGCCGAAGGTCCGCTCAAGGGCATCCTGTCCTACACCGAGGACCCGATCGTGTCCAAGGACATCGAGACCGACCCGCATTCCTGCATCTTCGACGCCGGCCTGACCAAGGTGAGCGGCGATCTGGTGAAGGTGGTCGGCTGGTACGACAACGAGTGGGGTTACTCCAACCGGCTGGTCGATCTGACCGTGCTGGTCGGCGAGTCGCTCTGAGGCTCGCAACCCACTCGAACAACTGAAAGAGGAAGGCCGAAGGTGAAGTCAGTACAAGACCTTGGTGATTTGTCGGGCAAGCGGGTGCTGATCCGTTGCGACTTCAACGTTCCGCTCGACGGCGGGACGATCACCGATGACGGACGGATCAAGGCGGCGTTGCCGACCCTGACCTACCTGAAGGACGCCGGTGCGAAGGTCATTGTGCTGGCTCACCTGGGCCGACCCAAGGGTGCTCCCGAGGCCAAGTACTCGGTGGCGCCCGCCGCCAAGCGGCTCGGCGAACTGATCGGTGCGGAGGTCAAGCTGGCCTCCGACACCGCCGGTCCCGGAGCCCAAGAGACCGTCGCCGGCTTGGCCGACGGCGAAATCTGCCTGCTTGAGAACGTCCGCTTTGAGCCGGGTGAGACCTCGAAGGTCGACGCCGAACGCGAGGAACTGGCCCAGAAGTGGGCGGCGCTGGCCGACGTCTTCGTCTCGGACGGCTTCGGTGTCGTGCACCGCAAGCAGGCCAGTGTCTACGACGTGGCCAAGCTGCTGCCGCACGCCGCGGGCACCCTGGTGAAGAAGGAGGTCGACGTCTTCTCCACGGTGCTGAAGAACCCCGAGCGTCCGTTCGTGGTGGTGCTCGGCGGCGCCAAGGTGGCCGACAAGCTGGCTGTGATCGAGAACCTGCTGAAGATCGCCGACACCCTGGTCGTCGGCGGCGGCATGGCCTACACGTTCCTGGCGGCCAAGGGCTACGAGGTCGGCAAGTCACTGCTCGACACCGACAGCCTGGACATCTGCAAGGGCTACCTCGCCACCGCCGAATCCGAGGGCAAGCAGATTCTGCTGCCCGTCGACGTTCGGGTCGCCAAGGGCATGGACTTCGGCGCCCGCACCGTCGAGGGCGACGTCACCGTCGTGGCGGCCGACGCGATCCCGTCCGACCAACTGGGCCTCGACATCGGCCCCGAGTCCGAGAAGCTCTTCGGCGACGCGATCCGGGCGGCGAAGACGGTGGTCTGGAACGGTCCGATGGGCGTGTTCGAGATCGACGAGCTGGCGAAGGGCACCGCAGCGGTGGCCCAGGCGCTCACCGAAGTGGACGGCCTGAGCGTCGTCGGCGGTGGCGACTCGGCTGCGGCGGTGCGTGAACTCGGGCACGACGACGACGAGTTCGGACACATCTCCACGGGCGGCGGCGCCTCGCTGGAGTACCTGGAAGGCAAGGAACTGCCGGGCATTGCGGTGCTCGAGGAAGGTAACTGACATGGCGCGAACCCCGCTGATGGCCGGCAACTGGAAGATGAACCTCGACCACGTGGAGGCCACGGGTCTGGTGCAGAAGCTCGCCTGGACCCTGGACGACCTGAAGTACGACCCGTCCAAATCGGAGGCGGCGGTGATCGTTCCGTTCACCGACCTGCGTACCGTGCAGACCCTGATCGAGGGTGACAAGCTGCCGCTGGCCTTCGGTGCCCAGGACGTCTCGACCTACGCCTCCGGCGCCTACACCGGCGAGATCTCGGCTGCGATGCTGGCCAAGCTGAACTGCTCCTACGTGGTGATCGGGCACTCCGAGCGCCGCGACTACCACGCCGAGACCGACGAGGTGGTCAACGCCAAGGCCAAGGTGGTGCAGGCGGCCGGCATGACGCCGATCGTGTGCTGCGGCGAGAAGCTTGACGTCCGCAAGGCCGGCGACCAGGTCTCGTTCGTGCTGGCCCAGATCGACAAGTGCCTGGACGGGCTCAGCGCCGCTGAGGTGGGCGCCCTGGTGATCGCCTACGAACCGGTCTGGGCGATCGGCACCGGCGAGGTGGCGACTCCTGAGGACGCCCAGGAGGTCTGCGGAGCGATCCGCGGGCGGGTGGCCGAACTGGTCGGCCAGGAAGCCGCGGACGCCGTCCGGATCCAGTACGGCGGCTCGGTGAAGTCCGGCAACATCGTCGACATCATGGCCAAGCCGGACGTCGACGGGGCTCTGGTGGGTGGGGCAAGCCTCGATCCGTCCGAGTTCGCCAAGATCATCACCTTCTACGCGTCTGCCTGAGTGCCACCGACCGGGCCGAATCGGCCGTTCCGGTCAGGTGAGTTAGGATTCACCCTGTGATTGTTGTGCCCATGATGACCTGGCCGATTCTGACCGTATCCAGCGTCCTGATCCTGACCAGCGTTGTACTGGCGATGTTCGTGCTGCTGCACAAGGGTCGTGGCGGTGGCATGTCCGACCTGTTCGGCGGCGGCATGTCGACCTCCATGGGCGGAACGTCCGCGGCCGAGCGAACGCTCGACCGGCTGACCGTGATCATCGGCTTGGTGTGGCTCGCGGCCATCTTCGGCCTGCTGGCGCTGTACCGCTTCTTCCCGGACTTCGGGACCATCTGACAAGGAGAAACACACGTGGTTGGTGGTAGCGCTATCCGGGGGAGCCGGGTTGGCGCCGGACCGATGGGCGAAGCCGAGCGGGGCGATTCCGCGCCGCGGCTGTACGTTTCGTACTTTTGCTCGAACCGGCATGAAACCCGTCCGGCCTTCGCCGCTGACGCGGTGGTTCCAGAGACCTGGGACTGCCCGCGCTGCGGACTTCCGGCGAACCTCGATTCCGAGAACCCTCCACCTCCGCCGAAGATCCAGCCCTACAAGACGCATCTGGCCTACGTGAAGGAGCGTCGCAGCGATGCCGAGGCGGCCGCGATCCTGACCGAAGCGCTGGAGGGCCTGCGGGCCCGGCGCGCCGCCGGCGAGGTCATCTACTGACCGTCGCTGGTCGAGAACTCCGGTGGTCGAGCGTGTCGAGACCTCTTCGTACGTCGAGTCCCGTCCCTGCCCACGGTTGCGGGGCGGACGGTGCTAGCCCACATCCCGGGCCTGCCCTGCGAGCCTGGGTATCGACAAGCTCGACCAGCGGGTGATTCCAGTCATCCCGGGCTTGCCCCGGGACCTTGGGTCTCGACAACGCGGCCGACGGACGGGCCTCGACAAGCTCGACCGGCTGTGAGGTTACAACGAACACTCGTACCAGGGCAGGTCGGCTGCGGCGTCCCGGTCGATGAACCAGCGGGTGACCTCGCGGCCCCGCACCACCCCGGCCGGGGTGGCCGGCGAGCCGGCGAGCGCATCCGCGACCGCAGCGGCCTTGTCGGCGCCGTTGGCCAGGAACCAGACTTCGCGGGAGCGGGCCAGCGCCGGCAGCGTCAGCGAGACACGGTCACCGTCGCCCTTGGGTGATCCGGACAGGCCGATCACGCCCTCGGTGCGCACCTCGAACGACGGATGCTCGGGAAAAATGCCCGCCACGTGCCCCTCGGGGCCGATGCTCAGCAGGCAGATGTCGAACGGCACGTCGGCCAGTTCCTTGGCGTAGGTGGCGGCGGCGGCGTCGGCGTCGGCCACGCCGTCCGCTGCAGGCATCGGATGGGTGCGCGCCGCGTCCACCGCGAACTTGCCCGCCAGCAGTGCAAGTGCCGGGCCGGCATGCCGGGCCGGGTCGTCGGTGGAGGTGAACCGCTCATCGGTCCACCACAGTTCCATCCGGCTCGGGTCGGCACCGGCGGCCTCGAGCCGGTTGCCGAACACGTCGTACAGGCGCAGGGCGATCCGCCCACCGGTCAGGCACAGATGGACGATCCGGTCCGGGTCCTGCTGGTACTCAGCCAGTTGGGCGGCCAACAGTTCGGCCGCCCGTTCGACGAGACCCTCGGCATCGGCGAAACGCAGCACCTGATCGGTCACGTGGTCGCCTTGCCGGCGTCCATGCGCTCGCACCGCTGCACCAGGGTGGACATCGCCGAGGCGAAGATGTCGTCCACGTCCAGCCGGCGCAGTTCCTCGGTGATCAGGGCGTTGCTGTCGCGGCGCCGCAGCGCAACCTGGCGGCAGGGCAGCCCGGGGGCCGAGAAGGTGGCCATCTTGCCGTTCTCGCGGGCGATGCTGATGTCACCGTTGTCGGTGACCAGGGTGACCCCGGTGATGCCGATCCCCTTCTTGCCCTCGGTGCGGACCACCTCGACACCCAGACGGTCCTCCAGCCACGCCGACAGCAGCAGGCTGGCGGCGTTGTTGATCGCCGACTCGACCCGCACCTCGGATATCGGGGACGGATACTGGTCGACCGCGGCCGCCAGCAGGGCCCGCCACGGCGTCAGTCGGGTCCAGGTCAGGTCGGTGTCGCCAGGTGAGTAGTTGCGGGCCCGGTGCTCGATCGCCGCCAGCGGACGGGAGGAGCCCATGGCGTCGGTGATTCGCCGGATCGCCAGCTTGCCCAGGGGATCTTCGCCGGGCTTGTCGGGCGCTCCGGCCGGCCACCAGGCGACCACGGGAGAGTCCGGCAGCAGCAGCGGCAGCACCACCGAATCACGGTGCTCGACGAGCTCTCCATGGAACTTCAGTGAAATGATCTCGCCCGGTACCTCTTCGCCCAGCCGGATCTCGGCGTCCACCCGGTCCGCCTTGGCCTGGCCGTTGGTGACCAGGATGATCCGGGACGGGTGCTCGCGTCCCGCGTCCCGGCAGGCCTCCAGTGCGCGGTCGTAATGCTTCAGGTCGGCGATCACGATCATCGTGAACACCATCGACGACGCGACGCCGATGTTGTGCCGGGCCTCCACCAGGGCCATGTGGATGCCGGTTGCATTGGTGTCGCGCACGTTGATGATCATCGGAGCCTCCGGTCGGAACGTTGGATCATGGCCTGCGCCAGACGAAGCCGTCGCGGGCAAGCATGTCGTTGCCGCACGATGGCCCCCAGGTGCCGGACGGGTACCCCTCGGGCTGGGTGTCGAGCGCGCCCCAGAAGTCGAGGATCGGGTCCAGGATCTTCCAGGCCAGCTCGACCTCTTCGTGCTGCGGGAACAGCGGCGGGTCGCCGAGCAGCACGTCCAGGATCAGCCGCTCGTAGGCCTCCGGGCTGGATTCTGCGAACGAAGTGCCGTAGGCGAAGTCCATGGTGACGTCGCGGATCTCCATCAGGGTGGCCGGCACCTTGGCACCGAAGCGCAACGTGATGCCCTCGTCCGGCTGGATCCGCAGCACCAGAGCGTTGCTGCCCAGCGCTTCGATGTCGGAATGGGTGAAAGGCAAGTGCGGGGCGCGGCGCAGGTTGAGGGCGATCTCGGTCACCCGGCGCGGCATCCGCTTGGCCGAACGCAGGTAGAACGGCACCCCGGCCCACCGCCGGTTGTCGATGTCGACCCGGATCGCGGCATAGGTCTCGGTCTGCGACTTCGGGTTGATGCCGTCCTCTTCGAGGTAGCCCGGCACCAGCTTGCCGCCGGCCCAGCCGGCCAGGTACTGGCCCCGGGCGGTGTGCGCCGCCATGTCCTTGGGGGCGCGAGCGGCCGCCAACACCTTCTTCTTCTCGGTGCGCAACTGGTCGGCGTCGAAGGACGTCGGCTCCTCCATCGCCGTCAGGGCGAGAAGCTGCAGCAGGTGGTTCTGGATCACGTCGCGGGCCGCGCCGACGCCGTCGTAGTATCCCGCGCGTCCGCCGATGCCGATGTCCTCGGCCATCGTGATCTGCACGTGGTCGACATAGCTGCGGTTCCAGATCGGCTCGAACAGCTCGTTGGCGAAGCGCAAGGCCAGCAGGTTCTGTACCGTCTCCTTGCCCAGATAGTGGTCGATCCGGAAAACCGACTGGGAGTGGAACACCGACGACACTCGGCGCTCCAGCTCCTGCGCGCTGGCCAGGTCGTTGCCGAACGGCTTCTCGATCACCACCCGGCTCCAGGCCTGCGGATTGTCGCGCTTGGCGAGGCCGTGCTTCTTCAGCATCGAGATCACCTGGTCGAACGCCTTGGGTGGAATCGACAGGTAGAAGGCGTGGTTGCCGCCGGTGCCCTGGGCCCGGTCGAGGTCGTCCAGGGTGGCCTTGAGGGTCTCGAACGACTCGTCGCTGTCGAAGGTGCCCGGCACGAACCGGATGCCCTCCAGCAGTTGTTTCCAGACCTCTTCACGAAAGGGGGTGCGGGCACGCTCCTTGACCGAGTCGTGGACGATCTTGGCGAAGTCCTCTTGTTCCCAGTCGCGGCGCGCAAAACCGATCAGGCCGAAGCCGGGAGGCAGCAGGCCGCGGTTCGCCAGGTCGTAGACCGCTGGCATCAGTTTCTTGCGGGCCAGGTCGCCGGTCACCCCGAACAGCACCAGCGCGCAGGGTCCGGCGATCCGCGGGAGCCGGCGGTCCTGGGGGTCACGGAGAGGATTGACTAAATCGTTCGCTTCGGTCACGGCTGCATCGTCCCACGCCGCTCAGTTGGCTTCGGAGATGGCTTTCTCGACGGACGCGATGAGTTCGTGCCACGAGACGATGAACTTGTCGACGCCCTCGCTCTCGAGCACCTCGAAAACCTCCGCGAGATCGACGCCGGCGGCGGTGACCTCATCGAGCACCGCCCGTCCTTCGGCGGCCTTGCCGACGATCGACTCGCCGACCTCACCGTGGTCGCCGAACGCGTCCATGGTCTTCTCGGGCATGGTGTTGACCACGCCGTCGGCGATCAGGTTGGTCACATACAGCGTGTCGGGCAGCTTCGGGTCCTTCGTGCCGGTGGACGCCCAGAGGGGACGCTGCACGTTGGCACCCTTGGCCTTCAGGGCCTTGAACCGGTCGGAGGCGAATACCTCTTCGTAGGCGCCGTAGGCGACCAGCGCGTTGGCGATGGCAGCCTTCGATTTGAGGTCGTCGCGGCCCACCTTGCCAAGCCGCTTGTCGATCTCGGCATCGACCCGCGAGACGAAGAAGGACGCGACCGAATGAATCTTGGACAGGTCGTGGCCGGCCTCGGCGGCCTGCTCGAGTCCGGCGAGGTAGGCGTCCATCACCTCGCGGTAGCGGTCCTCGGAGAAGATCAGCGTCACGTTGACCGAAATACCGTTGGCGATCGTCTGCTGGATCGCGGGCAGGCCGGGCTTGGTCGCCGGAATCTTGATCAGCACGTTCTCGCGGTCGACCAGGTCGTGCAGTTCGGCGGCCTGGGCGACGGTCTCGGCGGTGTCGTTGGCCAGGGTCGGAGCGACCTCGATCGAAACCCGCCCGTCGTAACCGGCGGAGGCGGCATAGACGTCGGAGAACAGGTCGCACGCGTTGCGGACATCGGCACCGCAGAGTTGCTTGATCGCGGTGTTGACGTCGACGCCGGTGCCCAGCGAGCCGAGCTGCTCGGCGTAGGCGTCGCCCTTGCTGAGGGCGGCGGCGAAGATGGTGGGGTTCGTGGTGACACCCGACACCGAGTCCTCCGCGATCTTCGCGGCCAGGTTTCCGCTGGTGATCCTGCCCCTGGACAAATCGTCAAGCCAGATCGAAACCCCGGCGGCGGCCAATGCCTTCAGGCGATCGTTCATCGTCGATCCACTCCTCGTGTGCGGTTGTCGGGCCATCTTCGGCCACCCGACCCACTCTAGGGGGTCCGTGTGCGGAGCGGCCGGATCGGGCTAGACTGCTCGCGATCCGGGCGACGATGGGAGAGGCTGCATGCACGCATCGGTGCAGGCGGTGGACACCGCTGCAACCGGGTCCGTCCGCGCCTACATCGCGTTGACCAAACCGCGGATCATCGAACTCCTGCTGGTCACCACCGTGCCCGCCATGTTCCTGGCCGCCGGTGGTGTGCCCCCGTGGCAGTTGGTCGTCTGGACCCTGCTCGGCGGCACCCTGGCGGCCGGCTCGGCCAACGTGTTCAACTCGGTGCTGGACGCCGACATCGACTCCGAGATGCGCCGCACCCGGCGCCGTCCGATGGCGCAGCAGAGCGTGCCGCCGGCCCGGGCGTACGCGTTCGGCGCGGTGCTGGGGCTGCTGTCAGTGCTGATCCTGGGATTCGGTGCCAACTGGCTCTCGGCCATGCTCGCGCTGACGGCCAACGCCTACTACGTGTTCGTCTACACGATGGGGTTGAAGCGCCGCACCTCGCAGAACATCGTCTGGGGCGGCATCGCCGGCTGCTTCCCGCCTCTGATCGGGTGGACGGCGGTCACCGGCAGCGTGGCGCTGACACCGCTGGTGCTGTTCGCCATCGTCTTCTTCTGGACGCCGCCGCACACCTGGGCGCTGGCCTTCAGGTACAAGGAGGACTATCGGCAGGCGCACGTGCCGATGCTGCCGGTGGTGATGGCTCCGACGGCCGTGGCCTGGCGGATCGTGATCTACACGATCATCACGGTGGCGGTCAGCCTGCTGCTCTGGCCGGTGGCGAACACCGGCTGGCTCTACCCGGCGGTTGCCCTCGTCGCCGGCACCATGATGATCGTCGAATCGATCCAGTTGTTGCGACGTGCCCGCGCCGGGATGACCGAAGCGGCGTTGAAGCCGATGCGGCTGTTCCACCTGTCGAACAGCTACCTTGCGGTGGTGTTCCTGGCTGCGGCCGTCGACCCGCTGGTCTTCTGAGCCGCGGGCGGCGCCGCGCGCCGGACCCCGAACCACAGGTGTGCCACCGCGACCGTGTACACGGTGGTGCCGACCATGTGCGCCAGCACCAGGGCCTCGGGCAGCTGCAGCAGGTACTGCGTATAGCCGACCGCGCCCTGCAGCACCGCAACGCCCAGCACGGCGAGCGCGGAGCGCCGCAGCCTGGGCAGTGACCGGGCGGTGACCACCAGGGCGAGCGTGCAGCCGAGCGTGACCCACATGAACAGCGAGTGCACACGGGCGACGTCCGCCAGGTTGAAGCCGTTGCGGGTGGCCGCGCCGTCCCCCGCATGCGGGCCGGACCCGCTGGTCACCGTGCCCAGGTACATCATCGCCAGGGACGCGAAGAACACCACCTGGCTGAGCACCCAGGGCAGCGTCGGCACCGGGGTCGCTGCCAGGCCGAACACCTCGTGCACGATGCGGGTGCAGACCACGATCAGGGCCACCGACAGCACCATGTGCAGGCCCACCACCCACGGGTTCAGCTGGGTGAGCACGGAGATGCCGCCCACCACCGCCTGGCCGATGATGCCGACCCCCACGGCGAACGACAGCCAGGCGACCCGGCGCGGCTGGCGTCCGGCCCGGACGGATCGCAGCGCGGCCAGGAACGTGCCGAGGGCGATGATGATGAGCACGAAGGTGAGCAGCCGGTTGCCGAACTCGATGTAGGCGTGCAGGGGCGCCTCGGGATGCGGCAGGTACGAGCCGGGCTCACACTGCGGCCAGGTGGCACAGCCGAGACCCGAGTCGGTGAGCCGGACGAGGGCGCCCGTCCAGACGATCGCCATGTTGCCGATCAGGTTGGCCACCGCCCAACGGGGCAGGGTGCGGGGTCCGATCAGGAAGTCCAACGGAACACCTTTCGCGCGATCAGGGTGAAGCCGGCCGCCCAACCGGCCAGCACGAGCAGGGCGACCGGTGCCGCGGCACCCTCGGCTGCCGCCCGCAACGCCCCACCCAACGCTGCCGTGGGCAGCACGGGCGGCTGGTCGAGCAGCAACCCGCCCAGCACCAGGCCGACCAGGTAGATCAGGTTGGCCAGGGCCAGCGTCACCTCGGCCTTCAGCGTGCCGGCCAGCAGCAGCCCGAGGCCGGCGAAGGCGGCGATGCCGAGCACCGTGGCCAGGATGGAGGAGGTGAGTCCGGCGAGCGTCACGACCGGACGCCAGCCCAACGCCGCCGCGACGGCCAGCAGCAGGGCCGCCTGGATCGCCACCAGGACGCAGGCCGACATGGCCTTGCCGGCGATCAGGTCGGCCCGGGTCAACGGGGTGGCGACCAGGCGCTCCAGCACCCCGTAGCGGCGCTCGTAGCCGGTTGCCACGGCAAGTGCCGTGAAGGCCGTCGACCAGGTCGCCACCGCGACCACGGACGCCGGAAAGGTGGCCGCGTCGAGCCACAGCCAGCGGCCCCAGAGCATGCCTCCGATCAGGAGACCGAGCGGGATGACGAACGCCAGCAGCAGCTGCTCGCCGTTGCGCAGCAGCATCCGCAGTTCCATCGCCGCGTGCCGAGCGGCCCGGGCGGCGTTCACGGCGCCTCCCCGGTGTGCCGCAGAAAGACGTCCTCCAAGGAGGCCTCCGCGGTCAGTTCGGGCACGGTGCCGGATACGGTGACCCGGCCGCCGTCCATGATCCAGACCTGTTCGGCGAGCCGGGCGGCCTCGTCCATGTCGTGGGTGGTGAGCAGCACGCTCACCCCGTCGGCCCGCAGGCCGGCGATCACGTCCCAGGTGCGTCGCCGGGCCCGGGGGTCCATGCCTGCGGTCGGTTCGTCCAGTAGCACCAGCTCGGGGCGGCCGACCAGGGCGCCGGCCAGGTTCACCGCCTGCTGCTCGCCGCCCGACAGGCGGCGGTAGGGACGGTTCAGCAGCGGCCCGAGGGCCAGGACGTCGATCAGATCGCCGAGCGGTGCCGGATCGGGGTACAGCGAAGCCAGATAGGCCAACATCTCCTTGGGTCGGGCCGCCGACCAGGCGCCGACCGACTGCGGCATCAGGCCGACGCGGTCATTGGCAGATCCGGGTTCGCCACCCAACACCCGGACGCTGCCCGAATCCGGCCTCAGCAGACCGGTGATACACCGGATCGCGGTGGTCTTTCCGGCACCGTTGGGGCCGAGCAGCGCGGTGAGTTCTCCGGCGGCGGACGTCCAGGTCAACCCGTCCAGCACCCGGTGGCCGCCCAGGCTGAGAGTGACACCGTCCAGCTCAACGGCGTACGGCGGGGTCACCCCCTCAGCATAGGACCCGCTCAGACTTCGTAGGTGTCGCGCTGGACGCCCACCATCATCGCGCCGGGCCTGGTCGGCTCAAGCTCAGGGACGGGGGAAGCCTCGCCCACCACCTCGACGATCCCCTCCGGTTCGGGCTCGGGCAGCACCGCGAAGTCGGCCGCGGTCAGCATCTCGCGGTCGATCAGCATGCCGTAGAAGGATCGCCACACCATGACGCAAAGAGCGACGAAGAACACCGCCGCCAGCACTGCGGTCAGCGTCCGGTGGCCCTGGGCGTTGAGACTGACCGCCAGTTCGACCGCCAGCAGGCCGAACAGGGTGGTGAACTTGATCACCGGGTTCAGCGCAACCGAGGAGGTGTCCTTGAACGGGTCGCCGACGGTGTCGCCGATCACGGACGCGTCATGCAGTTCGGTACCTTTTGCACGCAGATCGGTCTCGACGATCTTCTTGGCGTTGTCCCAGGCGCCGCCGGCGTTGGCCATGAAGATCGCCTGGTAGAGGCCGAAGATGGCGATCGAGACCAGGTAGCCGATGAAGAAGTAGGGCTCGACGAAGGCGAACGACAAGGTGGCGAAGAACACCCCGAGAAAGATGTTGAGCATTCCCTTCTGGGCGTACTGCGTGCAGATCTCGACCACCCGGCGGGAGTCCTCGACGGAGGCCCTGTCGGTCGACCCGAGGTTGATCGAGCCCTTGATGAACTCGACCGCGCGGAACGATCCGGTGGTGACCGCCTGAATGGACGCCCCGGTGAACCAATAGATGATGGCGCCGCCGGTGATCAGGCCGAGCAGGAACGGTGCGTGCAGCAGCGACAGTTTGTCGAGGTTGGCGGTCATACCCTGGGTCAGGCCCATGATGATCGAGAAGATCATCGTCGTCGCGCCGACCACGGCCGTGCCGATCAGCACCGGCTTCGCGGTCGCCTTGAAGGTGTTGCCGGCGCCGTCGTTCTCCTCCAGCAGCGCCTTGGCCCGGCCGAACTGCACGTTGAAGCCGTAGTCGTCACGAAGCTCGTCCTCGATGCCCGGGATGTCCTCGATCATGCTCAGCTCGTAGACCGACTGGGCGTTGTCGGTGACCGGTCCGTAGGAGTCGACCGCGATCGTGACGGGGCCCATGCCGAGGAATCCGAAGGCGACCAGGCCGAACGCGAACACCGCGGGGGCGACCATCAGGGCACCCACCCCGAGGGTCGAGAACAGGAAGGCTGAGGCCATCAGTGCGATGATCGACATGCCGATCCAGAAGGCGCTGAAGTTGCCGGCGACCAGGCCGGAGAGGATGTTCAGCGACGCCCCTCCCTGGTAGGAGCTCTTCACCACCTCTTCGGTGTGCACCGACGAGGTGGAGGTGAACACCTTGACCAACTCGGGAATCAGTGCGCCGGCCAGGGTGCCGCAGCTGATGATCGTGGACAGCTTCCACCACAGGGTGCCGTCGCCGAGGTCGGGGATCAGCAGGTACGAGGTCAGATAGGTGGCAAGGATGGATGCCACCGAGGTGATCCAGACCAGGTTGGTCAGGGGTCGTTCGAAGTCCATCACCTTCAGGTTGCGGTACTTGGCCCGGGTGATCACTGCGTTGACCTCGTACGAGGCGGCCGAGGCGAGCACCATGATGGCCCGGATGAAGAAGATCCAGCACAGCAGCTGGGCCTGCACGATCGGTTCGTGCACGGCGAGCACGATGAAGGTGACCAGCGCGACGCCGGTGACCCCGTAGGTCTCGAAGCCGTCGGCGGACGGGCCGACCGAGTCGCCCGCATTGTCTCCGGCACAATCGGCGATCACGCCGGGATTGCGGGCATCGTCCTCCTTGATCTTGAAGACGATCTTCATCAGGTCGGAGCCGATGTCGGCGATCTTGGTGAAGATACCGCCCGCGATGCGCAACGCCGAGGCGCCGAGCGATTCGCCGATCGCGAACCCGATGAAACACGAGCCGGCGATCTCGACCGGCAGGAAGAGCATGATCGACAGCATCATGAACAACTCGACGCTGATCAGCACCATGCCGATGCTCATGCCCGACTTGAGCGGGATCTGGTGCAGCGCCAGCGGACGTCCACGCAGGGCGGCGAAGGCGGTGCGGCTGTTGGCGAAGGTGTTGAGCCGAATGCCGAACCAGGCGATGGCGTACGAGCCGGCCATGCCCAGAATGCTGAACGCGAGCACGATGGCCACTCGATCCCAGCCCAGGCCGGCGAGGAACTTGAAGTAGACGAAGATCACGGTGCCGATGAAGGCCCACAGCACAAGCAGGAACTTGCCCTGCTGGATCAGGTACGCCTTGCAGGTCTCGTAGATGAGCTCCGAGATGTCGAGCATCGACCGGTGCGCCGGCAGGTTCCGCACCTGGGCGAACCGCACAATGCCGAACGCCAGCCCCGCCAGTGCGATCACCAGGCCCAGGCCCAGCAGCTGCTTACCGCTGAGCAGGCCGAGGAAGGTGACCTGGTTGAGGTCGGGCAGGGTCAGGTTGGCCTCGCCCCCGCCCGCGGGCGGTGGCGGAGCGGTCGCGCTGCCGGAGCAGCCGGCGAGGCCCGCCGCAAGCACGGTGGTGAGCAGGACGGCAGCGGCGCGGGGCCGCCTACGAATGGAATGTGCTGCGGTGGTCACGGACGAGTCCTCGCGATGTGATGCGTGCGGCCGCCGTGGCCGCACCACTCAACAACCTACTACCGCATGTCGTAGACGTGCGGGTGTTATTGGTGATGGCCACCAGTCGATCGGGGACGTCTCGGATAATGATCCGAGAGCCGCCGCTGCGGGTGCAGGGCCGGGAATCACGGTCCGGGCCGTATCACTGTCCAAGACGCTGCAGACAAGGTTGACCGGAGGTAAGGGTGAGCTAACCCTAAGAAGTTTTGAACCCTGCAAACATTCGGCAACAATGGCGTTGTGAAAACGGATCCGACCCGTCTGCCCGGCGCCCCGGCGCCGGTGGCCGAGTCCGATGCGTCCACCCGCGCCCAGGTCGCCCGCTCAATCCTGCAGCACGGGCCATCCACCGCCTCCGAACTGGCGCTTCGACTCCGGTTGACCGCTGCGGCCGTCCGGCGGCACCTGGCGGTGCTGACCGCTGCCGGACACCTCGTTTCGCGCGAGCAGCGGGTCTACGGCGCCCGCGGACGGGGCCGCCCGGCGATGGTGTTCGCGCTGACCGACGCGGGCCGGGCCGAGTTCCCGCACGCCTACGACACCCTGGCGATCGACGCGCTCACGTTCGTCCGCGAGGCGATCGGTGAGCAGGGCGTCGAGCAGTTCGCCACCAACTTCGTGGGCGGCGTGCAGCGGCGCTTCCACGAACTCGAAGGGGAATACGACAACCCCGTCGACGCGTTGGTCAGAGCGTTGAACGATGCAGGCTACGTGGCCTCGGTACACCCGGTCGCCACCGGCAAGCAGTTGTGTCAGCATCATTGCCCGGTCGCCCAGGTGGCGGCCGAGTTCCCCGAGTTGTGTGAAGCCGAAACCAAGGCCTTCGCCCATCTCCTCGACAACCACGTCCAGCGGCTGGCCACCATCGCTCACGGCGACGGGGTGTGCACCACCCACGTGCCGCGTCCGGTACAGCCCGCCGATCATCCGAACAGAAAGGCCGCCTCATGACGACCACAGCACCCCAAGCCCCTGGCCTCGGTTCAACCCAGCAGGAGCATCTGGATGCCCTGGGCAAGTACCAGTGGGGTTGGCACGACAGTGACATCGCCGGTGCGACCGCGCAGCGGGGCCTGAGCGAAGCTGTCGTGCGCGGCATCTCGGGGCTGAAGAACGAGCCCGAATGGATGCTGAACACACGCCTCAAGGGCCTCAAGTTGTTCGACCGCAAGCCGATGCCCACCTGGGGTGCCGACCTGAGCGGGATCCACTTCGACAACATCAAGTACTTCGTCCGGTCCACCGAGAAGCAGGCCCAGAGCTGGGAGGACCTGCCCGACGACATCAAGAACACCTACGACAAGCTGGGCATCCCCGAGGCCGAGAAGGCCCGGCTGGTGGCCGGCGTCGCCGCCCAGTACGAGTCCGAGGTGGTCTACCACAAGATCAACGAGGAACTTGAGCGGCTGGGCGTGATCTTCCTTGACACCGACACCGCCCTGAAGGAGCACCCGGAGCTGTTCCAGGAGTACTTCGCGACCGTGATCCCGGTGGGCGACAACAAGTTCGCGTCGCTGAACACCGCCGTCTGGTCCGGTGGCTCCTTCATCTACGTGCCGAAGGGGGTCAACGTCACCATCCCGCTGCAGGCCTACTTCCGGATCAACACCGAGAACATGGGGCAGTTCGAGCGCACCCTGATCATCGCCGACGAGGGTTCTCACGTGCACTACGTCGAGGGCTGCACGGCGCCGATCTACTCCTCCGACTCGTTGCATTCGGCGGTGGTCGAGATCGTCGTCAAGAAGAACGCCCGGGTGCGCTACACCACCATCCAGAACTGGTCGACCAACGTGTACAACCTGGTCACCAAGCGGGCCACCTGCGAAGAGGGCGCGACCATGGAGTGGATCGATGGAAACATCGGCTCCAAGGTCACCATGAAGTACCCGGCCGTCTACCTGATGGGCGAGCACTCCCGCGGCGAAACCCTGTCGATCGCCTTCGCCGGCGAGGGCCAGCACCAGGACGCCGGCTCCAAGATGGTGCACTGCGCGCCCTACACGTCCAGCTCGATCATCTCCAAGTCGGTCGCCCGGGGCGGCGGACGGTCCTCCTACCGCGGCCTGTTGCAGGTGCAGGAGGGTGCCCACCACTCCGCCTCCACGGTGAAGTGCGACGCTTTGCTGGTCGACACGATCAGCCGCTCCGACACCTACCCGTACGTGGACGTCCGCGAGGACGACGTGTCGCTGGCCCACGAGGCGACCGTGTCAAAGGTCTCCGACGACCAGCTGTTCTACCTGATGCAGCGGGGCATGGGCGAGGACGAGGCGATGGCGATGATCGTCCGCGGCTTCGTGGAGCCGATCGCCCGTGAGCTGCCGATGGAGTACGCCCTCGAACTCAACAGATTGATCGAACTGCAGATGGAAGGAGCCGTCGGCTGATGGCCGCACCCGTGATGGAGGCCGTGGAGGCACTCGAATCGCACCTCCACCCCACCCCGTCTTTCGAGATCGACGACCATCCCTATCCGAAGGGTCAGGAGGAGATCTGGCGGTTCAGCCCGCTGCGCCGGATGCGCGCCCTGCTGACCGACGAGCCCAGCGATGCGCACCTGGCGTGGACCGAGTCCTTTCCCGAGGGTGTCACCAGCCAGGTGATCTCGGTCGCCGAGGCGCGCCTGCTGGTCGCCGAGGCCCCGATCGACCGGGTGTCCGCGCTGGCCGCGGCTCGTTCCGGCGGTGCCCAGGTGATCGACGTGCCGGCCGGCGCCGAACTAGCCGAACCGGTGACCCTCACGCTGACCGGCGACGGCCGGCACGTCTGGGGCCACGTGATCTTCAAGGTCGGAGCCAACTCGACCTCGACCATCCTGATGCGGCACGAGGGCTCGGCCAGCTACGCCACCAAGGTGGACGTGCTGGTCGGCGAGGGTGCCCGGGTCACCTTCGTGTCGATCCAGGACTGGGACGATGACGCCGTGCACGGCGGTCACCACAGTGTTCTGGTCGGCCGGGACGCCCAGGTGCGCACGGTGACGGTCAGCCTCGGCGGCAAGGTGGTCCGGCTGGCCGAGACGGCGCGGTTCGCCGCGCCCGGCGGCTCGCTGGAGCAGTTCGGTCTCTACTTCGTCGACGCCGGCCAGCACATCGAGCACCGGTTGTTCGTCGACCACAACGAACCGCACACAAAGAGCAACGTCGACTACCGCGGAGCGCTGCAGGGTGAGGGTGCCCGGTCGGTCTGGATCGGCGACGTGCTGATCCGCAAGGTCGCCGAAGGCATCAGCACCTATGAGTCGAACAAGAACCTGGTGCTGACCGAAGGTTGCCGTGCCGACTCGGTGCCCAACCTCGAAATCGAGACCGGTGAGATCGTGGGTGCCGGGCACTCGTCGACCACCGGACGCTTCGACGACGAGCAGCTGTTCTATCTGCGCTCCCGCGGAATCAGCGAGGCCGAGGCCCGCCGACTGGTGGTGCGCGGCTTCTTCGCCGACATCATCCGCCGGATCGGCGTGCCCCAGGTGGAGGAGCGGATGCTCGCGGCCGTGGAGCGTGAGTTGGCGGTCACCATGGGGGCCCACGCATGACCTTTCGCCAGGCTGCCACCCTGGACGAGATCCCGCTCGGCAGCGCCATCGCGGTCGACCTCGGCGGCGACGCCGAGGTGGCCTTGGTGAACACAGCCGAGGGGGTGTTCGCGATCCGTGACGTGTGCAGCCACGCCGAGGTGCCGCTGAGCGACGGAGACATCGACGGCTGCACCCTGGAGTGCTACATGCACGGTTCGCGATTCGATCTGCGCACCGGCGAACCACGTGAACTACCCGCCACCGAACCCGTGCCGGTCTACCCGGTTCGCATCGATGGCACCGACATCTACGTCGACATCGACAACCCGATCAATCAGGAGCACTGAGCTTTCATGTCCACTCTCTCCATCTCCGACCTGCACGTCGAGGTCGCCACCGAATCCGGCCCGAAGGAGATCCTCAAGGGGGTCAACCTGACCGTGAAGTCGGGTGAGGTGCACGCCATCATGGGTCCCAACGGATCCGGCAAGTCCACTCTTGCCTACGCCATTGCTGGGCACCCCAAGTACACCGTCACCCGCGGCTCGGTCACCCTCGACGGCGTTGAGCTGACCTCCCTGAAGGTGGACGAGCGCGCCCGGGCCGGCCTGTTCCTGGCCATGCAGTACCCGATCGAGGTGCCCGGCGTCTCGGTCACCAACTTCCTGCGCACCGCGAAGGGCGCGCTGGACGGGGAAGCTCCCAAGGTGCGTACCTGGGTGAAGCAGGTCAACGGCGCGCTGGATCGACTGGGCCTGGACCAGAGCTTCGCCGCCCGTTCGCTGAACGAGGGCTTCTCCGGTGGCGAGAAGAAGCGCAACGAGATCGTCCAGCTGGAGTTGCTCAACCCCAAGTTCGCGATCCTGGACGAGACCGACTCCGGCCTCGACATCGACGCGCTGCGGATCGTCTCCGAGGGCGTCAACAGGTTCGCTGCTCAGGGCGACCGCGGGGTGCTGCTGATCACCCACTACACCCGGATCCTGAACTACATCAAGCCCGACTTCGTGCACGTCTTCGTGGACGGCCGGATCGCCGAGGAGGGCGGCTCCGAGTTGGCCGACAACCTCGAGATCGAGGGCTACGAGCGGTTCATCAAGGCCGCAGCGGCCAGCTGAGCGGCTGCGGCGCGCGCCGACAGGAGGGTTCGTGAGTTACGACGTCGAACTGATCCGCTCCGACTTTCCGATCCTGGAGCGTCGGGTCGGTGACTACCCCTTGGCCTACCTCGACTCGGCCAACACCTCGCAGAAGCCGCAGGTGGTGATCGACGCGATGGTCGACCACTACGAGCGGCACAACGCCAACGTGGCCAGGGCGATGCACGTGCTGGGCGCTGAGGCGTCCGCGGCCTTCGAGGGTGGACGCGAGAAGGTGGCCGCCTTCATCGGGGCGAACCGGGCGCAGGAGGTCGTGTTCACCAAGAACGCGTCCGAGGCGCTCAACCTCGCCGCGCACACCCTCGGCGCCACGCTGCGGCCCGGCGACGAGGTGGTCATCTCGGTGATGGAACACCACTCCAACATCGTGCCGTGGCAGCTGCTCTGTGCCCGCACCGGGGCCACCCTGCGCTGGTTCGACATCACCGCAGAAGGCCGGCTCGACCTGGCCAAGGCGGCGTCGGAGAACCTGATCAACGCCAACACGAAGATCGTGTCGATCGGCTGGGTGTCCAACGTGCTGGGCACGGTGAATCCGATCGCCGAGATCGCGGCGCAGGCGCACGCCGTCGGTGCGGTGATGGTGGTCGACGGCGCTCAGGCGGTGCCGCAGCTGACCACGTCCGTCGCCGACAGTGGCGCCGATCTGGTGGCCTTCACTGGGCACAAGATGGTCGGCCCGACCGGTATCGGCGCACTCTGGGGCCGCTACGACCTGCTGGCGGCGCTGCCGCCGTTTCTCGGCGGCGGCGAGATGATCGAGATCGTGAAGATGACCGGCTCGACCTTCGCCCCACCGCCGGCCCGGTTCGAGGCCGGCACGCCCCCGATCGCGCAAGCGGTCGGGCTCGGTGCGGCCGCGGACTACCTGCACGAACTCGGCATGGCCGACGTCGCCGCCCACGAGCGGACGATCACCGAGTACGCGCTGAAGTCACTGGGGCAGGTCGACGGGCTGCGGATCCTCGGCACCACCGAGATCGGGCCGGAGGGGCGGGGCGGTGCGGTCTCGTTCACCCTGGCCACCGTGGACGGGCTCGACATCCATCCCCACGACGTGATGACCTTTCTCGACTCGCGCGGGGTCGCCGTGCGCGGCGGCCACCACTGCGCCCGTCCGTTGCACGAGCGGCTGGGAATAACCGCGTCCACCCGGGCGTCGTTCTACCTGTACACCGTCGAGCGCGAGATCGATCAGTTGGTCGACGCGCTCGACTACACCAGGAACTTCTTCGGGAGGGTCGCATGAGCGTCGAAGCCATGTACCAGGAGATCATCCTGGACCACTATCGGGCCAAGCATCACGCCGGCTTGCGCGACCCCTACGGCGCCCAGGTCACCCACGTCAATCCGACGTGCGGCGACGAGGTGATGCTGCGGGTGGCGCTGGACGGCGACACCGTCACCGACGTCTCCTATGAGGGAGTCGGCTGTTCGATCTCGCAGGCGTCCACCTCGGTGATGAGCGACCTGGTGATCGGTCGCACCGTGCCGCAGGCCCTTGAACTGCACGAGCGGTTCACCGAAATGATGCACAGCCGCGGCGAGGTCGAACCCGACGAGGAACATCTCGAGGACGCGATCGCCTTCATCGGTGTGGCGAAGTTCCCCGCCCGGGTCAAATGCGCCCTGCTGGGCTGGTCGGCGTTCAAGGACGCGGCCGTGCAGGCATTGGCCGGCGAACCAACAAAGGAGTCCTGATGAACCAACAGCGACCGTCCGACCTGGTCGACGACACGTTCCCCGACAGCACCGCCCCGCCCTCGGCGGCCCCGTCCCTGGAGGACCTGACCGAGGCGATGCGCGACGTGGTCGACCCCGAACTGATGGTCAACGTCGTCGACCTGGGGCTGGTCTACGGCATTCACGTCGACGATGACAACAACTGCACCATCGACATGACGCTGACCTCGCCGACCTGCCCGCTGACGGACCGGCTCGAGTTCGACACCGAGATGGCGCTGGACGGGCTGGTCAACTCGGTCGTCATCAACTGGGTGTGGCTGCCGCCGTGGACGCTGGACAACATCACCGAAGAGGGCCGCGAGCAGTTGCGGGCGATCGGTTACAACGTCTGAGAGCGCTCGGCGCCGCGAGCGACGGGGATCCCACGAGGCAGCGCCGTCGCGGCGCGGCGGGCCGTGGGGCTTAGGCTGCCGTCCGTGAATGATCCGCGTTGGCTGACCCCGGCCGAACTGAAGCTGTGGCAGTCGTTCATGCTCGCCCAGCACGATCTGGAGCGGGTGATCTCCGCAGATCTGGCGAGCAGCAACCTGTCCCATGCCGACTACGCCGTCCTTGTGGCGCTCAGCGGCGGCGACAGCCACGGCATCCGGGTCGGCCGGTTGCGCGATTGGATCGGCTGGGAGAGCAGCAGACTGGCCCACCAGTTGCGTCGCATGGAACAGCGTGGCCTGGTTGATCGCCGCCGGGCCAGTGAGGACGGCCGCGGCACCGTGGTGACCATCACCGCCGAGGGCCGGGCCCGCATCGTGGCGGCCGCTCCCGGCCATGTCGAAACCGTCCGTCGGTTCTTCATGGACCTGATGACAAACGAGCAGCGTGAGGTGCTGCAGGAGGTGTTCCATCGGGTGAATGACGCGGTGGTGCCCGACCGTCCGCCGCTCGCCGATCTCTCCTGAGCGGTATCGGCAGGACTCGGTGAGCCCGTCGGTGGGCCCACGAGATTTCCGCGCTGTATCCGTTGACGCTCCGACGGCGCGCGCGTCAGGATGGCCCCGGGGGAAACCAAACCTCGCGGATCGTCACTGAAGGGGAAACAGCGGCGACTGCTCTGAACAACCTGCCCGGGTTCCGGGCGAAGGGGGAACTATGCCCAAACACTCCACGTTCATTGCTGCCGGCGCGTTGTCGGCCAGCCTGTTGCTGGCCGTACCGGGAGTCGCGGCCGCGCACCCGAGGCCTGCGCCCGACCCGGTGCTCAAGTCCTCGGCGCTCGCCGCACCCTTCAATCTCGAGGTGGTCCGGCACTCCGTGTTCGTCGCCGACGGCGGACTCAACCTGGTCGGCCGGCTGAAGTCGGACGGCACCATCGCCACCCTTGCCGCCGACCAGCCGGGCGCGTCCGGCATCGCGTTGTCGGCCAACCGCAGGCGGATGGCGTTCACCACCACGGTCAGCAATCCGGAGACCTTCGAGAACACCGCCAGCGGGTTGAACATCTGGAGCGAGCGGGGCAAGCGGATCTACGCCGATACCACCGCCTTCGAAACCAAGTGGAACCCGGACAAGAAGTACCACTACGGGGTGAACAACCCCAGCAAGTGCGTCTCCGACGCCCTGGAAGCCATGCACTTCCCGGTGAGCTACTCCGGTCACGTGGATTCCCACGCCTACTCGGTGGCCGCCATGCACGGCGGCTGGGTGGTCGCAGACGCGGGCGCCAACGCCCTATGGCTGGTGACCAACGGTGGTCGCATCAAGACGCTGGCAGTGCTGCCGCCGCAGCCGTTCACCTTCGATGCAGCCAGTGTCGCGGCACTGGGACTGCCGAACTGCTTCCTCGGCGTCACCTACGCGTTCGAGGCGGTCCCGACCGATGTCGAGGTGGGCCGGGACGGATTCCTTTACGTCACGACGCTGCCCGGCGGCCCCGAATCGCCCGCGCTGGGTGCCCGCGGCAAGGTCTATCGGGTCAACCCGTGGACCGGACGAGCCAAGGTGGTCGCGTCCGGGTTCCTCGGAGCGACGAACCTGGCCCTCGGCCACAACGGTTCGATGTACGTCGCCGAACTGTTCGGTGGAGTCATCACCAAGGTGAAGAACGGCCGCAAGTCGACTTTCGCCACCCTGCCCGGCGTGGTGGCCGTGGAGACCGGACCGGACGGCAGCGTGTGGGCCGGCACCCTGGGAAGTGAAGCCGGTCCGGGCACGATCGTGAAGTTCGAAAACGGCCGGTCCCATCGCGAGGGCACGGTACGAACCTGACCAGGTAAGGGAGGCGTCCGCCGCCGACCTGGACGGTCGGCGGCGGATGTCCGCCCGGGTAGAGTTGTCCCTCGTGCTGGTGGCGAGGGAAGTCGAGGTCCGGGCGGGTGCCCGGCTGCTGCTGTCACCGGTCTCGTTCCAGGTGTCGGCCGGCGACAAGGTGGGACTGGTCGGACGCAACGGTGCCGGCAAGACCACGCTGACCAAGATCCTCGCCGGTGACGCGCTACCGGCCGCGGGCCAGATCACCCGCTCCGGACAGATCGGCTACCTGCCGCAGGACCCCCGCACGGGCGACCTCGACTCCCTGGCCAAGGACCGGATCCTGTCCGCGCGCGGGCTGGACGCGATCCTGCGGCGGCTGCTCAAGTACTCCACCGAGATGGCCACCGAGACCGGTGACGCCCAGGAGCAGGCGATGATGTCGTACGCCCGGGCCGAGAACGAGTTGACCGCGGCGGGCGGGTACGCGGCCGAGGCTGAGGCGGCCCGGATCGCGGCCAACCTGGCACTGCCCGACCGGGTGCTGCGGCAGCCGCTGCGCACCCTGTCCGGCGGTCAGCGGCGGCGGGTCGAGTTGGCCCGGATCCTGTTCTCCGGGGCCGACAATCTGCTGCTGGACGAACCGACCAACCACCTGGACGCCGACTCGATCGTCTGGCTGCGCGAGTACCTGAAGACGTACCCGGGCGGGGTGATCCTGATCTCGCACGACGTCGGCCTGCTCGAGGCGATCGTCACCAAGGTCTTCCACCTGGACGCCAACCGTGCCGAACTCGACCAATATTCGATGGACTGGAAGCGCTACCTGTTGCAGCGCGAGACCGACGAGAAGCGGCGCAAGCGCGAGCGGTTGAACGCCGAGCGCAAGGCCGATCAGCTGTTCACCCAGGCCGACAAGATGCGGGCCAAGGCCACCAAGGCGACCGCGGCGCAGAACATGGCCAAGCGGGCCGAGCGGCTGCTGGCCTCCGTCGAGGGCGAGCGGGCCGCCGACCGGGTGGCCAAGATCCGGTTCCCCACGCCGGCGCCATGCGGAAAGGTGCCGCTGCGGGCCGAGGACCTGTCGAAGTCGTACGGGTCGCTCGAGGTGTTCACCGACGTCACCCTGGCGATCGACAAGGGCTCCCGGGTGGTCATTCTCGGCCTGAACGGTGCCGGCAAGACCACCCTCCTGCGGATTCTCGGCGGCATCGAACCCTCCGACACCGGTGCCGTGCAACCCGGCCACGGCCTGCGGCTCGGCTACTACGCGCAGGAACACGAGACCCTGGACGTCTCCCGTAGCGTGCTCGACAACATGATGACCGCAGCGCCGGACGACATGTCGGCCACCGACGCCCGCAAGATCCTCGGGTCGTTCCTGTTCACCGGCGACGACGTGGACAAGCCCGCCAAGGTGCTCTCCGGCGGCGAGAAGACGAGGCTCGCGTTGGCGATGCTGGTGGTGAGTGCGGCGAACGTCCTGTTGCTGGACGAGCCGACCAACAACCTCGACCCGGCCTCGCGTGCCGAGGTGCTGGCGGCGATCCACAGTTTCGCCGGGGCGATCGTGCTGGTCACCCATGACGAGGGTGCGGTGGATGCGTTGGAGCCCGACCGGGTGCTGCTGCTGCCCGACGGCGTCGAGGACCTCTGGACGCCCGACTACGCCGATCTGGTGGCACTCGCCTAAGCAGTTTCACGCACAGACCGGATCGCCTCCCGCGATTTACGCTGAGCCGGACGCGCGGGGGCGCGTCCCAGTGGACGGGGGCACCGATGTCCAAGCACCGCACCGCGCGCAGGTTGGCGCTGACTGGATTGTTCACACTCAGCGTGATCGGAGGCACGGTCGCGGCCCCGCCCGCCGCGCGGGCGCTCACCTACACCGTCACCACCTTTGCCGACGTGGTCAACGTGTTCGACGGGGTGACCTCACTGCGCGAGGCGGTGGCGAATGCGAACGCCCACGCGGGCGACGACAGCATCGTGCTGGCGCCGGGAACCTATCACCTCACAACCTGCACCGGTCCGCTGTCGCACGTGGACTCCGCGGCACTGACCGTCGAGGGTCATGGGGCAACGGTCGCGCAGACCTGCCTGGACACCGGGGTGATCGAGAGCACCGACGATGCCAGTTCGCTGAACCTGAACGACCTGGGCATCATCGGCGGGCCGAACTCCGGCGCGTTCGTGTTCGGTCCCGGGGTGTACGGCGAGGGCGCCGTCAACCTGCACACGGTCACCGTCACCGGGGTGGACGGCGGACCCACCGGCGCAGGGGCGGCCGTCACCGGCTCGAACAACATGCCGGGCGCTCCGGTCACGATCGTCGATTCGATCATCACCGGCAACGACGCCGACGGGGTCAACGGCAGCAACGTCAGCCTGGTGCTGAGCGGCAGCGAGGTGACCGACAACGGGGGTGCCGGGGTCAACCTCACCGACGGCACTCCGGCCACCATCACCGACAGCACGCTGAGCGGCAACGGGGAGTACGGCCTGCGCACCACGGGTCAGGGCCACACCAGGGTCACTGTCACCGGATCCCAACTCGACGACAACGGCTCCGCCGGCCTGGTCTGCAGCGCCTGCGCGAGCCTGGACCTGGTCGACAGCAAGGTGAGTCGCAACGGGCAGCGAGGCATCGACTTCAGTTACGACCTGGATCCCGTGGGGCCGGATCGGTACCTGACGGTGACGGATTCGCAGGTCAAGGACAACACCGCCGCCGGGCCCGGAGGCGGCATCTCGGTGACCACGGTCCAGGCCGCCCCGACCGACGACGTCAGCCCGATCCTGACCATTCAGGGCAGCACGATCGCCGGCAACTCCACCACCGGCAGCAGTCACCCCGGCGGCGGCGTCTACAGCCGGATCGGCAAGCTCAGGGTGGAGAACAGCACGATCTCGCGCAACACCACCAGCGGCGGCAGCTCACCCGGTGGTGGCATCTACTACGTGCCGGACGCCGACGGGCTCACGTTCGCGCTGCACGGTGTCACCATCATCGACTCGTTGATCACCAAGAACTCGGCCGCCGGAAACGGCGGTGGTGCCTACCTGGACAGCGACAGTGCGGTGCAGGTGCTGAACAGCCGGGTGACCAAGAATGCGACGGTAGCGCGCGGCGGACGCGGTGGCGGGCTGTGGGTGCGGGAGGCAGTACCCCTGCTGATCGAGGATGCCACCGTCTCCGCGAACAGTGCCGTGCGGGGCGGCGGCATCTACGTGGCGGGACGCTCCGGAATCGCTTGGGCGATCATCGCGGACACCACCATCGACCGCAACCGGGCGACCGAGTACGGCGGCGGGGTGCTGGTCGCTGAAAGGGCCCTGGTCACCTTCCGCAACTCCACCGTCTCGGCCAACCGCGCGGACCTCAGCGGCGGCGGCGTCCAGGCGGGCGCCTCAGCGCTTCCGCTGATCCCGGTGCAGGGCGTGACCGTCGAGTTCACCACGTTCAGGGGCAACCGGGCGCCACAGGGCGGCAACGTCGGCGCACGCAACGGAACGGTCACCATCCGCACCTCGGTGCTGGTGGCGGCGAAGGGGCCGAGCTGCACCTTCGCTCCGGCCGCCACCCTGGTGGCCGGCGGGTACACCTTCACCGACGACGCGGCCTGCGCGGCCGCCGCCACCGACGTGGTGAGCGCCGCCGACCCGAAACTCGGTCCGCTGGCCGACAACGGCGGGCCCACCCGAACGCACCTGCCGTCCAGCAGCAGCCCACTGGTCGGCCTGGTGCCGCTCGCGGCCTGCACGCAGACGCTTGACCAGCGCGGACAGCCGCGTCCGCAGGGTGCCGCATGCGAACCCGGGTCGGTGGAAGTCAGCGGCAAACGGAGGAGCTGACCCGGAGTTGCGCAGCTCCGCGAAGGCGGAGACCCGCTAGATAGCTCCGGCCAGGTGCGCTCCGGCCACGAAGCCGGCGGCCAGGGACGCGGCAACGGTTCGGATGGTGTCCTCGCCCGGAAGGAACCTGGCGTGATGCAGGCCGACGTCGTGCCGGGTGTCGGCCTCCTCGCCGGTGCCGACGAACATCATCGCGATCGGCAGCCGCTGGCCGAAGTGGCTGAAGTCGTCCGCGCCGAGGGAACGGAAGGGCTCCTCGGCAACGGGTAGTCCGGCGGCGTGCAGCAGCGGGTCGAGGGCGATGACAAGGTCATGGTCGTTGGTCAGCACAGGATCACCGCGCAGCAGGCTGACCTCCGCCACGGCGCCGCGGGCGGCCGCGGTGTGCTCGGCGAAGATGCGGATCTCCTTGTGCAGCAACCGGCGGTCGGTCTCACGCATGGTGCGCACGATGCCCTGCAGCATCGCCGAATCGGGAATGATGTTGTGCGTCGCGCCCGCCTCCAGCCGGCCGATGCTGATCAAGGCCGCGTGGGTGGGGTTGACCAGGCGTCCGACCAGTTCGTAGAGGCCGGACGCGATGCTGGCCAGCACCGGAACCGGGTCGATGGTGACGTGCGGATAGGCCCCGTGACCTCCATGTCCGCGTACCACGATGTCGAAGGCGTCGGCGGCGGCGTTGACTCCGCCGATGCCGCTGCTGACCACCCCGGCGGGCACCCGGGGCTGCACGTGCGCCCCGATCACGCAACGGACATCCTGCTGCTCGAGCACGCCGCTGGCCAGGACGTCGGGCGCACCGGATGGCTGAGACTCCTCGCGCGGCTGGAAGATGCCTACGATGCCGACCGGAAGTTCGATCCGCTCCGCGGCCTTGAGCAGCGACCAGACCGCAGCCATGTGCACATCGTGGCCGCAGGCGTGCATCGCTCCGCTCGTCGCCGCCCACTGCACTCCGGTCTGCTCGGCGATCGGCAGGGCGTCCAGTTCGCTGCGAATGGCGACGCTGGCACCGTCCGGGCCGAGCCTGGTCCAGAAACCGGTGTCGGCCAGGGGAGTCGTGGCTCGGTTCAGGGCGGCGCTCAGCAGGTCAGCGGTTGGCTGCTCGAAGCCGCCGAGGTGGGGGTCGGCGTGCACGGCCCGGCGGAGCGCGCGGGCCTGGGGAAGTACCTCGTCGATGCCGGCCAGCAGGTCGTTGAGCAGGGCGAACGCGGATGGGTTGGGCCAAGCAGAGGTCACGGCGTGCGAGTCTACGGCTTCCCCGGCGGGGCCACGGCCAGTCGGGCAGCGGCGGACGGGCCCGGGCCGGGCGGGGCCGGGATCAGCGAGGCCGCGCCCACGCCCCCCTCACAGCTGACGGAACTCGTCCAGCCGTACCTCGAGCCGCACCTGCTCGGACGCGGTGGCCGGGGCCGGCCGGTGGAAGGCGTTGGGGCCCATGCCGATCAGGTCGTCGACGAGGCTCGCCGTGAGGTCGGCGTCCTGGTGCAGGGTGCGGCTACCGATGTGTCGGAGCTGACCGGAGAACCGCTCGAGGAGACGGTCATGCTTGTCCTCCTCGATGCCCAGCAACCCGTGGCGGACGCGCAACTCGGCCAGGTGGTTCGGGGTGGGGGTGGCCACGATCACCCGTCCGCCGGGGCTGAGTACGCGGGCGAACTCGCCGGCGTTGCGGGGAGCGAAGATGCACAACACGACGTCGAAGGAGGCGTCCGGGGCAGGGATGCCGTGCCACACGTCCGCCACCACCGAGGCGATCCGGTGGTGGGCCCGGGCGGCCCGCTTCGCCGCGGCGCGCGAGACGTCCAGCGCCACCCCGCGGGCGGATGGCCGACCCTCGACCAGTTCGGCCAGGTAGTGACCGGTGCCCGCGCCCACCTCGAGCACGGCGGGGTCTCCCTTGCGCGGAACGGCTGCGTCCAGGCCCTGTTCGAGAAATCGGAACAGCCCGGACGCCTGCACCCGCGCACGCGCGTCCAGCATCGCGGCAGTGTCGGCGTTGGCCGGCTCGACGCCGATGGCGAGGTTGAGGTAGCCCTGTTTGGCGACGTCGAACGAATGACCGGACGGGCAACTCCAGCGCCGATCCTCCGCCAGGAGGGTGCCCGCGCAGTGCGGGCAGGCCAGCAGCCCCTGGGCGGCCTGCAGGCTCACAGCGGACGCATGGCACCACCGTCGATCGCCACCAGCGACCCGGTGATGTAGGAGGCGGCGGGGGACAGCAGGAAGGTCGCCACCCGGCCGAACTCGGCGGGTTCGCCCAGCCGTCGCAGCGGGATCGATCGTTCGGCCTGCTCACGGGCTGCGGACGCGTCCTCGCTCTGCCCGTGCAGGTAGCGGATCCGCTCGGTGGCGATGGTGCCCGGCAAGAGGCCGACCGCCCGTCCGCCGGCTGGGCCGATCTCGTCCGCCAACTGCTTGATCAGCACTGCCAGGCCCGGACGCAGGCCGTTGCTGATCGCCATCGTGGGCAGCGGCGACTTCGACGAACTGGACAGGACGAAGGCCAGTGCGACCGGACCGGTGGCGCCGGCCACGACCGCCCGGGCGACCCGCAGGCCGGCTAGGAAGACCGACTCGAAGGCGTCCCGCCACTGCTCCTCGGTGTTCTCCAGCACACCGCCGCGGGGGGGTCCGCCGACGCTGATCAGCGCCCCGTCCAGCCGTCCGAAGGTGGCGATCGCCAAGGCCGCGGCCCGATCGGCGGTGCCGGGGTCGGACAGGTCCGCGGCGAGCGCCACCGCCTTCGCGGCACCCAGATCGGCAACCGCTTCGTCCAGCGCGTCCGCGCGCCGGGCGACCAACACCACCCGGGCACCCTCGCCGACCAATTGTTCGGCACACGCGCGGCCCAGGCCGCCACTCGCGGCGGTGACGACGAACACCCGATCGGTCAGCCCCAGATCCATTCGGCAACCCTAGTCACGGATCGCCGGCCCGACACCCTGATAACCCTGCACCAGTGACATGCCTCTCCGCTTGCTGAGGCAGGAGGCAGCCCACTGGTGCAGGGATATCAGGGTGGGCCTCAGATACCTGAGCCCAGCTGCGGACTTACGACGTGTGTGCGGACGACCGCCTGCGATCACGCAGGTCGGAGCGGATCAGCACCACCAGGCCGAGGGCCGCGGTGCCTGCGAACGCGAACCACTGCATCGCGTAGGAGAAATGCGATCCCTCGGTGAGTTCGGGTGGGTTGACCGGCTGCAGGCCGTCCGTGGCCGCGGGGGTCATGCTGCTCACGCCGATGTAGCCGTTGACCAACGGCTCGCCGATCACGGCGGCCACCGCGTCGGAGTTGATCAGCCGGACCGCGCCGTCCGCCGGCGTGACTGCCTCGGGGCCTCCCTGCTCATTGCGCCGCACGTAGCCGACGATGTGCACCTCGCCGGGCACCGCAGCCGGTGCCGTGCGCGGAAAGTCCTCGCCTGCCGGGCGGGCGGCGAAACCGCGGCTGACCAGCACTGTTCCGGCGGAGGTGCGCAGCGGGGTGATCACCTCCCACCCGGTGGCGTCCGCGTTCGACCGGTACCTGACCACGAACGAATGCGCGGGATCGGTGTCGAACGTGCCCGCAACGCTGACCCGTTGCCACTGGTCCGCGTCGGTGATCGGCCGGTTGTACACGCTCAGCCAGTCCTCCACCGGCGCGTTCTCATGGGCCACCACGACACCGTTGCTGTCACGCCGCTGCTGCAACCGATCCAGCTGCCAACGGCCCAGGTTGACGAACGCGACGGCCAGCCCGCACACCACGAGCGCCAGCGCGATCCAGCGCAACCAGAGCCGGCCACCCGTCGCACCGCCGCCCATGGTTCCCAGGGTCGGCACGTTCAGTCCTCGACCGATCCTGAGATCACATGGCCCGGTCCCAGTTCCGGACGATCGGGCACCTCCGGGTGCTCGGGCTCGCGCGGCCGGCGCATGTCGACGGCGTTGGCCAGCATCACCGCGATCGGCGGAATCACCGCCGCGCCCGCGAAGAGCACCCAGTTCCAGGGGGTGGGGGCCAACACGCCGCCGAGAAAGCAGGCGACGCGGACGGCCATCGTCATCAGGTACCGCCGGTTGCGCTGCTCAGCGTCCAGCGATTTGGCCTGACGGGCGTTCGTGATCAGGACCGGACGGTCCTGCGCGTGCCCCTTGGAGCTAGTCACGCAGACACTGTATGTCGTCATGCCGCGGCGCCGGTCCCTCCGCTAGGTTGTGCAGCGTGACCGAAACCGAGGGCGTCAGCGGCCGCAGCGCCGTCGTGACCGGGGGCAACAAGGGCATCGGAGCCGCCATCGTCGCCGCACTGCTCGGCGAGGGTCACCGGGTGGCCAGCTTCTCCCGCGGCGGCGACGCGCCCGAAGGTGCGCTCGGCATCGCCTGTGACGTCACCGACCCGGCCGCTGTGGACGCCGCGTTCAAGCAGGCCGAGGAGGCCAACGGCCCGGTCGAGATCCTGGTGGCGAACTCCGGCGTCACCAAGGACACCCTGATCCTCCGCATGAGCGACGCCGACTGGGACCTGGTGATGGAAACCAACCTCAAGGGCGCCTTCCGGTGTGCCAAGCGGGCCAGCCGTTCGATGCTGCGCCGCCGGTGGGGCCGGATCATCTTCACCGGGTCGGTGGTGGGCCTCTACGGTTCGCCCGGCCAGGTGAACTACTCAGCGTCCAAGGCCGCACTCGTCGGGATGGCGCGCTCGCTGACCCGCGAGATCGGTGGACGAGGGGTGACCGCCAACGTGGTCGCCCCCGGTTTCATCGAGACCGACATGACCGCCGTGCTGGCTGAGGAAGTGGTGGCCGGCTACAAGGCCGCCATCCCGGCCGGACGGCTCGGCGCCGTCCGCGAGGTGGCCGCGACCGTGGCGTTCCTGGCCGGTGAAGACGCCGGATACATCTCCGGAGCCGTGATCCCGGTCGACGGCGGCCTCGGCATGGGCCACTAGAAAGGTACGTGGATGGGAATTCTCGAAGGCAAGAACGTTCTGGTGGCGGGTGTCACCATGAACACCTCGATCGGCTACCGGGTCGCCGAAGTGGCCGCCGAGCAGGGTGCCACGGTGTTCGTGTCGAACTTCGGCCGGGCGCTCAACCTGACCCGTCGGATCGTCAAGCGACTCGACCCCGAACCGGTGGTTCTCGAGCTGGACGTGACCAACGAGGAACACCTGGCCGCGCTGGCCGACCAGCTTCGTGAACACGTCGACCATCTGGACGGCGTCGTCCATTCGATCGCCTACGCCAACCCCGAGACCGCGCTGGGCGGCAAGTTCCTCAGCACGCCGGCCGAGGACGTGAAGACCGCCATGCAAGTCTCGGCCTACTCGCTGGTGTCGCTCACGATGGCCTGCCGGCCGCTGATGGGTCGGGGCGGCTCGGTCGTCGGGCTGACCTTCGACAACCAGCACTCCTGGCCGCACTACGACTGGATGGGCGTGGCCAAGTCGGCCCTGGAGAGCACCTCGCGGTACCTGGCCCGCTACCTCGGCCCGGACGGCATCCGCTGCAACCTGGTGGCCGCCGGTCCCTTGGAGACGATCGCCAAGAAGGCGATCCCGAATGCCACCGACTTCAATGACCTTTGGGCGGTACGCGCCCCGCTCGGCTGGAACGATCGAGACCTCGACCCGACCGCGCGCGGTGTGGTCGCGCTGTTGTCGGACTGGTTCCCGGCCACCACCGGTGAAATGGTGCACGTGGACGGCGGCCTGCATTCCACCGGCGGCTGACCCGATAGGTTTGCTGGCATGGCGGCTGTAGTGGAACTGGCGGGTGTTTCGGTCGTTCGAGGCGACGCCACCCTGCTCGATCGGGTCGATTGGGTGGTGGACGAGTCGGACCGCTGGGTGATCATCGGCCCCAACGGGGCCGGCAAAACCACGCTGTTGCAGATACTGGCCGCGCAACTGCACCCGTCGTCCGGGCTCGCCGAGGTGCTGGGCGAGGTGCTCGGCTCCGTGGACGTCTTCGAGTTGCGGCCGAGGATCGGGGTGGCGTCGGCCGCTCTGGCCGATCGCATTCCGCGCGGCGAGCGGGTCGCCGACGTGGTGATGTCCGCCGCGTACGCCGTGCTGGGCCGCTGGCGCGAGAACTACGAACTGGCCGACCTCGAACGGGCGGTCGAGTTGATGAACCAGCTACGGGTGGGGCAGTTGGCCTACCGCACCTTCGGCACTCTGTCGGAGGGTGAACGCAAGCGGGTGCAAATCGCCCGGGCACTGATGACCGACCCCGAGCTGCTGCTGCTGGACGAGCCCGCCGCCGGTCTCGACCTCGCCGGACGTGAGGCGCTGGTCAGCACCCTGAGTGAGTTGTGCACCGAACCGTCCGCGCCGGCGACGGTGCTGGTCACCCACCACGTCGAAGAGATTCCCAAGGGAATCACCCACGTGCTGCTGCTCAAGCAGGGGTCCGTGCTGGCCGCCGGACCGATCGACGATGTACTGACCGAGACCAATCTCAGCGCCACTTTCGACCTTCCATTGCAAGTCGTCCATTCTGACGGACGGTGGAGCGCCCGGGGCCGGGCATGATGGGTGCATGTGGGAATGGTTGAGTGCGAACTGGTGGGCGATCTGGCTGATCGCCGCCGCCGGGTTGGCACTGGCTGAGTCACTCACGCTCGACTTCACCCTGCTGATGCTCGCCGCCGGCGCCCTCGCTGCCGCCGGGGTCGCAGTGTTCCTTCCGGGCCTGATCCTGGTGCAGGTGGTGGTGGCGGTCGTGGTCTCGTTCACCCTGCTGTTCGTGCTTCGTCCGAACCTGCTCCGCAGGGTGCGGAACGCGCCCGGCTATCGTTCGTCCCTGCAGCGTATGGTCGGTAGTACCGGACGCGCGCTGACCGCCATCGACGGCGACTCCGGTGAGGTGAAGGTTGCGGGCGAGATCTGGCAGGCCCGCAGTTTCAGCACCGAGGCGATCGAGGCGGGAACCCCGGTGGAGATTTTCGAGGTCGACGGAACCACCGTCGTCGTCTATCCCAAGGAGCCGTGATCGGCAATGGAGTTCATCGCCCCCATCATCATCCTCATTCTGGCCGTCGCCGTGCTCACCCAGGCGTTGAAGGTGATTCGGCAGCAACAGGTCGGCATCGTCGAGCGGCTGGGCAAGT
The DNA here is from genome assembly GCA_963697765.1 of uncultured Actinomycetota bacterium. Classification (GTDB taxonomy): domain Bacteria; phylum Actinomycetota; class Actinomycetes; order Propionibacteriales; family Propionibacteriaceae; genus Micropruina. Next base: position 514,086 of record CAVOPC010000007.1, read on the forward strand.
TCAAGGGCACCCTCGATCCGGGGCCTCACCTGCTGGTGCCGCTGATCGACAACGTCCGCTACAAGATGGACATGCGCGAGGCGGTGGTGCCGTTTCCGCCGCAGGGTGTGATCACCGAAGACAACCTGATGGTGAGCATCGACTCGGTCATCTACTTTCAGGTGGTCGACCCGGTTCGTGCGGCCTACGAGGCGCAGAACTACATCCAGGCGATCGAGCAGCTCACCATGACCACGCTGCGCAACATCATTGGCGGCCTGGACCTGGAGCAGACCCTGACCAGCCGCGAAGAGATCAACGCCAAGCTGCGCGCCGTGCTGGACGAGGCGACCGGCAAGTGGGGCATCAAGGTCAACCGGGTGGAGTTGCGATCGATCGAGCCGCCGGCCACGATTCGCGACGCGATGGAGAAGGGTGCCCGGGCCGAGCGCGACAAGCGGGCCTCGATCCTGCTGGCCGAGGGGCAGCGGCAGTCGCAGATCCTGTCGGCGTCCGGTGACCGCGAAGCGTCCATTCTTCGGGCGCAGGGCGAGCGGGAGTCGGCGGTGCTTCGGGCCCAGGCTGAGCGGCAGGCCAAGATGCTGCGGGCCGAGGGTGAAGCGCAGGCGATCACCACCGTTTTCGGGGCGATCCACGCGGGCAAGCCCGACCAGTCGCTGTTGGCCTACCAGTACATGCAGATGTTGCCCAGCATCGCCCAGGGCGACGCCAACAAGGTCTGGATCGTGCCGTCCGAGCTGAACGACGCCTTGAAAGGGCTCGGACGGGCGGCCGGCGACCTGCTTCAGGGTGGGGGCCACGACTCCAACGCGAACGAGGGCGAGTTCACCGCGCCGGAGAAGATCGACGTGTTCGCCGAGATCGCCCAGCAGAAGGTCGAGGCCGAGGGTGAGGCCGGACGCGCCGTGGAACAGGCGATCGCCGAGGCACAGCTGATGGAGGCGGGACGTCAGCGGCGGCTCAGCACCGCTCCGCCCAGCCGGGCCCTGGACGCGCCCAAGCCCGCCGAGGAGCCCCAGCCGGAACAGCCCGAGCAGTAGTTGGTCGTGGCGGCGAGCGTGGACCATCGGCTGGTCGAGCCTGTCGAGACCTCTAGCCCGAGGTCGGTGGCGGAGGGGGGCTCGACTCGAGACAACCAGCCTCAGTCGCAGGCTCCCTCGGCGGCCAGACCCATCCACGCCTCGAGTCGAGCCCCCCTCCACCGCCTCTTGATTTGCCGCTCACCTTGCGAGTCGAGACCACCCGATCTCGACAAGCTCGATCAACTGAAACCGGGCTTCCCAGACCATCGATCTCGAGAAGCTCGATCAACTGAACCGGGCTTCCCGAGACCATTGCCTCGACAGGCTCGATCAAGCAGGACCGAGCTATCCGGACACAACCCGGTCTCGACAGTCTCCCCAACCCGGACCGATCATGCCGAGACCTGCTCGTCCGGCACCTCTTTCGCGTAGCGGGACGCCAGTGAGCCGCACACCATCAGCTGCGCCTGGTGGAAGATCATCAGCGGCAGTACGAGCAGCCCGACCGACGAGCCGGCGAACAACACGTTCGCCATCGGCAACCCGGTGGCCAGCGACTTCTTCGTACCGCAGAACTGGATCGCGATGACGTCCTCGCGGTTGAAGCCGAGCCGTTTGGCCAGCCAGAAACTGAACCACAGCATCACTGCGAGCACCGCCAGACACACGCCGACCAGCACCAGCAGGTCGGTGGGGCTGATCTGCTGCCACATGTGCTCACGCATGCCCGCCGAGAAGGCGGAATAGACCACCAGCACCACGACGCCCTGGTCGAACAGCTTCAGCCTCGGACGGGCGGCGACCCAGTCGGCCGTCCAGCGCCGGCTGAGCTGGCCGAGCACGAACGGCACCAGCAACTGGCCGACGATGTCGAGGATCGAGGACGGGTCGATGGCGATGCCGCCCGAGGTGGTCATCAGCGCCCAGCACAGCAGGGGGGTGATGAACACGCCGAGCAGGTTGGACGCCGACGCGCTCACGATCGCACCGGCCACGTTGCCCTTGGCGATCGAGGTGAAGTTGATCGAACTCTGCACCGTCGAGGGCAGCAGGGTCAGGTACAGCACCCCCGCGTACAGGGCCGGGCTGAGCAGCCACGGCGACAGCACCTGCAGGCTCCAGCCGATCAGCGGGAACAACACGTAGGTGAGCGACAGGATCGTCACGTGCAGCCGCCAGTGCTTCAGTCCAGCGAGCGCCTGCTCGGGCTTGAGGCGCACGCCGTACAGGAAGAAGAGCACGGCGACCGCGACCTTGGTGGCCCAGTCCACGACGGTGACCATGGCGCCCTGCGCGGGCAGCAGGGTGGCGACCAGGGCAGCGGTGACGATGGCCAGCAGAAATCGGTCGATGCGTTTCAGCCAGGCCATGCCGACCACCCTAGGGCCGCCGCCGGTGACCGGGGCGCGTGGGCCAGACTGTGACAGTGCCCCAGTTCGTGGACGTCGCCGACCCCGCAGATCCGCGGTTGGCCGATTATGTGAGCCTGCGGGACGCGTCCCTGCGCCGGCATCTCGAGGCCGAGCAAGGACTATTCATCGCCGAGGGCGAGAAGGTGATTCGGCGGGCGATCGAGGCGGGGTACCGTCCGCGCTCGTTCATGCTGGCGCCGCGCTGGCTGGACTCTCTGCGTGACGTGCTGAACGACGCCCCGGTGTACCTCGTCAGCGAGGCCACCGCCGAGGCGGTCAGCGGCTTCCATGTGCATCGCGGTGCGCTGGCGTCCCTGCACCGGGAGAGCCGGCACACGGTGGCCGACCTGTTGGCCAGCCGGACGGGTCGCTCCCGGATCGCCGTGCTCGAAGATCTGGTCGATCACGCGAACGTCGGCGCCGTCTTCCGATCCGCCGCTGCGCTCGGTGTGGACGCCGTTCTGGTCACACCACATTGCGCTGATCCGCTCTACCGACGCGCGATCAAGGTCAGTATGGGGGCCGTCCTGCAGGTGCCGTGGACCCGGATCGAGCCATGGCCCGCCGGCATCGGGCTGCTGACGGACGCCGGTTACGTCGTGGCGGGCATGACCCTGGGGGAGGGCGCCATCACGCTGGACGAGCTCGTCGCCGAGGATCACCAGCGGCTCGCCCTGGTCTTCGGCACCGAGGGGCACGGACTGTTGCCCGGCACCGATGCACGGCTGGACCGGCGGGTGACGATCCCGATGATGGCCGGGATCGACTCGCTGAACGTGGCTGCTTCGTCCGCGGTGGCGTTCTACGCGACACGGTGAAGCAGAGGTCTCGACACGCTCGGCCCAAGGGGGCTCGACTGTCGAGTGGGCCCGACCGCGAGGCCGGCCAGTAGGTTTGACTCCATGACGATGCCTCGCAGTTCCCCGTCCGCTCAGGGGGTGGACGCCCGCGGCCTGCTGGCCCTGCTGGATGCACTGGAAGCCCCCGGCCACGGCACGCACTCGCTGATGATCGCTCGGCACGGCGAGGTGATCGCCGAGGGCTGGTGGGCGCCGTACGCGCGTAACCGGGTGCACCTGGGGTATTCGCTGAGCAAGAGCTTCACCTCGACCGTGCTGGGCATTCTCGTGGGTGAGGGCCGGCTCGACCTGGACGCCCCGGTGGTGTCATACCTGGCCGACCTCGACACGGTCGACCCGAAGTGGCGAGCGGTCACGGTGCGGCACTGCATCACGATGACGGCCGGGCACACCGTCGAGGCGTGGGACTGGCGCGGCGAGAACGTGCCGATGGCCGCTCCGGGCGACCCCGACCCGGTGCTCGCGGCGATCCTTACCACCCGGGTGCCGGACGGAGAGCCGGGCCAGGTCTGGGCGTACAACCAGGTGGCCACCTATCTGGTGGCGCAGGCGGTCGAGGCGGCCACCGGCGAGCCGCTCAGCAGCCACGTCCGGCAACGCGTGCTCGAGCCACTCGGGGGCGATCCGGCCCGGGCGCAGCGCACTCCGCAGGGGCGCGACCTCGGCTTCAGCGGCCTGCACGTGACGACTGAGACGATCCTGGCGCTCGCCCAGACCTGGCTGGACGGCGGACGCTGGCAGGGCGAGCAGTTGGTGCCCGTCGACTACGCCGAGTGGGCGCCGACGCCGACCCCGGCGTCCCTGGTCGCCGACGAGGTGGGGGACTGGGCGTACGGTTACGGTGCGTCCTTCTGGGGTGCCAGCCACGGCTACCGGGGCGACGGGGCGTTCGGCCAGTTCGCCATCGTGCTGCCCGAACTCGATGTGGTTGTGGCGATCACGTCCGAGGTCGAGGACATGCAGCAGACCCTCACCCTGTTGTGGCAGCACCTGCTGCCCGCGATCGATGCCGAGGTCGACCACGACGCGGACGAGCGGCTGGGCCACCGGCTCGCCGAACTGGCGCACCCAACCTTGTCAGGGGGAGCCCCGAATGGCGAGTCGGTCGAGGCCGTCCGCAACCCCGGGTCGGAGCTTCCGGAGGCGTTCGAGTCGGTGCGGCTCGACACGACGGATGAGGGTCATCACGTGCTGGAGCTGAGGCACCCCGAGGGTGATTTGGTTACCGTGGTCGGCGACGGGGAGTGGCTGGAGTCCTGCTGGCCGACCCGGTGGGGCCCGCAGCTGACCATCGCGGCCAGCGGAGGCTGGGCCGACGGCGTGTTCCGGGCCGAGCTGCGGGTGGTGGAGACGCCGCACACGATCATCGTGGCGCTCGATCGCGGCGCCGGATCCGTGCTGCTGAGCTGGCGGCTGGAACCGCTGACCGGGCCCGACCCGCTGAACGCTGCGGGATTCCCGTTCTGAGTCTCAGTCGCCTGCGTCCCACGTACCTCAACAGCCGGCAGGGCGCGGGCACGCACCCGGCGGCGTTCGCCTCGGTCTAGAGGCGTCAGTCGGTGGGGGACTCCTCGACACCGGCGTTGAACCAGTCCTTCGACTCGGGAAAGGCGCCGGCCAGGTACTCGTACAGCTGCGCGGAGGTGCCGATCATGCAGCGCACCTGCTGGCGCAGGAAGTCGTCGGTCACCCCGGTCTCGACGTCGATCACGAGGTCGCCGAACACGCCGAGGTGGTCTTCGCCCCTGGTCACGCTGGCCTTGGGCCAGAAGTGGTCACGGTTCCAGGTGTTCAACGCCTCGACCAGAAAATCGTAGGCCTCGACCGGCGGACGGACGTCCCACATCGACCGGATGGCCATCAGGTCGTCCTTCTCGCCCTCGACCAGGAACCACATCCGCATCACCTCCCAGTCGCCGAACCGATCGCCGTCAGCGTCGACGCCGAAGTTGATCTCCAGGCTCTGCAGCACGTCGGCCCAACGCTCCTTGGTGAACGGCGGCGGGGCGGCAGGCTGATTGGACTGCCAGTTGAACATCGTCATCGGACGTTCCTTTCGTGGGTTTGTTCGTCAATCTGCGGACGTGCGGCGCGGCGTGACCGGCCAGTCGTCCGGATAGAGGTGGGCAAGTTCCTCGTGCTGCCGCGACAGCAGTCGCCGGGACCGGGTGGACAACCGGTCCCCGAAAACGGTACCGCTCAAATGATCGGTCTCGTGTTGCAGGCAGCGGGCCAGCAGCCCGGTGCCGACGATCCGTACGTCGTTGCCGTCCGCGTCCTGGCCGGTGCAGATCGCCGTGTCGGGGCGCGCCAGAACCTGGTAGCCGCCGGGGTAGGACAGGCAACCCTCTTCGGTGGAGGTGAGCGCCCGGTCACGGGTTTCGGGAACTGTGATCTGCGGGTTGCAAACCACTCCGGTGTGCACCACGTCGTCGTCGTCCGGGCATTCGAACACGAACACGGACAGGTCCACACCGACCTGGGTGGCCGCCAGGCCGACACCTTGGGCAGCTTCCATGGTTGCGAACATGTCGCGCACGAGCGTGTGCAGGGCGTCATCGAACGCGGTCACGGGCCGGGTCGGTGCATGCATCACCGGGGTGCCCCAGCGGGTGATCGGCAGAATGTGCCCACCCCTGGTCAAATCGTCGCTCATGGCCGCCTTTCGCTACGGCGGCCCAGCCTAGTGGTGTCGGCCGCACCTCGGAGCGACGCTGCACGTAGGCTCCGGCCATGGCGGCCGAACTGATCGAGCTGTGGCGCCACCACCTCACGGTGGCCCGGAACGCGTCCCGGCACACGGTGCGCGCCTACATCGGCGACCTGCACCACTTGGTGGACTACCTCGATCGCACCGAGTCCGGCACCCTCACCGACGTCGACCTTCGTACGCTGCGCCGTTGGCTCGCCGGAATGCATGCGGCGGGAGCCGAGCGGGCAACGATGCAGCGCCGGGCGGCTGCAGCCAGGGTCTTCTTCGCGTGGGCGCACGCGGCCGGACTTCTGCCACACGACCCGGCCGCCGGCCTGCGCTCGCCCCGCGTCGACCGGACGCTGCCGCCCACCCTCGAGGTGGACCATGCCCGGGTGGCTCTCGAACAGTTGGCGGCCCACGCGATCGGCATCGACCAGCCCGCGGCAAAGGCCGCCGCCCTGCGTGACGTGGCCATGGTCGAGGTGCTCTATGCCAGCGGCATTCGGGTCGCCGAACTGTGCGGCCTCGACGTGACCGGCTTCGACGCCGACCGGCAGGTGCTTCGGGTGCGCGGCAAAGGCGACAAGGAACGAACGGTTCCGGTGGGGGCCCCGGCGGTGCGCGCACTGGACGATTGGCTGGCCCGACGTCACCTGCTGGCCGCACCTGAGGCGGGAAAAGCCCTGTTCGTCGGCGACCGGGGTGCTCGGATCGACCCACGGGTGGTGCGCAGGCTGGTGCACCGTGCCCTGTCGGGGGTGCCGGGAGCACCCGATCTCGGCCCACACGGCCTACGGCACGCTATGGCCACCCACCTGCTCGAAGGCGGCGCCGACCTGCGCAGCGTGCAGGAGATTCTCGGTCACAGCTCGCTGGCCACCACCCAGATCTACACCCACGTGACCACCGAACGGTTACGGACGGCCTACACCCAGGCGCACCCGCGGGCCTGACCGCTCAGCCGACGATGGTGCCCGGCGCCGGTTCGTAGGGCTGGAAGAACGGGTTGGCGGGCACCCCTTCCAGAGTCATCACCAAGGTGGGGACCGACAGGCCGTCGAGCTGCTCACGGATGATGTCGGCGTGGCCCGCGTGCCGTGCCATCTCTTCGACCTGGTGGACGAGGTAGTAGCGCAGGCGTATCGGGCGGGCGTCGTGGATGCCCTGCCAGGGTGCCGGTGGGGCCAAGGCTTCGCCGTCGGGATCGCTCGCCGCGATGGCCGCCAGGTAGTTCCCCCTGGCGTCGTCGAAGTCGGCAAGAAGGTCGAGCATGGACTCGTCGGGAGTGAGCGTGAACCCGGCCAGGTAGCGGGCGTAGTCCTGCTCGGTGAGCTCTGACCCCTTCATGCCGGCGTTCAGGTTGGCGACGACTCCCCGCATGCCCTGAGCGGTGTGCTTGATGATGCCACCGATCGACAGTGCGCTGCGACAGGGTGTCTCTCGAGCCTGTCGATCGGTGAGCCCGTACACGGAGGCGCGGATCGCCGCGAGTTGCTGCTCGGCGTAGCGCGCCAGGCCGTCGGCCTCGGAATCTTGGCTGGGTAGGTACATGTGTTCCCTTTCGGCTCGGCAATGGTTCATCATCTCCACTGCCGCCGACACTTTCGGGGCCTTGCCGGCGCATTCACAAGAACCGCGCCGGATCGACCAGTCGGCCGTGCACCTTGACCCCGAAGTGCAGGTGGCAGGCGGTCGCCCAACCGGTGGAGCCGACCCGGCCGACCACCTGCCCGCGCCGCACCCGCTGCCCGCGATGCACCGAATACCCCGTGGCGTGCAGGTACTGGGTGACCAGCCCGCGCGGATGAGCGATCAGCAGCCGGTGCCCGCCCGACGAGTCGAAACTGACGGACTGCACCACACCGTCCGCCGCGGCCCGGATCGGTGTGCCGCACGACGCGTGCAGGTCCAGGCCCTCGTGCATGCGCCACACGTGGAAGATCGGGTGGAACCGGCGCCCGAACGGGGAGCCGATCCGTCCGTTGACCGGGTTGAGCAGCACCCCGGACCCGGTCGACTCGAACGCGCCGGCCGCCAGAGCCGCAGCACGTTCAGCCGCGAGTCGCCGGGCCATGGCCACTGCGGAGGACGGCAGCAGCCGCACCTGGGTGCTGTCGTCCAGCGGGTCGAGGTACTGCTCCCCGCGCTTCAGACCGAAATGCAGGCACCCGGCGGCGCAATGCCCGGCCTGCACGGTGCCGAGCACGTCGCCGGCATGCACCTGCTCGCCGACCCGGACCGACGCGCGCACCGGTTCATAGGTGGTGCGCAGGTCGCCGTGCACGATGGTGACCACGCCACGTCCGGCGATGGTTTGCGCAACGCTGACCTCGCCGTCGGCGGCAGCCCGCACCGGGGAGCCCACCGCCGCTGCCAGGTCGACCCCCCGGTGACCGGCGTTCCAGCGCTGCTCGGGCGGATCGAATCCCCGGACCACCGGCCCCGGCACCGGCCGCACCGACCCGAAAGCCGTCGCCGTCGCGGCACCCCCCGGCAGCAGGGCCACCGCAAGCACCGCGACCAGGACCGTTCGCCACCCGCGCACCACCACCACCTCCACCCTTCAGTAACCGTCCGTGGTGTCGGAAGTGTTCAGAATCGTCCGGACGAAAAGTCAGCGGGTGATCTGGGAGAGGTATCAACAAGCTCGACCGACCGGCCGGATCTCGACCGGCGGTAAGGTCTCGACGAGCTCGACCAGCGGTCTCGACAGGCTCGACCGGCGGTCTCGACGACCTCGACCAGCGGCTCGTCCCACCGGTTTGGGCCGGACGGGGCGTCCGTCGTACAATGACCGGTAGCGATCCGGCAGATCCGGGTCGACTTCGCATGCACCTCGAACCGTCGCGCTCGACGGGTTGCGCCCGAGGTCCCCGCAAGGGGTGGGCACGCAACGGTCGCATCAGGCGGACCGAAGGCTTCGGTCCGAACAACCCAAGCGGGTTCAGCGCCATGCGCGTCCCGCGAAGAAAGGAACGGCCATGGCCGTCGTGACCACGCGTCAGCTGCTGGAAAGCGGTGTCCACTTCGGGCACCAGACCCGTCGTTGGAACCCGAAGATGAAGAAGTTCATCTTCGCCGAGCGCAACGGCATCTACATCATCGACCTGCAGCAGTCGCTCACCTATATCGACCAGGCGTACGCGTTCGTCAAGGACACCGTCGCGCGTGGCGGGCAGATCCTCTTCGTCGGCACGAAGAAGCAGGCCCAGGAGGCCATCGCCGAGCAGGCCACCCGGGTGGGCATGCCATACGTGAACCAGCGTTGGCTGGGCGGCATGCTGACCAACTTCGCCACCATCAGCAAGCGGATCGGCAAGATGAAGGAGCTCGAGGGGCTCAACTTCGACGACGTCGCCGCGTCCGGGCTGACCAAGAAGGAACTGCTGCAGCAGCGCCGCAAGAAGGACAAGCTGGCAAAGACCCTGTCCGGCATCCGCGACATGGGCAAGCTGCCCCAGGCGGTCTGGATCGTCGACACCAACAAGGAGCACCTCGCCATCGACGAGGCCCGCAAGCTGAAGATCCCGGTTGTCGGCATCCTCGACACCAACTGCGACCCCGACGAGGTCGACTTCGCCATTCCGGGCAACGACGACGCGATCCGTTCCGTCGCCCTGCTGACCCGCGTGGTCGCCGACGCCGTGGCCGAGGGCCTGCTGTCCCGCAGCCGGGCCGCTGCCACCACCGGTGAAGAGGCCGAGCCGATGGCCGATTGGGAGCGTGAACTGCTGGGTGCAGCCGACGAGACCGCGCCGGCCGCTGAGGCGCCTGCCGACGAGACCGCGCCTGCCGCTGAGGCGCCTGCCGCTGAGGCCACCGTCTCTGAGGCGCCTGCTGCTGAGGCCACCGTCTCTGAGGCTGAGGCCGTCGAGGGCTCCGACCTGCCGGCCGACCAGCTCGCGGACGCCGTCGAGGACGCCGTGACCGGCACTGCCCAGGTCGATCCCGAGGTCGCCCAGGAAATCGAGACCGCCGAGGTTGCCGCCGACGAGACCGTGGAGCCGGCCATCGAGGCTGAGGCCGACGCCGTCGACGCCACCCCCGCCGCCGGCGACGCCGTCAACTGATCACCACCGAACCGAAAGAGCACCAAGACAATGGCAATCACTGCCGCTGAAGTGAAGAAGCTCCGCGACGCCACCGGCGCGGGCATGATGGACGCCAAGAAGGCGCTCACCGAGGCCGAGGGTGACTTCGACGCCGCGGTCGAGATCCTGCGGGTCACCGGCCAGGCCAAGATGGCGAAGCGGTCCGACCGCGAGGCCTCCAACGGCCTGGTGGCGGCTTCGGGCAAGAGCGTCATCCAGCTCGGCGCCGAGACCGACTTCGTCGCCAAGAACGCCGAGTTCATCGCACTCGCCGACGAGATCGCCACCGCGATCGACACTGCCGGTGCCGGCGATGCCGCCAGCGCCAACGCGGTGCAGCTCGCCTCCGGAAAGACCGTGGGTGACACCGTCGCCGACCTGGCCGCCCGGATCGGCGAGAAGCTGGAGCTGGCCAACGCCGCCAGCTACGACGGCGACGTCAGCATCTACCTGCACCGGCGCTCCACCGACCTTCCGCCCCAGGTGGGCGTGATGGTCGAATACGCCGGGGGCGATGAGGACTTCGTCCGCGGCATCGCGATGCAGATCGCCGCCATGTCGCCGCAGTACGTGACCCGCGAGGACGTTCCGTCCGACGTGCTGGCCCACGAGCGGCACATCGCCGAGCTGACCGCGAAGGAAGAGGGCAAGCCCGAGCAGATCATCCCGCGGATCGTCGAAGGCCGCCTCGGCGGATTCTTCAAGGACGTGGTGCTGCTGGAGCAGGCCTCGGTGTCGGACGACAAGAAGACCGTCGGCCAACTGCTGAAGGAGAACGGGGTCACCGTGAAGCGTTTCGTGCGCTTCGCCGTCGGCGCCTGAGGCAGCGGAACCGTCCGAGGGACGAACTAGAGTGACGTGCGCCACGAGTCGATCTCGTGGCGCACGGCGCTGTCAGCCCCACCACCCCAGTCGAGGAGAACGATGACCTACCACCGCATCATGCTCAAGCTGTCCGGGGAGGTCTTCGGCGGCGGCCAGATCGGCGTCGATCCCAATGTGGTCGCCAGCCTGGCCGGCCAGGTCAAGAGTGTGGTGGACACCGGCGTCCAGGTCGCCATCGTGATCGGCGGCGGCAACTTCTTCCGCGGCGCCGAACTCTCCGAGCGCGGCATGGACCGTGACCGGGCCGACTACATGGGCATGCTCGGCACCGTGATGAACTGCCTGGCCCTGCAGGACTTCTGCGAGAAAGCCGGCGTCCAGACCCGGGTGCAGAGTGCGATCGCCATGGGTCAGGTCGCCGAACCCTACATTCCACGCCGGGCCGAACGGCACCTCGAAAAGGGCCGTGTGGTGATCTTCGGAGCAGGGTCCGGCATGCCGTACTTCTCCACCGACACGGTGGCCGCGCAGCGGGCGCTCGAGATAAGCGCGGACGTGCTGCTGATGGGCAAGCAGGGCACCGACGGTGTGTACGACTCCGATCCCCGGAAGAACCCTGACGCCGCCCGCTTCGATGACCTCACCTACGACGAATACCTCGCCCGCGACCTCAAGGTTGCCGATGCCACCGCGATCAGCCTGGCCCGCGACAACGACCTGTCGATGATCTTCTTCGACCTTGGGGTGGAGGGAAACATCCTGCGCGTGGTGCAGGGTGAGAAGATCGGAACGACCGTCCACGCCTGAGGGCCGACCAACCGAAAGGGACTCGATGATCCCCGACATCGTCCAAGACGCCGAACACAAGATGAAGAGCGCGGTCGAGCATGCCCGCGAGGAGTTCGCGGCGATCCGTACCGGCCGGGCCCACCCGGCCATGTTCAGCAAGCTGATGGTCGACTACTACGGCTCGCCGACGCCGTTGCAGCAGCTCGCCACCTTTCAGGTGCCCGAGGCGCGCACGGTGCTGATCAGCCCGTTCGACCGGCAGTCGATGAGCGGCATCGAGAAGGCCATCCGCGATTCCGACCTGGGCGTCAACCCGGCCAACGACGGCAACGTGATCCGGGTGGTGCTGCCGCAGCTTTCCGAAGAGCGCCGCCGCGACTACGTCAAGGTCGCCCGCACCAAGGCCGAAGAGGGCCGGGTCGCCGTCCGCAACATCCGCCGGCACGCCAACGACTCGGTGCACAAGCTGGTCAAGGACAAAGAGGTCGGCGAGGACGACGCCCGCGGCGCCGAGAAGCAGCTGGACGGGGTCACCAAGAAGTACGTGGACAGCATCGACGAGCTGCTGAAGTCCAAGGAAGCCGAGCTGCTGGAAGTCTGATGTCAGCCGAGCAGCAGGTTCCCGCCGAGCCGGCCGTCCGTAAGTCACGCGCCGGACGGGACCTGCCTGCCGCGATCCTGGTCGGAGTGGGGCTGTCCGCCGCGATCGTGCTCACGCTGCTGTACTGGCACTGGGGCTTCATGCTGCTGATCACGGCCATGCTCACCCTGGGTGTGATCGAGTTGCACGACGCACTCAAGCGGATCGGCATGATCTCTGCCGTGGTACCGATCGTGGTCGGCACCGTAGCGGTGATCTGCGGCTCGTACGCGGCCGCCGCCCAGGAGGGCCCCACCCTGCTGCCCTGGCACTCGGTGCTGCTCGGCTTTCTGGGGGCCACGGTGCTGGCCGCACTGATCTGGCGCATGCCGGGCGGTGCCGACGGCTACGTCAAGGACGCCTCGGCCAGCCTGTTCACCATCGGTTACATCACCCTGCTGGGCTCCTTCTCGGGCCTGATTCTCGCCGCACCAAACGGTGCCGCCAAGTTGTCGGCCATTCTGCTCACGGTGATCGCCACCGACACCGGCGGTTACGCGGTCGGCGCCCGGCTGGGCAGGCATCCGATGGCGCCGCAGATCAGCCCGAAGAAGACCTGGGAAGGCATGGTGGGCTCGGTCGTGCTGGCCATCGCGGTCGCCGTGTCGCTGACAGTGCTGCTGCTCGGCGCCGCCTGGTGGATCGGGCTGGTGCTCGCCGTCGCCGTCGTCGCGGCAGCCACCTGCGGTGACCTGATCGAGTCGCTGATCAAACGCGACGTGGGCATCAAGGACATGTCATCGTTCCTGCCGGGGCACGGCGGCATGATGGACCGGCTCGACTCGATGCTGGCGGTCGGTCCGGTGAGCTGGCTGATCATGTTCCTGCTGATCCCGAACTGAGTGTCGCCATGACCGAAGAGACCATCCCTGCCACCGACGCCCTGCGGCCGGACGAGGTGAGCGCCTACGAAGCCTTGGAGAACCAGGTCAGGCGCGGTGCCCGGGTGCCGCTCACGATGACCGCCCAGCGGGCGGCGAAACCGCCGAAGCATTGGCTCGACCTCACCTCCGACGAACGCCGCGCCGGCGTCCAGCAGTTGGGCCTGCCCGGGTTCCGCGCCGATCAGATATCGCGGCACGTGTTCGAAGGGCTCGACCTCGACCCGTCCGGCTGGACGGACCTGCCGGCCGCTGACCGCGGCCGGATCGCCGAGGCATTCCTGCCCCGGCTGATGACCGACGTGCGACCACTCAGTTGCGACGGCGGAACCACCCTGAAGACGCTCTGGCGGCTGCACGACGGCTCGCTGGTCGAGTCGGTGCTGATGCGCTACGGGGTGCCGGGCATCCGCTCGTCCGGCTCCGGACGCAACCGGGCCACCCTGTGCATCTCGTCGCAGGCCGGCTGCGGCATGGCCTGCCCGTTCTGCGCCACCGGGCAGGGCGGGCTGCAGCGCAACCTGTCCGCCGCCGAGATCATCGCCCAGGTGCTGGCCGGCGCCCGCACCCTGGCCGACGGCGCGATCCCCGGCGGGCCCGGACGGATCAACAACATCGTCTTCATGGGCATGGGCGAGCCGATGGCCAACTACAAGGCCATCATGGGGACCATCCGCACGCTGACCGCGTCCGGGCCGCACGGGTTGGGCATCAGTGCGCGCGGCATCACCGTCTCGACCGTCGGCCTGGTGCCCCGGATCGACGCCCTGGCGGCCGAAGGGATTCCGGTCACACTGGCCGTCAGCCTGCACGCGCCCGACGACGAGTTGCGCGACGAGTTGTGCCCGATCAACACCCGCTGGAACGTGGCCGAACTGGTCGAGGCGGCCTGGCGCTACTTCGCCGCGACCAAGCGCCGGGTCTCGATCGAGTACGCGCTGATCCGTGACATCAACGACCAGCCCGAGCGGGCCGCCCTGCTCGCGGACGTGTTGCGCCGCGACCGCGGACACGGCTGGGTGCACGTGAACCTGATCCCGCTGAACCCGACACCGGGGTCGAAATGGACGGCCTCGCGGCGATCGGACGAGAAGGAGTTCGTCCGGGTGCTCGAGCGGCGTGGGGTTGCTGTGACCGTGCGTGACACCCGGGGCAGAGAGATCGATGGAGCCTGCGGACAGCTCGCCGCAACCGTTGCCGGGCAGTGACCCGACCGGGTTACGCTGAACCATGCGGATGTTCACCGAAGAGCAGACCCAGATCCTGGCACCCTCGCAGGTGGCCGAACTCGCCGCCGGCATCGTCGCGGAAGAGGGTGCGGAACGCCGCACGGTGTACTCACCGCTGTCCGGCCTGGCGCTGGCAGAGATACCGCTGTCCAGCGTCGACGACGTCGCATGTGCGGTGCAGCAGGCCCGGGCCGCCCAGCGGGTGTGGAGTTCGTTCGGCCCCCGCCGGCGCGCCGCGGTGGTGCTGGACTTCCACGACCGAATGCTCGCCGCGCGCGACGACGTGCTCGACCTGATCCAGCTGGAAACCGGCAAGACCCGTGCCAACGCCTTCGAGGAGGTCGCCGAGGTCGCCAACAGCGCCCGTCACTACGCCCTGGCCGCCGCCGCGCTGCTCGCGCCGAAGCGCGTCCGCGGCGTGGTACCGCTGACGGGAACGGCCACTGAGCGCCGGTTGCCACGCGGCGTCGTCGGCATCATCACGCCGTGGAACTATCCATTCGCCCTGTCCCTCGGCGACGCGCTCGCCGCCTTGCTGGCCGGCAACGCCGTCGTGCTGCGACCGGACCCGCGCACCAGCCTGTGCGTGCTGTGGGGACTGCGGCTGCTGGTGGCCGCCGGGCTGCCCCCGGGAGTGCTGCAGGTGGTCACCGGCGACGGTGCAACGATCGGCGACGCGGTCGCGCACCGTGCCGACTACGTGTCGTTCACCGGCTCCACCGCCGTCGGACGCGAGGTGGCCATGCTCGCCGCCCGGCGGATCGTGGCCTGCTCACTCGAACTCGGCGGCAAGAACGCCCTCTACGTACGACCGGATGCGCCCCTGGACGCCGCTGTGGACATCGCCCTGCGCAGCGCCTTCGCCGGGGCCGGCCAGGTCTGCGTGCACACCGAGCGGCTGGTGCTGCACGATTCGATCGCAGACGATTTTCTGGCGCGGTTCGTGCCGGCCGTCGAAGCGATGCGGCTCGGTGTCGCGCTGGAGTACGGCTACGACATGGGCTCCCTGTTCGGAGCCGACCAGTTGCAACGGGTCAGTGAGCACGTGTCGGACGCCGTGCGGCACGGCGCCACCGTACTGACCGGGGGACGGCCCCGTCCCGACATCGGCCCGTGGGTGTACGCCCCGACCGTGCTGGACGGCGTCACCGCCGCGATGGACGTGCGTGACGCCGAAACCTTCGGACCGGTGGTCAGCGTGTACCGGGTGCGCGACGACGAGGCGGCCGTCCGGCTGATCAACGACTCCGACTACGGGCTGCACGCCACCATCGTCAGCGCAGATCGGGCAGCGGCCGGACGGCTCGCGCCGCGGTTGCGCACCGGCACCGTGAGCATCAACGAGACGTTCCTCGCCTCGTGGGGTGCGGCAGGTGCGGCGATGGGGGCCCGTGGCCACTCAGGAACCGGCGGACGGCACGGCGCCGAGGGATTGCTGAAGTACACCGTCGTGCAGAGCGTCGCCGCTCAGCGGGCCGGTTCGCTCGCGGTGGGCCGCGCGGCCCAGGAGCGGTTCGCCGACGTGTTCACCCTGGGGCTGCGGACGATGCGCCGGGTGCACCTGCGCTGAGCACGGCCAGGGCTTCGTCGACGTCGTCGACCAGATGGATCCGGCCCGCCATCGACCGCCCGGACGCCAGGGCGTGCAGCAACGGCCAGGCCGGCACGGCCTCGGTCCAGAACTCGGTGCCGACCATCACCAGGGGCACCACCTGGTCACCCTCGGCGGCATAGAAGTTGGGTGTGACGGCCTGGAACACCTCCTGCACGGTGCCGGCCGCGCCCGGCAGGTAGACCAGGCCTCCCCGGCACAGCCGCAACAGGGTGTCTTCCCGCAGCGCGTTGGTGAAGTACTTGGCGATGCTGGTCGCGAACAGGTTGGGCGGTTCGTGGCCGTAGTACCAGGTCGGAATGCCCAGCGAGAGTCGTCCGCAGGGTGCGCCGACGGCGACCCGCTGCGCCGCGCGTGCCCAGCCCGTGACATCGCTGGTCCACGCGTCACCGGCGGCCAGCTCCGTGATCGCCGCGTCCAGTTCGCCCGCCGACCCGGTGAATGCGGCGCCCAGGTTGGCCGCCTCCATCGCGCCGGGGCCGCCCCCGGACAACACGGTCACGCCCGCTTCGGCGAGCGTGTGGGCCAGGCCCGCACACGCCCGGAACATCGCGCTGCCGCGCCGCTCGGCGTGCCCGCCCATGATGCCGACGATGGTGGCGGGGTCGGTGCCGGCGACGGACTGCTGCAACGCCTCGGTGATCGCGTGGTCGTGCAGGGCGGCCGCCAGGTCCGCGCCCAGTTCACCGGGTCGCAGTTGCTGTTGTGACCAGGCGAAGATCGCGGCGTCCGTGGTCGCCGGGTAGCCGCCCGCCAGGCCCTGGTACAGCTCGGCGGGGGTGTACAAGGTGGGGCGGTAGGGGTCGAAGGGCAGGTCGGGCAGCCTCGGGAACACCAGGGCGCCGGCTCTGGCCAGGCGGGACGCGTCCGCGGGCCGCAGTGCACAGCCCAAAAAGATCGCGCCGGTGACGTCGGTGTCGCGCAGCACCAGCGAGCGGTGGCGAAGGTCGACCGACTGCACCATCACCCCGGCCAGCGACCCGGTCGAACCCACGTGGGCGTCGAACTCGTCGAGAGACTCCACGTCGATCCGCACGACCTCACGCTAGCGTGGCGGCAGCGGAAGGAGTCCGGGATGCAGCATCAGGTCCCACAACCCAGTCCTGAGCGCATGACTCCCTTCCGGGGTGGTGCGATCGTTGCGGCCGTCCGTCCCGGCGCCGATCCGCTGGTGGCGCTGACGGCCGCCGACCTGGCCCGGGTGAGCGGCGGCACCATCTATTTCGCCTACGTGGACGAGCAGCGCTACGTCGAGCGGGAGTTCGCCGACGGCAGTGTGCAGCACAACGACATCAGTCCCGACGCGGCCGACGAGAGCTGGCGGCGCCGTGAGGCCCAGATCCGCGATGAACAGCACGCCCTGCTGGCCGATGCCGGGGTGCCGTGGGAGTTCCGCTATCTGGCCGGACGGCCCGACCGCGCCCTGACCCATCTCGCGCGGGCGGTGGACGCCGCCGTGATCGTGGTCGGCAACCGGGCCCCGGGCCGTAACGCCAAGGTCCGCGAGTTCCTGGACGGCACCCTGGCGCTCAAGCTGGCCCAGCACCAGCACCGTCCGGTGCTCGCCGTTCCGCTCACCGTCGTCGACTGGAAGGCGCCGATGCCGTGGGGCTGAAATCGCTCCTGATCCTGATCGGTGGGGCGCTCGGCACCGGGATCCGGGCCGCCCTGGAGGCCGCCTATCCGGCCCAACCCGGCGGCTGGCCGTGGGCCACCTTCCTGATCAACGTGACCGGGGCATTCACCCTCGGCGTGCTGCTGGAGACCTTGATCCGGCGCGGCCCCGACAGCGGCGTCCGGCAATTCCTGCGACTCGGGCTGGGCACGGGAGTGCTCGGTGGCTACACCACCTACAGCACGTTCGCGGTCGAGGCGGTCAGGCTGCTCGGTGCCGGAGCGGTGCTGATCGGAATCGGCTACGCGATTGCGAGCGTGCTCCTGGGCCTGGCTGCCGCCCTGGCCGGCACGCTGCTCGCGGCCCGGCTGGTGGGTGAAGGCCGATGATCGAGCTGCTGGTGGCACTGTTCGGCGGGCTGGGCGCGGTCGCCAGGTTTCACGCCGACGCCGCGGTGGCCCGCCTGCACAACCTGCGCATGCCCCTCGGCACGCTGAGCGTGAACACCCTCGGCTCGCTGCTGCTCGGTCTGATCACCGGCTGGATCACGTTCAAGTCCGGGGCGCCGCCGTGGGCTGCGGTGCTCGGCACCGGATTCATGGGCGGCTTCACCACCTTCAGCACGGCGAGCGTCGAGGGCGTCCGGTTGCTGCGTGCCGGACGCCCGTCCGCGGCGCTGGTGCACGCCGGCGGTGGCCTCGCGGTGGCTCTGCTCGCCGCGACGCTCGGGTTGTGGCTCATGGCGCTGTAGCGCCTCAGCTTCTGAACCAATCGGTCCAGGTGTGGTTGCCCTGTGCGTCCAGCACCTGCAGCCGGAGCAGCTCGGATCGGCTGCGCAGTTCGGTCGGCAGCACGAGCTCGAACCAGCCGGTGGCATCGACCTCGGCGGTCGCCACCCTCTCGGACCGATTGTGCAGCTCGATGGTGATCGCACCTGGGCCGAGGGCCAGTCCGCGCAGCGCGCCATCGACGAGTTCAGCCTCGACCGACACTGCGCCGCTGTCGAACCTCAGTACCCGCAGGTCGCCCGGTCCACGGACGCCGCCCGCCCCGACCGTTTCGGTCGCCGAGTCGGAGACCAGTTCGGCCAGCAGCCCGTCCGGGTCTCGCCAACTCCACACGTCGCGGCCCACCCGGGCCAGGTCGTCGTCCGCGCTGCCCTCGGCCAGCGCGTCCGCCAGTTCACGCAGCAGCGCCTCGTCGTCGGGACCGATGGTCATCACGCACCTCCCCACTGCGCCAGCGCCGGTTGCCGGCGCAGCCGCTCGAGGCAGCGGATCCGGGTCGGACCGATCGTGCCCACGCTGACCCCGAGCGTGGCCGAGATCGCGTCGTAGCTCAACGGAGGGTCCGCGAACAGCATGCCGAGCAGTTCCCGGCAGCGCTCGGAGAGCTGGCCGAAGGCCTCGCGCAGCGCCTGCCTGCGCAAGTCGGCGAACAGGTCGGTCTCCGGCGGCGGCCCCGGGTCGGACGGCTCGAACACGAAGTCAGTCGGGGTGGTGCGGCGCCGCGCCCGCAGCACCGCGAGGCACTCGTTGCGGGTGGTGGTGGCGATCCAGCCGGGCAGGGCGGCCGGCTCCCGTAACCGGTGGACGTGCTCCAACAGCCGTAGCCAGACGCCTGCGGCGACGTCCTCACGATCGTGCTGGGGGAGCGTGAACTTACGGCAGACCGACCCGACCAGTGGGGTGAACCGCTCCACCAGGCGGTTCCAGGCCTGCTGGTCGCCGGCCCGGACGGCGGCGACCAGTTCGGCCACCGGCTCGACGGTCATGATGGATCCACCGGCGGAGGCGGCGCCGCAAGTTCGGTGCCGTCCGCCAGCAGCGCGTCCCACGCCGCGTGAGCAGTGGTCTGGGCGTCCATCCGCGCCGCGACCAGGCCGGTGGCGTAGGCGGCGCTGAACGACGTGCCGCGCCAGCGCGCGGTGCCGGCGAACTCGCGCTCGTCCAACTCCTCACCCGGCACGCTGACCACGACCGATCCGTGGAAGAACGGCCCGACGAACTCCACCTTCGACGCCAACGCGTCGACCCACGGCTGCGGTGTGACGTTGGTGCCGAAGTCGGCACTGACCGCCTTCACCTGTGCGAGCGCCGCCGGCCAGGCGGCGGATCGCGGCCCGCGACCGAGCGGCGACCAACCGTCGTCGGCGATCTGGTTGCCGGCGGCGGCGATCACCAGCACCTCGGGTGGCAGGCACGCGATGGCCCGCTCCAGCAGCAGCGGGGGTTGGCCGTCCGCGGTGAAGCAGGCCAGCGGCAGCAGCACGATCTGCACCCGATCGACGAACGCCAGTTTCACGATCGCGTCAGCCACGTCCCAGGTGGAGCCCTGGCCCGAATCCAGGCTCAGCGCCGGCTCCGATCGAAGGTCGACGTCCGGTGCGGCCCGCCGGACGATCGACGCGACGAAGGCCGAATGCGCCCGCCAGGCCTCGCCGCCGTCGCTCAGGTCTGCCACGGCGGTGTCGACGACGCCGACCCGAACGGCGTCCGGGGGCACGGCTGCCGGGGTGTCGACGATCGCCGCGGCAGCATCGTCGTCGGTTGGCACTTCGGGCAGCAGCAACGACGTCGGCTTCGGGTGCCCGCCGCGCATCACGGTGGAGAAGGCATCGCGCTCCTTGCCCAGGGAGGGTACCCAGCCGCCATGCTCGGCGGCGATCCGGCGCCGCAACTCGGCGAGCACCGCGTCCAGGTCCCCGACGGGTGAGGTCAGCGGGAGCAGGCTCAAGCCGAGTTCGGGGCGACCGTCCTCGACTTCGCTGGTGCCCAGGCCAAGTGTTTCGACCGTCACAGAGATCAGGTCCTGGTACTTCGTCTCCACCACCAGACGGACGGGTTGCGACCGCTCGGGCGTCATCGCGTCGTTCATGGGTGCTGCCTCCCCTCGGGTGGCTGACGGCGTGCCGATTCATCCTCCACCCTTGGACGATCCGGTGGAAGCCCGACATCGGGCCTCGCTCGACGGAGGGTCCAGCAGGTCAGATGATGCACCCGCCGGAGGATCGGGCCGACAATGAGCCGTGTCAGCTTTCCGTGCAGCGGCGGAAGCGGCGGTCGCCGAGGCGGATCGCCGGCTGTCGGATGCCCTGCCGCAACTGCGTGCCACGGTCGACGACCTTTCCGAGGCCGACCCGGGTTCGCGGTCGCTGGCCCATCGGGCGCTCGGTCACGCATTGCTGCACGGCGGCCGCGCGGACGAGGCGGTCACCGCGTTGCGCGCGTCCGTGCGGTTGGCCCACCTTGCCGGTGAGCCGGACCTGGTCGCTGCCGCCCGCACCAAGC
This sequence comes from uncultured Actinomycetota bacterium, assembly GCA_963697765.1. Classification (GTDB taxonomy): domain Bacteria; phylum Actinomycetota; class Actinomycetes; order Propionibacteriales; family Propionibacteriaceae; genus Micropruina. Next base: position 535,047 of record CAVOPC010000007.1, read on the forward strand.
TGGCCTACGCCCTGCACGTCTCCGGGCGGCTGGCCGAGGCACTGCGGCAGGTCGATCGAGCACTCGCTGAGGGTGCGGACGAGGTGGAGCACGCCCGGGCCCTGGGCACCCGGGCGCTGATCCACCGGGAGCGCGGCGAGTTCGACCAGGCACTGGCCGACCTCAACGCCTCCATCGCCGGACTGCGCCGGCTGGACGATGATCTGGGCGTCCAGCGCGCCCTGATCAATCGCGCGCTGGTGCTCGCCGACTCCGGAGCCTATGCCCGGGCCGGCGCCGACCTGAGTGAGGCCGAACAGTTGGCGCTCGCGCTGGGCCGGCCGGCGGCGGTCGGATTGATCGTCAGCAATCGGGGCTACCTGGCCAGCCGGGCCGGCGACCTGCCGGGGGCGCTGGCGCACTACGCCCGAGCCGAGCAGCTCTTCGTGGCCAACGGCATGGGCGTCTCCGGCCTCCTGATGGACCGCGCGGAACTACTGACCCGGGCGGGACTGGAGGACGAGGCGCTGCGCGATGCGCAGGCGGCCCTGGCTGCGGTCATCGCCGAGCGCCGCACCCTGCGGGTCCCCGAGGTGCGGCTGCTGCTGGCGCAGGCGGCCGCCGCGGCGGGGGAGGCGTCCGTGGCGCGCGATCAGGCCCGGGCGGCCCGCGACGGGTTCCGGCGGCAGGGCAGGGCAGCGTGGGCGGCGGCCGCCGGCCTGGAAGTCGCCCGTGCCACGCATGCCCTCGGACGGACGCCCGCCCGCCGGGCGCTGCTGGCCCAGGCGGACACCCTCGCGGCGTCGGGGTGGACGGCGCCCGCCCTGGAGGGCTACCTGCTCGCGGCGTCGCTGAGCACCGGCCCTGAGCGCACCGGCGCGCTGCGCCAGGTCGCAGCCCGGCGGCGGAGCGGCCCGGCTTTGCTGCGCGCCCGGGGCTGGTACGCCCAGGCCCTGCTGGCGGCGACGCCGGCCGCCGCCACCCGGGCCGTCGATCGCGGCCTTGCGGTGCTGGACGAGCACCTGGCGGGGGTCGGCGCGGACGACCTGCGGGCCGGCCTGACCCGGCAGCGTCTCGACCTGGCCGGCCTGGGGGTCGATCTGGCCCTGGCAGCCGGTAGCCCCTCGCGGGTGTTCGCCGCGGTCGAACAGGCCCGCGCGTTCGTGCTGGTGCGGGACACCGTCCGGGCTCCCGCAGACCCGCAACTCGATGCGCTGCTGGCGCGGCACCGGACGGCCCGGCGAGAGCGGGACCGCGAGTTCGCGGCCCAGCAGGTCCGCGACCATGTGCGCACCCGCCGCGGGGGCGGTGAGTTGCTGGGTCCGCTCGATCTGGCGGCGGTGGACGCGGCGGCGCCGGGCCTGGCGCTGGTCGCGTGGTTCGCCCGGGCGGGCCGGCTGCACGCCTTGACCAGGGTCGACGGACGTACCCGGCTGCACGAACTCGGCCCCGAGGCGCCGATCAGGGACGCGGTCGCCCGGGTTGGCTTCGCGGTGAATCGGCTCGCCGGCAGCGCCCAGGACGACCGGCATGCCGGGGCTGCGCGCGCCCTGCTCGCGGCCGCCACGCAGACCCTCGGGGATGGACTGCTGGCGCTGCCCGAGGCCGCCGGACGACCGCTGGTGCTGGTGCCTCCCGCCTTCCTGCACGCCGTTCCGTGGCAGGAGATCGCGGCCGTGCAGCACCGTCCGGTGACCGTCGCGGCGTCGGTCATGCAGTGGGTGCACGCCACCCGGCCCGCGACCGGCGACGCTGCGGTGCTGGTCGCCGCTGGTCCGGGCCTGCCCGGTGCGCGCGCGGAGGCCGAGGCGGTCGCCGCCGGCTATGGCGTCTCTGCTCTGGTGGACGACCAGGCCAGCGTCGACCACACACTTCAGGCGCTGGCCGGTGCTCGGCTGGCGCACCTGGCGACGCACGGCTGGTTGCGTGCGGACAATCCGCAGTTCTCGGAACTCTCTTTGGCCGACGGTGCTCTCGTCGTGCACCACCTCGACACGATCGACTCGCTGCCGGCCACGCTGGTGCTGGCCAGCTGCGACACCGGTCGTCCGGTGACCCGCCCGGGCGAGGCGCTGCTCGGCTTCACGGCCGCATGCCTGGTGCGCGGCACCCGCACCGTGATCGCACCAGTGGCGCCGGTGCCGGACGGCAGCACCGCAACGGTGATGACCGCGCTGCACCACCACCTGCGGGCCGGTCTTTCCCCCGCCGAGGCCCTGGCCACCGCGCAGCAGGATCAGCCGCCCGGCCGGCGGGCGTTCGTCTGCTTCGGCGCCGGCACCGGGCTGAGCGAACAGCCGTCGACGCAGCAGGCGCTCGGCTGCATCGGGTCGACGGCGCCCGTCCCTGTACCCTTGCCCGGTGCGTGACGTCGTCCTACTCGGAAGTACCGGGTCGATCGGTACCCAGTCCCTGGAGGTGATCGGCGCCCACCCTGACCGGTTCCGGGTGGTCGGATTGTCGTCCGGTGGCGGCAACCTCGACACCCTGGTGGCCCAGGCCGCGGCCTTCGCACCCGACATCGTTGCGGTGCCCGATCCGTCCGCCGCCGCTGCACTCGAGGGCCGGTTGCCTGCGCACACCGCGGTCTGGACAGGGCCGGACGCATCCCAGCGGCTGGCCGGCCTGCCGTGCGATGTGGTGCTCAACGCCATCACCGGTGCAGCCGGGCTGGAGCCCACGCTGGCCGCCCTGCGCGCCGGAAACACACTGGCCCTGGCCAACAAGGAGTCGCTGGTGATCGGCGGCGAACTCGTCACCTCGGCGGCCGCTCCCGGCCAGATCGTGGCGGTCGACTCCGAGCATTCGGCGTTCGCCCAGGCACTCCGGGCCGGCCGCGGCGACGAGGTGCGGCGGCTGATCCTGACCGCGTCCGGGGGGCCGTTCCGCGGGCGCAGCAGGGCCGAGCTGGCCGATGTCACCCCGCAGCAGGCGCTGGCCCACCCGACCTGGAACATGGGCCGGATCATCACCGTCAACTCCGCGACCCTGATCAACAAGGGCCTCGAGCTGCTCGAGGCGGCGCTGCTCTACGGGGTCGACCTGGACGCGATCCAGGTGGTCGTGCACCCCACCTCCGACGTGCATTCGATGGTCGAGTTCCACGACGGTTCCACGATCGCGCAGTGCTCCCCACCCGACATGAAGCTGCCGATCGCGCTGGCCTTGGCCTGGCCGGATCGGCTGCCGGACGCGTCCCGTCCGTTCGACTGGAGCCGGCCGATCAGCTGGAGTTTCGAGCCGCTGGACGACGAAGCCTTCCCCGCTGTCGCTCTGGCCCGGCGTTGCGGGCGCGCCGGGGGCACAGCACCCGCGGTGTACAACGCCGCCAACGAGATCTGCGTGGACGCCTTCTGCGCCGGCCGGATCGGCTTTCTCGCCATCGTCGACACCGTCACGGCTGTGGTGGAGGAGCATCTCGCCGCCGGCGGCCACGACGCACCGATGAGCGTGGACGGGGTGCTCGCGGCCGATGCCTGGGCCCGCACCCGGGCGGCGGACGTGATCGGGGCGGCTCGATGAGCACCGCCGTCACGGTCGTCTTCGCGATCCTCTTCTTCGGTTGCATCCTGCTGTCCATCGCCCTGCACGAGATCGGCCACATGGTGCCGGCCAAGCACTTCGGTGTGCGGGTGCCGCAGTATTTCGTCGGCTTCGGTCCGACGATGTGGTCGACCGTTCGCGGCGAGACCGAGTACGGCATCAAGTGGATCCCGCTCGGCGGCTACGTGCGGCTGCTCGGCATGTACCCCCCGGCCCGGCCCCGGGCGGGGCAGGGCGGCCGGCTGACCCGGTTCGCCGACTCCGCCCGAGCGTTCGAGTGGGCCGACATCAGCCCGGACGACGTCGCCGGCCGGCGGCTGTTCTACCAGAAGCAGACCTGGCAGAAACTGATCGTGATGGCCGGCGGCCCGATGATGAACATCCTGATCGCGTTCGGCATCTTCTGGGCGATCCTCGGCCTGCACGGCAGCTACCAGCCGCAGCCGGTGGTCGCCGAGGTGCAGCAGTGCATCGTCCGCGAGAACCAGCCCGCTGACGCCGCCTGCAGCGCCCCGGACACGCCCGCGGCCGCCGCCGGCATTCGGCCCCAGGACCAGGTCGTCGAGTTCAACGGGGTGGCGATCACCGGCTACCCCCAGCTGCAGGCGCTGATCCGGGCCAATCTGGACGGCGAGGCGCGGCTCGTGGTCGTCCGCGACGGTCAGCGGGTGCCCCTGACGACGGTCCACACGGTGGTCACCGGAGTGCCGGACGCCCTCGACCCCGGCAAGCGGGTGCCGGCCGGCTGGCTGGGCATCACGCCAGTCACCGTGCTGGTCAAGGGCGGGCCGGTCGAGACCGTCCAGCAGATGTGGACGATGACCGAGCAGAGCGTGGTCGCGATCGTCCAGTTCCCGGTCAAGGTGTACAACGTGGTCGCTGACATGGTGCAGGGCAAGCCGCGCGACATCTACGGTCCCCTGAGCATCCTGGGGGCCAGCCGCGCCGCCGGCGAGGTGGTGGCCAGCGACGGCATCGGGATCACCGACAAGCTGGTGCTGTTCGGCTCGTTGCTCGCCGCGATCAACCTGTTCCTGGCCCTGTTCAACTTCGTGCCGCTGCCACCCTTGGACGGCGGCCACATCGCCGGTGCGTTGTGGGAGGCGGCCAGGCGCAGCTGGGCGAAGCTGACCGGACGACCCGACCCGGGCTACTTCGACACCGCGAAGCTGCTGCCGGTGGCGTATGCGGTGATGGGGTTCCTGATCATCAGCGGCGTCGCCCTGATCGTGGCCGACATCGTCAGTCCGATGCAGTTGTTCTAGCGCCGATGGGTAGGCTGTCTCACGGTGGTCGTGAGCCGCCGGCCGCCGTCGAACGAGGAGTCCATGACCGTCAACCTGGGAATGCCCGCAGCGCCGCCGCCCGTGCTGGCGCCCCGCCGTCCCACCCGACAGATCAGGGTCGGCAAAGTGCTGGTCGGTGGTGACGCGCCGATCTCGGTGCAGTCGATGACCACCACCAAGACCACCGACATCAACGGAACGCTGCAGCAGATCGCCGAACTGACCGCCACCGGGTGCGACATCGTCCGGGTCGCCGTGCCCAGCCAGGACGACGCGGACGTGCTGCACATCATCGCCAAGAAGAGCCAGATCCCGGTCATCGCCGACATTCACTTCCAGCCCAAGTACGTCTTCGCCGCGATCGACGCAGGGTGCGCGGCCGTTCGGGTGAACCCGGGCAACATCCGCCAGTTCGACGACCAGGTGAAGCAGATCGCCCAGGCCGCGACCGACGCCGGAGTGTCGATCCGGATCGGTGTCAACGCCGGTTCGCTCGACAAGCGGATCATGGACAAGTACGGCGCCCCGACCCCTGAGGCGCTGGCCGAATCGGCGCTGTGGGAGGCGTCGCTGTTCGAGGAGCACGGCTTCCGCGACTTCAAGATCTCGGTCAAGCACCACGACCCGGTGATCATGGTGCGCGCCTACGAACTGCTGTCGGACGCCTGCGACTACCCGCTGCACCTGGGCGTCACCGAGGCCGGGCCGACCTTTCAGGGCACCATCAAGTCGTCGGTGGCGTTCGGTGCGCTGCTGGCCAAGGGCATCGGCGACACGATCAGGGTGTCGCTGTCAGCGCCGCCGGCCAAAGAGGTGAAAGTCGGCATCAAGATCCTCGAATCCCTCAACCTGCGGCCGCGACACCTCGAGATCGTTTCGTGCCCCTCGTGCGGACGGGCTCAGGTCGACGTCTACACGCTGGCCGAAGAGGTCACCAAGGGCCTTGAGGGACTGCAGGTGCCCCTTCGGGTGGCGGTCATGGGCTGTGTCGTCAACGGTCCGGGTGAGGCGCGCGAGGCCGACCTGGGTGTGGCGTCCGGCAACGGCAAGGGCCAGATCTTCGTCAAGGGCAAGGTGGTCAAGACCGTGCCCGAGGACCAGATCGTCGAGACCCTGATCGAAGAGGCCAACCGGATCGCCGAACAGACTCCGCAGGACGCCCCCCAGGGTGCCCCGATGGTCTCCGTGAGCTGAACGGTTCCCGATGAGGGCGCGGGCGCTCGGCACGCGCGACGCGCCACTGGTGCGCACGCTGTTGGCCGCCGATCCGGTGGCCAACGTGTTCGTCAGTTCCCGGGTCGAGGTCGGCCTGCTCTGGCCGGGGTCCCCGGCCACGCTGTACGGCTGGCCGTCCGATCGCCCCCGGCACCTGTTGCACGCGGGCGCGAACCTGGCCCCGGTGTTCGCCACCTGCCCCGAGCGTGAGCGGGACGCCGCGATCTCCGCCTTCGCCGACGCGATCGGGCCGCACCGCTGGTGTCAGGCGATCGTGGGGGAGTCGGGGGTGACGTTGGCACTGCATCGCCAACTGTGCCGCCGGGGCCGCAGCTACGCCGCCCAGCGCGAGGTGCGTCCGAGACAACCGCTGATGACGGCCCGGCAGGTGGCTGCCGGAATCGGCGAGGCACCGGTGCGTGCCATCACGATGGACGAGTTCGATTCCTACTTCGCGGCGGCGGTGTCGATGTACACCGAAGAGGTAGGGGTCGACCCACTGTCCGGCGGCGGGCGGGCGGGTTACCGTTCGCACTGCCAGACGTTGATCCAGTCGGGTCGGGCCTGGGGGGTCGTCACCGACGGCCAGGTGGTGTTCAAGGCGGACGTCGGGATCAGCTGCGGGGGCGTGGCCCAGGTGCAGGGTGTCTGGCTCGCGCCCCATCTCAGGGGTCAGGGTTTGGCCGCCGCCGCGATGGGTTCGGCGACCAGGCAGATCCTCGATGCGCACGATGTGGTGTCGCTGTACGTCAACGACTTCAACACCCGAGCGGTGAAGACCTATCTGCGGTGTGGATTCACAGTGGCCGGGGAGTTCGCCACCGTGCTGTACTGACCTGCTGGAACTGAACGACGGGCGCTCGGGAGGGCTGCAATGACCACACGCTGGGGCATTCTGGGGGCCGGCGGCATCGCGGGCACGTTCACCGAGAACCTGTTGGCCGAGGGACTCGCGGTGCAGGCGGTCGCCGCCCGGGACGGGGCCAGGTCGCAGGCGTTCGCGGACCGCTTCGGACTGGCCACCGCGCACACCGGGTACGAGGCGCTGGTGTCCGATCCCGCGGTGGACGCGGTCTATGTCAGCACGACCCACAACTTTCACCTGGAACACGCCCTGTTGGCGATCGAGGCCGGCAAGGCGGTGCTGATCGAGAAGCCGGTGACCGTGACCGCCGCAGAGGCGACGCAGCTGGCAGAGGCCGCCGAGGCAGCCGGGGTGTTCGCGATGGAGGCGATGTGGACCCGTTTCCTGCCGTCCATGGACTACGTCAAGCAGCGCATCGCCGCCGGTGCCATCGGTGAGGTGCGCGCGGTGCAGAGCCAGCACTGCCAGTTGCTCAACCCCGACCCCGAGGGCCGGCTGTTCAATCCCGACCTGGCCGGCGGGGCGCTGCTCGACCTGGGTGTCTACAACGTGTCCTTCTCGCTCGACGTGCTCGGCGCACCCGAGGCGGTGCTGGGCCGGGGAACCCTGACGAAGACCGGTGTCGATGCCGAAACTGCCATGGTGTTGAGCCATGCCGGCGGCGCGCAGTCGTCCGCGTACACGACGATGGTCGCGCCTGGGGCCAACGGCGCCACCGTGATGGGCACCGAGGGGTACCTCGACCTGGCGCCGACCTTCTACAACTGGACGACGGTGCGGCACTTCGTGAGCGAGCCGCGCGGGCAGCTGGCGGACACGTTCGAGCCCCAGCAGACCTCCCGCGGCATGCACTTCCAGGCGCTGGAGGTCGAGCGCTGCCTTGCCGAAGGCCTGACCCAGAGCCCACGGCACTCCCTGCAGGATTCGATCGCCGTGATGACGGTGCTGGACGAGTTGCGCCGGCAGGTGGGCGCAGTGTTGCCGCAGGACGGCTGACCCCTCAGTCCTTTCCACAACCGGACGGCCAGAACGACGGCTAGCGCACCGACCAGCGTCCACACGCCGATGAACACCGGCGTGGGAGCGTAGTCCCGCAGCAGGAACATTCCGAAATCGAGCGCCGCATGGGCGGCGATCGCGATCCACAGGAACCGCAGCCCGCGCCGATAGGCGAGCACGATCACCAGTGCGAACACCAGGTGGGCAGCCATCGCCGGCAGCCGGTCCAGCCCGGTGCCGACGAAGAGCCAGGGGCTGGCGCCGGCCAACGCGTCCCGGGAGGCCGCCGGCAGGGCGCTCGGGTTGACGAGCGCCACGACGGTGCCGATCGCATACGGCGCCGCGAAGAGAACTGACTCCATGCCGCCGTGGCCGAGGCCGGCTGCCACGCCACCGTCGCCGTCCCGGTGCCGGACGAGGGGGCCGACCTTGAACGACAGCCATCGCGCCACTTCCTCGCAGAGGCCGTAGGTGAGTGCCGTCAGCGCGGTCAGCGCCACCGGCGCGAGCCCCAACGACGGGTACACCAGCACGGTCAACGGCACGTTCACCACGAGGTTGAGCAGGTAGAACGCGGCTGCGATCAGCGGCACGCCGACGGGCACCCGGCGGCGGCGGATCCACAGCGTCACAAGGACGACCGGCAGCACGATCATCACGGCCAACTCGACGGCGATGGCCAGCATTTGGGCAGGGCTGAGCAGCATGGTGACTCCTTGGGGTCGGGGTGGAGAGTTGCGGGTCAGGTGGGTAGCTGTGAGTCGTACCGGGCGGCCGCGTCCGCCAGTGCGCGCAGCGCGTTCAGGTGGCCGGTGAAGGCTCGGCGTCCGACAGTGGTGAGCGAGAACCACGTTCGCGGACGCTTGCCCACATGGCCCTTGGTGATCTTCAGGTAACCCAGCGCCTCCAGGCCGCTGGCCTGCTTCGACAACACGGAATCGGACGATCCGATCGCGTCCCGGACGAAGGAGAACTCGGCCTTGTCGAGGCCGACCAGGCTGGCCATGATCGCGAACCGGACGGGGGAGTGCAGGTTGTCGTCGATCATCACGACGCCCCGCGGGTGGCCCCTTCGGTGCGCCGGGCCACCACCCACGCGCCGCCCAGGCACGCGGCCAGCATGCCCAGCCCGCCGGCCAGCCACCACGGCCACGGCAGGTCGTTACTTGCCCCGATCGACACGGTGATGACCCAGAACACGGTCCAGGCGATCATCACGCCGGCATGGATGCGCCCGCCACCACGCACCATCGTCTGTTGTCGGGCGGCATAGATCGAGATGGCGACGATCAACCCGAACCAGATCACCATCAACACGGCCAGCCACACGCCGCCCTGCAGCAGGCCGACGCCGACCGACATCAGCACAGAGGCCACCCCGAAGGCCAGGTAGTAGCGGACCAGCCAGCGCGCGGATCGCTGGGTGTTCTGGGCCAGCGCGTCGGCTTGGGTGAGGGCTTCCTGGGGATTCTGCGACTGCATGCCTTCAACATAGCAAGTACTTTCCATTGTGGAAAGTACTTTCTCGATCGCGCTACCCGAACAGCGCGAACGTCAGGCCGCCCGCTCCGACGATCAGCAGGAGCGTCACCGGGATCAGGTACGCCAGTCCGTCCGGCAGCGACCGGCCGGCGAACAACGCGGCGGTGACCCGTCCGAACCGTCGCCCGTGCACGATCACCAGCATTGCGGCCATCGCCGCGCTGAGCAGTGCGACGCCGTAGCCGAGCAGTGGATGCGATTCGAGCAGTAATCGGGCGCTGACCATGCTGGCGCCGAGCCCGGCGAGGTTCACGCGCTGCCAGGCGAGCGAGGTGCGCTCCGGCTGCAGGCCCTTGTCCCACACCCGGCCCTGGCCGCGCCGCAATGGAGTGGTCATCAGCCGACCAGACTGAACGCGGCCAGGCCCGCGACCAGCAGCAGGATCACCGACAGCATCGGCAGCACGGAGGGCGCGACCAGTTCGGCCCCCGACCGCATCGCACGTTCGTTGCGTGCCCAGCGTCCGAACCCGGTGAAGCCGCAGACCACCCCGCAGCAGAGCAGGACGACGGCCGCGATCGTGAACCGGCCACCCGTGGCCGGGGCGAAGTGGGCCAGCGCCGCGATGCCCAGGCCGGCTGTGACGAAAGCCAGGCCGGTGCGGATCCACGCCAGGAAGGTGCGCTCGTTGGCCAGACTGAACCGCGGGTCGGGGTCTTCACCGACCCCGTAGACATACCCGGGCCAGCGGCCGCTGCGTGCTTCGTGGTCCATGCCGCTGAGGATAGAATGCCTCCGAATCTTCCGGGGGGAAAGGACTCACCGATGAGCCAGGATGGACCGAATCCGCACGAGGTGCCGGGCAGTTTCGGGTCGCAGTCAGGCGGCTCGTGGCAAAGCGGCCCGACTCAGGGGCAACCGCAGGGCCAGCCGCCGCAGCAGTACCCGGGGCAGCCGGATCCCAACCAGTCCTACCCCGGGCAGCCGGATCCCAACCAGCCTTACCCCAACCCGCAGCAGTACCCAAATCAGCCGTACCCCACCCAGCAGTATCCGGCCGCGGACGCCTACGGCCAACCGCCCGCCGGCTGGGGCCAGCCGCAGCAGGGCCAACCGCAACAGGGCCAGCCACAGCAGCCATGGGGTTACCCGCCGGCGCCGAACCAGAACCAACCCCGGTCGTCCAACAAGGTGCTGTTCGGGGTGATCGGCGGCGTGGTCGGCTTGGCGCTGATCGGCGGCGTCGGCTACGCCGTGCAGAGCGCGAACTCGACCAGCCCGACGACGCGGCCGTCGGTCTCGGTGCCGGCGTCCGGGCCGGGCAGCGTGCCCGGGCCGACCGTCCCCGCGGCCAAGGCGTCGGACGTGGTCGTCTCCTACCTGCGTGCCCTCGGCGCGGGTGATGCCACCACGGTGCTCAGCCTCGCGGCCACCCAGCCCACCGAAACCACCTTCCTGACCAACGCCGTGCTGGCCAAGGCCACGGCGGGCAAGATCTCGAAGGTGAACGTGCCGGAGGTGACCGATCCGAACGCCACCAGCGTCGATGCCACCTACTCCCTGGCCGGCAAGCCGATCACCACGACCTTTGCGGTGACCAACGTGGGCGGCCAGTTCCGGCTCGCCAAGGTCGCGGCGGACGTCGACCTGACCAGCCTGGCCAGGGTTCCCGTGACGGTGGCCGGCACCCGTCCCGACGCCGATTCCGACCAAGTGCAACTGTTCCCGGGCGTGTACCCGGTGGCTGCGGCCAACAAGATGTACGCGCTCGGCTCGTCGCAGGTGACCGTGCCCGACCTCGAACCCAGCACCCCCGCAGGGCGCACCGTGACGCTCAGTCCGGCGGGCCGGGCCGCCATCATCAAGGCGACCACGGCCAAGTACAAGTCGTGCCTGAAGCAGAACTCGGTCGCGCCCAAAGGCTGCTCGATCGGGGTGCGGATGCCGACCGGGGTCAAGCTCCGCACCAGCACCATCTCCTGGACCACCCGGGGCGGCGCCAAGTGGAGCAGGATGAAGCCGAAGCTGCTCTCCACCTCGGTGGCTGAGGCCGCGGCGCCCGCCAAGGTGCACTTCTACGCGCGCGACGCCAGGGTGTCCGGACGGTACTGGTTCAAGGACGTCAACATCACCGGTGTGCGTGCGCTGATCAGCGGCAACCGGGTCATCGTCAGCTTCTACTGAGCGCCGGCGGCCGGATCAGTCGTCCGCGCCCTCGTCGTGCAACTGGTCGACGTAGCACCAGCGCCAGCCCTCGCCCGGTTCGATCGAGCGCATCACCGGGTGCCCGCTCTGCCGAAAGTGCTGGGTGGCGTGCTTGCCGACCGACGAGTCGCAGCAGGCGATGTGCCCGCAGCTCAGGCACATCCGCAGCTCAACCGGCGACTGGTTCGCGGCCACGCAGTCCAGGCACTCACCGTGCGCCTCGAAGTCGACCTCGGCGGGCGCCTGTTCGAGGTGGACGCAGGGGGCCTCACCGTCGCGCCGCGCCGGGGCCTCGCGCACCTCGCGCTCGCGATCTTCGCGGGTCACCAGACCGGCCTCCTCGACGTCCAGCTCGGTCAGCAGGGAGCTGAGCACCTCATGGTCGGCGAAACCCTTGTCGCGGATCTCCAGCAGTTTGGCGCGCTCGCCGCCGATGCCGGCCAGCCGTAGCCGCCGATAGGCCATCGACCGGCTCTCGTCGCAGTTGCCGTTCGTGGCTTGGCCCAGCCGCTCCCACTGCAGGTCGATCCGGCGCTTGGCGTTGGCCTTCATGGAGTCGACCAGTTCGGCGTCGTCGGGCTCGGCGGCCTGCTTCATGGCCTGGACTCCGGCCATCGCCGACCGCTGGGTGACCATCGCCTCCTGCAGGGCGTCCTCGCGAGGGTCGGGGCCGCGGACGCCCAGCCAACGGGCCATCAGCGGCAGCGTCAGCCCGTGGATCAACAGTGTGCCGGTCACGGTGACCAGGGCGATCAGCAGCAGTACCGGACGCAGCGGCGTCTCCTCGGGCAGGGTCAGGGCAGCGGCCAGCGTGACGACGCCGCGCATGCCGGCCCACGCGATGATCAGTGCCTCCTGCCACGACAGACGGCGATGCCGAGGCGTCAGGAACGGGCGGACCGCCATCACGTACACGATCCGCAGCACGATCACCGCGGCCAGCACCGCCAGGGCGACCAGCCCGATCGTCCAGTTCGGCACCTGATAGTCGTTGGCCGCCGCGAGGATCGTTCGGGTCTGCAGCCCGATCAGCAGAAAGACGATGCTTTCCAGCACGAACTCGATGGTCAGCCAGTTCATCCAGGTCGAGATCCGGGCCGGCGCCGATCGGACGACGGGGGTCACGTGCCCGACCATCAGGCCGGCCACCACCACCGCCAGCACGCCGGAGGCGTGGAACGCCTCGGCCAGGGCGAACGCCGCGAACGGGATCAGAAAGGTCAACGCCGTGCTCGACACCGTGTCCGTGAGCACCCTGAACGCCGCGATCGAAAGCTTCGCCACCACGAACCCCGCGAGCGGACCGACCACCACGGCAAGGGCGAGGTCCCGGGCGATGTCGGTGAAGGTGACGGTGGCCCCGAGCGCCGCCACCGCGGTGCGCAGGGTGACCAGGGCGGTGGCGTCGTTGAGCAGGGATTCACCCTCCAGGATCGTCACCACCCGGCGCGGCAGGCCTGCCTTGCGGGCCACGGCGACAGCCGCGACCGCGTCCGGCGGGGCAACCACGGCACCGATCGCGAAGGCGGCCGCGAACGGCACCGGCAAAAACCCGACGACGACCAGCGCGACGCCCAGCGCGCAGAACAGCACGAAGCCGATCGACAGCCAACCCAGAGCGGCCAGGTTGGCGCGAAAGTCCACCAGGGACGTGTTCACCGCGGCGGCGTACAGCAACGGCGGCAGAAAGCCGAACAGGATCATCTCGGCGGTCAGTTGGGGAATCTCGAACCACGGCTCGTACGACGCCACCGCACCGACCACCAGCAGCAGCAGCGGCGCGGGGATCGGCGTGCGCTTGGCCACCGCGGTGACCACCAGCACCGTGCTGACGCACCCGACCACGAGCAGCAGTATGTCCATGGGTCCTCCCGACCACCGATGAGGCCACCATCTCACCACGCGCGATGTCCTAGGCTGGCCCCTGCTCGCCCGTCAAGAGAGGTACCTCGCGTGATCACCCGCATGTCGAAGCTGTTCGTTCGCACCCTGCGCGACGACCCGGCCGATGCCGAGGTGGCCAGCCACCGGTGGCTGGTCCGCGCCGGCTACGTCCGCCGCGCCGCACCCGGCATCTACAGCTGGCTGCCGCTGGGGCTGCGGGTGCTGGCCAGGGTCGAGCGGATCGTCCGCGAAGAAATGGACGCGATCGGCGCGCAGGAGGTGCGCTTTCCGGCGTTGCTGCCCCGGGAGCCCTACGAGGCCACGAACCGCTGGACCGAGTACGGGCCCAACATCTTCCGGTTGAAGGACCGCAAGGGCTCCGACTACCTGCTCGGCCCCACCCACGAAGAGATGTTCACCCTGCTGGTGAAGGACCTGTACAGCTCCTACAAGGACCTGCCGCTGGCGCTGTACCAGATCCAGACCAAGTACCGCGACGAAGCCCGGCCCCGCGCCGGCATCCTGCGCGGTCGCGAGTTCGTGATGAAGGACTCCTACAGCTTCGATGTGGACGACGCCGGGTTGGACGCCTCCTACCGCAAGCACCGCGAGGCCTACATCGCGATCATGACCCGGCTCGGGCTGGACTTCGTGATCGTGAAGGCGACCTCCGGCGCGATGGGCGGCTCGGCGTCGGAGGAGTTCCTCGCGGTGGCCGATTCGGGTGAGGACACGTTCGTCCGATCGCCCGGTGGCTACGCCGCCAACGTCGAGGCGGTCACCGTGCCGGCACCGGACGCCGTGGACTACTCCACGGTGGGGCCACCCAGGCGGATCCCCACTCCCGGCACCCCGACCATTGCGACCCTGGTCGACCGGGTCAACGCCGACTACCCGCGCGCCGACCGGCCGTGGACGGGGGCGGACACGCTGAAGAACGTGGTCTTCACCCTCGTGCATCCCGGCGGCAGCCGCAGCACCCTGGCGATCGGCCTGCCCGGCGACCGCGACGTCGACCTGAAGCGGTTGGAGGCCGCGGTCGATCCGGCCGAGGTGGTGGCGTTCTCCGAGGCGGACTTCGTCGCAAATCCGGCACTGAAGAAGGGCTACATCGGCCCTGAGGCGCTCGGCGAGAACTCGGTCAGTGGGGTGCGCTACCTGGTTGATCCGCGGGTGGTCACCGGCACTCGCTGGGTGACCGGTGCGAACGAGTACGACACGCACGTGGTCGACCTGGTCGCCGGCCGCGACTTCACCCCCGACGGGGTGATCGACGTCGCCGAGGTGCGCGCCGGCGATCCGGCGCCGGACGGTTCCGGCCCGCTCGCCCTGGCTCGCGGCATCGAGATGGGTCACATCTTCCAGCTCGGCCGAAAGTACGCCGACGCCCTCGGGCTGAAGGTGCTCAACGAGAACGGCAAGCTGGTCACCGTCACCATGGGCTCCTACGGCGTCGGGGTCTCCCGCGCCGTGGCTGCGGTCGCCGAGACCCACGCGGACGAGCGCGGCCTGGTCTGGCCCCGCGCACTGGCCCCGTTCGACGTCCAGATCGTGCCGGCCGGCAAGGACGCGGCAGTGGTCGAGTACGCCGAGAAGCTGGCCATGGAACTGTCCGCGGCCGGCCTGGAGGTGCTGCTGGACGATCGCAAGGCGAGCCCGGGGGTGAAGTTCACCGATGCCGAGATCCTCGGCGTCCCGACCGCCGTGGTGATCGGACGGGGGTTGGCCGACGGCGTGCTCGAAGTGCGTGACCGGGCCACCGGCGAGCGCTCCGAGTTGTCAGTGGACGGTGCCGCGGACGCGTTGCTCGGCCTGCTGGGCGGCTGATGACGGCGGGCCTCGAGCTGCCGCTGCTGACCATCGCGCTGCTGGTCGCCGCCTCGTTCCTGGCCGGGTGGGTGGACGCCGTGGTGGGTGGCGGCGGTCTGATCCAGCTGCCTGCTCTGCTGATCGGGCTGCCCGCAGACACGCCGGTGTCCACCATCGCAGGCACGAATAAGCTGCCGTCGTTCATGGGCACGTCGGTGGCGGCGCGCACCTACCTGCGCACGATCCGGGTCGACTGGGGACTGGCCTGGCCGCTGCTGGTGATGGCGGCGATCGGATCGTGGTCGGGAGCGCAGCTCACTCACTTTCTGCCGCGGCAGCACTTCACCCCGCTGGTGCTGTTCGCGGTGGTGGGAGTGGGCCTGTACACGTGGCGCAAGCCGCATTTGGGACTGCACTCGGCAGTGCGGCACACCGGCAACGACGCCCGGCTGCGGATGGCTGCCATCGGGTTGGTGGTCGGCCTGTGGGACGGTTTCATCGGCCCCGGCACCGGCACCTTCTTCGTGATCGCTCTGGTGTCGGTGATCGGGCACGACTTCCTCGCCTCCAGCGCCCTGGCGAAGGTGGCCAACCTGACCACCAACGCGGCGGCCCTCGTCGCCTTCGCGATCACCGGCAACATCCTGTGGGGCCTCGGCCTGTCCATGGGCGTCGCGAACCTGACCGGCGGTTATCTCGGTGCCCGAACCGCCCTGACCCGCGGCAACCGCTTCGTCCGCAAGGTGTTCCTGGTGGTGGTGGGCACGCTGGCGATCAAGCTGGCCTGGGACACGGTGCAGACCTATTGGGCCTGACCTGGTCGGTCGAGCTTGTCGAGACCGGTCGAGGGCGTCAGTCGGTCGAGCGTGTCGAGACCCCTTCAGCCCGGCCACCCGGGCCAGCGCAGGGCCGCACCACCGACGTCAACGCAGGCGGTGCTGGTCGCGACCAGGGCCTGGATGCCCAGCCGGCGCTCGGCGGCCGACCCGGTACCGGCCAGCCAGGCTCCCAGAATGGGCAGGGCCGCGGTCTCGGCCGTCTCGGCCAGCGCGTACGCCTGCCCCGCGTTCCTCGCCGGACGCACGTCGTAGCCGATCGGCGGCGGGCTGGCCATCACCTCAGGGGCAAGCGCCAGGATCGATTCGCGGAGCGTCCGCCAGCCGGCCAGTCGCAGGTGCAGCCGGGTCCGCTGGGCCTTGGACAGGTCGGTCGCCGCCAGTGCCATCTCGTAGCTGTGGGTCGCCTGCAGGGACAGCGCCAGCACCTGGTCGCGGGTCGTCGCGGTCAGGTCGGGGGTCAACTCGGCCAGGTCGTCGCCTCGCCGGCGCAGGCCGGTCGGCAACCGCAGCGCCATGGTGCCGCTGAACGCGGCCAGCGAGGCCCACAGCAGGGCGGCGGGGCCGGTCGCGGGCAGCGCCCGGCCCACATGCTCGACCCGCAGCCGGGTGAGCAGCGAGGACAGTGCTGC
The DNA here is from genome assembly GCA_963697765.1 of uncultured Actinomycetota bacterium. GTDB lineage: Bacteria > Actinomycetota > Actinomycetes > Propionibacteriales > Propionibacteriaceae > Micropruina. The sequence goes on from CAVOPC010000007.1 coordinate 551,782, forward strand.
GTAGGTGGCCGCGGCGGTGCGCTGGGTCGGTTTCGCCACCTGGGGCAGGGCGGTGTTCACCCGTTGGCGGCGGGCCGGGTCGTCGGACAGCAGCACCTGGAGGTGCTCATCGAGGGCTTTGATGAACCACTCCAGCGTGTCGGTCTGAAGGGCGGTCAGCTTCCAGGCCCGGCCGTGGTCGAGCAGATGCTGAGCCAGCGCCGTGGCGGTGGCGAGCTGGTGCGGCAGTTCCGGGGCCGCCTCGACCGGAAGCGGCGAGGGGGCCGTCCACGGCAGCCAGATCGTGCCTTCGCCGACCGTGCAGCCGGCCAGCAGGACCCCGCCGCCGAGCAGCAGCGCCCGACGTCCGATCACGCCCCGACGGTACCGGGTAAACTCACCGGACAGCCCGCGGCTGACAACTGCACCGAAAAACTGGATCGAGGAGGAAGCCCATGGAACCGGCAACGATTGCGAAGCTGGTGGGTCCCGTAGTCACCTCCTGCGGTCTCGAGGTCGATCGCGTCGAGGTGCTGCCCGCCGGTCGGCGCAAGGTGGTGCGGATCTTCCTCGACGGCGACGGGCCCAAGGGTCGCGGGCCGTCACTGGACGAGATCGCCACCGCCACCCGGGGCATCTCCACGGTGCTGGACGAATCCCCGGCGATGGGCAGCCACCCCTGGACCCTCGAGGTGTCCTCGCGGGGCGTCAGCCGTCCGCTCACCGACGAGAAGCACTTTCGCCGCAACACCGGTCGGCTCGTCGCATTGACCACCGGCGACGGCGCGATCACCGGACGCATCGTCGCGGTCGCCGGGGGCCAACTCACCGTCGACGCGGACGGCACCGCACACACCGTGGCCCTGGCCGACGTCGGCCGCGCCGTGGTGCAGGTCGAACTCAACCGCAGCCTGAGCGACGACGACGACGACGAGAACGAGGAGTGAGATGGACATCGACATGGAGGCGCTGCGCGCGCTGGAACGGGACCGAGAGATCCCGATGAACGTTCTGATCGGCGCACTTGAGGACGCGATGCTGAACGCGTACGAGAAGACCGAGGGGGCGGTCGCCGGGTCGCGGGTCGAACTCGATCGCAAGTCCGGGCACGTCACCGTCTTCGCTCCCGAGCTGGACGCCGAGGGCGCGAAGATCGGCGAATACGACGACACCCCGCAAGGCTTCGGACGGGTCGCCGCCGCCACCGCCCGGCAGGTGATCTACCAGCGCATCCGGCAGGCCGAGGACGATCAGAAGTTCGGCCACTTCTCAGCCGTGGAGGGTGACATCCTGCTCGGGGTCGTCCAGCAGGACCGGGACTCGCGCACCGTCCGGGTCGACCTGGGCAGCATCGAGGCGATCATGCCGCAGGCCGAGCAGGTGCCGGGCGAGGCCTACTCCCACGGCAAGCGCCTGCGAGTGTACGTGGTGTCGGTGCGGCGTGAACTGCGCGGGCCCCAGGTGGTGGTGAGTCGCACCCATCCGAATCTGGTGCAGAAGCTGTTCAAGCTCGAGGTACCCGAGATCGAGCAGGGCATCGTCGAGATCAAGGCGATCGCCCGAGAGGCCGGTCACCGCACCAAGATCGCGGTGTTGTCGAACAACCCCGACGTCTCCGCCAAGGGCGCCTGCATCGGCCCGATGGGGCAGCGGGTGCGGGCGGTGATGCACGAGTTGAACGAAGAGAAGATCGACATCATCGACTGGTCGCCGGACCCGGCTGCCTTCGTCCGCGAGGCGTTGTCACCGGCCAAGGTCAGCCAGGTGCTGGTCACCGACCCGACGGCCCGGGCGGCGCGAGCCATCGTGCCGGACTACCAGCTGTCCCTGGCCATCGGCCGCGAGGGGCAGAACGCCCGGCTCGCCGCCCGGCTGACCGGCTGGCGGATCGACATCAGGCCCGACACCCAGGCCGAATAGGAGCCCCCGCCACGGTGGGTGGGTTGTGCCACAGCAGTCGGTGGTGAACCCACCCACTGTGTTGCCCCGGTTGGTCGAGCCTGCCGAACCTATGCCCGGGTGGTCGAGTTCCTTTGCCGGGTGGTTGAGCCTGTCGACACCGTCTGGTTGGTCGAGCTTGTCGAGACCCGGGTGGTCGAGCGTGTCGAGGCCTCTCAGGCACTCCTGCTCGGCTGCGGGTTCGGGTTGCCTCCGCCACCATTTCCGCCGCCGTTCGCCTGCTGCTCGCTGCGGACCTCCTGCAATGCCCTGGTCACCTTTGCCTCGTCGAGGCCGAGCTTCACGGCGATCGCCTTCGCCAGGGTGGCGTCCATTCCGCCTGCGGCACCCGCTGACGGACGCGGCCCCGGGCTGGCCTGACCGTCCGCACTCGGGACGCCCGCCGGCCGGTTGGCCTGCATGGCGGACTGGATCGCCTCGGTGACCGTGCTCTGGTCCACGCCCAACTTCACGGCCAGCGCCGCGGCGAGGTTGGTCATTCCCCTCATGCCGCCCTCGCCGGGGCCGCGTCCCCCGCCGGGAGGCTGGCCCTGAGCGGTGCCCTGTGCGTTCGCCGTGGTATCGGCGCCGGTCACTGCCCACGCGACGCCGAAGGCTGCACCGATCCCGATCACGCCCGCACCGATCGCGAGCCCGGTCTTCTGCCTGATCTCCATGCCGGCCAGTCAGCCTGTGCCCGCTGGCAGATTCCTGGTCCGCCGCTACGCATGACCTGTGAAAAGGGCGCCGGACACGCCAGGTGAGGTCGGCGGCCAGTCCGACGTAGGCGGTACCCGTCCGGTGCTGGAGTCGCAGGGTTAGGCTGTGCCGGTGTCCAGTGATCCTCCGACCCCCCGCCGTCCGGCCTTCCGCGACCCTGCGATCCTGGAACTGATGGGCGAGGGGTCCGACCCGATCGCCAAACTGCACGCCGCCCATGAAACGGCCGCCGTGCTGCTGCGCCAGGGCCGGGCCGCGGACGACCCGTCCGTCACCGAGCGGCTGGTCGACCTCGTCGGCGAGATCGGATTGTCCACTCTGGCCGACCTGTGGGCCGGCCGGCCGGCGCGTTCACTGCCCGGAGCATTGTGGCGGCTCTACTTTCTGCGCGAGTGGATGCGCACCGACTCGGCCGGAGTCGCGCAGGTGTATTCGATGGGGGTGCGGTTCACCGAGCCCGACCACGTGGTCGCGGGCATCGAGCCGGCGCGGCCCGAGGATGTCCGACGGATCGCCGACGACATCATGCGCGGCGTGTTCACCGGCGACTTCGGGGTGGCCCTCGAGCGGGCCGCCGCCTTCTGCTCGGTAACCTCAGCCGGCAGCGCCGAAGTCGACGGTCCGGAGGCGCTGCGGCGGGCCACCCGGCTGCAGCAGATGAGTACCGACTTGTCGGCCTGCGCACGCCTTTGGCGCGCCGGGCAACTCAGCTGACTTGGGTCTGCGGGCCGATCGACATATATTCGTGTCCGGCGCCGGACTGCGGTAGCCCCGGGCTCCAACACTTGCCGCTCCGAGCGGCCACGCGCCGAGAGGCGCTCCCAGTCCGGCGCCACTCATCCTGATACGCGCGGCGGGTCACGCATCTCGCCACGTGGTGAAATACCGATTACCTCCGGCGATGGCCCAGAACGGCTGTGTTGAACGATTCAATCGCGATCGCGGGAGGTAATCGGTATTTCACCAGCAATTCACCGTAGGGTGTGTGCACCGACTGCCGGCTACACAGCCGCTAGATTTGGCCGGCGATGAACGATCCCCAACGAATGTGTGCCGGCTGCCGGGGCCGGGCGGCCAAACGTGACCTGGTCCGGCTGGTCTGGGATGGTGCCGACTCGGTGACCGTCGATCCGGCGCAGCTACTGCCGGGCCGTGGCGTGTACCTGCACCCCGGCTGTGCCGAGCGGGCACTGAAGTCCAAGGCGATCAGCCGCGGCCTGCGCCGCCCGCTGGACGGCGCCGCCGTCCGTGCTGCTCTGGATTCACTGCCGGTTGGGTGATTTGCCGACCACGGCGATAGACTGTTCCGTGCGCCTCCGCCGACTCGGGCGGATCCCAACCAGAAAGTGGGCTAACGCTCATGACCACTCGATGAAAACCTCGAAATGAGCAACAACAACTAACTGGTCCGCGCGCCCCGCGGACCTGAAGGAGAGTAGTGGCCAAGGTCCGCGTCTACGAGCTCGCAAAAGAGCTCGGACTCGAAAGTAAAGATCTTCTCAAGAAGCTGAATGACATGGGCGAGTTCGTCCGCTCGGCTTCCAGCACCATCGAACCGCCGGTCGTACGGCGGTTGAACGAAAACATGAACGCCGCGAAGTCCGCCGGTGCCGCTGCCGCGCCGGCCAAGACGTCGGCCGCCAAGCCCACCGCCCCGGCGCCCCGTCCGGCTCCGAGGGTGCCGGCGCCAACCGCATCGGCCCCGACCGCCACGGCTCCGACCGCCACGGCTCCGACCGCCACGGCTCCGACCGCCCGGCTCCGACCACGGCCGCCGAGGCTTCGTCCGTGCCTGCGCCGAGCACCCAACCGGTGACCCGCGCCGCCACGTCCGACAGTTCCGCCGCGCCGGCCACCCAGCCGCGCCCGAGCGCCACGCCGCAACCGCGACCGAGCGCGCCGCAGGAGACCCGGCCGGACGCCTCCAACGGCGCCACCGAGACAACCGGCACGACGACTCCGCGCCCCGGCGGTGCGCCGCGTCCGATGCCCCGGCCCGGTGGCACGAGTGGTACCCCCGGCGCCGGTAACGCCGCCCGGCGTACCACCGGCACGCCGCGTCCGGGCAACAACCCGTTCTCGTCGAGCCAGGGCATGGGCGTGCGCCGTCCGCGCCCGGAGGGTGCCGCCCCCACCACCGGACGTCCCGATGCCCGCACCGGCACCGCCCGTCCGGGCCAGCCCGGCACCGCCCGCCCCGCCGCACGTCCGGGTGTTCCCGGCATGCCGCGGCCCAACCCCGCGATGATGCCGCGCCAGGTCAATCCCGGTCTCGGCAGCACGCCCGGTCGTACCGGTGGAGGCCGTCCTGGCTTCGCCGGCGCCGGACGCCCCGGTGGCGCTCCTGGCGGTCGCGGCGGCTTCGGCGGCGGCCAGGGCGCAGGCCCAGGTCGCGGCGCCCCCAGCGGCCCGCCCACCGGTGGCGGCGGTCGCGGTCGCGGTGGCCGCGGCGGCTCCGGCACCCAGGGCGCGTTCGGTCGCGCCGGTGGTCCGGCCAAGCGTGGCCGTAAGTCGAAGAAGCAGCGCAGGCAGGAATTCGACCAGATGGAGGCGCCGTCGATCGGCGGCGTGCGGATCCGTCCCGGTGATGGATCCACTATTCGCCTGCGTCGCGGCGCGTCCCTGAGTGACCTGGCCGAGAAGATCGGCGTCGACCCGGCATCGCTGGTGCAGGTGCTGTTCAACTTGGGCGAGATGGTCAACGCCACCCAGTCGGTCGCCGACGACACCCTGCAGGTGCTCGGTGCCGAGCTCAACTACACCATCGAGGTCGTCTCCCCCGAGGACGAGGACCGCGAGCTGCTGGAGAGCTTCGACATCGACTTCGGTGAGGACGAGGGCGGCGAGGACGATCTGGCGCCCCGTCCGCCGGCCGTCACCGTCATGGGCCACGTCGACCACGGCAAGACCAAGTTGCTGGACGCGATCCGCAACACCAACGTGGTCGGCGGCGAGGCCGGTGGCATCACCCAGGCGATCGGTGCCTACCAGGTGGCCACCACGGTCGACGACCAGCCGCGCCGGATCACCTTCATCGACACCCCGGGCCACGAGGCGTTCACCGCCATGCGTGCCCGCGGCGCCAAGTCGACCGACATCGCCGTGCTGGTGGTGGCCGCCGACGACGGTGTGATGCCGCAGACCATCGAGGCGTTGAACCACGCCAAGGCGGCCGAGGTGCCGATCGTGGTGGCGGTGAACAAGGTCGACAAGGAGTCCGCCGACCCGACCAAGGTGCGCGGCCAGCTCACCGAGTACGGCCTGGTTCCAGAGGAGTACGGCGGCGACACCATGTTCGTCGACGTCTCGGCGACCGCCCGGCTCGGCCTGGACGAACTCCTGGAGGCGGTCATCCTGACCGCGGACGCCTCGCTGGACCTGCGGGCCAACCCCGACATGCCGGCCCAGGGCGTCGCCATCGAGGCACACCTCGACAAGGGTCGCGGACCGGTGGCCACGGTGCTCGTGCACCGCGGCACACTACGTACCGGTGACTCGATCGTCGCCGGCTCGGCCCATGGCCGCGTCCGCGCGATGATCAACGACCTGGGTGAGTCGATCACCGAGGCCCCGCCCTCCATGCCCGTCCAGGTGTTGGGCCTGACGTCGGTTCCCGGCGCCGGTGACAACTTCCTGGTCGTCGAGGACGACCGGATGGCTCGCCAGATCGCCGACAAGCGGGAGTCCCGGCAGCGGGCCGCCCTGCTGGCCAAGACCACCCGGCGCAAGACCCTCGACCAGCTGTTCGAGCAGTTGGAGAAGGGTGAGGCGGCTGAGCTCAAGCTCATCCTCAAGGGCGATTCGGCCGGTTCGGTCGAGGCGCTCGAGGACGCGCTGGCAGCGATCGACATCGGCGACGAGGTCAGCCTGCGGGTCATCGACCGCGGTGTCGGTGCGATCACCGAGACCAACGTGTCGCTGGCCGAGGCGTCCGACGCCGTCATCATCGGCTTCAACGTCCGGCCGCAGGGCAAGGCCACCCAGATGGCGGACTCGGCAGGTGTCGACATCCGCTACTACTCGGTGATCTACGCCGCGATCGACGATGTCGAGGCAGCGCTGAAGGGCATGCTCAAGCCGATCTTCGAAGAGAAGGTGTCGGGTCAGGCCCAGATCCGCGAGATCTTCCGGTCCTCCAAGGTCGGAACCATCGCGGGCTGCATGGTCATCGACGGCAGCGTGCGGCGCAATGCGAAGGCGCGGTTGGTCCGCGACGGTGTCGTGGTCGCCGAAACCTCGATCGCGTCCCTGCGGCGCGAGAAGGATGACGCCACCGAGGTCCGTGAGGGCTTCGAGTGCGGCATCACGCTCTCGAACTACTCCGACATCAAGATCGACGACGTGATCGAGACCTTCGAAATGGTCGAGAAGGCGCGCGACTGATCGTCACTGCGTTCGCTATGCACGTCGGCCCGGTGGCATTGTCCACCGGGCCGACGTGCACGAACGGGACGAGTAGTGCCCGGCGGTCGGGTGGACCGGCCGCGAACCCCGCGTTCCCACTGAGGGTGAGGCTGATCGGCAGCAAGTTCGTGGTGCTGAAACTGATCGCCCTGCTGTTCGCCGACCAGGTGCAGTTGGGCGGCTTGTTCTGGTCGCCGGGCTGATCATGGCGCGATCCGGTGTCCGCCGGCTGCTCGCCGAACCGGACGTGACCCTCTCGCAGTAGGCTGGCGACTTCGTGACCCGCGAGAAGGAGGCCCCGATGGGTAACCCGCGTTACATCAAGGTCGCCGAGCAGATCAAGGTGATCGTGGCCGAAATGCTCGAGCGGCGGATCAAGGATCCTCGGCTCGGGTTCGTCACGATCACCGACGTCCGGCTCACCGGCGACGGTCGTGAGGCGACGGTGTTCTACACGGTGCTGGGCGACGATCAGGCCCGCGACGACACCGCGGCGGCGCTCGAGTCGGCCCGCGGGCTGATCCGCTCCAAGGTCGGCCAGCAGTTGGGCATGAAGTTCACCCCCACGATCGCCTTCGTACTGGACGCGATCCCCGAGACGGCCGCGCAGCTCGCCGACGCACTGGCGCGGGCGAAGGCGTTGGACGAGGCGGTGGCCGCCCAAGCCGCCACCGCGTCATATGCGGGCGAGGCGGATCCGTACAAGCATCCGGACGAGGTCGTCGAGGCCTGATCGCTGTACCTGAAGTGAAACAAGTTGCTTCAGATCTCTTGCCTAGAATGCTAGCATTACGACATGCAAGCACCGGAGGACCCGAAGGTCCAGTTCAACGTCTACCTGCCGAAGTCGCTGGTGGTGGCACTGAAGCACCGGGCGATCGACGAGGGGCTGAGCATGTCGGCCTTCATCGAGCAACTGGGCCGGCACTACCTGAAGGAGCAGAACCGATGATCATCGCGAGGCCCGTCCAGTACACAAGTCGGGTGGCCCAGTTCCGTGAGTTGTTCCTCGCCCTCGGGCTGGCCGAGTTGCCGTCCGACCTCGCCGGTGACGCGACGGCGGCATGGTCGGTCTTCCAGGCGGGTTCGGGACGGGTCGGCCTGCACGCCGTCGACGCCGGTGACCCACTGGACGGCGCCGCCACGCTCGGCTTCGAGACCGATGACCTGGACGGGGCCGCACAACGCCTGGCCGGCACCTGCACCGTCCGCAGGTTCGAGCGTTCAGATGGCAAGGCCGTCGAGTCCAAGGCGGCGGACGGGCTACAACTGGTGCTGCTCGCACCCACCGCCGGCCAGGCGACGCCGCAGGTCACCGAGTTGGCGGCACTGGGTCTCTGGTTCACCCCGAATGTGCCTGGGGCGGTCACGGTCCTGCAGCAGCTCGGCCTCACCGGCGAGGTGCGCAGCGACAGCGGCCAGTGGTTCCAGGCTCGTGCCGATGGAGGCGGGCTGGCGGCCGTCCATGACGGCGCAGCGGGGAAGGCCCAGCTGAGCTTCGAGTACGCCGGCGACGTGGCACAGCTACAGCGGCGGCTGGCCGATCGGGGTGTTGCCGCCGACCTGGTCGACGAGTCCTACGGACGGACCCTGCTGGTCGCGCGGCCGGGCGGGGGAGAGCCGCTGTGGGTCAACGAGCGGCAAACCGACCTGTACGGCTACGTGGCGCTCGACAGCGGACGGTATTCGTCCGGGTGAGGGTCTAGCGTCGGGCCATGACCGACTACCGGATCGAGCCGTTGAGCGAGGCGACCTGGCCCGCCTTCGAGGCATTGGTGCGCAAACACAACGGCATCTTCGGCGGCTGTTGGTGCATGTGGTTCCACGATCGCTCGGAGACCGGGCCGGGGGCAGAGGGCAACCGGGTGGCCAAGAAGGCGCTCGTCGAATCGGGGCGGGCCCGCCATGCCCTCGTGCTGGACGGTGACGCCGCCATCGGGTGGTGCGAGTACGGACCTCCTGCCGAACTGCCGAACATCTACCACCGCAAGGAGTACGACGCGAGCGGCATCGAGCCGACCGCATACCGACTGCCCTGCTTCTTCGTCGACCGCAATCATCGCCGCGAAGGGGTGGCGACGATGGCCCTGCACGGCGCGATCGACCTGATCGCCGGCCAGGGCGGGGGCAGCGTCGAGGGCTACCCGCGGGTGGACGTCGGGGTCAAGAAGATGTCGTCGTCGTTCCTGTTCAGCGGGTCCATCTCGATGTTCGAGGGGGCCGGTTTCACCCGGGTCGCCAATCTTGGCAAGTTCCGTTGCATCATGCGCCGTGAGGTGGCTCCGGCGGGGTGACCTGGGTCGAGCCTCCAGTTGGTCGAGCAGGAATGCCAGCCGGAGGGCCTGGGCCTGGAATAGGTCCTCCCGGCCCGTGACGCCCGCGTGTCCGGTGTCCATGTCGGTGTGCATCCGGCGGACGAGCCGGCTGGGCCCGACGGTCGATGCCGGGACCCTCCGGCCGACCCCGTAGGGTGGCACCTGGCCCGTCGGTCGCCGTCCGCTTGCCAAAGGAGATACCCATGGCCGAATCGGGAATCCTGGTGGTCGACAAGCCGTCCGGCTGGACCTCACATCAGGTGGTCGGACGCTGCCGCCGGTTGCTCGGCACCCGCAAGGTGGGCCACGCCGGCACCCTCGACCCGATGGCCACCGGGGTACTCGTGATCGGTGTCGAGCGCGGCACTCGGCTGCTCGGCCACCTGGCCCTGACCACGAAGACCTACCTCGCCACCATCAGGCTCGGCCAGGCCACGAACACCGACGACGCGGACGGCACGGTGACAACTTCCGGCGGCGCGATCGGGTTGACCGACGCCGCGATCGAGTCGGCCGTCCAGCCGCTGCGCGGCGACATCGTGCAGGTGCCGTCCACGGTGTCGGCGATCAAGGTCAACGGGCAGCGCGCCTACGCACTGGCCCGTTCGGGAACGGACGTCCAGCTGAAGGCGCGGCCGGTCACGGTCGAGCGTTTCGAGGTGCTGGCCCGCTACGACGCCGATGCGGACGGCGTTCCGGTGATCGACCTGGACGTCGCCGTCGACTGTTCGTCCGGCACCTACATCCGGGCGCTGGCCCGCGACCTCGGGTCCTCCCTCGGCACCGGCGGACACCTGACCGCCCTGCGCCGCACCCGAGTCGGCGGCTTCGACCTGACCGGTGCGGTGACCCCTGCCGACCTCACGGCCGATCCGCCGCGGCAGCCCCCGCTGACCCCGCTCGGTGAAGTGGCCCGCGGCAACTTCGCCTGCCTGGAGCTCACGGACGACCAGGCTCGCGACGTCCGCCATGGACGAGCGATCGCCGTGCGGCTGGCCGCCGAACCGACCGCGCTGCTGCACGGGGGTGAACTGCTGGCGCTCTACCGCCCGGACGGCGACCGTGCCGTTGCGATGGCGGTGCTGGTCGGCTGACACCGCAATCAGCCCGTGTCGAGCCTTGTGGTCGCGCCACGTAACCGGCAGGGCTACCCAATCCCCTGAACCAGCACGAGCACTTCAAGGCGCCGAAGCTGCTGCCGATCGTGGGCGCGCTCAGTTGCGCCTACCTGGTCGGGCCCTGGACCGGGCGGTCGCTCGAGCAGTACTGGATCGCTGCGACCCTGCTCGCCATCGGTTTGGGGCTCGGCGTGATCGTGTACCTGATCAACAAACGCCAGCACAAGCAGACCCGCTTCGAGGATCCGGACGAGTTGTCGAGCCGGGGTCCACGCAACTGAACCTTTGCTCGCCACCCGACAGGCGCTCGCGCCACCGGTGTGCGGTTGAGCCTGCTGCAGCGCTGGATCGCATGAACTACGCCAGGCGGTGCTTCGGCATGCCCTGCGTGGTCATGGCCGCGTCGCTCACCACCACGTCGCCGAGCGCCTCGTCGATCGCAGACAGCACGTCGGCGGACAACTTCACCCCGGACGCCGCCGCGTTCGCAGTCACCTGCTCGGGACGGGAGGCCCCGACGATGGCGCAGGCCACGTTGTCGTTGGCCAGCACCCACGCTACGGCGAGCTGGGCCATGGTCAGGTCGAGGTCGGACGCGATCGGCTTCAGTTTCTGCACCCGCTCCAGCAGCGTGTCGTTCAGGAAGCGGCCGATCATGTTCGCGCCGCCCTTGTCGTCGGTGGCGCGCGAGCCCTCGGGCGGCGGCTCGCCGGGCAGGTACTTGCCGGTGAGAATGCCCTGCGCCACCGGTGACCAGACCACCTGCGAGACGCCCAGCTCCTGCGACGCCGGAACCACCTCGGGCTCGATCACCCGCCACAGCATCGAGTACTGCGGCTGGTTCGAGATAAGCTGCACGCCCAGATCTGCGGCGAGCGCATGGCCCTGCCGGAGCTGCTCGGCCGTCCACTCGCTGACCCCGATGTAGAGGGCCTTGCCGGAACGCACCACGTCCGCGAAGGCCTGCATGGTCTCTTCCAGCGGTGTCTCGACGTCGAACCGGTGCGCCTGGTAGACGTCCACGTAGTCGGTGCCGAGCCGGCGCAGTGAGCCGTTGATGGACTCCAGAATGTGCTTGCGGGACAGGCCGGTGTCGTTGTGCCCGCGCGGGCCGGTCGCAAAGTAGACCTTGGTCATGATTTCAAGCGATTCCCGCCGCTCGCCGGCCAGCGCCTCGCCGAGCACGGTCTCGGCCTTGGTGTTGGCGTAGACATCAGCGGTGTCGAAGGTGGTGATGCCGACGTCGAGTGCGGCCCGGACGCAGGCCAGCGCGGCCTCGTTCTCGACCTGCGACCCGTGCGTCAGCCAGTTGCCATACGTGATCTCGGAGATCTTCAATCCCGAGCGACCCAAGTAACGAAACTCCATCCAGCCATCCAACCACGCGGCCACGACAAGGGTCGTCGCCGGCACCGACTAGGGTGTTCCACCGTGAGCGAAACGGTGGTGGTCATCGGCAACTTCGATGGCGTCCACCCGGGCCACGTCCAGGTGCTGGCCGAGGCGCACGCCCGCCGCCCGGACCTTCCCCTGGTGGTGGTGACGTTCTGGCCGCACCCGGTCAGCGTGCTGCGGCCCGAACTCGGGCCGATGCTGTTGACCGGCCTGGACGAACGCATCGAGTTGCTGCAGCGGGCCGGTGCCGACCGGGTCGAGGTGATCGACTTCACCCCCGAGTTCGCGACCCACACCCCCGCCGAGTTCGTCGACGAGGTGCTGCTGCCGCTGGACCCGGCACTGATCGTGGTGGGCGAGAACTTCAGGTTCGGCCACCGGGCCGGAGGGCAGTGTCGAGACACTGCGCGAACTCGGTGCCGGACGGTTCGCGGTAGAGGGGTTGCCGCTGGTCCGGTTCGGCGACGAGGAGACCTGCTCCACGGTGATTCGTGAGGCACTGGCCGCCGGCGACGTCGCGCACGCCGCCGAGCACCTCGGCCGGCCGTTCCGGTTCAGCGGCGTGGTCACTCATGGCGACCATCGAGGTCGGGAACTCGGCTTCCCGACCGCCAACCTGCCGGTGCCGCACCTGCTGGCCTGCCCCTCCGACGGGGTGTACGCGGGCTGGCTCGCGCGCCTCGACGGACGGGACGCGCACGGCGACCCGTTGCCGGCCGGCGCCGGGCCGGAGCGTTGGCCGGCGGCCATCTCGGTCGGCACCAACCCGACCTTCGACGGCGTCCAGCGCCGGGTCGAGTCGTACGTTCTGGACCGCTCGGACCTGGAGTTGTACGGTGCGCCGATCGCGGTCGATTTCGTCGCCCGGATCCGCGGTCAGGTGCGTTTCGAGGGCGTAGGGGCGCTGATCGTTCAGATCCAGGACGATGTGCGACGGTGCCACCAGATATTGGGCGCCTGAGAGGCTTGCATAGCGGGTTATCCGAGCGCACAGTAGCTTCATGACCTGGCTGGTGGCCCTCGGTGTGGTGGGCGTTCTCCTTGCCTCCACAGTTATGTTCTTTCGCCGCCCCAAGCCGTCCCCGAGCGCTCCGGTGCGGTTCGCCCCCCCGCCGATGCTGAACCTGGACGAGGCGGACGCCAGCGAACTGCTCGACATCGAACGCCGGGTGGAGGAGGAGTTCGGCCTGGCGCCGGTGCAGATCCTGCTCAACCGCCTCGGCAACGTGGTTCGCCGCCAGGTGCCCCTGCGGGCCGTCCGGCCCGGCCCGTCACGCGGGCTGGCGAGAATCTGTTTCGCCGACGGCACCACGCTCCAAGTGCGTGGACGGCAGGTCGGCGACCTGGGCTACCTGGCAGCGACTGCGATCACCCAGAAGGTGTGGGTCTCCGACTTCCACGCCGAGCACAGCAATGTGGTGCTCGACCTGGACTGGTCCCGCGGACGGGTCAGCGTGCTCGCCGTCGGGCTCGATCAGGCCGACTGACGCGACAGCGGATTCCGACCCCCGGGCGGGGGTCGCCCTACGAGCGCCCGCCTAACTACCGTTCGCCCGCCAACCTGTGCAAACAAAGGCGAGCGAACGGTAGTTAGGCGGGCGATAGAGGTCGAAGGCCGCACGGACGTGGGGTAGGCGAGCGTCGGGGTCAGGCCGGCGAGCGTGCCCCGCTCACTGCCGAAGCAGGCGCAATGACTTGCGGTAGATGGCGTCCATCTCTTCACGGGAATGGGTGTTGCCCAGGCCGTCCACGTATTCGTACGTGGTCAGCCGGTGGTCGCCGGTGGGGGTGTAGTCCAGCGAGATGTACATGGGGATCGCCGCGACGTTCTGCGGGTCGACGCGCAGAAAGATCTCGTCGAAGCCCCGGTCGAGCGCCTGGCCCTCGAGAAACCGGGTCAGTGCCCGGGCGGCGCCGTGCCGGCGGAACTCCGGATAGACCCACAGGCTCTTCAGTTCGGGCTGCAACCGGTTGTCTTCGCGGCAGTCCAGCACACTGCTGCCCAGCAGGTCGTCGTTGCGCACGGCGATGGCGAACAGGTAGTCGCCCTCCTGCTGCCGCTGGAAATGACCTTCGGCGTACCGGGCTTTCGGGTGGGGCTCACGCCGACCCAGCACCGGAAGGTCGTCCTCCGTGCACAGCCGCACCAGAATGGGCTCCGGCATTGATACCTCCACGGGGTCGAAGGGGGGCGCATCCGGTGTGGTGAATACGTCGCGCGACTCATCCTGCCAGACCGCACAACCCACGGCCCACCAACTGTGGTGCAGCGGTTGAGCACTCGGGTCGAGTGCCGTGCGACGGACGCCCCAGCCGACCCGAACAGCCATGCTGCCGCGCTCGCTCAGCCGAGTTCCTTGAGCTGGGTGATCACCTCGGCCACGGCCTGCTGGGCGCTGCCGTACAACATCGAGGTGTTGTCTGCGAAGAACAGGGCGTTCTCGATGCCGGAGTAGCCGGCACCCCGGCCGCGCTTGATCACGATGCAGTTGCGGGCCCGGTCCGCGTCCAGGATCGGCATGCCGTAGATGGGGGACGACTTGTCGGTGCGGGCCACCGGGTTGACCACGTCGTTGGCGCCGATCACCAGCGCCACGTCGGTCTGCGGAAACTCCGCGTTGACCTCGTCCAGGTCGAAGATCTTCTCATAAGGCACGCCCGCCTCGGCCAGCAGGACGTTCATGTGGCCGGGCATCCGTCCGGCGACCGGGTGGATCGCGAACGAGACCTGCACTCCCTCGTCCTCCAGCAGCCTGGCCATCTCCCAGACCTTGTGCTGGGCGCCGGCCACCGCCATGCCGTAGCCGGGGATGATGATCACCTTCTCGGAGAACCGCATCAGCGCGGCCGCGTCCGTCGCCGTCATCTCCTTCATCGAACCCTCGATCGCCCCGCCGACCTGCGCCTCGCCGGTGATCGGGGTGAACAGCACCCCCAGGATCGGACGGTTCATCGCCTTGGCCATCAGCTGGGTCAGCAGGGTGCCGGACGCTCCCACCACAATGCCGGCGATGATCAGCGTCGGGTTGCCCAGCACATAGCCTTCGAAGCCCACCGCGAGCCCGGTGAACGCGTTCAGCAGCGAGATCACCACCGGCATGTCGGCACCGCCGATCGGCATGGTGACCACCACGCCCAGGGCCAGCGAGAGCACGAAGAACAGCACCAGGAGCCAGGGGTTCGGCGCGCCTGCGCCTGCCGATGACCACACGATGTAGGCGCCGAGACCGACGGTCGCCAGCGCCAGCACGATGTTGACCAGGTTCTGCGCCGGCAGCCGGAAGGCCTTCTTCATGATGCCCTGCAGCTTCAGGAAGGCGATCAGCGAGCCGCTGAACGCGACTGAGCCGATCAACGACCCCAGCACCGCCAGGGTCGCCGCCACGGGTCCGTGCACCTCGCCCTGGGCGAACACGACCGCCGCGATCAGGGCGGCTGCGCCGCCGCCCATGCCGTTGTAGATGGCGACCATCTGCGGCATGTCGGTCATCTTCACCACGCGGCCGGCCCACCAGGCCACGCCGCCACCGATCACGATGGCGACCACGATCAGCGCCATGTTCCGCATGCCGGGCAGCAGAAAGGTGACCAGTGTGGCCAGGATCATGCCGACCCCGGCCCAGGTGATCCCCCGGCGGGCCTTGACCGGTGAGCTCATCGCCTTCAGGCCCAGGATGAACAGGGCGGCCACCACCAGGTAGACCGCGTCGACGAGCCACTCCATGCCTCAGGCTCCCGGCTCGCCGCTGGTGATCTTCTTCTTCCTGGGAGTGAACATGGCCAGCATCCGCTCGGTCACCACGTAGCCGCCGGCGGCGTTGGCGGCCCCGAGCAGCACCGCCAAGAAGCCGAGCACGATCTGGAGTGGGGTTTCGGCGTGGCCCAGGGCGTACATCGCCCCGACCAGCACCACACCGTGGATGAAGTTCGAGCCGGACATCAACGGCGTGTGCAGGATCACCGGCACGCGTGAGATCACCTCGTAGCCGACAAAGGCCGCCAACATGAAGATGTACAGGTACAACACGTCGATCATCGCGGTTCGATTCTCCTAGTCACAGCCCCAGAACCTGCTTCACCAGCGGGTGCACGACGGCGCCGTCCAGAGTCAGTGCGGTGCCGGCCACCACCTCGTCGGCGGTGTCGATGAGGATCGCACCGTCGGCGACCATGGGGGTGAGAAAGTTCAGCAGGTTACGCGCGAACATCTCCGAGGCGTGCACCGGCATGCGGCTGGGCAGGTTGACCGGTCCGACGACGTGGGCGGGGCCGACCCGCACCTCCCGACCGGCGACAGTGCCGTGCACGTTGCCACCCTGTTCGGCGGCCAGGTCGACGACGACCGCGCCCAGGCGCATGGCGTTGACCATCATTTCGCTGACGATCAGTGGCGCTCTGCGGCCCGGAACGGCCGCAGTGGTGATCAGCACGTCGGCGGCCGCGATCGCCTTGCCCAGCTTCGCCTCCTGGGCGCCCTTCTCCGCCGCGGTCAACTCACGGGCATAACCGCCGGCGCCGGCCGCGCTGACGCCGGTGTCGACGAACTTGGCGCCCAGCGACTCGATCTGCTCACGGGTCTCCGGACGGACGTCGTACCCCTCCACGATCGCGCCGAGGCGCTTGGCGGTGGCGATCGCCTGCAGGCCGGCCACCCCGGCGCCGATCACCAGCACCCGGCAGGGCCGGACGGTGCCGGCGGCGTAGGTGAGCATCGGAAAGAACTTGGGGGCGCGGGCGGCCGCGATCAGCGCCGCCTGGTATCCAGACGCAGCCCCCTGCGACGACAACACGTCCATGGACTGGGCCCGCGAGATCCGCGGCAGCAACTCCATCGCGAACGCGTTGATGCCGCCGGCGGCCAGGGCAGTCACGCGCTGCGCGTCCGCGAAGGGGGCCAGGGTGCCGATCAGGGTGCTGCCGGGACGCAGCGCAGCCAGCGCGTCCGCGGACGGCGGGCCGATCGTCCAGACCACGTCGGAGCCGGCCATCACCTGCTCGGTGGTGTCCACCCAGGTGGCTTCGCCCAGGTCGAACTCGGTGATGTTGGACCGCTGGGTGGCCCCCCGCTGGATCAGCAGGGACGCGCCCAACGCCCGCAGCTTGGTGGCGACGTCGGGAACGATCGGGGTGCGACGTTCGGCGGAATCGGCGCTGGCCGCGACGCCGAGGACGAAGCCCATGGCACTCCTTCGATACTGGCTTGGTTCCATCCAACTGCACCACCGGGTGGTTGTCGGGGAAAATCGACCGAGTGTCGCGGTGCACTAGGCTGCACCGGTGGATTATCGCGTAGCCGACCTGAATCTGGCCGATTTCGGGCGCAGGGAAATCGCCTTGGCGGAACATGAGATGCCTGGCCTGATGGCCATGCGGGACCGCTACTCCGACTCCAAACCCCTTGCCGGGGCCCGGATCGCCGGGTCGCTGCACATGACCGTGCAGACCGCGGTGCTGATCGAGACCCTGGTGGCGCTGGGCGCTGAGGTTCGCTGGGCGTCCTGCAACATCTTCTCCACCCAGGACCATGCCGCCGCCGCCGTGGTTGCCGGCCCCACGGGCAGCGCGGAGCAGCCGAAGGGTGTGCCGGTCTTCGCCTGGAAGGGCGAGAGCCTGGCCGAGTACTGGGAGTGCACCGAGCGGATCATGGACTGGGGCGACCGGCGTCCGAACATGATCCTGGACGACGGCGGCGACGCCACCCTGCTGTTGCACAAGGGGGTCGAGTTCACCAAGGCGGGCGCGGTTCCCGAGGCCGGCCCCGGGGATTCCGCCGAGTACGGGGTGATCCTTCAGCAACTGCGCGCGTCGAATCTCGACTGGGTGGGCATCTCCAACTCGATCCTGGGGGTCACCGAAGAGACCACGACGGGGGTGCACCGGCTGTACGAAATGGCCAGGCAGGGGGCGCTGCTGTTCCCGGCGATCAACGTCAACGACTCGGTCACCAAGAGCAAGTTCGACAACAAATACGGCATCCGGCACTCGCTGATCGACGGCATCAACCGTGGCACGGACGTGCTGATCGGCGGCAAGACGGCCGTGGTCTGCGGGTACGGCGACGTGGGCAAGGGTGCGGCCGAGGCGCTGGCCGGTCAGGGTGCCCGGGTGATCGTCACCGAGATCGACCCGATCTGTGCGCTGCAGGCCGCCATGGACGGGTTCCAGGTGGCAGTGCTGGACGACGTGCTGCCGGTGGCCGACCTGGTGATCACCTGCACCGGCAACCGCGACGTTGTCACCGCCCAGCAGATGGCGCGCTTGAAGCACCTCGCCATCGTGGGCAACATCGGGCACTTCGACAACGAGATCGACATGGCCGGGTTGGAGTCCTACCCGGGGGTCGAGCGGATCTCGATCAAGCCGCAGGTCGACCGCTGGACCTTCCCCGACGGACATTCGATCCTCGTGCTCAGTGAGGGCAGGCTGCTGAATCTGGGCAACGCCACCGGACACCCGTCGTTTGTGATGAGCAACTCGTTCACCAACCAGGTGCTGGCCCAGGTGGAGCTCTACACCAAGCCGGAGGAGTACCCGGTCGGGGTGTACACGCTGCCCAAGGAACTGGACGAAGAGGTCGCTCGGCTGCACCTGGACGCGCTGGGCGCCAAGCTGACCACCCTGTCGGGCGAGCAGGCAGACTACCTCGGCGTCGATGTGGCCGGCCCCTACAAGGCGGACGCCTACCGCTACTGATCGACCCCGTTGGTCGAGCTTGTCGAGACCCGGCCCCGCTGGTCGAGCGTGTCGACACCCGTCCCGGGGTCGTCTTCAGGTGCTGTGCCGACTCAGTCCTCGTCCATCGGATGCCGCCGCAGCCGGCTCCGCAACAGCCGGCGCTCGGCGTCGTTGGTGGTCAGCGCAAGGGCGGTGCGGTCGGCCTGCTCGGCCTCGTCCGGACGCCCCAGCCGGCGCAACAACTCGGCCCGGGCCGCGTGGTACGGGTGGTAGGCCGACAGCGCCGGAGCCAGTTGGTCCAGCCTGGCCAGTGCGAGCTTCGTCTGGTCGGGCAGGTACTCGGCCAGTGCGACCGCACCGTTGAGCCGGACGATCGGGCTGGCGTCGATGATGCCGAGCAGGTCGTAGAGCCGGACGATCTGGGCCCAGTCCGTCTGGCCGAAGCTTGTTGCCTCACCGTGAACCGCGGCGATCGCGGCCTGCAGTTGCAGCGGGCCGGGGGAGCGCAACGCCGCGGCACGGTCGAGGTGGTCCCGGCCGCGGGCCAGCAGGGCGGCATCCCAGCGGGTCCGGTCCTGGTCGCGCAACGGCACCAGGTCACCCGCCGGGCTGAACCGGGAGGCGGACCGCGCGTGCTGCGTGGCCAGCAGGGCAGCCAGACCCCAGTTCTCCGGATCGTCGGGAAACGCGTGGGCGATCAACTCGGCGAGCCATAGCGCGTCCGCGCCGAGTACACGGTCGTGGGTGCCGGTGGTGGACACGTAGGCCTCGTTGTAGCAGGCGTAGATCACGGTGCGGACGTCGGCCAGCCGGGCCGGCCTGGCGTGCGGCTCCGGCACTTCCAGGGCGATGCCCGCCGTGACGATCTTGCGCTTGGCGCGGACGATCCGCTGGGCCAGGGTGGCCTCATTGACCAGGAAGGCCCGAGCCACCTGGGCGGTGGTCAGGCCGGTGACCGCCCGCAGGGTGAGGGCGATCCGGGCCTCGAGCGCGAGCGCCGGGTGACAGCAGGCGAACAACAAGGCGATCCGATCGTC
The DNA here is from genome assembly GCA_963697765.1 of uncultured Actinomycetota bacterium. Lineage (GTDB taxonomy): Bacteria > Actinomycetota > Actinomycetes > Propionibacteriales > Propionibacteriaceae > Micropruina. The sequence goes on from CAVOPC010000007.1 coordinate 571,363, forward strand.
GGTTGCGTCGCCGAACGTGTGCTCGACCGGTCCGACGACGGGGGAGAAGCCGTCCGGCAGCGCGCTCAGTCGTGAGGTCCGGCGTAGGGCGTCCAGTGCGTTGCGCCGGGCCGCCACGGTGAGCCAACCGGTGGGGTTGGGCGGCAGTCCGTCCCGGCGCCAAGCCACCAGGGCCTCGACGACGGCGGCCTGCACCGCGTCCTCGGCGAGTGCGAAGTCGCCGAAGGTGCGCGAGAGTCGCATCACCAGCCGGCCGGACTGCTCACGCAGCAGCCCGGCCAACCGGTCGTCGGTCGCCGCTGAGTTCACTCGAACTGGGAGTAGTCCACGACCATCGGACGCACCTCGACGCTGACTCCGGGCAGTTCGAGCATCGGCCACGACCTGGCCAGGCCGAGCGCCGCGTCCAGATCGGGCACATCGATCACGCTGAAACCGCCGATCACCTCTTTGGCCTCGCTGAACGGCCCGTCCACCACCACGCCGCCGCTGCGCACGGTGGTCGCGGTATCGGGACCCAGCAACTCGGCCCCGCTGTCGGTGATGCTGGCGGAGTTCTCGCCGAACCAGCGATAAACGGCCGCGTACACGTCCTTCGCCTTCTGCGGGTCGACGGACGCCTGAGCGGCGGGGTCGGCGGCGAACATCAGCACGTACTTCATGATTCCTCCTCGGATCGGGATAAGCGTGCACCCTGATCACGCATCGGCAGCACCGATTTCGACAGGCCGTCTGGGAATTTCCCGCTCCGTTTTCGGGCAGTGTGCGGCGCTGGGACGGCGCCGACGGCGCTCGCCGTCCCGGCCGTTCGTTTGCGGCGACCGCTGGTGCCCGAGCGTCGTCCCTGGCTGGCCTGGGCCGGGCCCGTCGTGGCCGCAGCGCTGACGACGGCTCCGTCCCGCGTGGTGACACCGTCGCCTGGGGATCACCGATTTCGGCAGCCGGACGCCCTGCGGTAAGCTTTGTTGTTGGCGTCAGGACGCCCGCGGACTCGAAAGAGCAGCCAGCGATCTCCCCAGGAAATCGTGCCATCGGCAACGGCAGCGCCGCGCAACGGGAAACCGAAAGGAGAGCAGCAGCCTTCATGGACGCTGATCTGAAGAAGAAGACCATCGAAGAATACGCGACCAAGCCGGGTGACACCGGTTCGCCGGATGTGCAGATCGCTCTGCTGACCCGCCGGATCTCCCACTTGACCGAGCACCTCAAGGTGCACAAGGGCGATCACCACAGCCGTCGTGGCCTGATGCTGCTCGTCGGCCAGCGCCGGCGGCTGCTCAACTACGTCGCCAAGCAGGACGTCGAGCACTACCGCGAACTGATCGCGCGTCTCGGCCTGCGTCGTTGATTCGTGCGGGGGGAGTGGCTACGGCCGCTCCCCCCGACCACTTTCCGGGCGCGAGCGCGTCAAGGTTCAGACAGAGCTCGACCGCCCGGCATCACAACTGAACACATTCATCCACTCATCCACCGCGCGCTCGTCACGTGAATCCTCGGTCTCCGGTAGTGGCTCTCGGGTCGAAAAGTCCCCGCGAGCCTCGATCGAAGACCGGGTTCAGGCGCCGTACCAGGCGCACAGCCGAACACTGGCCGTGTCGCTGCAGCGGTGGGTAACCCGAAAGGAGGTCCCGTGGAGGGACCTGATCTGCAGTTCACCGAAGCCGTCATCGACAACGGTTCCCACGGCAAGCATGTCGTGCGGTTCGAGTCCGGGCTCCTGGCCCGCCAGGCCAACGGCAGCGCCACCGTCTACCTCGACGGCGACACCATGCTGCTGTCCGCCACCACGGCGTCCAACAACCCGCGTGACGGCATCGACTTCTTTCCGCTGACCGTCGACGTCGAAGAGCGCATGTACGCCGCGGGACGGATCCCCGGCTCGTTCTTCCGTCGCGAGGGTCGTCCCGGCGAGGCGGCCATCCTGGCCTGCCGGCTGTGCGACCGTCCGCTGCGGCCCTGCTTCGTCAAGGGCCTGCGCAACGAGGTCCAGGTCGTCGTCACGGTGATGGCGCTGAACCCCGACGTGCTCTACGACGTGCTGGCGATCAACGCGTCCTCGGCGTCCACCACGCTCGCCGGACTGCCGTTCACCGGCCCCGTCGGCGGCGTCCGGGTGGCGCTGATCGGCAATGACTGGGTCGGCTTCCCGACCGTCAGCCAGCTCGAGGACGCCACCTTCGACATGGTGGTCGCCGGACGGGTCCTTCCGGACGGTGACGTCGCGATCATGATGGTCGAGGCCGAGTCCACCGAGCAGACCTGGGATCTGGTTCGCTCCGGGCGTCCGGCCCCGACCGAAGAGGTCGTCGCAGCCGGGCTCGAGGCGTCCAAGCCCTTCATCAAGGCCCTCTGCGACGCGCAGGTCGAGCTGGCATCCCGCTTCCCGAAGTCGGTCGGCAACTTTCCGGTGTTCCTCGACTACCAGCCGGACGTGTTCGAGGCCGTCTCGACCGCCGGTTCCGACCGGCTGGCCAACGTCATGACGATCGTCGGCAAGGCCGAGCGCGAGGGGTCCACCGAGGCTCTGCTGACCGACCTGAAAGCCGAGCTGGGCGCCCAGTTCGAGGGTCGAGAGAAGGAGATCACCGGAGCCTTCCGGGCGCTCACCAAGAAGGTCGTGCGGCACAAGACACTGACCGAGGAAGTCCGCATCGACGGCCGCGGCCTGCGCGACATCCGCACCCTGTCGGCCGAGGTCGGCGTGGTTCCCCGGGTGCACGGCTCGGCGCTGTTCATGCGCGGCGAGACCCAGATCATGGGCATCTCCACGCTGAACATGCTCGACATGGAGCAGAAGATCGACACCCTCGCTCCCGAGACCACCAAGCGCTACATGCACAACTACAACTTCCCGCCCTACTCCACCGGTGAGACCGGTCGGGTCGGTTCGCCGAAGCGGCGCGAGATCGGCCACGGAGCGCTCGCCGAGCGCGCCCTGGTGCCGGTGCTGCCCAAGCGCGAGGAGTTCCCGTACGCGATCCGCCAGGTCTCCGAGGCGCTGGGCTCCAACGGCTCGACCTCGATGGGCTCGGTCTGCGCGTCCACGCTGGCTCTGCTGAACGCGGGCGTGCCGCTGAAGGCGCCGGTCGCGGGCATCGCGATGGGCCTGATGAGCGACGAGATCGACGGCCAGATGCGCTATGTCGCACTGACCGACATTCTCGGCGCCGAGGACGCCCTGGGCGACATGGACTTCAAGGTCGCCGGCACCCGTGACTTCGTCACCGCCCTGCAGCTCGACACCAAGCTCACCGGCATTCCCGCCGACGTGCTGGCGTCCGCCCTGCTGCAGGCCCGGGACGCCCGGCACACCCTGCTGGACGTGATGGCCGAGGCGATCGACGTGCCCGACGAGATGTCGCCGTTCGCACCGCGGATCATCAGCATCAGGATCCCCGTCGACAAGATCGGTGAGGTGATCGGGCCCAAGGGCAAGATGATCAACCAGATCCAGGACGACACCGGCGCCAACATCTCGATCGAGGACGACGGCACCATCTACATCGGTGCCAACGACGGCGAGTCCGCCGACGCCGCCCGGTCGATGATCAACGCCATCGCCAACCCGACCATGCCCGAGCGTGGCGAGCGCTACCTCGGCACTGTGGTCAAGGTGATGAACTTCGGCGCCTTCGTTTCGCTGCTGCCCGGCAAGGACGGCCTGCTGCACGTCACCAAGCTGCGTGCGCTGAACGGCGGCCAGCGGGTCGAGAACGTCGAGGACGTGGTGAGCGTCGGCCAGAAGATCCAGGTCGAGATCTCCGACATCGACGACCGGGGCAAGCTGTCGCTGATCCCCGTCGTGGACGAGAAGGTCGGCGCCGAGAGCTGACCCCTGCTGGTCGAGCTTGTCGAGACCTCGAGCTTGTTAAGACCGAAGGCCCCGGACGTTTTCGTCCGGGGCCTTCGTGCTGTCCGGCGCCACCGTCATCCCGCCCACACTCCCGGCCCACACCGTCATCCGGGCGAACGCCGAGATCTCGCAACCGGCCCACATTCACCACCCGGCGTGACGACGCCGTCCGGTGGTCTAGGCTTCCGGCTCGTGACCGACGACATCACCGTGTTCTCCGGGTCCGCGCATCCAGCCTTCGCCGAAGAGGTGTGCGAGCTGCTGCAGATCGAACTTTCCCCGTCGCAGACGTCCCGGTTCAGCAACGACTGCCTCCAGGTGCACCTCGAGGACAACTGCCGCAAGCGGGACGTCTTCATCGTCCAGCCGCTGGTTCCCCCGGTGCAGGAGAATCTGGTCGAGCTGCTGCTGATGCTGGACGCGGCCCGCGGCGCCTCCGCCGGTCACCTCACCGTCGTGATGCCGCACTATGCCTACGCCCGCAGCGACAAGAAGGACGCCCCCCGCATCTCGATCGGTGCCCGGCTGGTCGCCGACCTGCTGCACAAGGCGGGAGCCCAGCGCGTGGTGACGATGGCGCTGCACTCGCCGCAGGTGCACGGCATGTTCGAGATGCCGGTCGACCACCTGGGGGCGAACCACGTGATCGCCGAACATTTCCGCAAAAACGGCGACCTGGCCAACGCAGTTGTGGTGTCGCCCGACTTCGGCAACGTCAAGGAGGCGAGCCACTTCGCCCGGCTGCTGGATGTGCCCGTCGCGGCCGGCGCGAAACGCCGGTTGACCGACGACCGGGTGGTGATCGACAGCATCGTCGGCGACGTGGCCGGCAAGGACGTGATCGTACTGGACGATGAGATCGCCACTGCTGGATCGCTGGTCGAGTTGTTCGACAAGCTGCGCGAGGTCGGGGTGAACTCGATCTCCGCCGCCTGCGTGCACGGGCTCTTCACCGGCCCGGCGGTCGAGCGATTGAACGCCCAGGCGGACCTGAAGGAGATCGTCTGCACCAACACCGTCCCGCCGCGGATGGCCGAGGGCCTGGACAGGCTGACCGTTCTCTCGGTGGCGCCGCTGTTCGCCGAGGCGGTCCGCCGGATCAACAGCGGCGAGTCGATCTCGTCCCTGTTCGACGCGCCCTGAACGACAGTTTGGTTCGAACCGTGTGATGTGCAGCGCTTCGTGGTCAACGAGCGTTCTGGCTGCCCGTCGTCTGGTCGTGGGCTGAGGGGCAGGAGTCACCTTGGCACGAGCGTGCCCGTCACGGTTCGAGTACGGCGGCGGTTCAGTCCATGTCCGAGTTGTCATTCGAGGTTCGGTTGCCGAAGCGGGTGGGGGCGGCGTCGTCGCCGCGGAAGGCTTGGCGGAGTTGGCTTAGCAGCCAGTCGTGGTATCCGTTCTCGTCGAGTTGGAGTTCGGTGCGGGTGAGGTGCCAGGCTTCGGGACCGAGCAGAACGTACAGGGTGGTAGTGGCCCAGGCGAGGTCGAGTCCGGGCGGCAGGAGGCCGCACTCGGCAAAGCTGCGGGCGAGGACCGTCATGTCGGCTCGGTGGCCGCGTTTGCCGTAGGCCCACAGGTTGGCGATCTCGGGATCGACGGACGCTGCGTCGCGAGCGACAGCGAAGATGGCCCCGCTGCGCTCGTGTAATGCCGAGGTCAGGGCGGCGATCTGCCGCAGTTTCCGGTCGAGGTCTGTCTGAGCGACTGCCTCGACGAACCAGTCTCGACCGGCCGCGGGGACATCCTCGTCGTCGCCGACGATCGCGTTCTCGACCACCGCTTTGAGCAGGGCCGACTTGGTGTCGAACTGCAGGTAGACGGTCTTTTCGGCAACACCGGCCGCCGCGGCAACGGCGCGCATGGATGTGGCGGCATACCCACCGGTCAGGAACAGCTCGCAGGCAGCTCCCCGGATACGGCTCCGGGTCGCCCTGGCCGCGGCCCGCCGCCGAGGTGAGCGATAGCTCCGCGTCGACGATTCGGTTGGCTCTGTCTGGTGCGTCAATTCCACTCCCTCCGGTCCCCACCAACTATTGACACCAGTGTCACTGTAGTGGTTCTCTTTAACTACAGCGCCACAGTATCCGAATAAGGGAGTAGCAATGAACGATCTGCCTGATCTACACGTGATGTCGGTGAAGGTGCCGGTCTCCGACCTCGCCGCGAGCCGGCGCTGGTATGCCGAAGTGTTCGGGCTACGCGAAGAGATGGAATGGCCAGACAGCGATGGCGTCGTCCGCGGCATCGCGTTCTCGGGCCTGGGCGAGGTACTGCTGGCCTTAAGGGAACACCCAGTCGCGGCCGCGGCGACTCGGGACTTCGGGTTCCTCAACGTGCAGGTCCCTGAGGAGGACGACCTGGCCTCCTGCTCGGCCCACCTGGACCGGTTGCAGGTCCGTCACACGGCGGTGATCAGCGGGGCCAACGGTCGACTGGTCGGCTTCCATGATCTCGACGGCCACGAGCTTTCGTTCTATGCCAAGACCTCTACCGGGGTCCGCGACGACGCGATCCGCCACGTCCGCGCCGCCGGCCGGCACCCGACACCGACAGCGACAGCGACATGACCATTTCTGGGCTGGTCGACGGCCGAGTCCACCACGTCGGCCCGTTCGCTGTCGACGACGAGGTGCCCGGCAACCGCAACGGATCGGCAGGGGTGGCCAACTCCGCTGGGAGATGGTCGAAAACCGGCATCGGGACCCGTCGGTTGGCGACCGCCGCCGCTGGCGCCGTCTCAGTCCTGCTCCTCCTAGGTGTCGCGGTGGGTATTGCACCGACTCCCACAACCAACAATCACCCGCGCCCCTCGGCAGTCGCCCAGACCGCGCCGCAGGCACCCGCGGCCGGCTGAGCGCTCGGCCAGGGCTCGGCTCGAATCCTCTGACCAGCCCGCTACCTCCATGATCAACACAGTCGGTCGGTTGACCGAGTCTGTGTTAATGTCAGCATGAGCGCCTGGGCCCATGACCAACCGACTTTGACTCGGGTGCCGTGATGACAGGAGTGCATGTCGTGTACGTCAAAGCGTCAGAGCGCCGCGAGCAGCTCATCGCCGCGGCCCGGGCGGTCCTCGCCCGCGGGGTGGCGGGCACCACGCTCCGGGCTGTGGCCGCCGAGGCGGGCGTCCCGCTGGGAACGCTGCATTACATCTTCCCGTCGAAGGAGTTGATGCTCGCTGCCGTGATCGACGATGTCCGGCAGGAGGTTTCGGCGGTGTTCCTTGCGGCGGAGAGCGACGCCGGGCTCGAGCACGCCATCCGTTCCGGTCTGAACCGGTACTGGGACCAGCTGATCGTGAACGACCCAGACATGGCCCTGATGCGCCACGAGTTGCAGCTCCACGCGCTGCGCACCCCCGGGTTGGAACACCTGGCTCGAGCACAAATGGACGGGTACGTCCAGATCGTGGCCAAGCGATGCCAGGAAGCCGCCGACACCAGCGGCGAAACGTGCGCGGTCGACTTCGACACAATCGCCAGAGTCCTTGTCGGCAGCACGACCGGAATGGTTCTTCAGTACCTCACCGATCACGACCGAGCCCGCTCCCAACGCGACCTCGACACGATTGCCGAAATGCTCATCCACCTTGCGGGAGTTGAGCCCGGTCCCACCTGACCGGCCGTCTCCATCACCGCCGAAGTAGTCGAAGCCGTCAAGCCCTCCTCATCGGCAACTGAACACGCCACAGAACGCCGCGAAATCCCCCGCCACTGAGCGGTGCGGTTCACAAACGCTGGGGACGGTGCCCACGGGTTCCATCGAACGTTCACAACAACCGTGGGAACCGTCCCCATGTGTTTCCGGCGGCATCCTGAACGAGTAGAAACTGTCCCCGGCGTCGTTCAGTAGGGTAGGGCGGCCGGGTGTGGTTGGCCGAAGAGGAGGACCGATGAAGGTAGCTGTTTTCGGGGCCCGCGGACGGATGGGCGCCGAAGTCGTCCGGGCCGTCGAGGGCGCCGAGGGACTCGACTTGGTCAGCGCCGTCGACGTCGGTGACGATCGCAGCGCGGTCGAGGACGCCGACGTGGTGGTCGACTTCACCCACCCGGACGCGGTGCTCGACAACATCGCCTGGTGCACCGAACGCGGCATCAACGTGGTGGTCGGCACCACCGGGTTCGACGACGACAGGCTGGCCACCGTACGGCGGTTGGCGGAGGCGGGCGGGGTGGGCGTCGTGGTGGCGTCCAACTTCTCCATCGGTGCCGTGCTGATGATGCATTTCAGCGCCCGGGCGGCCGCATTCTTCGAGTCGGTCGAGGTGATCGAACTGCATCATCCGAACAAGGCGGACGCACCGTCCGGCACCTCGGCCAGCACGATCGCCGGCATCGCCGCGGCACGGACGGAGGCCGGCCTGGCGCCGGTGCCGGACGCGACCGCCTCAGGGCTGCCCGGCGCTCGCGGCGCCGTGATCGACGGCGTGCACGTGCACAGCGTGCGGCTGCGCGGCCTGATCGCGCACCAGGAGGTGTTGTTCGGCGGCGGGGGAGAGACGCTGACGATTCGGCACGACTCGCTCGACCGGGTCTCGTTCATGCCGGGTGTGATCGCGGCCGTCCGGGCCGTTCCAGGCCTGCCGGGGCTGACCGTTGGCATCGAAACCATCCTCGGCCTCAGTTGATGAAGCGGTTCGGCACGGTTCTCATCGTTCTGGGAGTCATCGCCGCGCTTCTCGTCGGCGCCGAGTTCGCCGTCCGCTATGTGGTGCAGTCGCAGGCCCAGAAGGCGATCGAAGGGGTGCAGCCGCCGCTGGTGAATCCGACCATGACGCTGGGTGGTGGTTCGGTGCTGGCGGCCGCCGCGCAGGGCAGGTTCGTCGACGTCTCCGGCACGGCGGACTCGGTTCAGGTGCCGTTCCAGGGCCATCAGGTGCCGGTCACCACGATCAGCTATCAAGCCACCCAGATCCGGCTGGTGAGCCCGTCCGAGGCAGTGATCGGACGGCTCGACCTGACCGGCACCCTGGGCTACGACGGCCTCAGCAAGGTCGCCGGGCTGCCGATCGCCCACGGCGGCGACGGACGCATCCTGGTCACCTACGCCGTGGACATCCTCGGCCTGAACGCGCTCGACATCGGCATCTCCGGGGTTCCGGTGCTCGACGTCACGACGCAGCAGGTGGAACTCGAGCAGTCCCGCATCGACGTGGCCGGCATTTCGATCGACGAATCGCTGTCGCAGCAGATCATCGACCGCGTGGTGAAGCCGATTTCGCTGGCCGCGGACGACCGGGTCATCGTCAACTCCATCGCCGTCGCACCCGAAGGCCTGGTCGTCACGCTGACCGCGACGGACGTCCCCGTGCACCGCTGATGGCCGCTGCCGGTGTACGTGCGACATGAGTCACGGCGACCCGGGATCAGCAAGGCCTCCCGCCTGCCACGATTCCGGGTGCGTCAGCGCTTCGGGCGGGGCTTCGTGGCGGGCGCGCTATTGGAGCCCCTCGCGGCGGCCGCTTCGCGATCTTCGGCCGTGTAGCCGATATCCATCGCGGATGCTGCGGTTGCTCGGGCTGTGCGAAGGCGTGTGACCAGGGCGGCGGTTGCTGTCATCGCGGGAGCGGAGGCGTCCCGGGAGTAGGTGATCGACCGGTTGGCTTGGACGCCGAGGCTGGTGCCGACCTCGATGGCGTCCTGGTCGGCTCCCATGTAGAGGAACTCCCAGCTGTAGCTGTTGGTCTGTTGCTGGACGAGTGCCTTGATCGCCGGGTGAGTCCATTCGTGGGAGGCGTTCTCGTGGCCGTCGGTCATGATGCCGACGATCACGGTGCCAGGCCGCAGGTGCTCTTCCAGGGACGTGAGGTGGGCGCCGGCGTCGGTGACGAGGCGGCCGATGGCATCCAGCAGAGCGGTGCTGCCTCGTGGCTGCAGGTCGAGGTCGGGCACGTCGGCGATGGGCCGGTCGCTGTAGACGACTTCGTACCGGTCGTCGAACTGGGCGAGGGTGACCCGGCAATCACCGGGGTGCTTGCGCTGTTCGGCGATGAAGGCGTTGAAGCCGCCCACGGTGTCGTCGCGGATGGATTGCATCGAGCCGGATCGGTCGAGCAGGAAGTAGAGGTGGGTGAGGTTGGGGTCGGTCATTGTTTGCTCCTTGATTGTCAGGTGTCGCGGCGACGCCGGAACCTGAGTGGTTCGATCGGGTGGTTGGGGGTGGGTGCTGGGCGTCCGGTTTCGGCGTCGTAGCGGGCTCGTTCGACCGATGTCCTGGTCACCCGCCCTTCGGCGGTGGCGTAGGGCATCAGTCGGGCGGTTCGTGCCAGCCGCGGCCCCACAGCGTTCTCCGACAGGTTTGCCAGATGCCCCGCCTGGCGCAGCGACGTCCCTTCTTCAAGGACAGCGGCCGCCATCGCCTCGTCGATCGCGGAGGTCAACTGCTCCTGCGCCCTGCTCAGCAACGGCAGCACATCCCGCGCCGAGGTCGCGACTGCAGCATCGCCCAGCGCGGCCGCTGCGTGGCTGATAAGTGAGTCGAGTGCAACTCGGCCAGTTCCCATGGACATAATGATACGCAGTTAGTGCGGATACGCAAACCCTGCATCCGCCAGACCCCATCGGCGGGCTCGTGTCGTCGATGTTGCCTCCCATCGCGCCAACCGGACCCGACCCACGACGCACTTCTATGCCGTCGTGTGCGAGGGTGGGCCTGGCGGCTTCGGTGCAGCACGACCCTCCCTTATTGCCGCGCCGGTGCGCGATTCCGTTGCACCGTGGTGTCCACGGAGGGACCCGCGATTGGAGCGATAGCGTGTCGGGCGTGGAACTTGAGGGGGTGCAGAAGACTCTCAGCCCGGTGCTTAAGGCCAAAGCGCTGGACAATCGGCTGCCGGATCCGATCCTTGGAGATGCGTTGGCCGAAGTGGTCATGCGGCGTCTGGATCCTGACTATGACAAGGGCTGGTTCGCCACCAGCCAGCTGGGCCTCGGCGCCGTGGTTCGAGCCAAGGTGTTCGACGATTGGGCCGGGGAGTTCCTGGCCGACCATCCCGATGCAGTGGTGCTGCACCTGGGGTGCGGGCTCGACGCCCGCGTTTTTCGGGTCGACCCGTCAGAGACCGTCGACTGGTATGACCTCGACTACCCCGCGGTGGCCAGACTGCGCGAGCAGCTCCTGCCGTCACGCGGGGCACTACACGCTGATCGGTTCCAGCGTTACCGACTTGACTTGGCTGGAACGCATTCCCCGCGGGCGGCCGGCGCTGATGATAGCCGAAGGGCTGGTGCCGTACCTGAGCGAGGCTGACGCTCAGCGAGTGGTGACCAGCATCGTCGACGCGTTCCCGACCGGCGAACTGCTGTTCGATACGGTGTCGGCGTCGGCGTGGCGCACCTCCAAGTGGGATCCGTTGGGGCGTAAGTACAACGCCGTGTTCCAGTGCGGTTTCGACGATCCGTCCGCGCTGGCCGACTGGCACCCCAGGCTCGAGTATGCGGGCGAGGCGCCGATGAATGACTCCCCGATCCTGATGGCCAAAGCGCCCGCGAACACTCGCCGCATCTATCGCATCATGAACCTGCTCCCAGCGTTCAGACGATCCAGCCGCCTCGTGCGCTTCCGCTTCTAAGCCTGGCAGTAGCTGCACCCGCACCATCGTGTTCTGGGAGGAACTAGATGGATGCCGTGTACCTGATCAAGAACCGCGCACAGACGAAGCTGAGGTCCAGTAGGACAATCGCGCTAGCCCGTGACGAGATTGCACCGGTTGATCCGCTGGACTACATGGATTTGGGGCCCGGCTGACGCGCACGCGGCTCAGTCTTGATGACGGCCTCGCACCCGGTCCATTGCCGTCGGGACTTGTCGGGGCACATAATCGCGGTGGCCGCACGGACGGAGACACGATGAAGTACGACTACGACCTGCTGGTGGTCGGCAGTGGACCCGGCGGCCATCGTGCCGCGATCGCCGCCGCCAAACTCGGACGGCATGTGGCGATCGTCGACCGCAAGCAGATGCTCGGCGGGGTGTGCATCAACACCGGCACGATCCCGTCCAAGACGTTGCGGGAGGCCGTCCTCTACCTGACCGGCATGGCCCAGCGCGATCTCTACGGCGCGTCGTACCGGGTCAAGGACGAGATCACCATCGGCGATCTGACCGCGCGCACCCAGCACGTGATCGGCCGTGAGACGCAGGTGATCCGCAACCAGCTGCTGCGCAACCACGTGACCCTTTTCAGCGGCGACGCGTCGTTCGTGGACCCGCACACGATGAACATCGACGGGGTCGACCACCACACGGTCAGCGCGGGTCGCATCGTGCTTGCACCCGGCACCCAACCGGCCCGGCCCGACCTGGTCGAGTTCGACGAAGTGAACGTGGTCGACTCGGACGGAATCCTCAACCTGCAGCGGGTGCCTGGCACGATGGTCGTGGTGGGAGCCGGGGTGATCGGCATCGAGTACGCGTCGATGTTCGCGGCACTCGGCACCCGGGTGACGGTCGTCGACGCACGTCCGACGATGCTCGACTTCTGTGACGCCGAGATCGTGGAGTCGTTGCGGTTCCACCTGCGCGACCTCTCGGTCACGTTCCGATTCGGCGAAACAGTCGAGAAGGTCGAAAAGAGCGCTCGGGGCACCGTCACGACGCTCAAGTCGGGAAAGCGCATTCCCGCCGAGACGGTGATGTATTCGGCCGGACGGCAGGGTGCCACCGCCGCGCTGTTGCTGGCGAACGCGGAACTGGAGGCTGACCGGCGCGGTCGGATCACCGTCGATGATCACTTCCGCACCACCCAGTCGCACATCTACGCGGTCGGCGACGTGATCGGGTTTCCGGCGCTGGCCGCCACGTCGATGGAGCAGGGTCGGTTGGCGGCCATGCATGCGATGGGTGAGAAGGCCGGACGCATCACCGCGTTGCAGCCGATCGGCATCTACACCATTCCCGAGATCAGCTACGTCGGAAAGAGTGAGGACGAGCTCACCGGCGAGTCCGTGCCGTACGAGACCGGTCTCTCCCGCTACCGCGAACTCGCCCGCGGCCAGATCGTCGGCGACTCCTACGGCATGCTCAAGCTGCTGGTGCACAGCACTGACCGCTCGCTGCTGGGGGTGCACGTGTTCGGCACCGGAGCCACCGACCTGGTGCACATCGGCCAGGCCGTGATGGGTTGCGGCGGCACCGTGGACTACCTCGTCGACACGGTGTTCAACTATCCAACCTTGTCAGAGGCGTACAAGGTGGCTGCTCTGGACGCCACCAACAAGCTGAGGGCGCTGAGTCGGTTCGACGTCGCCTGAGTGACCTTCCGCAGGTCGAGCGCAATCTCGGTCGGTCGAGCGTGTCGAGACCCGCAATCGCTCGGTCGAGCTTGTCGAGACCTGTGCTTGTCGATCCCACCTGGGACGACCCGATCTCACCATCGCGAGTCAGTTGTACGTAGTCGTCTTTCTGTCGGACCCAACGCAAAGCGGGACGATCGGTCGAAATCAGAAGGGCTTGCGATCGGATCACACCAGCGGGTTCGGCACTTCCTCACCGGCGGGCACCGGGCCGGGCGGGGTGCCGTCACCGAAGGGTCGGCCACCGAGCGCCTCACGTCCGTGCTCGGTGAGCCAGCCGGCGAGGTCCGGCCCGTCCGGCACGATGCCCAACGGGTTCAGGTCACGGTGGACGATGTAGTAGTGCTGCTTGATCTGCACGAAGTCGATGGTGTCGCCGAACCCCGGAGTCTGATAGAGGTCACGTGCGTACCCCCACAGCGCCGGCAGTTCCGACAGCTTCGACCGGTTGCACTTGAAGTGCCCGTGATACACCGGGTCGAACCGCGCCAGCGTGGTGAACAGCCGGACGTCCGCCTCGGTGATCGTGTCGCCGATCAGGTACCGGCGGGTCGACAATCGGTCCTCCAGCCAGTCCAACGCGGTCCAGAGTCGTTCGAAGGCCTCGTGGTAGGACTGCTGGCTGCCGGCGAAACCGCACCGGTAGACCCCGTTGTTGACCTCCGTGTAGATGCGCTGCATCACTTCGCGCTGCTCATCGGCGTGGTCGGACGGCCATAGCTCGGGGGCGCCAGGTCGCTGGTGTGCCGTCCACTGGGTGGCGAAATCCTCGGTGATCTGCGCGAAGTCGTTCGTCACCACCTGGCCGGACGCGATCTCGACGATGGCCGGAACCGTGATGCCGCGCGAATAGTCCGGGAACCGCTTCAGGAAGGCGTCCTTGAGCTTGTGGATGCCCAGCACCGGGTCGACGCCGCCCGGGTCGAGGTCGAAGGTCCACGAGTCGGCGTCGTGGGTCGGTCCGGGCAGGCCGACCGAGATCACGTCCTCCAGGCCGAGGAGCCTGCGCACGATCAGTGTGCGGTTCGCCCACGGGCAGGCCCTGGCCGCGATCAGCCGGTAACGGCCGGCCTCGACCGGCCACTGGTCCGGTGCCGTCGGATCGGCCACGATCCGGTCGTTGATGTAGCGGGTGTCGCGGACGAACTCGCGTCCGGAACTGGAGTACACCCCGCCCTTGTCGTGCTCGCGTGCTTCGTCGGTCATGCCGCTCCTCTCGTCAGGCCCACCCTAGGCGCCGCGACCGAGGTCAGGCAGAGATGTCTGTGTGCAGCCGGATCAGCTTCACGCGGGCACCTGCGTCGGTGCCGACCTCCTGGTGGCTGCCGTCCGGGCCCCAGCCCGCCTCGTCCAGAAATCCCCGCAGGGCATCGTCGGTGGCGCGCACCCACCAGGTGGCCCGCCGGAACCCGTCCGCGCGCAAGGTGTCGACGCAGGCGTGCAGCAGGCGCGACCCGTGACCCTGGCGCTGGGCCTGGGGGTCGACGGCGAACTCGGCGACCAACCCGTCCTCGCCTGGGTCGGCGTCGGGATCGGCACTGGGGCCGACCACGGCGAAACCGACCACCCGCGCCTCCGTGACAGCTGCCAGCACCCTGAACCGGGCCAGCGGCGGACGGGTGATCGCCGCGTGCCACGACTGCGTCATCGCGTCCAGGTCGATTCCGGCCAGCATCGAATCGGCCAAACCGGACGGGAGTTGCTGCACCCACGCGCGGCGTTGCAGCGCCGCGATCTGGGTGGCCTCCGCGGGCAGTGCCAAGCGGACCGAGTCGGCGATCATCCGATCATGCTAACCGGCGCGCCCCTTGGTTCCCGCCGCCGCCCGTTGGCGGACGTGGGGCGCCCGACACTAGGGTGGACAGGGTGCGAGAGATGCTCAAGACACCCCCCAAGCTTTCCCCTGACACCCTGCGCGTGATCCCGCTCGGCGGCCTCGGCGACGTGGGACGCAACAGCACCAGCTTCGAGATCAACGGCCAGATGCTGCTGATCGACTGCGGGGTGCTGTTCCCCTCCGACGACCATCCGGGTGTCGATCTGATCCTGCCCGGGCTGCACCTGATCGAAGATCGGCTGGCGGACGTCCAGGCCCTGGTGCTGACCCACGGCCACGAGGACCACATCGGCGCCGTGCCGTACCTGCTTCGCCGCCGTCCGGACATTCCGGTGCTGGGCTCCCGGCTCACCCTCGCCCTGCTGCGCGAGAAGCTGAAGGAACACCGGTTGCGCGACGTCGACCTGCGGGTGGTCGCCGAAGGCACCCGGATCAAGGTCGGCGAGTTCGACCTTGAGTTTTTGGCCGTCAACCACTCCATTCCGGACGCCCTGGCGATCGCCATGCGAACGGCCGCCGGCCTGGTGCTGCACACCGGCGACTTCAAGATGGACCAGTTGCCGCTCGACCACCGGCTGACCGACCTGCGCGGTTTCGCCCGGCTCGGTGAAGAGGGCGTCGACCTCTTCATGGCCGACTCGACCAACGCCGAGACCCCCGGCTTCACCACGCACGAGCGCGACATCGAACCGGCCATGGAGCGGGTCTTCGGCTCGGCCAAGAAGAAGCTGATCGTGGCCTGCTTCGCGTCCCATGTGCACCGCGTACAGCAGGTGCTGGACGCCGCAGTGCGGCACGGTCGCAAGGTGGTCTACATCGGTCGCTCCATGGTGCGCAACATGACCGTCGCGCAGGAACTCGGCTACCTGAAGGTGCCGAAAAACACCCTGATCGAGCTCAAGCAGCTCGACAATTACCCCGACGACAAGGTGGTGATGGTGTCGACAGGCTCGCAGGGTGAGCCGCTGTCGGCGCTGTCGCGGATCTCCGCGCACGAGCACCCGGTGGTCACCGCCGGCCCGGGCGACGTGGTGCTGTTGGCGTCCTCGCTGATCCCGGGCAACGAGAACTCCGTCTACCGGGTGATCAACGGGCTGGCCCGCAACGGCGTCACGGTGGTGCATAAGGGCAACGCGCTGGTGCACGTGTCGGGGCACGCGTCCGCCGGTGAGTTGCTGTACTGCTACAACCTGATCCAACCCCGGAACGCGCTGCCTGTTCACGGCGAGGTGCGGCACCTGATCGCCAACGCCGACCTGGCCGTGGCCACCGGCTTGCCGCGGGACCGTGCCATCGTGATCGAGGACGGTGGGGTGGTCGATCTCGCCGACGGTCGGGCGAAGGTGGTCGGACGGCTGGAATGCGGTTACATCTTCGTCGACGGCTCCACCGTCGGAGAGATCGGTGACGCGGAACTGAGCGATCGCAAGATCCTCGGGGCGGACGGCTTCATCAGCGTCGTGGTGGTGGTCAACCTGCACTCCTCGACCCTGGTCAGCGGCCCGGACGTGCACGCCCGCGGCTTCGTCGAGGACGATTCGGTGTTCGAATCGATCAAGGCCGAGATCGCCAGAGCGGTGCAGGACGCGCTGAACGACGGTGCGGAGGACGTCCGGCCCCTGCAGCAGTTGGTGCGCCGAACGATGGGACGCTGGGTCAGCAACACCTACCGGCGGCGTCCGATGATCCTGCCGGTGGTGGTGTCGGCCTGAGCGTTCAGGGTCGTCGCGAACGGCCGCCGGCCACGATTATGCGACCCGAACGCCTCTCGGGTATTGTTGGACGGTCCCTGTAGGGGCCGAAACCCAAGCAATCAAGGAGTTACCAGTGGCTGCCGTGTGTGACATCTGCGCCAAGGGCCCAGGCTTTGGCCACAACGTGCCCTGGTCGAAGAAGAAGACCAACCGTCGGTGGAACCCGAACATCCAGCGCGTCCGCGCTGTCGTGGCGGGCACCCCCAAGCGGCTGAACGTGTGCACCTCGTGCCTGAAGTCCGGCAAGGTCACCCGCTGACCCGACCGGCACCCTGAAGGACCCGCTGCGGCGGGTCCTTTCGCTTTGTGCGGACGTCGCTCGATCGACCACGGATCTCGATCACCAAGTGCTGTCAGGGCCGCCCATTAGGCTTCTGCACATGGTCACCTGGCAGACTTCGTCGTTTCGCGAACTGGCGACGCCGGTGGCCGAAGTGCTTGGGGCGCGCACCGCCAAAGACCTCGAGAAGCTGCGCATCCACACCGTCGGCGACCTCTTGAGGCACCTGCCCAGGCGATACCTTTCGGGCACCGAGTTGACCGACCTCAGCACCCTCGAAGTGGGCGAGCACGTGGCGGTGATGGCCAAGGTCAACCGCACCGACGTCGTCCACGGCGGGCGTAATCGGCCCAGCCGATTGGAGGTGACCCTGACCGACGGGAACGGCTACCTTGCGGTCACGTTCTTCGGTCGCGAGCATCTGGTCGAGTACTGGCAGCGCGAGTTGGCCAAGGGCGTGCGAGGCATCTTCGTCGGCAAGGTCGGCCAGTTCCGCGACCAGGCACAGCTGACCCATCCGGAGTTCGTCATGCTCGACGCGTCCGGCGCCATCGTCGGCTCGTCGGAGAAGAAGCAGCTGATCGCCACCATGAGTCGCAGCGCGCTGGTCGGCATGTACCCCGCGACAGCCAAGCTGCCCACCTGGAAGGTCGCCGAATGCTGCAGGCTCGCGCTGGCCACGCTGAGCGGCGACCAGGACCCCTGGCCCGAGTGGGTGCTCGACGCCGCCGACGTGATGCCGCTCGCCGACGCCTTCGCGTGCGTCCATCAACCGCACTCCCTGGCTGAGGCGCACGCGGGCACCCAGCGGCTGCTCTTCGACGAGGCCTTCGCCACCCAGCTGACCATGGCCTATCGACGCGCGGACGCCTCGACGCACACGGCGATCCGGCGCCGAGCGAGCGCGGACGGACTTCTCGCCGCCCTCGACGCGCGGCTGCCGTTCGGCCTCACCGAGGGCCAGCGCATTGTCAGCGACACGCTTTTCGACGAACTCGACCGGGCGCGTCCGATGCAGCGGCTGCTGCAGGGGGAGGTCGGCTCGGGCAAGACAGTGGTGGCGCTGCGGGCCATGCTGGCCGTCATCGACGCGGGCGGCCAGTGCGCGTTGCTGGCTCCCACCGAGGTGTTGGCGCAGCAGCACTACGCCACCATCCGTGCCCTGATGGGCGATTTGGCCGGCGGACGCCTGCTCGGCTCACCCGAGGTGGCCACCGACGTGGTGCTGCTGACCGGATCGATGCCGGCCGCCGCGAAGCGTGAGGCGCTGCTGCGGGCGGCGTCCGGCGAGGCCGGCATCGTGATCGGCACCCACGCGCTGCTGGGTGACCGCGTGCAGTTCGCCGACCTCGGCTTCATTGTGATCGATGAACAGCACCGGTTCGGGGTTGAGCAGCGCGGCATGCTCACCGACAAGGCGTCGGCACGGCCGCACATTCTGGTGCTCACGGCGACGCCGATTCCACGGTCGGTCGCGATGACCATCTTCGGCGATCTCGACATCAGCACCCTCACCGAACTGCCGGCGGGACGACAACCGATCGGCACCGTTGTGGTCGACGCGTCCCTTCGTCCGGCCTGGGTCGAGCGGGCCTGGCAACGGGTCGCCGAAGAAGTCGCGCAGGGCCGGCAGGCGTTCGTGGTGGTACCGCGGATCAACACCTCCGACGACGGCGTCGGGGTGGTCGATCTGGCCACCCGGCTGAGCGACGGCCCGCTGGCGCATGTGCGGGTCGGCGTTCTGCACAGCCAGCTGCCCGGAGACGCCAAAGAAGCCACCATGGCCGCATTCGCTGCCGGTGAACTCGACGTGCTGGTCGCGACCACCGTGATAGAGGTGGGCGTCGACGTGCCCAACGCCACCATGATGGTGATTCATGACGCCGACCGGTTCGGCATTTCGCAGTTGCATCAGTTGCGCGGCCGGATCGGCCGCGGTGAGCATGCCGGGGTGTGCCTGCTGATCTCGTCCGCGCTGCACGAGGGCACGGTCGGTGACCGGCTGAGCGCCGTGGCGTCCACCAATGACGGCTTCGCCCTGGCCGAACTCGACCTGATCCAGCGGCGTGAGGGCGACGTGCTGGGCGCCGACCAGTCGGGTGGCCGATCCAGCCTGCGGCTGCTGAGCGTGCTCGACCACGCCGACCTGATCGCGGTGGCAAAGACCATTGCCTCCGAAGCGATCGAACGCGATCCCGACCGCCGCACCCCCGGCTTCGTCGACGCGGTCACCGCCACCGAACTGCTCAGCGCCGGCGACTGGCTCGAACTGAGCTGACCGTCGCGCTCTGGCACGATGACCCGATGACATTGATCGCCGCCGCGGACGGTTCCGCTCTCGGCAACCCCGGCCCGGCCGGTTGGGGTTGGTACATGGATGACGATCATTGGGCCAGCGGCGGCTGGCCGCGAGGCACCAACAACATGGGCGAACTGACCGCCGTGCTGGATCTGCTGCAGCAGACGGCGAGTGCGGACGAGGACCTGCTGATCTACTGCGACTCGCTCTACGCGATCAACTCGATCACCAAGTGGATGCCGGGTTGGAAGCGCAAGGGCTGGAAGAAGGGTGACGGCAAGCCGGTTCTCAACGTCGAGATCATGAAGCAGCTGGACGCGGCGATGCAGGGTCGACGGGTCCGGTTCGAGTGGGTCAAGGGGCATTCGGGCCACGATTTGAACGAACAGGCCGACCGGCTTGCCAATGCCGCCGCCGTAGCCTTCAAGGAGGGCCGGCAACCCGATCCGGGACCCGGTTTCGGCGGCGGCGGATCGGTTAGGGCCGGGTTGGCTGCTGGGTCTTGGCCTGGATCGGCCGCGCTGCGGGCCGGATCGTTCGCGGTGCCGACCGGAGCCGTCGACCTGGACGCCCAGCCCGACCTGTTCGCCGAGCCGGAGCAGTCCCGGCCCGAGGCCGAGGTGCGATCCGACGAGGCACGGGTGATCGCGCTGGAGCGGTTGCTGCTCACCGACCAGGTGCGCGGCGATCCGGCCGCCCTGGCTGCCCTGCTGCACCCCGACTGGTCCGAGATCGGCCGGTCAGGACGGCTGTGGACGCGGGCCGAGGCGCTGGCCGAGACTGGCCCGTTGCCCACCCCGGTGTCGCTGGAGGTGATCGCGACCACCCGTCCGGCTCCGGGGGTGATCCTGCTGATCTGGCGCGCGGTCGGACGAGCGGGCACAACCCTGCGCAGTTCGCTGTGGTGTGAACAGGACGGCCACTGGCGGCAACTCTTCCACCAGGGCACCGACGAGCCCTGAGCCGTGCCGGCCGGTGCCCGACCGCACCCGGCGGCCGGTCGAACGAGCGTCCGTACGAGCATCGGGTACCGTTCGTGCTGCGCACCCGACTCGACAGAGCCGCGCCCACCTTGCGTCATGTAGAAAGCCTGAGCTCAGGTGGTCCCGAGGGAACTGGGGTTCGGCATGATCGGCTGACCTGCAACGAAGGAGGTGAGGGCGCTGCCCACGATGTGTCCCGGAAACCCATTCGTGGCGGGCGATGGCCGTTGGCGTTCGGCGGATCTGTTCAGGAGCATGTCGCGATGACACAGGTCCTGCCGCCAAGATCCAGGGTGTTCCACATCGGCCCGCAGAAGACTGGCACGACCGCTTTGCAGATGGCTGCCGCGGCCAGGCGCTCCCAACTGCTCGATCACGGCGTCTACTACCCGGGTGCGAGCACCACGGTCGGTCACCGCTACGAGGTCGCGGCTCTGGTCGGCAAGGCCGTGGGCTGGAAGACGCCGGACAGCATGCCTCCGCCGCGACAGCTGTGGGACCAACTGGTCGACGAGGTGCGTGCGCGTCCTGAACGGGTCCTGATCAGCCACGAGTACGCGGCGGGAGCGACCACCCAGACCGTGATCGAGGTCGCCGAGACCTTCGGTGCCGACCTGCAGGTGCTGATCACACTGCGTAGCCTGTCCGCCCTGCTGCCCTCGGTCTGGCAGGAGACCAACAAGGGAGCCGGCAACCGGAGCACCTTCGACCGCTGGCTGCGCCAGGTCCTCGACGAGGGTAGCGATGTGCACCAGATCATCCGGCGAAGACACGATCAGGGCACCCTGATCCGTCGCTGGAGCGACGTTGTCGGCCCCGATCGGGTGACCGTGATCGTGCTGAATCCCGATGACCACAGCTTCCTGTTCCACTCCGTCGAGCAGTTGCTCGGCCTTCCCCCCGAACTGCTGAACGGCGCGAACGACGCCGCGGCGCACGCGGCCAATCGCACCCTGACGGTTCCCGAGGTCGAGCTGTTCCGACGCTTCAACAAGGCGTTCCGGGCGGCCGACACGAGCTGGTCCGACTACGACCGGCTGGGGCTGCACGGCTCGATTCCGCGGGTACTCGGGCATCGGACGCCGCCATCCGACGAGCCTCGCCTGACAATGCCCGACTGGGCGGCAGACCGGGCGGACCAGTGGTCGGAACAGAATGCGGCGGCGGTGGCGGGCAGCGGTGTGCGGGTGATCGGCGACGTGGCCTGGCTCGCCCTGCCAGCGAAGCGTCGGCGCGGACCGGAGGAGGATCACCGCAGGGTGACCGAGGTTCCGATCGATCTGGCGGTCGAGGCGATGCTCGGAATCTCGGCGGCAGCGATGGGCCGTGAGCCTGACTTCCGGGTCGCGAACGATCCGTCGCGCCAGTTCAACCGGTTCACCGCACGCGAACTGGGGGCCGAACTCTACCGGCGCGGCATCAAACGACTCCGGCGCTGACGGCTCAGTCCGAGGTGTAGTCCGGTTCGGACTCGGGCTCGTCGCCGAAGGCGAACCGGCGGCCCTCGATGTCGTCGGCCTCGATCCGGATGACGTGCTCCTTGACGGTCGGCACCCAGCTCCGCAGCCCGAGTCGTTCGGCCCGGCGCAGGCCATCGGAGTCCTCAACCTCTCGCGCGGTGCCCTTGACCACCACGCTCCAGCCGGTGCGCTCGTCCCAGCCGTCGGCCTGGAACGCGACCACGGCGTTGACGGTGAGTTGCAGCAGTTTCGAGCCGCCGGCGGTTCTGAACACCACGGCAGGGCCGTCCACGACGAAGTTGACCGGAAAGATGTCGGGCTGCCGGTCGATCACCGTGGCGAGCCGGCCGACCGATGCGCTGCCGAGCAGGTGCCAGGCCTCGGCCTCGCTCAGATGGGTGATGGGGGAGTCGCTGGCCATGCCACATTGTCGCACTCGGCGGCTTGCCCGGTGTCGGCTACGGTTCAATCCATGTCGCGGATCATCGCCGGTAGCCGCAAGGGCCAACGGCTGCAGATGCCGTCCGGTGAGGCCACCCGTCCGACCTCCGATCGGGTTCGAGAAGCGGCGTTCGGCGTGCTTGCGTCCGAGCTCGGCCGGGCCGGAGACGCGTCCACCATGCTGCACGGTCTCGGCTTCCTCGACCTGTATGCGGGCTCGGGGGCCGTGGCGCTGGAGGCGGCCAGTCGGGGGGCGAATCCGGTGGTGGCGGTGGAGAAGGACCGGCGGGCCGCCGACGTGATCCGCCGCAACGTCCGTGAGACCGGGTTGAACGTCACCGTGGCAGCCGTCGGGGTGGAGAAGTTCATGGCAGGTGAGCCCGTGGCCTTCGACGTCTGCTGGCTGGACCCCCCTTACGCGGTGCCCAACCACACCGTCGAGGACGTGGTTGCGCGGCTGGCCGAGCATTGGCTCGCGAGCGGGGCGATCGTGGTGGTCGAGCGGGCCGGACGGGGTGAGCCGTTCGCCTGGCCGGAGCGGTTGGGCGAACACTGGCAACGTCGCTACGGTGAGACGACGCTGTTCTTCGCGACGGAAGGTGACCGGTGAGAGCCGTCTGCCCCGGGTCGTTCGACCCGATCACCCATGGCCACGTGGACGTGATCGGACGCGCCGCGGCCCTGTTTGACGAGGTGATCGTGGCGGTCGGCCGCAACTCGGCGAAGAACTACCTGTTCGACACCGACGAGCGGGTGGAACTGGTGAGCGCCGCAACCGCCGGCATCCCCAACGTCCGGGTCGTCGTGCTGACCGGGCTGTTGGTCGACTTCTGCCGCGACCAGGGCGCCGCGGTGGTGGTGAAGGGGCTGCGGTTCGCGTCCGACTTCGACTTCGAGCTGCAGATGGCGCACATCAACCACTCGCTGACCGACCTGGAAACCGTACTGCTGCCAGCCTCGGCGCGGTGGGGAACGCTGTCGTCCACGATGATCCGCGAGGTGGCCTCGCTCGGCGGCGACGTGACCGCTTTCGTGCCGCCCCTGGTCGCCGAGCGCATCCACGAAAAGAGAGTGAACCGCAATGGCTGAACCCGCCGCCGCCCAACTCGAGGCGCTCAGCGCCCTGGTGCAGCAGGCCAAGGCGGTGCCGATGTCGGCATCCTGCATGGTCAACCGCAGCGAGGCGCTGGCGCTGATCGAGTCGGCCCGCACCGCCTTGACCGACGAGCTGACCGCGGCCCGGGACGCCACGAACGCGAGTCCTCCCGCGCTGGAACGGGCGAAGGCCGAAGCCGAGCAGATCGTCCGGGCAGCACAGGAGAAGGCCGACCGGCTGGTCGATTCCAGCGAGGTGCTGAAGACGGCGCGCGCCCGGGCCGGTGACCTGCAGGCGCAGGCGGCCGCCGAGGCCGAAGCCCTCCGCAAGGAGGCGGACGTCTACGTCGACTTCAGGATCGCCGCCATGGAGGCCGGCCTGCAGAAGACGCTGTCGCAGATCCAGACCATGCGCTCCCGGTTGGAGACCCGCTCCGGCCTGCATGCGCCGGAAACGACAGTGCTGTCGGGTGGCCCGTCCGGCACGCCACCTGAATAGCGCACCGCCACGGATATTCCGGCAGCCGGACGCTTCCTGAGTAGCGTCGCGCCGCGACACCGGTCGATTGGCGCCTCCCGGACGCGCCCGGTAGAGTATTCCTTCGGTCATGACTATGTATCGCCATCCAGATCCGCGCTCCGGGCTCGTCCTCGACACCCATGAGCTCGGACGACGGGTCGGTGCCATGAAGACGATCCAACGGGTCGCCGAGGCTCCGGCAGGCATTGGCATGGACGTGATCGGGGTACCACCCAGTTCCCCCGTCGATCTGGAGCTTCGGCTCGAGTCGGTGGTGGAGGGGGTGCTGGTCACCGGAACCGCCGTGGTTCAGTTGCAGGGGCAGTGTGCACGCTGCCTGGAGCAGATCTCCTACGATGAGGAGGTCGATCTCCAGGAGCTCTACCTCTATCCCGACAAGGAACCCGACGACGACGAGGCCAGCCGTCTCGAGGCCGATCTGATCGATCTCGAACCGCTGCTGCGGGACACGGTGGTGCTCGACCTGCCGTTCACTCCACTGTGCCGGCCGGACTGTGCAGGGCTGTGCCTCGACTGCGGGGCGAACCTGAACAAGGATCCGGACCACCGGCACGACGATCACGTCGACCCGCGATGGGCCGCCTTGACCGGATGGACGACTGACCCAGACGACGAACAGGCCTATCAGCAGGCCGAGAGCAAGGAGTGAGCCGTGGCCGTCCCGAAGCGGAAGCTGTCCCGGAGCAACACGCGGCACCGCCGTTCCCAGTGGAAGGCGTCGGTGCCCACCCTGGTCACCTGCGCCAACGCAGCGTGCCGTGAGAAGCACCTGCCGCACACCGCGTGCCCGGCCTGTGGCCAGTACGGCCCCCGTGCCGCCCGTCGGCAGATCCTCGAGCCCTGACGCTGCGGCAATGAGCCGCATCCATGACCTTCTCGACGAGCTGGGGATCACAATCGATCCCCGGCTCTTCGAGCTTGCCCTCGTCCATCGCAGCTACAGCTACGAGCACGGGGCGATCCCGCACAACGAGCGGCTGGAGTTTCTCGGCGACGCGGTGCTGGGTGTGGTGATCACCGAACATCTCTATCTCCGCTTTCCCGACTACCCCGAGGGCCGGTTGGCGAAGCTGCGCGCGGCGGTGGTCAACGCGCATACGCTCGCCGACGTCTCGCGGCGACTCGAACTCGGGCCGTTGCTGCGGCTGGGCAAGGGCGAACTGGCGACCGGCGGTGCCGACAAGTCCTCAATCCTCGCCGACGCCTTCGAATCCACCCTGGGCGCCCTTTACCTCTCGGCCGGACGCGACGCCGCCGACCTTTACGTGCACACCCTCTTCGACGCGCTGGTCGAGAGTGCGGACGGCCTGGGCGCAGGCTTGGACTGGAAGACCAGCCTGCAGGAACTGTGCGCGGTGCTCGCGGCGGGTGCCCCCAGCTATGCGGTCACCGAATCCGGCCCCGACCACGACAAGCGCTTCGAGGCCGTCGCCATGATCGGTGACCTGTCTTTTCCCTCGGCTCCGGGCCGCTCCAAGAAGCAGGCCGAGCAGGGTGCGGCCCAGGCGGCGTTCGAGGCACTCAGCGGCTGAATCGGCGCTCGTCGGCGCACCAGGTCCCGAGCAACCCCTTCAGCACCTGTTCGCCGACGACTCGGCAGGTCAGGATGGGGTGATGGACAGCATCGTGATCATCGGCGGCGGCCTCGCCGCCGCCAACGCCGTCGAAACCCTGCGCGATGAGGGTTTCGATGGACCGCTCACCGTCGTCGCCGCCGAGCCGCTGCTGCCGTACGAGCGTCCGCCGCTGTCGAAGGAGGTGCTGCAGGGCAGGCAGCCGTTCGAGGTGCTGCACGACGGCTCGTGGTACGACGAACGCAAGGTGCGGGTGGTCACCGCCACCGAGGCGACCGCCATCGAGCTGGCCGCCCGCACCGTGACCCTCGATGACGGCGAGGAACTGCACTACGACAAGCTGCTGCTGGCCACCGGAGCGTTTCCGGTGCGCCCGGACGTGCCCGGTGCCGTGCACGCGCTGTTGCTGCGCACCCGGGGTGACGAGCAGTTGCTGCACTCCACCTTCCGCGACGGGGCGCAAGTGGTCATCGTCGGTGGCGGCTGGATCGCGATGGAGGTGGCCGCGTCCGCCCGGCAGGCGGGCTGCGACGTGACCGTGCTGGCCCGCGGCGGCACACCGCTCGCGAACGTGCTGGGCGACGAGATCGCGGAGCATCTGGTGGGTCTGCACCGCTCGCACGGCGTGGACGTCCGCACCGGAGTCACCGTGGAGTCGATCACCGATTCGTCGGTGACCACCGACGACGGCGACGTGGTCGCCGACGTGGTGCTGGCCGCCACCGGGGTGCGTCCCAACACCACGTTGGCCGAGAGGTCCGGGCTGGGGGTGGCGGACGGCATCATCGCCGACGCGGGCCTGCGGACGTCCGACCCGCACGTGTGGGTGGCCGGCGACGGCGCACTGGCGCTCAACACCCGGCTCGGGCCGTTGCGGGTGGAGCACTGGGACAACGCCATTCGTCAAGGCAAGCTGGCGGCGCGCTCGATGCTGGGGCTCGACGCTGTCTACGACTGGCAGCCGTACTTCTTCACCGACCAGTTCGAGTTCTCGATGGAGTACGTGGGGCACGCAGCGCCTTCCGACACCGTGGAGATTCGCGGTGACCTGGCGGGCAACGAGTTCATCGCCTACTGGCTGGGCGGAACGGACGGCCGCACGGTGACAGCCGGCATGAACGTCGGAATCTGGGACGTCAACGACACCTTGCGCGCCATGATCGGCACCAACGTCAACCCGCAGGAGCTGACCGACCTGCGCTGACGTCACGCTGTGACGCCAGAAGTCACGCCTCAGGGGTGAAGGCAACACCACCACCTGAGGAGGATCCAATGCCCAGTGCATCCCGTTTCACCACCCCGGTCGGCATCGACCTGCCATTCGTCCAGGGCCGCTACGCCGAACTCGAAGGCCACACGGTCGCGTTCGAGACCTACCTGCAGGACATCGATGCGGCGCCGTACTTCCGCGGACTGCCCGGCGACGCCTGCACCTGCGAACACCACGGGTATGTGACGGCCGGTCAGATCACGTTCCGTTGGCCCGACCGCACCGAGACCTACGTCGAGGGCGACGCCTACGTGGCCGCGTCGGGCCACCGGCCGTTGATCGCTGCCGGAACGAGCGTCGTGGAGTTCAGCCGGACCGCCGATCTCGGCCCGGTGATGGAGGTCGTTGGACGCAACATCGAGGCGATGGCGGGGGCGGCATCATGACCGCAGTCGACACCGGTTCGATGCTGGATGGCCGGCTGGGCGAACTGGCCGATCAGATCGTCCACTGGCTGGAGACCGGGAAGCGGCCGGTGGGCATGTTTGCGCCGGACGTCTTCCTCGACCTGAGCCTGCCGCACTGGCGGGTGCAGTGCCAGGGTACGGAGGCCGCGTTCGGCGTGCGCGAGGACAGCCACCCGTTCCCAGGCCGGGTGCGGGTGGAAGCTCTCGACAGCACGGCGCGGGGGTTCCTGATCCAGTTCGAGGAGCGCTGGGTCGACGGCGGGCAGCGCTGGTACTGCCGCGAACAGATCCACGCCGTTGTCACCGACGGACGGATCAGCGAACTGAGCGTCTACTGCACCGGCGACTGGGACGAAGCAGTGCAGGCGAGCCACGCCGCGCAGGTGCGGTTGCTGCGGTCGTAAGAGTAGCGTCCAACTGTGGTCAGCGAGCCAAGACCAACGCCGTCGTTGTTGGCCCGCGCCGAGCAGGCGTGGGCCGCCGGGGATGGCGCGTCTGCGATGGCCCTGTTCGAGCAGGCCGCCGCGACGGCCGAGGCCGCCGGTGACCTGGCCGGCCGAGCCGAGGCGCTGCTCGGGCTTTCCCGCGGCCAGCAGTACAACCTACTGCCAGGGCTGCTGCCCGTCCGCCTGCACGATGTCTACGAGCAGACGGACGACCCGATCGCCCGCGCCCGGCTCGCGGCAGCACTGGCCCGCTGCTGGGCCTATGCGAACGAACCGCGCCGCGCGCGTCCGTTCGCCATCGAGGCGCTGCATCTGGCTGACCGGCAGGACGATCCCGTCCTGCTCGCCGATGCCCTGGACGCCGCCCTCGCGTCGCACTGGGGGCCGGACGACGTGGCGCTGCGCCGGGACTGGGCGTTGCGGCTCGGCGACGTCACCGCCCACCTCGCCGACCGCGACGCTCGGCTGCAGGCCGAGTTGTGGTCGCTCACGGTGGCCTGGGAGACGCTCGACCTGCCCCGCATCCACCGCTCGATGCATGCGATCGAGGTGATCGCCGAGAACTCCGCGCGCGCGGAGCTTCTTCGCCGCCTCGCGGAGACTGCCGATCGAGCTGCTGCGTGGCCGTCTCGACCTGGTCGCCGGCCTGATCGAGCGGGCCTCCGCGGCGGGCAGGGCGGCCGCGATTCCGGACGCGGACGCCGTCCTGCATGCCATGACCGCCTACGCCGCGGTCCAGGCCGGTGAGGTCTCCGTCTGCGCAGCGGAGGGGCCCTCGTACGAGGAGTACGCCGTGGAGTTCGGGGTGCCGGTCGTGCGCGCCGAGGCGGCGGTGGTCTGGCTGGGCGCAGAACGGCGGGACAAGGTCGCCGAGATGATCGGTCCGTTCACCGCAGATGTGCTGGCCGCCCTGCCACGAGACTCCGACTGGCTGTTGACGATGCAGTGCCTGCTGGAGGGCGCCCTGTCGGTCGCCGATCGGCCGGTTGTCGAGGCGGTGCTGCGCCTGCTCGCACCCCTTGCCGGACGGTCGGTGGTCAACGCCGGCGCCGTGATGTGGCACGGGGTGACGGACGACACCCTGGCCAGGGCCTACGACCTGGTCGGCGACTCCGCCGCCGCGGATCGGCACCGGAGCGCCGCGCTGGCGACCTACGAGCGGATCGGCGCACGCTGGTGGCGGGACCGGCTGCGCCGATTGCTGCCTGCCGAGGTGGTGGCGGACGGGCCGCAGGCCGTCCACCTGCACCAGCAGCCGGGCGGCCTCTGGCTGGTCGGCCGCGAAGGGGCCACGTTCGTGCTGCCCCGGATGCGTGGGCTCAGCCATCTGCATGCCCTGCTGGTGAATCCGGACACCGACCACGACGCGCTGCACCTGGTCGCCGGCGGGACCGTCCAGCAGAGCGGTATCGACGTGCTCGACGACGAGTCCCGACGGGTGCTCGGCGCACGACTGCGCGAACTGGACGCCGAACTCGACGAATGTGACCGGCCCGCTCTCCGACAGGAGCGGGAGGCCATCGCGTCCTATCTGGCGGGTGGCATCGGCCTGGCCGGCCGGGCCCGGACCACCGGCTCGGACGCGGAACGCGCGCGAGTCACGGTCCGCAAGGCGATCGTCGCCGCGCTGGCCCGGATCGCCGAAACGGATCCGCAACTCGGTCGCCACCTGCGCAACCGGGTCCGGACCGGCCTGCGGTGCCGCTACGAGACCGACCCCGACCATCCCGTACGTTGGATTCTTCGGTAGAAGCTGCCCGGTCGATGCACCGAAGGGTAGGCAGCCAACCCCTCCCTCGCCACACCCTGCTGGCAGAATCGCGGCATGCCGGAACTGCCCGAGGTCGAGACCGTGCGCCGCGGGCTGGCGTCCGTCGTCACCGGCCGGCGGATCGAACGGGTGACGGTGCTGCATCCCCGTCCGGTGCGCCGCCATCTCGCGGGGCCGGACGACTTCGCAACCACGCTGGAGGGCCGCACGTTCGCCGAGCCGAAACGGCGGGGCAAGTACCTGTGGCTGCCGTTCACCGACGGCGACGCGCTGCTGGCCCACCTGGGCATGAGCGGACAGTTCCGGCTGGACGCGGCGGGCGACCCGTTCCTGCCGAACACCCGGGTGCTCTTCGACCTCGCGCCGTTCTCGACCGGCGGGGTCTCGACCGGCGGGGTCACGATCGCCGGCGTCAACCAACTCCGGTTCGTCGACCAACGGATGTTCGGCGGGTTGTCCCTCAGCCCGGGTGGCGCAGAACTGCCCGTCGAGTTGGCCCACATCGGCCGTGACCCTTTCGATCCCGCGTTCGACCTGAGCGGGGCCGTCCGCCGGATCAGGGCCAAGCGCAGCGGCATCAAGCGCGTGCTGCTCGACCAGACGGTGATCTCAGGCATCGGCAACATCTACGCCGACGAGGCGCTCTGGCGGGTCAAGCTGCACTACGACCGCGCGGCCGACACCCTCACCGCCGCCAAGGTGCGCGAACTGATCGGTGCCGCCACAGCAGTGATGTCCGCGGCCCTGGCCGAGGGTGGCACGTCCTTCGACGCCCTCTACGTGAGCGTGAACGGCTCCTCGGGGTACTTCGAGCGCGCCCTGGCCGTCTACGGTCGCGAAGGAAAGGCCTGCCTGCGCTGCGGACGTCCGATCGTCCGAGAGCCGTTCATGAACCGGTCGTCGTTCCGTTGCCCGACGTGCCAGCGTCGGCCGCGCGGCGCCGCGAGATAAGGTGCGACTCGTGAGTTCTGCCGGAGCGTTCTACCGCCGCTACGCGCACGTGGGCCGGCAGTTCATCAAGTTCGGCCTGGTCGGTGCCGCTGGGGTTGCGGTCAACATGGCGGTCGCGATCCTCATGAACAAGCTGAACGGGGGCACAGTCAACGCCCAGCGGATCCTCTTCGCCATTCCGGGCACGCCCTACAACTTCCGCTACTCGACGCTGGTCTGGATCGTCGCGTTCCTGGTGGCCAACCTGTTCAACTTCGAACTCAACCGGCGCTGGACGTTCCGGCACGGCGCCAAGGCGCCGTGGCTCAAAGAGTTCCTGCCCTTCCTGGCCGTCGGCAGCGCCGCAGCCTTCGCCGGCATCTTCATCAAGATCGGCTTCACCAACCCCACCTCGCCGTTCTACCTGCCCGAGCCCTGGTTTCACGAGGGGGCCGGGCTGCAGTCCCGCGAATACTGGGCGCAACTGCTGACCATCCTGATCACGATGCCGATCAACTTCCTGGTCAACAAAGTGTGGACGTTCCGCCACGTCCGCAACCAGCACGCTGCGAACACGGCCAACGTCGGGTAGGGCAATGCATCTGAAGTCACTCACGCTTCGCGGCTTCAAGTCGTTCGCGTCCACCACCACACTGGCCTTCGAGCCCGGCATCACCTGCGTCGTCGGCCCGAACGGGTCCGGCAAGTCGAACGTCGTGGACGCCCTGAGCTGGGTGATGGGCGAGCAGGGGGCCAAGTCGCTGCGCGGCGGCAAGATGGAGGACGTCATCTTCGCCGGTACGTCCGGACGCGCCCCTCTCGGCCGCGCCGAGGTGACCCTCACCATCGACAACACCGACGGCGCACTGCCGATCGACTACACCGAGGTCACGCTCAGCCGCACCATGTTCCGCTCCGGCGGTTCGGAGTACGCCATCAACGGCAACACCGCACGGCTGCTGGACGTGCAGGACCTGTTGTCGGATTCGGGCATCGGACGCGAGATGCACGTGATCGTCGGTCAGGGGCAGTTGGATTCGATCCTGCAGGCCACCCCTGAGATCCGGCGCGGGTTCATCGAAGAAGCGGCCGGCGTGTTGAAGCACCGCAAGCGCAAGGAGAAGGCGCTCCGCAAGCTGGACGCGACCAGCGCCAACCTGAATCGGCTGGCGGACCTGCTCGCAGAGTTGCGCCGCCAACTCAAGCCGCTGGGCCGGCAGGCCGAAGTGGCCCGCAAGGCGGCCGTGATCCAGGTCGAACTGCGCGACGCCAAGTGCAGGCTGATGGCCGACGACTACGTCCAGGCGAGCCTGGCGCTGGAGTCCGAGCTGGCCGCCGAGGCGGACCTGCTGGCCCGCCGCCGTCAGGTGGAGGCGGCCCTGGACGCGGCCCGTGCCGTCGAAGCCGAGGCCGAGGCGGTCAGTCGCGAGGCGCTGCCCCGGCTGAACGCCGCCCAGGAGACCTGGTACGGCCTGGCCGCCCTGCGCGAGCGGATGGCGTCCACGATGAGCATCGCCGGTGAACGGGTGCGCAACGCCGACAGCGCGGGCGAGGGTGACCGTCCCGGACGCGACCCCGCGGCGATCGAGCGCGAGGCGGCCGAGATCCGCGCGGCGGAACAGGCACTGAACCTCGAGGTTGCCGCCGCCGAGCAGGCGCTCACTGAGGCCTCCGGGGTCCGGCAGGCCGCCGAACAGGCCCACGAGCGGGCCGAGCGCACGTTCACCGCACAGCAGCGGGCGATCGCCGACCGGCGCGAAGGACTGGCCCGGTTGACCGGCGAGGTGAACACCCTGCGCAGTCGTACCGAGGCTGCGGGCTCGGAGATCGAGCGGTTGACCGCGGCGCGCGACGACGCCGTGCGCCGGGGTGACGACGCCAGGCACGCTTTCGCCACCCTGGAGACGACCCTCGCCGGGTTGAGCGCGGGGGAGTCGGGCCTGGACGCCGGCTACGAGGCGGCGGCACGCGCCGTCGAAGGCATCGAGAGCTCCATCGACGACGTCCGGCTGGTCGAGCAGAGGGCGCAGACCGAGCGTGCCTCGCTGGCGGCCAGGCTGGACGGCCTGGCGCTCGGCCTGGAACGCAAGGATGCATCCGCGGCACTGTTGGCCGCCGGTGAATCCGTCGGCGGCCTGCTGGGATCGGTGGCCGCCCTGATCGGGGTGCGGTCCGGGTATGAGTCTGCGGTGTCGGCGGCCCTCGGTTCGGCTGCGGACGCGGTCGCAGTGGCCGGCCTGGACGCCGCGGTCTCCGCCTTCGGGCACCTCAAGGCAGAGGATCTCGGCCGTGCCGGACTGCTGCTCGGGGGGTCGTCCGAGCCGCACGAACAGGCCTGGCCGACGCTGCCCCCCGACGCCACCTGGGCGATCGACGTGGTCACCTGCAGCCCGGACGTCCGGCCCGCGTTGGGCAGGCTGCTGCGCAAGGTGGCCGTGGTCGACGACCTGCCCGCCGCGCAGACGCTCGTCGCCGAGGTGCCGGATGTAACTGCGGTCACCCGCGACGGCGACGTACTGAGCGAGTGGTTCGCGTCCGGCGGTTCGTCCGCCAGGCCGTCGCTGATCGAGGTGCAGGCGGCGATCGACGAGACCGAGTCGAAGCTGGCCGCGGCCCAGGCCGAACTCGAACGAGCCCGGTTCGCGCTGGCGCACCACCAGGCGGAGCTCAGCGAGGCCCAGCAGCGGGCAGACGCCGCGCTGGCCCGGCTGCACGAGTCGGACGCCGCCTACTCCGCCCTGGCCGAGGAGCTCGCCGGGCTGAGCCAGGTCGCCCGTTCCGCCCAGGCGGAGGCCGAACGGCTGGAGTCGTCCATCCGCCACGCCCAGGCCACCCGGGAACAGAACCGCGGTGCGCTGGCGGCGCTGGAGGCCCGGCTCGAACTCGCTGCCGCCCAGACCGGCGTGGTGGAGGTGGACCCGGGAGAGCGCGACCGGCTGAGCGAGCTGGCACGGGCGGCACGTGGCGCCGAGATGGACGCCCGGCTCGCGCTGCGCACCATCGAGGAACGGGCCCGGGCGCTGGCCGGTCGGGCCGACGCGCTGCTGCGGGCCGCAGCTGCCGAGCGGCACGCCCGCGAACGCGCCGCCGTCCGCCGGGAGCAGCAACGCCGTGAAGCCTCCGACGCTCGCGCGGTCGGTCTCGCCGCCAGCTGGCTGCTCGACCGGGTCGAGGCGTCCCAGCAACTGGCCGCCGAGGAGCGGGCGACCGCCGAGGCCACCCGTGCGCAGGCGGAGGCCGCGCTGGCCGAGGCGCGTGCCCAGGGCCGCAGGCTGGCCAAGCAGTTCGAGGAACTGGTCGACCACGTGCATCGCGACGAGTTGGCCCGGGCCGAGCAGCGGCTGCGGCTGGAAGGGTTGGCCGAGCGGGCCATGACGGAGCTGGCACTGGACCCCGAGGTGCTGGTGGCCGACTACGGCCCCGACCAGTTGATCCCGGTGCTGACCAGGCCGGACGGCAGCGCCCTGGCCGAAGACGATGACAAGCCGGACCCCGTGCCGTTCGTCCGGGGCGAGCAGCAGAAGCGGCTCCGCACGGCCGAGCGCAATCTGGGGGTGCTGGGTCGGGTCAACCCGCTGGCCCTGGAGGAGTTCGACGCGATGCAGGAGCGGCACGCCTTCCTGGCCGAACAGCTGCAGGACCTGCGCCGTACCCGCGCCGACCTGGCCGACATCATCGCCGACGTGGACGCCCGGGTGCAGGAGGTGTTCGCCGAGGCCTACGCCGATGTCGAGAAGGCGTTCGAGCAGTCCTTCGCGCGGCTGTTCCCAGGCGGTGAGGGACGCCTGGTGCTCACCGAACCGGGCGAGTGGCTGACCACCGGGGTCGACGTCGAGGCGCGTCCGGCCGGCAAGAAGGTGAAGCGGCTGTCACTGCTTTCCGGCGGCGAACGCTCACTGGTGGCGGTGGCGTTCCTGGTGGCGCTGTTCAAGGCCCGGCCGAGCCCGTTCTACATTCTGGACGAGGTCGAGGCGGCGCTGGACGACGTCAACCTCGGTCGGTTGCTGCAGATCTACGAGGAGCTGCGGGAGAACTCGCAGCTGCTGGTGATCACCCATCAGAAGCGCACCATGCAGATCGCCGATGCGCTGTACGGCGTCACGATGCGCTCCGACGGGGTATCGGCGGTGATCAGCCAGCGACTGCGGGACTAGGTGGCAGAACCCGGTCAGTTGCCCATCGAGACGGCGCTGAACCGCGCCAGCCCGAGCACGAACCGCGGTGAGCGTCAATGCGGCGGCGGATCGCGGCACGGGGTGCCTGATCCGCCCGCGCGTCCGGCTGAGGCATACTGGACGCACCCCCGTTCGAAAGGTTTCTCGTGGCTGTCGCACTGCTCGTCATGGTGGTGATCCTCGCTGTCGCCATCGGCATCGTCGCCGTCGTCGCGATGGGCATGCAGGGGGCGGGCAAGCGGCGGGTGCCCGAACTGGCCAACGTGATGGCCGAGACCGCTCGCCACCTCAACGGTGACGCCGAGCCGCCGCAGGGCCTGGTGGAGTTTTTCGAAGAGATCCCCGACATGCGCCGCGGTTCGTCTGCCAAGTCGGGCACCTCGGCGAAATAGGGTCAGTTCGCTCCCGTAGCATGACCCGGTGGATCTGATTACCTGGCTCGTCATCGGCCTGTTGGCCCTCGCCGTCGTGGTGGGGGGCACCATCTTCCTGGCCCGTCGCCGGGCGTTGCCGCCGGCGCCGACCCGTCCGTCACTGCCCACCACCGAGGGCGAGCCCGCCGACACCGTCCCACCCGAACCCGCCGCCGAAGCGGCGCCCGTTTCGACGCTGGAGAGACCGGAGGCGCCCGCCACCCGCATGGCGCGACTGCGCCGCCGGCTGGCCGGCAGCGCCAACCCGCTGGCCCGCGGGCTGCTGACAATCCTGTCGTCGGATCGCCTGGACGCCGACACCTGGGACGACTTCGAGGCGACGCTGATCACGTCCGACCTGGGGGTGGGCCCTACCCAGGAGTTGACCGAGGCGCTGCGGCGTGAACTCTCGATAGAGGGGGTCGCCGACACCGCGAAGGCCAAGGAGGTGCTGCGGCGGGAGTTGCTCGCGCTGGTCGATCCGAGTTTGGACCGCACGTTGAACGTGACCGGTGTCGACGGCAAGCCGGGTGTGGTGCTGGTGGTCGGGGTGAACGGCACCGGCAAGACGACCACGATCGGCAAGGTGGCCAGGGTGCTGGTGGCCGAAGACAAGACCGTCATCCTCGGCGCTGCGGACACCTTTCGGGCCGCCGCCGCCGACCAGTTGCAGACCTGGGGGGATCGGGTCGGGGTGCCTACCGTCCGGGGTCCCGAGGGAGGCGACCCGGCGGCCGTGGCCTATCAGGCCGTCCAGCGCGGACTGGATGAGAACGTCGACGTGGTGGTGGTCGACACCGCAGGCCGGCTGCACACCAAGACGGGACTGATGGACGAACTGGGCAAGATCAAGCGGGTGATCGAGAAGTTGGCGCCCGTCACCGAGGTACTGCTGCTGATCGACGCCACCACAGGGCAGAACGGGCTGATCCAGGCCCGGGTGTTCGCCGAGGTCGTCCAGATCACCGGCATCGTGTTGAGCAAGCTGGACGGTTCCGCGAAGGGTGGCATCGTCGTGCAGGTGCAGCGCGAACTGGGCGTTCCGGTGAAGCTGATCGGACTGGGCGAGGGAGTCGACGACCTGGTGCCATTCGAGGCGGACGCGTTCGTGGACGCCCTGTTGAGCGAGTGACGGCTGTCGACACCGCGCTGGTTGGTCGAGCGTGTGGAGACCCCGACGGGTGTGGGCGGGGTCCTGTCGAGAATGTGAAGCTGGACGGACCGACGATCGGAGAAACTCATGCGGCTCGTGATCACCCAGAACGTCACCGCGGATGGCGCGGTGGAGATGCTCACCGACTGGTTCGACCCCACCGAGCAGGATGAGGAATTTGCTGCGGAGATACGCCGGCAGGACCAGAACTGCGACGCGGTGCTGCTCGGTCGTCAGACGTTCGAGGACTTCCGCTCGTACTGGCCCGAGCAGACCGACGACACCACGGGCGTCACCGATCAGTTGAATCGGGTGACCAAGTTCGTGGTCAGCCAGACGATGTCCGACCCGCAATGGCGCAACAGCGTCGTGCTGGCGGGCGATCCGGTCGAGGAGGTGCGCGCCCTCAAGGAGTTGTCCGGGGCCGACATCGTGCTGACCGGCAGCATCTCGCTGGCCCACCTGATGATCGCCGAGGGGTTGGTGGACGAGTTCCGCATGTTCGTCTACCCCGCCGTGCAGGGCAGTGGCAGGCGGTTCTTTCCCGACGGCTACGTTGCCGATCTGACCCTGCTGGATGCCCGCCGGTTCGGCAACGGGGTCAGCTTGTTGACCTACGCGCCTGCTTCGACGGCCTGACTATTTCTTGCTGCGCACGAGCAGGATGCCCCCGACAAGGGGAATCACACTGACCAGCAGGGTGCCGAAAACGTAACCGATGTACTCAGCCGCGCTGTCGGCACCGGCGCCGAAGCCTCCGGAGCCGAGGTTGCCGATCAGACCCAGGGTGCCCAGGGCTCCGATCACGATCAGGATGATCCCGACCACCGTCTTCCACACCGGACGCTTGCGCGTCGCGGGCATCGACCCCGTCCACCCCTGAGGCTGGCCGTAGGGCTGTTGCCCATAGGGCACCTGTCCGTAGGGCTGCTGCCCTTGGGGCGACTGGCCGTAGGGCTGCTGTCCGTATGGCGTCTGGCCGTGGGACTGCTGGCCGTACTGGCTGGCCGTGGGCTGCTGGCCGTCTGCTGTCCGTAGGGCGCTGGCCGTACTGCTGACCGCCGGGCGTTTGTCCGTAGGGCTGTTGGGCGTCGGGCCCTTGGCCGTACCCCTGCTGGCCGTACCCCTGCTGGCCGTACTGGGCCTGGTTTTGAGCCTGACCGGGCTCGGCAGGGTACTGCTGGATCGGTTCGTACTGCGTGGTGGGCTCGTAGCCGGAGGGCTCGGATTGCGACCAGCCACCCGGGTTCTGGGCGGGTCGTTCGTCGTCCGGCTGGTTCTGCTGTGTCATCGGTCCTCCGGTGGTGGGCTCGCTCCCGCCTGCGCCGCCATTCTAGGGTGCGGCACCCCACCCGTACTCTGGCGGGCACGGTTCACGCCGGACGGTAGGATGTCGCGGGTAATCCGACTGCGTGAGGAAACCCGTTGTTCGACACCCTGCAAGACCGCCTGTCCGAGGTCTTCAAGAACCTGCGCGGCAAGAGCCGGCTGACCGAAGCCGACATCGACGCCACCGCGCGCGAGATTCGACTGGCCCTACTCGAGGCCGACGTCAACCTCGGCGTGGTCAAGGAGTTCATCGCCAAGCTGAAGGCCCGCGCCCTGGGTGCGGAGATTCACAAGGCGCTCAACCCGAGCCAGCAGATCATCAAGATCGTCAACGACGAACTGGTCGACATTCTCGGTGGCGAGGCGCGTGCGCTGCGGTTCGCCAAGCGTCCGCCGACGGTGATCATGCTGGCCGGCCTACAGGGCTCCGGCAAGACCACGCTGGCCGGCAAGCTCG
Source organism: uncultured Actinomycetota bacterium (assembly GCA_963697765.1). Taxonomy (GTDB): domain Bacteria; phylum Actinomycetota; class Actinomycetes; order Propionibacteriales; family Propionibacteriaceae; genus Micropruina. Next base: position 609,124 of record CAVOPC010000007.1, read on the forward strand.
GGCTGTGGTTGAAGGGCCAGGGGCATTCACCGTTGCTGGTGGCCGCCGACCTGCAGCGTCCGAACGCGGTCAACCAGTTGCAGGTGGTCGGTGACCGGGCGGGCGTCCACGTCTACGCACCCGAGCCCGGCAACGGCGTGGGCGATCCGGTGCAGGTGGCGCGCACGTCGATCCTGCACGCGATGAGCAAGCTGTACGACGTGGTCGTGGTCGACACCGCCGGCCGGCTAGGCATCGACGCCGAACTGATGCAGCAGGCGGCCGACATCCGGGCCGCGGTCAACCCGACCGAGGTGCTGTTCGTGGTCGACGCCATGATCGGCCAGGACGCGGTGAACACGGCCCAGGCATTCTCCGACGGCGTCGGCTTCGACGGTGTGGTGCTGACCAAGCTCGACGGTGACGCCCGCGGCGGTGCCGCCCTGTCGATCGCCAAGGTGATCGGCAAACCGATCATGTTCGCGTCCAACGGTGAGGGACTGAAGGACTTCGACGCCTTCTACCCCGACCGGATGGCCTCGCGGATCCTCGGCATGGGCGACATGCTCACCCTGATCGAGCAGGCCGAGAAGACCTTCGACGCAGAAGAGAGCCAGAAAGCGGCCGAGAAGCTGCTGGGCGGCAAGGGTGACTTCGGCCTGGACGACTTTCTGCAACAGATGCAGGCCGTGCGCCGGATGGGACCGCTGTCGAAGATCCTCGGCATGATGCCCGGCATGGGTCAGATGAAGGACCAGATCAACAACATCGACGAGCGTGAGATCGACCGGCTGGAGGCGATCATCAAGTCGATGACCCCGGCCGAACGGAGCAACCCCAAGATGCTGGACGGCTCCCGCCGCACCCGTATCGCCAAGGGCTCCGGCACCACGGTCACCGACGTGAACTCCCTGGTCAACCGGTTCTTCGAGGCGCGCAAGATGATGCAGCAGCTCGGCGGCCAGATGGGTGCCGGCATGCCGGGCGCCCCCCGTCGTCCGCAACCCAAGCAGATCGCCCGCCCCAAGGGTCGGGGCAAGGGGGTCTCGGGCAATCCGGCGAAGCGGGCCGCCGGCCCAGCCGTCCCGGCCGCTGCCCAGCCAGAATGGAATCCTGCCGACGCCTTCGGTGTGGGCAAGTCCGGCCAGCCGTCCGACGCCGATCTGGCGAAGGCCTTGGGCGACTTCCAGTTGCCGCCCGACCTGCAGAAGATGTTCGACCAGAAGAACCAGGGTCCGCGCTAGCGGGTGGATCGAGCTCCCGGTGGACGAGGTCGTCAAGACCCCCGACCCTCACCCTCCCTCGGGCCCCAGCCTGACCGCGGTCTGGACGCCGAGGCGCGTGAACCCCAGTCGGCGGGCAAGCCGTGCCGACCCCGCATTCCCCGCACGGCAACGCCATTGGGCGATCCGGCCCGTGTCGATCGCCTCGCGGGCCGCTCGTCCGGCGACCAGATCGGCGAACCCGCGTCCTCGCCCCGCCGGTGCTGCCAGCACTCCGAGCTGCGCGAGGGCGCCCCAGTCCTGATAACCGGCGGCGGCCAGCACAGCAGAGTCACCGCAACCGGAACCCTCTCCATGCGCGCGGGCGTCTGCTGCCCAGGCCATGTGCATCTCGTCGAGCCCGGCTTCCTGCCACTCGTCCACGGTGGCGGACGTTCGAAGCTCTGCCAGATCCGCCTTGGTCGCCGGGCGCGTGTCGCCCTCGCGGGTAGGTGGTCTTGTGTCGGTGAACCACAGGTCGGCGGCGCCGATCGGCGTGCAGGGCACCCAGCGGCGCAGTGCGCCGGCCAGGGCGTCCGCATCCGCGAGAGTCGGGCGGTCCAGGGTGCGCAGGGGCTCGATGAGGAATGCCGGCGCAACGACCACGAACGACGCGCCGAGCCCCACACCCACCACGGCGTCGAGATCGTCCCGTTCAAGCGCCAGCACTCCTGAGCCCTCGAAGCTGGCGGCGGGAACCTGCAGCCGCTCCGCCCAGGCGGCTGCGACGCGGGCGGAGTCCATCACCGGACCCTAGTCGCCGCGGGCCGTCACGCTCGACCAGCGCGGCGGGCGTCCCGGTGCCATGATCGAACCATGACCCACCGCCACGACCTGCCACCCGGCCTCGGGCCGTTGACGTCACTCACCCACACCCATGACGGCAACACGCACACCCACCTGTCGGGTCAGGTGCCGGACGGGCCCCCACAGCGACTGCACCTGCGCGGCGTCGTGTTGCCCGCGGGTGAGGAGCGCGACCTGTGGCTGCACGACGGCGTGATCAGTTTCGACCCGCTCGCGGACGCCATCACCGTTGCCGCCGGCGGCTGGATCATGCCGGGTCTGGTCGACGCCCACTGTCACGTCGGGCTCGAATCGCACGGGGCGGTCAGCGAGCAGCGCGCCGAGGAGCACGCGATCACCGACCGCGAGGCGGGCGCACTGCTGCTGCGCGACGCGGGGTCACCGCTGGACACCCGCTTCCTGCAGGACCGTGAGGACCTACCCAAGATCGTCCGAGCGGGCCGGCACATCGCCCGACCGAGGCGGTACTCGCGCAACTTCGCCGAAGAGGTGGAACCCGAGCAACTCGTCCAGGAGGTGGTCACCCAGGCCGAGCGCGGCGACGGCTGGGTGAAGATCGTCGGCGACTGGATCGACCGTGATGCAGGGGATCTCACGCCGCTGTGGCCCACCGAGGTCGCGAAGGAAGCGATCGAGGCCGCCCACGAGCACGGCGCCCGCGTCACCGCGCACTGCTTCGACGAGCGCTCGGTGAGCGAACTGGTCGAGGCCGGCATCGACGGAATCGAGCACGGCACCGGGCTGGACGACGACACCATCGCAGCCATGGCTGAGAAGGGCGTCTCGCTCGTGCCGACGATGGTGAATCTGGAGAACTTCCCCCAGTTCGCCGCCGCTGGCGAGGACAAGTTCCCGACGTACGCCGCGCACATCCGCGCGCTCTACGAGCGCCGCTTCGAGACCATGGGCAAGGCGGTGGACGCCGGCGTGCCGGTCTATGCGGGCACCGACGCCGGGGGAGTGCACGGGCACGGGCTGATCGCGTCCGAGATCGAACTGCTGGCCAGGGTGGGCGGCAACGACTTCGCCCTCGGCGCCGCGTCCTGGAACGCGCGCCCCTGGTTGGGCCACCCCGGTATCGACGAAGGGGCGCCCGCCGACATCGTGGTCTTCGCCGAGGATCCGCGGGTGAACATCGCGGTCGTCCGCGAGCCGGCGCTGATCATTCTGAACGGACGCGTGGTCGGCGGTTCGGGGGCGTACTGACCCTCGGCAGGTAGGGTCCCGAGCGTGGAGCCGATCAGCCTCAGCAGACGTGACGCACGCCGGCTGGCCGTGCGTGCGCAACTGCTGGACGCCCGGCGGCCTGCTCTGGTGGCCGAGGTGGTCGACGAGTTGACCGTGCTCAACATCGACCCCACCAATGCCATCGCTCCTAGTGAGGATCTGATTCTGTGGTCACGACTGGGTGGCGGATACGAGCATGCACACCTGCAGGAGGTGGCCGAGGTCGACCGCTCGGTGTTCGAGTTCGACGGCATGTACCGTGCGATGGCCGACCTGCCGCTGTATCAGGCGCTCTTCCGGCGTCCGCTGAAGTACCAACAGAGCCGCAACTGGATGGCCGCGAACGACGCCTTCCGGCACGACGTGCTGGCGCTGATCCGCGAGCGCGGCCCGGTGCGCACCAGCGAGATCCCGGACACCGCCCAGCAGCCGTGGGGATCGTCCGGCTGGACCAACAACCGCAACGTCACACAGCTGATGGAGTTGCTCGTGCGCCTCGGCGAGGTGGCGATCTGTGGCCGCGAGGGACGCGAGCGGCGCTGGGACCTGGCCGAGCGGTGGTACCCGTCCGATCTGCCGGAGGTGCCGTTCGAGGACGCCCAGCGGCTACGGGACGAGCGGCGCCTGCAATCGCTTGGTATCGCCCGGGCCAAGCAGACCGAGGTGCCGCTGGAGCGCATGGACGTGGGCGAGGCGGGCGTACCGGCCGAGGTCGACGGGGTCGAGGGTCAGTGGCGGGTCGATCCGGTCGGCCTGGATGAGTTGGCCGAACCGTTCGAGGGACGGACCGCCCTGTTGTCGCCGTTCGACCGGTTGGTGTTCGACCGTGCCCGGGCCGAGGACCTGTTCGGCTTCGAGTACGTGTTGGAGATGTACAAGCCGGCCTCGAAGCGGCGGTGGGGGTACTTCGCGCTGCCGATCCTGCGCGGCGACCGGCTGATCGGGAAGCTGGACGCCAAGGCCGACCGCAAGGCGGGCGTGCTGCGCGTCTTCGCGGTGCATCGCGACGGCGAATGGCCGCGTTCGGCGGAGGAAGAGGTGCAGGCGCAGATTCGGTCCCTCGCCGGGTGGCAAGGGTTGGAACTGGCGGACGCAGACGACTGACGACGAATGGCCTGCCAACCGCAGGCCGGACCATCCTCCTACTTGCAGGCCAGGTCGGCCGGCACGTCAGGGCCAATCAGGGTGCGCCAGTCGTCCGGCGTGAGGCTGCCGCCCGAGGTGCGACAGGCAGTCGCGACCAGGGCCTCGGGGGCCAACTGGGTCGCCACCGCCAGGCCCTGGCCATTGTCCAGCGGTTCGAAGGCACTGACCAGCACCGACGCGTCCGGGGCAAGGCCGACACCGCGTCGGGTCGACTGCCAGTTGGCCGGAAACGGCACCGCACCCAGCAGGACGTCCGACGGCGCGTCGTAGAGCGCGACTCCCAGGTCGATCGGGATCGCCACCAGTCCGGAGGCTTCGAACATGTCGCCGGTGCCGGTCAGCCGGCCGGGAAGCCGCCGCTGCAGCGCACCGGTGGCGGGGTCGCGGCGTTCGATCAGCCCGGACAGGTAGCGCACCCAGAGCGAGCCGCTGGCGAACAGCACCCTGCTGGCGGATTCCTGGTCAGTGTCCACCCGGAACAGTTGGTTGCCGGTGTCGGCGTTGCGAACGGTCACCCCGCGGTCGGCCTCCTCGTAGCCCACCGTGGCCACCTCGGTGCCGTCCTCGCTGATCGCCGCATCGAACAGGTCGTTGTCGGGGTGGGTCGACGGCGTTTCGGAGATCAGCGCACCCGTTCGCGGCTGGTAACGGGCGATCCGCCCCGCCGCATCGACCACGGTCGTCGTACTCCCGTCCGTGGTCAGCCGACCGGTGAGGATTCGGACGTCCGGACGTCCGGTCACCCAACCGACCAGCCCGGGCTGCAAGCCAGGGATCGCCCCAGTCACAGTGCCGTCCGTCGAACCCTGAGCGATCTGCAGAACCGTCGCGTCGTCCAGCCAAAGCGGCGCGGCCAACTCACCGGCGTCGGCGTCATTCGGCAGCAACTGTGCGGTCAGCGAGCCCGACCGGCCGGGCACACTGCCCACCAACAGGCTTGACCGTTCGCCGTCGCGCACCGCCATGGTGCTTCCGTCCGGCGACAACACGACCGACGGTGAGCCGCAAGCGGTGCAGGACATCTTGATCGCCAGGGCCCCGGTCGTGGCCGAGCGTCCCGCCGAATCGGGATCCCACAAGCTGAGTTCTGAGCCAGCGGCCGCGACGAACCGGGATGACGGGCCGAGGAACACCACCCCGCGATCGTTGATCTTGGGAATGCCGACGAATGTGGTCGGCGGGGCAGCGGAGTGGCCGTATCCGGCCGGTGCCCGGGTCGAGCGAACCGTTGCGACGTGCAGACCGGTGGCGTCTGCGACCACAAGCTTGCTGCCGTCACCGTTCAGCGCCGAGGCCGTTTCGTTGCTCATCGGCACGAACGCATACCTCAGCGGGTCGTCGTCCTGGGACACGGACACCGGCCAGACGGGCACCTCGGAGGCGCCGTTGGTGGCGGTGTTGAACCTGCCGTCGGCCGAGATCCGGCCCGCGATCTGGCGTGCACCGTAGGACGAGTCGGCGTGGGTGAGCAGAACGAACCCGGGGAAGGTGCGGGTCTCGATCTGTCCACCGACGAGCACGATCTTCTGCTCACCGACGAACTGCAGAGCGAATGAACCGTAGCTGCTTGCGTCCGCGACGGTGCGCTGGCTTCGTGCGGCGAGGTCCACCAAGGTCAGATGAGCGTCATCGGACGACGACGAGCCGATCACGAGGCCGACACCCGACGGGCTAACCGCCACCACGTTCGGCCGCTCACCGGCAGGCGTGACCAGGGTGCCGACCGTTGTTCCGGTCGCGACCTGGCTGGTGGTGCCGTCCACGGCGGCCACGACGGCTCCGTCGTTACTGATACCGACATCACTGATCGGCTGGGGGAGCCGCAACCTGGCCAACACGGTGGCACCGGCGACGTCCCAGCTGTGCACCTCACCGTTCTCCAGACCCACCACGACGAAGCGGCCATCAGCCGAGGCCGACAACGCGCTGATGTCGGCGCTGAAGGGCACGAACCGGCGCAACGCGGGGCTGGCAAGGGTGGCGCGCAGCAGTGCGGCCCGGGTGTCCGGGGTGGGGTCGGTCCGGTACGCCTGAACGGCGAGCAACTGGGCCCGCCGCAGGTCGCGCGTCAGCAGCGAGTCGGCCGTCGCCGCCAGCTGCCGGGCCAGCAGGGCGTTGGCCTGGCGTTGCACCTCGTTGCGCTGGGCGATGGCGATGATGCTGGCCACCACGGACGCGATCAGCAGCAGGCTGAGCAATCCGATCGCCGTCCGGGCCAGCCGCCAGCTGCGCTTGTGCTGCGCAACGTCCTCACCGAGCAGTTCGTCACGCGGAATGCCCCGGACGGTGGCCGCCAGGTCGGCCACCTTCTCGGCGAACCTCGGATCGGCCGCTCCGGACGAGCCGGGGTCGTCGAACCAGGAGAGGTCGGTCCACCTCGGTTCCTCGCGGAAGGCGCCGCGCAGCGGGGCCGGAACACAGTCGGCCTCGGCGGCGAAGTCGTTGCGCCGGCGGTCCCAGCCCAGCACCCCGTCGTCGTGCACCAGCAGGATGGTTGAGGCGTCCTTGTGCTGCAGCCACCAGCGGATCTCCGCGGCCACGTACTCCGACCTGGCCGCCGCCCGGCTGAGCAGCACCACCAGCCAGCGGGCCTGTTGCAGGCCCTGTTCGATGGACGACCAGAGGGCGGGCGAGGCCGACATCGACGAGTCATCGCGGAAGATCCGGACGGCCCGGAGCCGGTACCACGGCTTGGCGAAGGTCTGGATCGCGGTCTGGAGTTTCTGCGCCTCCAACGTCGAGGCCGAGCGGGCGTAGGAGATGAACGCGTCCCATTGCGCCAAGGCCCCACCTCCCCGATCGGGCACAACCTAGCCGGTGCGGATTCGGAAGTCATCCAGATTCGGCACCACGGCTGGGGTCGGATCTGGATGGCTACCCGCCGCGTCGTGACCTGGCTCGGCGCTACCTGGTCAGTGCCCAGTGGATCATCACCAGGTTCAGCCCGACGATGAGCGCGACGATCGCCCAATTGATCACTCGCAGCCACGCTGCGTCGACATGGTCACCCATCAGCCGCCGGTCTCCGGTGAAGTCGGCGAGGGGGGCGGCGGCCAGGGCGATGCCGAACGAAAGCACGATCTGCGACCAGACCAGCACGTCGGTCGGCGGAACTCCGGTGCTCAGCAACAACACGGCCGGCAGCACGGTGATGACCCGGCGCAGGGTGGGCGCGATCGGAAACCCGATCAGGTCCTTGAGGATCCGCGAACCGGCGTGGGTGCCGACCACGGCGGAGCCGATCCCGGACGCCAGCAGCCCGATCGCGAAGACCAGCGCGGGGGCGGTGCCGACCTGGTCGGTGATGCTGGCGAAGGCCGCCTCGATGGTGTCGCCGGGCTCGTTGCGCAGTGCGGCGGCGGCCAGCAGCAGCATCCCGATGTTCACCGAACCGGAGAGCAGCAGCGCCAGGGTCACGTCCGCCTTCTGAATGCGCAACAGCCGCGGCAGTGGCACCAGCAGCGTGCCGTCCGGCCGGTGCCGGTCGATGGCCAGCGCCGAGTGCAGGTAGATGGCGTGCGGCATCACCGTGGCTCCCAGCATGGCGGCGATCAGGGGCCACGCGTCAGCGTCCGGAACACCGGGGATCAGGCCGCCGACGGCGGCCCGCCAGTCGGGGGAGGCCCAGAACAGGGCGCCGAGGAACCCGGCGCAGATGACCGCAAGTATCGCCGTGATGGCGATTTCGAAGGTGCGCTCACCGTGTGCGCGCAGTGCCCACAGGAGCCACACGCTGACCAGTCCGATGATGATGCCGCCCAGCCACAGCGGCGTGCCAAACATCAAGTACAGCGCCAGGGCGCCGCCGACGACTTCGGCGATATCGGTGGCGACGGCGATCACGAACGCCTGGATGCCGTAGCCGACGCTCACCGGCGCCCGCCACGGCTTGCCCTCCAGCTTGGCGTTCATCAACTGCGTCAGCGTCCGGCCGGTGACCAGGCCCAGCTTGGCCGATTGGTACTGGATCACCATCGCCATCAGGCTGGCCGCGGCCAGCACCCAGACCAGCTCGTAGCCGTAGCGGCTGCCGGCGGTCAGGTTGGCTGCAACGTTTCCCGGATCGACATAGGCGACGGACGCGACGAAGGCCGGTCCCAGCAGCGTCCAGCCGGCGACGGCGCGGGGTTGCCGGCCGCCTGAGTGCATGGCGGCACACTACTGGGAGGACCCCGGTTCGCTGAACGCGGGGCAATCTGGCAGACTATTTGCCGCGTCGTCCGCACTGGTGCCCTCTCACCGCCGGTCCGAACGATTCACCCGAGTCGTGCGCTCATTCCCCACAGTGGGGGCCCGCCTCACCCGTCCAGCCTGGCAGTTGTTGTTCAGGCTTTCCCACAGGAGAAACCACACAAGTGGCAACCAAGATTCGTTTGAAGCGGCTCGGCAAGATCCGCTCCCCGCATTACCGCATCGTCGTCATGGACTCGCGCGCCAAGCGCGACGGCCGGGCCATCGAAGAGATCGGCCTGTACCACCCCAAGAACGACCCGTCGGTGATCGAGGTCGACTCCGAGCGCGCGCAGTACTGGCTGGGTGTCGGCGCACAGCCCACCGAGGCTGTCGTCACGATCTTCAAGCGCAGCGGTGACTGGCAGAAGTTCACCGGCGAGAAGTCCGAGTCGGGCATCGAGCCGCAGGCCGAGAAGGTCGACAAGGCCGCCCGGTTCAACGCCGCCCTCGCCGAGGCCGACAGCGAACCCGCCACGTCCGCGATCAGCCGGGGCAAGAAGAAGGCTGACGCCGACGAGGCTGGGGCCGAGACCGCCGACGAGGCCTGATCGTGCTCGGCGAGGCTCTCGAGCACCTGGTTCGCGGCCTGGTGTCGAACCCGGACGAGGTCCGGGTCTCCGACTCCGACCGCCGCCGCCCACGCACCCTCGAGGTGCGTGTGCATCCCGAGGACATCGGCAAGGTGATCGGCCGGCAGGGACGTACCGCCAGCGCGCTGCGCACCGTGGTCGCCGCCCTGGCCGATCGTGAGACGGTCCGGGTCGACTTCGTCGACGTCGACCGTCGCAATCAGCGCCGCCGGCCCTGACCGAGGTTCGAACCAACGACGCCCCTGAGGTACCTCGGGGGCGTCGCGGCATGTCAGCAGCAGTTCGGGGTCGATGTGGCGCACCGGGACAGTTCCCGATCAGCCATCGAGCGGGCATTCAGGAGGAGTTTCGTGGCCACACAGGTTGACGTCATCGTTGGCACGATCGGACGGGCGCACGGGTTGCGCGGCGAGGTCACCGTCCGGCTGCACAGTGACTACGCCGAGGAACGGTTCGCACCCGGGTCGAGCCTCAGCCGGGGTGCCGCGGGCGGAGCGCCGCTGGAGGTGCTCGCCGGGCGGCGGCAGGGTGACGTTCTGCTGGTCGCGTTCCGCGGGGTGGACGACCGGTCGACGGCGGAGACGCTGCGCGGAGTCGAACTGTGGGCGAAGGTCGAGCCGGGGGAGACCGACGAGGACGAGTTCCATGATGCCGCCCTGGTCGGGCTGCAGGTGCGCTGCCAGGGCGTCGCGGTGGGACGGGTCACATCAGTGACGCACAACCCGGCCCAGGACCTGCTGGTGATCGACACCGCGCACGGCGACCGGCTGGTGCCCTTCGTCACCCAACTGGTGCCCGTGGTCGACATGGCCGCCGGCTACCTCGAGGTGGTCCACCTGCCCGGGCTGCTCGATCTCGAGGACGCGGACGAGAACTGATGCGACTCGACATCGTCACCATCTTTCCGGAGTATTTCAGGCCGCTGCAGCTGTCGCTGGTCGGCAAGGCCATCAACAAGGGCCTCGTCGAGGTCGGTGTGCACGACCTGCGCCGCTGGACCAGCGACCGGCACCGCACCGTCGACGACACGCCGTACGGGGGTGGCGCCGGCATGGTGATGAAGCCCGAGCCGTGGGGGCGGGCATTGGACGAGTTGCTGCTCGACCCCACCCCGTCCGATGCCGAACCGATGCTGATCGTGCCCACCCCGTCGGGGGAGCGGTTCACCCAGGAGTACGCCCACGAGTGGGCCGCCGAGAAGCGGCTGATCTTCGCCTGCGGACGCTACGAGGGCATCGACGCCCGCGTGGTCGAACACGCCGCAACCCGGATGCGGGTGCGCGAGGTGAGCTTGGGCGACTATGTGCTGAACGGCGGCGAGGTGGCCGTGCTGGCCATGGTCGAAGCCATTGTCCGGTTGCTGCCAGGGGTGCTGGGCAACCCGGAGTCCCTGGTCGAGGAGTCGCACGCGCCGGGCCAGGACCACCTGCTGGAATACCCGACCTACACCAAGCCGGAACAGTGGCGCGGCCTGCGGGTGCCGGACGTGCTGCTGTCCGGCCATCACGCCGAGGTGGCCAGGTGGCGGCGCGCGCAGGCCCAGCAACGCACCCGCGAGCGGCGTCCGGATCTGCTGCCGCCCCAGTGAGAGCGGCCGACTCGCGCCCTGGGCGGCCGACCGGGGTTGTGCGATGGAGCGCGCCGGGGCCGGCTCGCCCTGCGTGGCGTCGCTGATGCTTCCCACGGGGCGCGGGCGGGTCTAGGGTTCCCCCGTGAGCCGGCCCCCCCGCGACACTGCCTTTCGGCGCTGGTTCCTCGACATACAGGGGGCCGAAGAACCCGAAGGCTTCTACGAGGACGAGAAGGAGGCGGCCGAGCACCAGCACGTCCACCCGTGGTGGCGCGTGATGTGCCTGACCGGCGTGGACTATTTCTCCACCCTCGGTTACCAGCCTGGGATCGCGGCGCTGGCCGCCGGCGCGCTGGCGCCGATCGCCACCCTGGTGCTGGTGGCAGTGACCCTGATCGGGGCGTTGCCCATGTACCGCAGGGTGGCCGAGGAGAGTCCGCACGGTGACGGCTCGCTCTCCATGCTGGAGCGACTGCTTGCCTACTGGCCGAGCAAGTTGCTGGTGCTTTCGCTGCTGGGGTTCGTCGCGACCGGCTTCATCATCACGATCACCCTGTCCGGTGCCGACGCGGCCGCGCACATGGTCGAGAACCCGTTTCTGACCGAGGCGCTGCACGGGCACAACCTCGAGATCACGCTGGCGCTGGTGCTGCTGCTGGCGACCGTCTTCCTGATCGGATTCTCCGAGGCGATCGGGATCGCCGTGGTGCTGGTGGTGCTGTACCTGGGCCTGAGTGCTGTGGTGATCGGCAACGGACTGTCCGAGGTGTTGACCCACCCGGATCGGCTGGCCAACTGGTGGGCCGGCCTGCAGGCCACGTTCGGCTCGCCGATGGTGATGATCGGCGCCGCGATGCTGGTGTTTCCGGCACTGGCGCTCGGGTTGTCCGGGTTCGAGACCGGTGTGGTCGTGATGCCCCTGGTCAAAGGCGACCCGGGCGACGATCCGGCGAATCCGGCCGGCCGGATCCGCAACGCGAAGAAGCTGCTGACCGGGGCGGCGGCCATCATGAGCGTGATGCTGATCGGATCGGCCGTCGTCACCACCCTGCTGATCCCGGCCGCCGAGTTCTGGCCGGCCACGACCATCACCCGAACCGTCAACACCGCCGACCTGAACGCCGGGCTGGTCAGCATGGACATGCCGATGGACGCGCAGGAGGGTGCCCGCGTCGTGGTCACCGTGCCGTTGCCGACCGGACGCAGCGGCACATACACCGTGCCGGTGGAGGCAGGCGGCGAGGTCATACCGATGACCGTCAGCGAGGTTGATCAGAACACCGCAACGGTGGTCACGATGAGCAAGCCGGCCGGTGGCGCCAACGGCCGTGCGCTGGCCTTTCTGGCGCACGAGCGGCTCGGTGATGTGTTCGGCACCCTGTACGACGTCGCCACGATCCTGATCCTGTGGTTCGCGGGCGCCTCGGCGATGGCCGGCCTGCTCAACATCGTGCCCCGATATCTGCCGCGCTACGGCATGGCTCCGGAGTGGGCCCGCTCGACCCGTCCGCTGGTGGTGGTCTTCGCCCTTGTCGCCGTCGTGGTGACGGTGGCCTTCGACGCCAGCGTGGACCGGCAGGCCGGCGCCTACGCCACCGGCGTGCTGGCTCTGATGACCTCGGCGGCGTTCGCGGTGTTCCTGACCGAGTTGCGGCGCAAGCACCGACTGGCGGCCGTCGGCTTCGCCCTGGTCACCGCGATCTTCGTCTACACCACCGCCATCACCATCATCGACCGTCCCGAGGGCCTGGTGATCGCCGCGATCTTCATCGCCACGATCCTGTTCTTCTCGGCCCTGTCGCGGATCGTCCGCAGCACCGAGTTGCGGGTCAGCAACGTCGTGCTGGAGCCGCAGGCCGAGGCGATCTTCGCGCGCTGGGCGGCCGCCCACCCGGGTCCGCTGCGGTTCATCTCGAACAAGCTGGACGCCGGCGACCGTGCCGAGTACGACGCCAAGGAACTGGACGTCCGAGCGGCGACCCACCTGGGCCCACAGACGCCCGCGATCTTCCTCGAGGTCGAGGTGGCCGATGCCAGCGAGTTCGCCGGCGACGTGGTGGTCGGCGGCGAACTGGTCGGCCGGCACGCCGTGCTGCGGGCCAGGGGAGTGGCCGTCCCCAACACCCTGGCGGCCATCATGTTGCACCTCGCGAAGCAGACCTCCGAGCCGCCGCATATCTATTTCGCCTGGTCGGAACGCGGTCCGGCCGAGAACGTGATGATGTTCCTGATGGGCGGCGGCGGCGACATCGCCCCGCTCACCCACGAGATCCTCCGGGTCGCCGAACCGGACGCCGCCAAGCGTCCGCACGTGCACGTCGGGGGCTAGCCCGGCTGCGGACCGGTGACGCGCGCGCGTCGGATTGGAGATCGTCGCGGCACCGGGTTCACTGGACGCGTGACCTCCTTTCGCCCCCGACGTTTTGCGCTCGTCGCCTGCCTGTCCGCCCTGGTGCTGGCAGGCTGTGGCACGCAGGCCCCTGCCACCGCCCCGTCCACCTCGCGAAGCGGATCGGCGGCAACCCCGACACCCAGCGCGTCGACCGGTAGCCCGTCGACGAGTACGAGCGCCTCGCCGAGCGCGAGCCCGTCCGCGCGGCCGGTGGACTGCACGAAGGTGAAGTGTGTGGCCCTGACCTTCGATGACGGCCCCGCCCCGCAGACCCCCACGCTGCTGAAGACACTGGTCGACGCGAAGGTACCGGCCACCTTCTTCCTCGTCGGCCAGATGGTCAGGTCACACCCCGACATCGCGAAGCAGATCGCCGGGACGCCCGGCATGACGGTCGCCAACCACACCATCAGCCACCCGATGCTCACCCGGATCCCTGCGGCCAGGGCCGCCACCGAGATCACTGCCGACGCGAAACTGATCGAAAAGGTGACCGGCGTCAAGCAGAGGTACTTCAGGCCCCCGTACGGACTGCACAACAAGGCGACGGACGCGGTGGCCAAGAAGCTGGGCCAGGCGGTGGTGCTGTGGAGTGCCGGCGCCTTGGACTGGCAGTACGACAAGGCCGCCAAGATCATCGAGGTGACCATGCCTCAGATTGCGCCGGGCGCGATCGTGCTCGCCCACGACATCCACCCCTGGACGGTCCAGGCCGTCCCCACCCTGATCAAGCGGCTGCGCGCCAGGGGCTACACGCTGGTCAGCCTGGACGACATCCTCGGCGAGACCATCCCCGGCGGAACCTACTCCCGCGGAAAGCACTGACCAGCCGATGAGACCCCGGATCCCAACGACGACAACTTCGCCATTTGCCGCAACGGGCACCTGGCAACCGGTTTAGTGTGGATCCCGTGGCGACGACAACACTTTCCCCTCGTGCCCGGGCGGTCCGCTCGACGGTGGCACTCAAGATTGCAATGGCGGTGACAGGCCTGTTCCTGATCGTCTTCCTGCTGGTGCACGCCTTCGGCAACATCAAGGTCTTCCTCGGCCCCGAGGAGTTCGACCACTACGCCGAGTGGCTCAAGAGCGACATCCTCTACCCGCTGATACCCGTGGGCTGGTTCATCTGGATCTTCCGGGCGGTGATGGTGGCCGCGATCCTGATCCACGCCCTTTCCGCGTGGAGTCTGGCCCGCCGGGCGAAGGCGGCGCGTGGCTCGAAATACGTCACCACCAAGACCTTGCAGCAAACTTATGCGGCCCGAACCATGCGCTGGGGAGGCGTGATCCTGGGCAGCTTCCTGATCTTCCACCTTCTGCAGTTCACCGCGAAGCTCATCCTCACCGGCTTTGAAAAGAGTTCCACACCGTACGAGATGTTCGTCGGCACCTTCAGCTTCTGGTGGATGGTGCTTGCCTACGGGCTGTGGATGCTCACGGTGTGCATGCACATCCGGCATGGCTTCTGGAGCGGGTTCGCCACGCTGGGGGCCAACACCTCGGCGGGCACCCGCAAGGTGCTTGACGGGCTGGCCTACGCCATCGCCGTCCTGCTGTTCCTCGCATTCATGGCACCGCCGGTGGCGGTCTTCTTCGGATTGGTCAAGTGATGGCGACGCAGACGATTGAGAAGGAAGAAGTCTCCACCCAGGTGGGCGCCCGGCCGTGGGTGGAGGGCACCGAACTGCGCGACACCAAGGCGCCGGCCGGGCCGATCGAGGGCAAGTGGGCCAAGCGCCAGTTCGAGGCCAAGCTGGTCAACCCGGCCAACCGCCGCAAACTCACGGTGATCATCGTCGGCACCGGTCTGGCCGGCGGCGCCGCAGCGGCATCCCTGGGTGAGGCCGGCTACAACGTGCTCAACTTCTGTTACCAGGACAGCCCGCGGCGCGCGCACTCGATCGCGGCGCAGGGCGGCATCAACGCGGCCAAGAACTACCGCAACGACAACGATTCGACGTTCCGGCTGTTCTACGACACGGTCAAGGGCGGCGACTACCGCGCCCGTGAGACCAACGTGTACCGGCTGGCCGAGGTGAGCGCCAGGATCATCGACCAGTGCGTGGCGCAGGGCGTCCCGTTCGCCCGCGACTACGGCGGACTGCTCGACAACCGCTCGTTCGGCGGTGTGCAGGTGCAGCGCACCTTTTACGCACGCGGCCAGACCGGCCAGCAGTTGCTGATCGGCGCCTACCAGTCGCTGGAGCGTCAGGTCGCGGCCGGGTCCGTGACGATGTACGCCCGGCACGAGATGCTGGAGGTGATCATCGTCGACGGTCGAGCGCGCGGCATCGTCGCGCGCGACATGGTCACCGGCGAGATCGAGACGCACCTCGGCGACGCCGTCGTGTTGGCCACGGGCGGCTACGGCAACGTCTTCTTCCTGTCGACCAACGCGATGGGCTGCAACGTGACCGCCGGTTGGCGGGCGCACCGCAAGGGCGCCTTTTTCGGCAACCCGTGCTACACCCAGATCCACCCGACCTGCATTCCTGTGCACGGTGACACCCAGTCCAAACTGACCCTGATGTCGGAGTCGCTCCGCAACGACGGACGGATCTGGGTGCCGAAGCGGGCCGAGGACTGCGACAAGGATCCGCGCCAGATCCCTGAGCAGGACCGCGACTACTACCTGGAGCGGATCTACCCGGCGTTCGGCAACCTGGTCCCGCGCGACATCGCGTCCCGGCAGGCCAAGAACATGTGTGACGAGGGACGGGGCGTCGGCCCGGCGGTCGCCGAGCAGGCGGCCGACGGCACCGTCCGCAACGTGCGACGCGGTGTGTACCTCGATTTCGCCGACGTGATCAAACGGATCGGCAAGGACGCCGTCGCCGGCAAGTACGGCAACCTGTTCGACATGTACGCCCAGATCACGGCGGAGGATCCCTACGCGACCCCCATGCGGATCTATCCGGCCGTGCACTACACGATGGGCGGGGTGTGGGTCGACTACGACCTGATGACCACCGTCACCGGCCTGTACGCCACCGGCGAGTGCAACTTCTCCGACCACGGCGCCAACCGGCTCGGCGCGTCCGCCCTGATGCAGGGGCTGGCCGACGGCTACTTCGTGCTGCCGAACACGATCAACGACTACCTCTCCGCCGGTCCGTTCCCGCCGGTGAGTGCGAACGATCCGGCGGTCGTCGAGGCGGTGAACAGCGTCACGTCGCGGATCAACACCCTGCTGTCGATCAACGGCTCCCGCACGGTGGACTCGTTCCACAAGGAACTCGGCCACATCATGTGGGAGTACTGCGGCATGTACCGCACCGAAGAGGGTTTGACGAAGGCGATCGGCCTGATCCGGGCCCTCAAGGACGAGTTCTGGCGCGACGTCAAGGTGACCGGCGAGAACGAGGAGTTCAACCAGACCCTCGAACGGGCCGGCCGGGTCGCCGATTTCTTCGAACTGGGCGAGCTGATGTGCATCGACGCCCTGCATCGCCGCGAGTCCTGCGGCGGGCACTTCCGGGCCGAGTCGCAGACCCCGGACGGCGAAGCACTGCGCAATGACGACGAGTTCCTGTACGTCGCGGCCTGGGAGTACACCGGTGACGCGCCAGTGCTGCACAAGGAACCCCTCGAATACGAGTACATCGAGTTGAAGCAACGGAGTTACAAGTGAACATCACCCTGCGGGTATGGCGTCAGTCCAACGCCGGCGCCAAGGGCGCGATGCAGACCTACCAGCTGCAGAACGTCAGCCCCGACATGTCGTTCCTGGAAATGCTCGACCTGTTGAACGAGAAGCTGACCGTCGAGGGCGTCGAGCCGGTGGCCTTCGACCACGACTGCCGCGAGGGCATCTGCGGCACGTGCGGCGTGGTGATCAACGGCTCGGCGCACGGACGGGGAGCCTCCCCGGTGCCGACCACCACGTGCCAGTTGCACATGCGATCGTTCGCCGACGGCGCCACCATCGACGTGGAGCCGTGGCGGGCCGGTGGTTTCCCGGTGATCAAGGACCTGGTGGTCGACCGCACCGCCCTGGACCGGATCATCCAGGCCGGTGGGTTCATCTCCACCAACACCGGTGCGGCACCGGACGCCAACGCGGCCCCGGTGCCCCGGGTGAACGCCGAGCGTGCCTTCGACGCCGCCACCTGCATCGGTTGCGGTGCCTGTGTGGCCGCGTGCCCCAACGGGTCCGCGATGCTGTTCACCTCGGCCAAGATCACCCACCTGGCGATGCTGCCCCAGGGCCAGCCGGAACGCTGGTCCCGGGTGAAGGGAATGGTGGCCCAGCACGACGCCGAGGGTTTCGGCGGCTGCACCAACATCGGTGAATGCGCGGCGGTCTGCCCCAAGGAGATCCCGCTCGACACGATCAGCCAGCTCAACCGCGACCTGATGCACTCGTTGTTCAAGTCGGACGGCAAGTAGCGGACCACACGGTCGTCATCCCGGCGAACGCCGGGATCTGAGGCCGGACCGGGGACGTGCGCGGGCCCCTTCGTCATCCCGGTGAACGCCGGGATCTCGGCTCGGCCCTGGACATCGCCGGTGGGCGGACGGTAGGACACGTAGCGGCTGATCATCGTCGGGCCGAGCCGCGCCCGAGTCAGGGTGCGGACGCCCTTGCCCGCCGTGGTCGCGTCGTCCATGAAGTGCTGCGCCCTGATGAAGAGGTCCCAGCTCAGCCGCAGTTCGCCGGTGGTCTGTGACACGGCGGAACGCCTCCGCGGGGCCGATCGGCACCCACGCGCGAGCGGTCACCTGGGGCATCGCGTCATCGTGCCACGATTTCGGGCCGGGCCGCCGCGTGTGGCAGACTTGATCCTTGGTGCCGCACGCCCCTGCCACAGGGGGAAGGCGTCGGGCATCACTCACAGACGAAACCACGAGGTGTCCTGTGGCACCGGCGAGGAAAGACATGAACAAGCTTGTTGCCGAGGTCGCTGCGGCCTCTTTGCGCTCCGACATTCCCGACTTCCGTCCCGGCGACTCCGTGCGGGTGCACGTGAAGGTCGTCGAGGGCAGCCGCTCCCGCGTCCAGGTGTTCGCCGGTGTCGTCATCGCCCGCAACGGCAGCGGCATCGCAGAGGCCTTCACCGTCCGCAAGGTGAGCTTCGGCACCGGCGTCGAGCGCACGTTCCCGCTGCACTCCCCGATCATTGACAAGATCGAGGTCGAGCGCCACGGTGACGTGCGCCGCGCCAAGCTGTACTACCTGCGTGGGCTGCGGGGCAAGGCGGCCAAGATCAAGGAAAAGCGGGATCGCTGAACCCAACGGCTCCGGACGGCAGGTAGGAGACCGCGGTGAGCGAATCACCCAGCACCAACGCCAAGCCCTCCGCGGGCCGGGTCGCCGGCATGTGGGCCAAGGAGCTCACCATCGTGGTGGTCGGCGCCCTGATCGCGTCAACGCTGCTGAGGCTGTTCGTCGCACAGATGTTCGTGATCCCGTCCGGATCGATGGAGAACACCCTGCTGATCCGCGACCGGGTGATGGTGCAGAAGGTTGCCGGCTGGTCGCGTGGCGACATCGTCGTCTTTCGCGACACCCAGGGCTGGCTGGCCGACCCTGTGGAAGAGACCGATCCCGTCCGCAAGACGCTGATCTTCATCGGGTTGGCGCCCGATGAGAGTTCCAACCATCTGATCAAGCGGCTGATCGGCCTGCCTGGTGATCACGTCAAGTGCTGCGACGCCCAGGGTCGCGTCACGGTCAACGGCCAACCGCTGGACGAGGGCAGCTACCTGTACTCGACCGGGGGACAGACGGTGGCCCCGTCGTCCTACACCTTCGACGTGATAGTGCCCAAGGACCGGATCTGGGTGATGGGTGACCACCGCGACAACTCCCAGGACTCGCGCTGCCACCTGAGCGAGGGCACCGACGGTATGGCTGCCTTTCCGCCCACCGCGGATGTAGTCGGCTCGGCGGTGGCGATCGTCTATCCGTTCGACCGCTGGCGGGGCCTGCCCCGGCCGGACACCTTCGCCGCCGTGCCGCCGCCGACCGCTGCGCCGCCCGACAAGCCGGTGATCACCGGCGAGATCCCTCGCTGCTGAGGCCCTGATGGCCTTCGTTCTGCGTCGCGACGCCGGGCTGTACGGGTACGAGCGTGCCCTGCGCAGGGCAGGCTTTGGCCTGATCGCGGGCGCGGACGAGGCCGGACGCGGGGCCTGTGCCGGGCCGCTGGTCGCCGCGTCGGTGATCCTCGGCAGCACCCCCGGCGCCCAGGTGCCCGGGCTCAAGGATTCGAAACTGTTGACCGCCCTGCAGCGGGAACGGTGCTACGCCCTGATCATGTCGAAGGCCGTGGCCTGGTCGGTGGTGCTGGTCGAGCCGGCCGACTGCGACCGGTTGGGCATGCACGTGGCCAACATCCAGGCCCTGCGGCGTGCGGTCTGCCGCCTCGACGTGCGTCCGGACTTCGTCCTCACCGACGGCTTCGGCGTGGACGGACTTGAGGCCCCGTCGCTGGGGGTCTGGAAGGGCGATGCGGTGGCGGGCTGTGTGGCGGCGGCGTCGGTGATCGCGAAGGTGACCCGCGACCGGATCATGCGGCAGGCCCACGACCAGTGGCCGCAGTACCGGTTCGACGTGCACAAGGGGTACTGCACGCCTCTGCACCAGGAACACCTGGACGCCAACGGCCCCTGCGCGATCCATCGCTGGTGCTTCGAGAACGTGCGCCGAACGGCCGGTGCGGCAAGGGCCGGGTGGGCGACTGAGGATAGAGTGGTCACGTTATGAGCGCCGAGGATCTGGAACAGTACGAAAGCGACCTGGAACTCCAGCTGTACCGGGAGTACAAGGACGTGGTCGGCATCTTCACCTACGCGGTCGAGACCGAGCGACGCTTCTACCTGTGCAACGCGGTCGACCTGAAGGTGCGTACCGAGGGCGGTGATGTGTACTACGAGGTGTCCATGGGTGACGCCTGGGTGTGGGACATGTACCGCCCGGCCCGGTTCGTGAAGTCGGCCAAGGTGCTGACCTTCCGTGACGTCTCCATCGAAGAGATCGCCCACAGCGAGCTGAAGGTTCCCGAGAACCTCTGAGTTCCCGCTGGTCGAGCTTGTCGAGATCGAGCCCGTCGAGACCTTCATCCCAGAACCCAACCGTGCCTAGGCGCTTCGATCACACAGCGACGCCACCGCCGAACGTCCTGCGTGCCGTGGCCTGTAACCTCTCCAGCAGCGCACGGTTCGCGGGCACCTGGTCGGCGCCGGCGCGGTGCACGGCCCCGACCTTCCGTCGTCCGAACAGTTGCGATCCGCCGGCCTCGATGTCGGGATGGGTGAAGGCGCGCAGCGCCAGGGCGGGCAGTGCTGTCACGCCGAGCCCGCGTGCCACCAGGTTCTGCACCACCACGTAGTCGTCACTCTCGAACCTGATCCTGGGGTCGAAGCCTGCGCGGCGGCACCTGTCGACGAGATGTCCCCGGCAGCGGGGACAGCCCGCGATCCAGGTCTGCTCGGCCAGTTCGGCGGTGCTCAGGGTGACACCGCGGGCCAGCACCAGCCGAACCGGCTCGTCGCCCAGCGGCACCTTGGCCAGGGCGTCCGCCTCGTCGGGAGCAGTCTGTGCCGGCGCGTCGGAGTAGTCGAACACCACCGCCACGTCCGCTTCGCCACGACGAACTGCCTCGGCCGCCTCGGGTGGTTCGGCTTCGACCATCTCGACCAGCACGCCCGGATGGTCCGTGGCCAGCGCATGAAGGGCGTCCGGCACCAGGGTGGCCGCAGCCGACGGAAAGGCGACCAGGCGCACCCGTCCGGCGCGGAGGTCGGCCAGCCCGGCGAGCTCTTCGGTCGCCAGGTGCAGGTGGGACGCGACCCCGTCCGCCTGCACGAGCAGCCGCTGACCGGCTTCGGTGAGTTGGACGCCGCGCGGCCCGCGCAGCAGCAGGGGCAGCCTGATTTCACGCTCGAGCAGGCGCAACTGCTGGCTGACGGCGGGCTGGGTCATCAACAGCTCGCGGGCGGCTGCGCTGAGCGAACCGGCCCGGGCGACGGTGCGGAACAGGAGCAGGCGACGGGGATCCATGCCATTAGTGTTGCTTATGGAACGTCATTGAAACCACCATCTACCTATGAGTGGCATGCTCGGCCATGCTGGAGTCATGAGAACGATTGGCCTGATCGGCGGCATGAGCTGGCATTCCACGATGACCTACTACCGGCTGCTCAACGAAGCGGTGGCCCGCGAGTACGGGGGCCACAGTTCGGCCAAGATCGTGCTGCAGTCGCTGGACTTCGCCGAGATCCGGCAGTGCCAGGTGGACGGCGACTGGGAGCGCGCCGCGACCCTGCTCGCCGCCGCCGGCCGGCATTGCCAGGACGGGGGTGCCGACATGGTCGCGATCTGCACCAACCTGATGCACAAGGTGGCGCCGAGCGTCGAGGCGTCGCTGCAGGTGCCGCTGGTGCACATCGCGGACGCGGTGGCCGCCGAGGCCGATCGCAATGGATGGACGCGGTTGGGCATTCTCGGCACGAAATGGACGATGCAGGAGGACTTCTACGCCGACCGGTTGGCCCGGCACGGCTGTCATGCGGTGGTTCCCACCGACGCCGAGTGCGACCTGATCGATCGAATCATCTTCGACGAACTGACCCGTGGCGTCGTTCGTGCGGAGTCGCGGGCGGCATACGTCCGGGTGATCGAAGGGTTGGCCGCTCGAGGTGCTCAGGCCGTGGTGCTGGCCTGCACCGAGATCGGCATGTTGCTCGAACCGGCGCAGAGTCCGCTGCCCACGATCGACAGCGCCGAGGCGCATGCCGCTGAACTCGCCCGGCTGGCGGTCGCTGTCACTGTGTGAGGGATTCTGCGACGATTTTGAACACTTTCGGCCGCCCGGTCACAGGCTGATGGCGTGGAGCGATCGGCGGTCGGACGGGCGGGCGAGGTGGTGGCCGTCCAGCACCTGGTGGCACAGGGCTGGACCATCATCGAGCGCAACTGGCGTTGCTCGCTGGGCGAGGTCGACATCATCGCCCACACCCCCGGTCCCGACCCGGTGCTGGTCTTCTGCGAGGTGAAGTGCCGCACCGGGTTGGGCTTCGGTGACCCGTTGGAGGCGATCACACACGCCAAGCTCACCCGGCTGCGGCAGTTGGCGCTGACCTGGCTCGGGGCGCATCAGGGCTGGGTGCCGCGCTACCGGGTGGACGCGATCGGGGTGCTGCTGCCGCGCGGCGGGCGGCCGACGCTGACGCATCTTGAGGGGGTCGGCGGATGAGTACGGCGCGGGCGTTCTCGGTGGCCCTGGTCGGGGTCGAGGGTGCGATCGTGGAGGTCGAGGCCGCGATCGGGGGCGGCCTGCCGCGCATGGTTATCGTCGGGCTGGCCGACGCCGCCCTCGGTGAGGCTCGGGAGCGGTGCCGGGCCGCGGTGCACTCGCAGGGCCTGGGCTGGCCGGCGCAGTTGGTCACCGTGAACCTGTCGCCGGCCACCCTGCCGAAGGCCGGCTCGCACTTCGACCTGGCCATTGTGACCAGTGTCTGCGCGGCCGCGCAGCGGTTCGACGCGGCGGTGCTCGAGCACATGGTGCTGCTCGGTGAGTTGGGGCTCGACGGCCGGGTGCGACCCGTCCGGGGCCTGTTGCCGGCCCTGCTGGCAGCGGTGTCCGCCGGATTCACCACGGCGGTGGTGCCGGCGGATCAGGTGGGGGAGGCGCACCTGGTCGACGGGCTGACCGTCTGGGGCGTGCGTGACCTGCTCGACCTGGTCGCGGTACTCACCGGAAACCCGCCGGCCCAGCTCGACCCGGTGGCGACCGAGCCGGCCGAGCCGCTGCCTGATGCGAAGAACCTGATCGACGTGGCCGGCCAGCTGGAGGCCAAGTGGGCGCTGGAAGTGGCCGCCGCCGGCCGCCACCACCTGTTTCTGCACGGTCCGCCCGGGGTCGGCAAGACTTTGCTGGCCGAGCGCCTGCCGGGCATCCTGCCCGACCTCGACCAGTCCGAATCGATGGAGGTGTCGGCGATCCACTCACTCGTCGGGCTGCCGCTGGACGGGCTGCTCCGGCGTCCGCCCTACGCAGACCCGCACCACTCAGCCTCACTGGCCAGCATCGTCGGGGGTGGCGCGCGGATGGCGATGCCCGGCAGCATCAGTCGCGCACATCGAGGGGTTCTTTTTCTGGACGAGGCACCCGAGTTCCCTCCGCGCACCCTCGAGGCGCTCCGGGTGCCCCTGGAATCCGGACGGGTGGTGCTCGGCCGCGCCATGGTGCATGCGGTCTACCCCGCCAGCTTCCAACTGGTGCTGGCCGCCAACCCCTGCCCCTGCGGCAACGCGGGCACCCGCGGGGGCGAGTGCCGGTGTGCGCCGATGGCGGTGCGCCGGTACGCCGAGCGCATCTCGGGGCCGATCCTCGACCGGGTCGACATTCATCAGCACCTCACCCCGATGAGTCGCACCTACCTCAAGGCAGCGCAGACGTCCGGCGAAGAGTCGGCGGTGGTTGCGGCGAGGGTGGCGGAGGCCAGGGGTCGCCAGCTGCATCGGCTGTCCCCGAACGGCTGGCGCACCAACGGTGAGGTTCCGGGGCCGGCGCTGCGTCGGCTGCTGCCGCTGCCCCGGGGGATCGACCTGCTCGACGAGGCGGTGAGTCGCGGACGGCTGTCCGCACGCGGTGTGGACAAAGTCATCCGACTGTCCTGGACGATCGCCGACCTGGCGGGCCTGGATCGTCCGAACCGGGACCAGCTGCACATCGCGTTGGCGATGCGCCGGGGCGAACTGATCGGGGAGGTGGGCGGTGCACGAGCGTGACGCGCGAATGGCGCTGTGCTGTGTCATCGAGGCCGGCTCCCGAGACGAGGCCGCAGTCGTCGACCAGTACGGTGCCGAGGCCGTGTGGCAGACACTGCTGCAGCCCACGTCGGCTTCACGGTGGGCCGCACGGGCCCAGGCGTTCGAGCTGACCGAGGCGCAGGCCGCCACCGAACGGCACGGTCTCCGGTTCGTCGTACCGGGCGACGACGAGTGGCCGTCGGGGCTTGGTGACCTGGCCGATGCCGAACCCGTCCAGGGCATGGGTGGGGTGCCGTTCGGGCTCTGGGTGAAGGGGGAGGCCTGCCTGGCAGCCGCGGTCGAGCGCTCGGTCGCCATCGTCGGATCGCGCGCCTGCTCCGCCTACGGCCAGTCCGTGGCCACCGATCTGGCCGCGGGGTTGGCCGGCCACGGCATCACCACCGTCAGCGGCGGCGCCTACGGCATCGACGCCGCTGCCCACTCGGGTGCATTGGCGGCCGACGCGCTCACGGTCGCCGTGATGGCCGGCGGGCTCGACAAGCCCTACCCGAGCGGCAACAGCGGGTTGCTGCGTCGGGTGGGGCGGCACGGCCTGCTGGTCAGCGAACTGCCGCCGGGGCAGCACCCGACCAGAATGCGGTTCCTGACGAGAAACAGGCTGATCGCCGCCCTGTCACCGGCCACCGTGCTGGTGGAGGCCGCGCTGCGAAGCGGGGCGAGAAACACGGTGTCGTGGGCGAATGCCTGCCGGCGGCTTGTGCTGGCCGTGCCCGGTCCGGTGTTCAGCGCCACCTCGGCGACGCCGCATCGGCTGATCCGCGATGCGGAGGCGGTGCTTTGCGGTGGTGTCGAGGACGTTCTCGAACTGCTCGGCCCGCTGGGAGCCCGTGGCACTCACCGTCCCAGCCAGCACCGCGTCCTGGACGATCTCTCGAACGACGAGCTGGCCGTGTTCGAGGCGCTGCCGGCGCGTGGATTGATTTCGGCCGGTGAGGTATCACTGCGGGTCGGCATGTCTCTGGGTAAGTGTCTGGGGCTGCTCGACCGACTGGTCGAACTGGGATTCATCACCCAGGCGCAGAACGGATGGCGCCTGATCACATCGCCTGTCACTCGCGTGGGTGACTGACGTGACAGAAAAGGGCCCTCTAGAGTGGGTGATGTCGGGGGACACGGAGGCGCTGTTGACCGAACCGCTCCAAAACCGGGGGGATTTGGACGGTTCGGCCACAGCGCATCACTCAAACCACTCGTCGTCGACAGACGGCGAGCGCGCATTAGGGACGGCATCGTCCCTTGTGGGCTGGGGTTGGCAGTGGGTGTGACTCACCGCTCGCGAATCTGGAAGCCTCCCAGCGCGAAAGGATTGAGAATCTCATGCTGGAGTATCGCCGCAACTGCGAGCGTTGCGGTCGCGCGCTTGCCATCGACGACCATCAGGTCTACATCTGCTCCTTCGAATGCACCTGGTGCGTGGACTGCGCGGCCACATTTCCACGGCACACCTGCCCGAACTGCGGAGGCAATCTCGCCCTGCGCCCGATCCGGCCGCGGCACCTGCGGCACGAACCGTCCGCGACCGACCGCCCGCATTCCGACGGTCGGTCCCTGCTGGCCAGGATCGCCTGATCGCAGTAAGTCGGTCCGCGCGGCGCGGGCGTCCTTTGGCCGCAGCCGCACGAGCCAGCAAGTAAGCTACGCCCGTGCTTATTCTCGCCCTGATCCTGTTCGGCATGGTCGTCGGCGCCGCAGCCCAGCTGATCCTGGGCAAGCGCCCGATCAACTGGCCGGTCGCCTTCGGCACCGGCTTGGCCGGTTCGTTCGTCGGCGGTCTGCTGGCAAGCCTGATCGCCGGTGACGGTCTCGCGTTGCGTCCCTCGGGCCTTATCGGCTCGATCGTCGGAGCCGTGATCGTCGGCGCCGGCTGGCAGTGGTGGCAGGGCCGCAAGTCGGCGGCCTGACCCGGGTCAACCGACCTGGGCCGGTGACGACTCGGCCGGAACCTCATCGCCGGCGTCCGGCGGGTCAGGAAGCCGGCTGACCAGCAGCGACGCCGCGCAGGCCATCAGCACCACACCTGCGGCGATCATCAGCAGCCGGTAGTCGATCACCAGGATCAGCACCGCGCCCGCGCCGGTGGACAGCAACTGCGGCACCGTCATAGCCACGTTCATCGCGGCTCCGACGCGACCCTGCAGCCGTGCCGGAGTGCACCGCTGCCGCGTGGTGATCAGTGCGACCACCATCCAGGGAATGCCGACGCCGGCCAGGAAGCTCGCTGCCGACACGATCGGCAGCAGCGGCAACCCGGTGCCACCCAAGGCCATCGAACTGCCGGCCACACCGATCAGCCCCAGACCCCAACCCTGCGCGTGCGCCGGGCCAAGCCGGCGGAGCACGGCCGCCGCGGTGAGGCCCCCAACCACACTGCCCGCGCCCTGCAGGCTCATCAGCACGCCGAAGAACGCCGCGTCCATGCCGAGGCCCTTGTCGACGAGCTCGAACAGGGCGGTGTCGAAGAAGCCGACGACGCCGAACGCCGCCGCGCAGGTGAGCACCATGCGCACCAGCAGGGGTACCGTCCGCAGGTGTCGCAGTCCGGCCGTGATCTGTGCCCAGCCACCCTCACCGGCCACCGCGTCGCCGCTCGGCGACTCGGTGACCCGGACAAGGGCAAGCAGCCCGGCGGCGACGACCAGGGTGCCGCTGACCGACAGCGCCAGCGCGTGCCCGCCCCAGAGCACGTAGAGGGCCGCGCCGACCGCCGGGGTGAGCACGCGGAGGCCTTGGTCGATGGTCACCAGCAGCGAGTTGGCCGCGCCGAGCTGGTCGGACGGCAGCAGGTCTCGGACCAGTCCGCCCTGCGCCGAGCCGTTCAGGTAGCCGAGGGTGCCGTAGGCGAAGGTGACCACGTAGAGAAGCCACACGTCCTCGGGGCGCTGCACCAGCACCAGGGTGGCGGTGACGGCCGCAGCGATCAGGTTGCCCACGACCAGCAGGCGTTTGCGGCTGGTGCGGTCCGCGATCAGTCCGATCACTGGCGCCAACAGCACGGGTGCGGCCAGCGTCAGAAAGATCAGGCCTGCCGCGGTGGACGAACCGGTCAACTCCTTCGCCCAGATGGCGAGGGTGAGGTAGAGCACACTGTCGGCGAAGTTGCCGACGCTCCACCCGGCCAGAAGTCGCCGGAAGGCCGCGTGACGCAGCACCGCCCTCATCGGTCCGCCTCGTCCCGCTCGGGCACGCTCGTCGCAGCCGCGGGACCTACCCCGGGGTCGGGCACCAGGAACGTCTCCGCGAGCAACCGGACGGGTGCGCCGCCTTCGGGCCGCCGTCCGGTCTCCCAGCGGTCGAGGTACGGGGCCATCAGCTCGGCCACGCCGTCGCCGATCCGCCGGGCCTCCTCAGGGGTCAGCCACAGCGTGGCACTGACGCTGAACAGCTGCCCCTTCCAAGCCTCTGGGCGGGGTGCGCGCCGGGCCTGCCGCCGACGTGTGGTGTCCCACTCGAGCAGCGCGTCCTCGAGTGCGTCCCGGGCGGCCGCGGTCTCGGCCGGCTGGTCGGGCTCCCAGCTCTGGGTGACGTCGATCACCCGCCAGGGCCGCTCGCGGCCGTCCACGGACTCGACCCGCTCGATGTAGCCGTGCTTGGCCAGCACACGCAGGTGGAAGGAACAGTTCGCCGGGCTCTCGTCCACGTGGTCGGCCAACTGCGACGCGGTCGCGGTGCCGAGGATCGCCAGCCGCTCAAAGAGGGTCAGCCGCAGCGGGTGAGCGAGTGCGCGGAAGGCGCCGGGGTCCTTGAGGTCCATGTTCGAAAGAGTACTTTCGAAACAGTCATTGCGCAACGATCCTTTCGGATCGCCGTTGCCAGCCCGT
Source organism: uncultured Actinomycetota bacterium (assembly GCA_963697765.1). Lineage (GTDB taxonomy): Bacteria > Actinomycetota > Actinomycetes > Propionibacteriales > Propionibacteriaceae > Micropruina. The sequence goes on from CAVOPC010000007.1 coordinate 636,931, forward strand.
TCAGGCAGCCTGGGAGGCTTCGATCAGTCCGAGCCGCTCGAATGCGACCACCAGGCCCTCGTGCTCAGGCTTGGGTACGACCAGATCAGCGAGCGCCAGGAGTTCGGGGGCCGACCCCTCGATGGCCACTCCGGTACCGGCGTACTCGAGCATTTCGAGGTCGTTGTGGCCGTCGCCGATGGCCACGATGTCGTCACGCGACAGGCCGTAGCGTCGGGCCACCACCTCGATGCCCACCGACTTGTCCACCCCGGTCAGGTAGAACTCGCCGGCGGTCTCGCCGAGCGAACCGATGGAACTCGGCACCACCGACACCTCGGGGGCCAACTCGGCAGCGATCCACGCGGTGGGGATGGCGGCGTCGAAGCAGGTGACCTTCGCGAAGGACTGGGTCGCCGGCGAGTAGGTGGTCTGCAGCGGGGCGAGGATGTCGCGGCCGGCCTTGCCCAGATCGGACGAGTGGCCGCCGGTCAGCAGCGTCTCCAGTCGTTCGAGGACACCCGGGGGCACGGACACAGCGTCCGGGGCCTCCATGATGTAGGCGGCACCGTTGGCGTCCAGCAATTGCACCAGGCGAGCGGCCAACTCGGCCGGGAACCGGCGGTCGGCGAGCACCTCGCCGTCCAGTTCGACATAGCCCCCGGCGGCGGCGACGAGGCCGTCGAACACCGCACGCTCGTCCTCGGCGACCAGCGCCCTGGGACGGCCGGTACACAGGAGCACCCGGTGTCCGTTGCGTTGGGCTTCACGCACTGCGCGGATGTGCGCGGCAGGGATCACCCCGTTGGCTGCGAAGGTTCCGTCGAAATCGATGAACACTGTCTTGCGCACTGCTGGAAGCACTCCCTTGAGGCTCGGCCCGGAGGCCAGATTGAAACTTGTACGATCCAGTCTAGCCGATTTCTAGTTCTTGGAACAAAAAAGCCGTGCGGTACCGAGCGGTGTCTTGGTCGACGGTGGTGCTGGTGGCAGGCATGATCCCGCTGTCGACCGCGTTCATCACCACGGGAGCCGCCGACCTGGTCGCGGGGTGGGTGCTCAACATCGGCGGCTCGTCACCGGTGCCGGCGCTGCTGGCGATGAGCGTGCTGACCGTGATCCTCGGCCAGCTGATCTCGAACACGGCGACGGTGCTGATCGTGCTGCCGATCGCCACCGTGCTCGCGGCCGATCTGCACGTGTCGATCATGCCCTTCATGATGGCCCTGACCGTGTCGGGAGCCGCGTCCTTCCTCACCCCGGTGGCCACACCGGCCAACACGATGGTGATGGAGCCCGGCGGATACACCTTCACCGACTACTGGAAGCTGGGCCTTCCGTGCATGCTGCTTTTCCTGGCCGTCGCGGTGCTCTGGGTGCCGCTGATCTGGCCGTTCTGACCAGCGCGGCGACTCAGCTGTCGGCCCCTCGGCCGGATAGCTGGACGGTCGGCGCTCCTCCGTCGTCCAAGCCGTGAACACCGCGCCTCGTAGCGGCGCATGCCTGGCACTGGCGACCGGGGCCAGCCAGGTGAGAATGTCAGGGCATGCATAGTGATCGCCGCCGGTTGGGCGCATGACCGGGCCGACCCCGTCCGTACCGAGACCTGTCGCGCGGCAGCCCGCCGGCTCCGGGTCGCCCGCCTACCTGGCCGGGCTGCTGTTGCAGGGACGAGCGGTCGTGGTCGTCGGTGGCGGACGGGTGGCCGCCCGCCGGGTGCCCACGCTGGTCGCGGCAGGCGCGCTGGTCACGCTGATCGCGCCGCGGGTGCACGCATCCCTGGCCGCGCTCGACGCCGCCGGCGCAATCCGCTGGGAGCAGCGGGTCTACGCGCCCAATGACCTGGACGGAGCGTGGTACGTGCTGGCCCTGACCGACTCGGCCGACGCCAATGCCGCGGTGGCGGCGGACGCCGAGGCCCGGCACACGTTCTGCGTTCGAGCCGACCGGGCATCGGGAGGCTCGGCCTGGACACCGGCCACCGGCGATGCCGCCGGGGTCACCGTGGCCGCGATCGCTGATCACGACCCGCTGCGGGCCAGGCGGATCCGGGACCGGCTGGTCGAGGTGGTCCGCGACGAGTCGCTGTAGGTCGCGTGCGTCTGAAATCTGCAGGGGATCGTGCACGACACGCCGCCCGGAGGGCAATGTGCGGACGATCGCAGGCACTTTTCAGAATCTGCCCAGCCGCAGCACCCGCAGCACGGACGCGACCGCGAGCTCGAGGTTGACCGGCCCATCACGTAGAGCGGCGGCCAGATCACCGGGGCCACGGACGATGGCCTGCACCGACACGAAACCACTGCCGACCAACTCCTCGGCACCCTCACCCAGCCGGCCGGCGAAGGCGATCACCGGAACGCCGTGCCGGGCGGCCACTGCGGCCACGCCCGCGGGTGTCTTGCCGGCCAGCGTCTGCCGGTCGAGCGAACCCTCGCCGGTGAGCACCAGGTCGGCACCCTCGATGGCCGCGTCGAGCCCGGCGGCTTCGGCAACCACTTCAACCCCCTTGCGCAGCGTCGCCCCGAGTGAGAGAAACGCCGCACCAAGCCCTCCTGCGGCCCCGGCGCCCGCCAGCTCGCGGACGTCCGGCCGTCCCGCGGCCACCAGCGCGTCGGCGATCCGGCCCAGCATGTCATCGAGCACGGGCACCTGCTCGGGTGTGGCACCCTTCTGCGGCCCGAACACCGCAGCAGCCCCTGAAGCCCCCAGCAGCGGGTTGATGACGTCGCAGGCCAGTTCGATCGCCAGGTCGGCCAGCCGCGGGTCGAGGCCGGTGAGGTCGACCCGCACCAACCGCACCAGTTCCTCCGGCCACGGTTCCACAGTGACCCCGTCGGCATCGAGCCAGCGCGCTCCCAACCCGGCCAGCATGCCGGCGCCGCCGTCGGAGGTCGCCGTTCCGCCGAGGCCGATGATCGCCCGGGTCGCGCCGCGGTCCAAGGCGTCGCGCAGCAGGTCGGCCACTCCGCGCGAGGAGGAATGCAGAATGTCGCGCCGGCCGGGTTCGATCAGCCCGATTCCCACCGCCGCCGCGACCTCGATCACGGCCAGGCCGTCCGCGGTCAGGCCGTAGCCGGCTTGCAGGGGGCGACCCAGGGCGTCGGTACTGGCCACCGTCCGCCACTGGCCGTTCAAGGCGTCCATCAGTGCCTCGGTGGTGCCCTCACCGCCGTCGGCCATCGGCACCTCGACGCATTCGGCGTCCGGGTAGACCGCGCGCACCCCCCGGGCCATCGCGGCGGCCGCGTCGGCGGCGCTCATCGACTCCTTGAATGAGTCGGGTGCGAGGACGACTCGCATGTGATCACCCTTCGTTGGGATATATCGCATCATGCCGCGAACGCCAGCCGTTCCGCCACGCCTCCGGGTGCGGTTGAATCGATTCCATGCGACGGGTATTGGTGCTCGGTGGAACGGCCTGGCTGGGCGGCGAGATTGCATCCCTGCTGGTGGCGGCCGGCGACCAGGTGACCTGCCTGGCCAGAGGCCGCTCGGGGGCGGCGCCGGACGGTGCCCGCCTGGTCCGCGCCGATCGCGAGCGGCAGGGCGCCTACGACACTCTCGACGGCGACTGGGACGAGGTCATCGAACTCGCCTACGCACCAGACGTTGTCGCCTCTGCGGTCGCCGCCCTCTCTCACCGCGCCTCTCACTGGACACTGATCTCGACCGTCTCCGTCTACGCCGACAACAACCAGCCGGACGCCGACGAGTCCGCCGCCGTCGTGGAGCCCGAGGACCTGGCCGACTACGGCCAGGCGAAGGTGGCCGCCGAACGCACCACCGCAGCGGCTCTGGGCGAACGGCTGCTGATCATCCGACCGGGGCTGATCGCCGGACCGGGGGATCCGAGTGACCGGTTCGGCTACTGGCCGATGCGGCTGGCCCGCGGCGGTGACGTGCTTGCCCCGGTCGCCGAGCAGCGCCGCGTGCAGGTGATCGACGTCGCCGACCTGGCCGCGTTCGCAGTACACGGGGGTGGCCAGCGGTTGTCCGCAGTGGTCAACGCGGTCGGTCCCAGTGTCGCGATGGCCGAGTTCTTCGCGCAGGCCGAAGCGGTCGCCGCCTTCTCCGGACGCCGGGTGGAGGCCGACGATGATTGGCTGCTCGCCCACGACGTGCGGTACTGGATGGGTCCGCGGTCGTTGCCGTTGTGGCTGCCCGCGACCGCCGTCGGCTTCGCCCAGCGCAGCAACGCCGCCTATCGTGCAGCGGGTGGCACCTTCCGCCCGATGACCGAGACGATCGAGCGTGCGCTCGCCCACGAACGAACCCTCGGCCTGCACCGGCGGCGGCGGTCCGGGCTGACAGCGGACGAGGAGGCGGAGTTGCTCCGTGCGCGTGGCTGATCGCTGGCCGACTGCGCCTCGATGCGCTGCTCTACTCGGCCCGGGCCCACACAGCCGCGATGGCTGCGTCCAGTTCCGCGGCGACATCCGCAGGGTCGAGGTCCGCCGGGCGCACCACGTCGGCGGCGGTGGCTGCCCAGATCGGGTCGGACGTTCCGGCCGTCCGCTGTGAGTTCCGAAGGGTGAGGTGCTCGTCGACGTCGAATCCGAGGGATCGGTGGCCGTCGGCCGCTGCTGCCCGGACGAGCTGCTCGGACGTCCAACCGGTGCGGCGGCCGGAGCGGAGCCGTTCGTGCATGGCGAGTCCACGCGCCTCGGCGAACGGGTCGATCACGGTGTTGGAGTCCGAGCCGAGGGTGATCCGCGCGCCCGCTTCGCGCAGGGCGACCGACGGGCCGATGCCGTCGGCCAACTCCGCCTCGGTGGTGGGGCAGAAGCACACAAAGCTGCCGCTGCCGCCCAACACGGCGATGTCGGACGGGGTCAGGTGGGTGGCGTGCACCGCGGTCGTCCGGGGCCCCCAGACGCCTGCCTCGGCCAACAACTGGACGGGCGTCCGTCCGGTCGCTTCGAGACAGGCCTCGTTCTCGCCGGGCTGCTCGGACACATGCACGTGCAGGGGAGCGTCCGGAAGGGTCTGGGCGGCGGCCGCGAGGTGTTCGGGTGCGACCGCCCGAACCGAGTGGATGGCGGCCCCGACGACCACCATCCGATTGCCGGCATGCCTGGCTGCGAGGGCGGCCAGGTTCGCCTGCCAGGTCTCCAGGGGCAGCACGAAGCGTGCCTGGGCCGCGTCGAGCGGCTCGCCGAAGAAGCCGGCCCGTTCGTACAGGGTGCTGAGCAGGCAGATCCGCATGCCGACGGCTCCGGCCGCCTCGATCACGGCATCGGCGAGGTCGGGGCGGTGCAGGTAGTGGAACTCGCCGACGCTGGCGTAGCCGGCCAGCCGCATCTCGGCGAACGTGGCCGCGGCCAGCCGGTGATAGAGGTCGGCGTCCAGTGCCCCGGCGACTCTGTACATGCGGTCCCGCCACCCCCAGAAGTCGCCGCCGCCGACGTTGCGTGCCCGAAGGGCGCGGTGGAACGCGTGCGAGTGGCAGTTTGCGAAGGCCGGGATCATCCCAGCTCCTCGATCACCCGGACGAGGGCATCGACCCCGGCGTCGATGTCGATCGGCTCGGCGAACTCCTCCGGAGCGTGTGAGATGCCGGACGGGTTGCGCACGAACAGCATCGCGGTGGGCAGTCGCGCGGCCAGGACGCCGGCGTCGTGACCCGCCCCGGTGGCGAGCACCGGCGCGTCCAGCAGTGCTCCGAGCCGGTGCCGAAGCGGCAGGTCGAAGTCGACCGCCCCCGAGGTCGATTCGGCCGTGAGCGTGACCGACGTGCCGTCAGTCCGTGCCGCCGTCTCCGCACGCTGGACGATTGCCCCCACCAGCGCTTCCAGTGCGGGCTCGGCCTCCGCGCGCGCGTCCAGCCAGGCGGTGACCCTCGAGGGGATCGAGTTGGTGCTGCCGGGTGCCACCTGCACGCGTCCGAACGTCGCACGGTCACCGCCTGCTGCCAGTTCGCGGGCGGCCAGCACGGTGGCCGCGTAGGTCAGCATGGGGTCGCGCCGGTCGGTCATCGCGGTGGCGCCGGCATGGTTGCCCTGCCCGCAGAAGTCCAGCCGGTAGCGTCCGTGCGGCCAGATCGCTGACGCAACGCCGACCGCCGCACCGTGCGGTTCGAGCCACCGGCCCTGCTCCACGTGCAGTTCGACGAAGCACGCGATCCGGTCGAGCCACTCGGCCGGTCCGGCCGACCTGGGGTCGCGGCCGCGCGCGGTCATCACCTCCGCCAGCGTGGTGCCGTCGTCATCGCGCAGGGCCAGCGTCGCGTCGGCCGGGGAGGCGCCGGTGGCCAGCCTGGAACCCAGGCAGGCGACGCCGAAGCGGCCACCCTCCTCGTCGGAGAAGTTCGCGATCACGATCGGACGGGTGGGCTTCCAGCCGGATGCCAGAAGCCTGTTCAGGGCCGACAGCGACGCGGCGACGCCGAGCGGGCCGTCCAGTGGACCGCCGTCGCGCACTGAGTCCAGGTGCGAACCGAGCAGCAACGCCTTGCGTCCGTCCGCCGAGCCGTCGCCCAGCCAAGCGAGCTGGTTGCCGTTGCCGTCCTCGACCACCTCGAGCCCCGTGGCGGACGCCTGCCCGGCGAACCACTCGCGCAGTTGCATGGTGGCATCGTCCCAAGCCAGCCGGGTGTAGCCGCCTCGCGTCGTCCGTCCGATGGCCGAGAGGTCGGACAGCATGGCGTTGGCGGTCATCAATGCCCCTCAGGTCGTGGTGGACGAGGTACCCACCATCGGTTCAAGGGGTCGCCGATGCCACCCGCGGGATCAGGGGCTCTCGGATGCGAGAAGGTTGGAGCGCAAGCGATGAGAGCGGCGCCACCTTCAACGACGCGCCCTCCAGAGCAGGGCAGCCCCGCCGACGGCGACGAGTGGACCGATGATCGCCCACAGCGTGACACCGGACATGACGCTGCCGCCGAGTATGCCGACCCCCTGCAGGGTCCAGATCACGCCGAGGGCGATCAGGAAAACTCCGACCACCAGCAGAACCACACGTTTGGCGCTCATCACGTCACGATACCCACTCTCACGGCGTGGCCTCGCCGGCGGGTCCGGCGCGTCCGTGGCGTTGAAAGCGCCACCGCGACGCGCTGCTGAGCACACCCTTGCATGTGAGGTCCGGGCATTACGCTGTGCCCCAGCGCGATGTCCGCGCAGCACCCGGCTGCCCGAGCGTCCTCATCGGTAGCAGGTGCCGCCGCTGAACCGCGCACCGTGGAGTGAAAGGCGAACGCGATGAACTTCTGGGACTTTTTCTGGCTGATGGTGTGGAGCTTCTTCATCATCTGCTACCTGATGGTGCTCTTCCAGATCCTGCTGGACGTCATTCGCGACGACGAGCTGTCCGGCCTGGGCAAGGCCGGCTGGGTGATCGCCCTGATCATCCTGCCCTGGCTGGCCGCCCTCATCTACCTGATCACCCGGGGCAAGGGCATGGGTCAACGTCAGCGGTCGCGTCACGCACCCGTCCCCGAGTCGAGTGACGTTCAGGTGATCCAGGCCTACAGCCCCACCGAACAGATCTCCAAGGCCAAGGCGCTTCTCGATTCCGGCGCCATCACCACCGAGGAGTACGCCGCGTTGAAGGCGAGGGAACTCGCCTGATTGGCGGACGGTGGGCTTACCCGCACGCCCCAGTGAGCGCTGCGCTGTGGGTGCGGCGGACGTTCGTCCGCCGGCGTTTTGGAGCCGCTGCGGCGTCGCAATGATGGCGGCGTGGTTCTGGTGAAGCGTCGGGACGTTCTCGGTCTGGCCGGCCTGATCGGTGTGGGTGCGGTGCTGCCCGGCTGCACCGCGCCGGCGCAGGTCACCCCGAGCACTCCGGGTTCGGCCTCAGCCTCGGGAGTGTCGCCCGCGCGGCCGACCAGCACGGCCAAGCCCACCTACGAGCAACTCGCCAGGCGACTGTCCGGCACGCTCGCACAGCCGGGGCAGACCGGTTTTCGGCCGAGAGCCCTGCTCTACAACCCCCGATTCCACACCCAGCCCGAGCCCGAGGCGATCGCGCACGTGGCGACTGCGGCGGACGTCGCGGCCTGCGTCCGGTTCGCTCGGGACGGGGGAGCGCCGCTGCGGATTCGCAACGGCGGGCATTCCTATGGCGGCTGGTCGTCCGGTCCGGGACTGGTTGTCGATCTGGCGAAGCTCAATGCGGTCACGGTGAACGCCGGCGCCAAGACCGCGACGATCGGGGCCGGCGCGCTGCTTGCAGACGTCTACGGCGCACTCGGCGCCAGGAACGCCTCCATCGGTGGCGGTTCGTGCGCGACCGTCGGAATCACCGGCCTGACCCTCGGCGGCGGAGTGGGGGTGCTGGCCCGTTCGTACGGATTGACCTGCGACCAGTTGGCCGGGGTGCAGGTGGTGACAGCCGACGGTCGGACCCGTCAGGTCGACGCGGGTAATGACGCGGACCTGTTCTGGGCGCTGCGTGGTGGTGGGGGCAGCTTCGCAGCGGTCACGGAACTGACCTTCCACGTGCGTCCGGCGCCACGAATGAGGACGTTCTACCTGGAGTGGACGTCGTGGGCGGCCGCCGCGGAGGTGCTCACGGCCTGGCAACACTGGATCGCGGGCGCCCCGCGCGCGTTGTGGAGCACCTGCAAGCTGTTGGTGCGACCCGGACAAGGACGGCGGATCGTGGTGGCGGGCACCTGGGTCGGCTCCGGGTCACCGTCGGCACAGCTGAACTCCCTGCTTGCGCAGACTCCGCAGCCCTCGCGCAGCGGCGGCGGCAGCGCGGGCTACGCCGCCATCATGCTCACCGAGGCCGGCTGCTCGGGTGAGTCCTCAGGCGCCTGCATCGCCAAGTCGCTGACGCCCGCCTACCGACAACCGTTCACGGCGACCTCGTCGATCCTGCAGAATGCGCTGCCGGCTCGGGGAGTGCAGGCGATCGTCCACGCGGTCGGCCAGGGCTCAGCCATCCAGGGCATGGTCGAGGGCGGGGCGTCTTTCGACGCCTTCGGTGGTGCGATCGCCGACTTGGAGTTCGATGCGACGGCGTTCCCATGGCGCACGGCGCTCGCCGACATTCAGTACACCGCGACCTGGTCCTACGCGGATGCGACCGAGAACCCGGCGCGGTTCGACAACTTCGTCCAGTCACAGCGCAGTGCCCTGCAGCCCTGGGTGGGCGCTTCCGCATACGTGAACTACGCCGATCCTGCGCTGAGCGACTACGCGACGGCCTACTGGGGGCCGAACCTGACCCGGTTGAGCCAGCTCAAGAAGGCCTACGATCCTCACGACCTCTTCTCCTTTCCGCAGTCGGTGCCCCTGTGAGCGTGCCCGGCGGTGTGAAGCAGCGTCACCCCACGTTGCGCACCGTCGCCTCCAGCGCGTTGTGCCACGGGGTCGGGGCCAGGTCGAACGTCCTCTGGGCTGCCGAGGAGTCGAGCACGAACGGCTGGTTGAACTGGTAGGCGGTCTCGTCCAGTTCTCGCACCGTCGGCACGACCCGGGCGAGCCACATCAGTGCGCCGGGCATCCTGGTGACCTTCGTGGCCGGGCGACCCGTGAGTGCGGCGACGTCGTCGACCACCTGCTGAGGCGTGCGCGGTTCATTCGTTGGGACGTGCCAGGCGCGACCCCAGGCCCGATCATCGGTGGCGAGGGCGGCGCCGAGTGCGGCGATGTCGGGTAGGTAGCTCCACGAGTGCAGCACGTCGGGATGGCCGGCCACGAGCCGGACCCGCTTTCCGGCGGCAGTCGGAGCGATGACGTACTCGTTGAGCATCGAGGTGTGCCGGCTCACACCCGCACCGAAGTAGTCCGACGGCCGCAGTTCGGTCGCCCGGATGCGTCCGGCCCGGTGCGCGGCCAGTGCGTCGCGCCACATCTGCGCCCGGATCCTGCCCTTCGTGCCCGGCGCGTTGAGGGGCAGGTCCTCGGTCAGCACACCGTCGACCGGGCCGTAGCCGTAGAGGTTCGAGATGGTCAGCAAGCCGGCCCCGGTCTTCTCGGCGGCCGACAGCAGGGCGGCGGCCACTGGTGGCCAGTCCCGCTGCCAGGTCGCATAGCTGGCCGGGTTGACGGCGTTGACCAGGGTGTCGGCTCCCTCGGCGAGTCGGCTGAGGGCTTCGGCATCGGTGGCGTCCACCTGGGCGCCGGTGCTGCCGTCCGGCGCACCGGTGACACCACTGCGAGAGGCGAGCACGACCCGGTCACCGTTGGCGACCAGCAGGGTGGCGATTCCGCGGCCGATCGGGCCGGCACCGATGATGACATGCCTGCGCATGCAGGTCCTCCTCCGTGAAATGAGAGCACCGCTCTCACTTCGACGATGACACAGTGGTCGGCGAAAAACAAGAGCAGTGCTCACAATCGTGAGCAGTATTCATGTTTCGTGTGTAATGCTGGACGAATGGACAACACCGCGGCGGGGGGCATCCGGGAGCGGAACCGTGCTGCGATCGAGGCCGCGATCATTGAGCGGGGTCGTGCGCAGTTGGCCGAGGTCGGTGCCGCGGCCCTGTCGCTGAGGGCGATCGCGCGGGACCTGGGAATGGTGTCGTCCGCCGTTTACCGCTACGTCGCCAATCGCGACGACCTGCTCACGCTGCTGATCGTGGCCGTGTACGACGACCTCGGCGATGCCGTCGACGCAGCGCTGGTGACGGCCGGCGAGGACGTCCGCGACCGATTCGACGCCCTCTGCCACGCCCTGCGCGGATGGGCGCTGGCCCACCCGCACGACTACGCGCTCATCTACGGTTCGCCAGTGCCCGACTATCACGCACCCGCTGACCGTACGGTCCGTGCCGGTACCCGCGTTCAGGTGCAATTGGCCCGGATTCTGGCCGATGTGCGCACCTCGCTGCCTCGATCCCGCGACCCGGAGGCGGTTGCCGCGGCCTCGGTCGGCCTCGCCGAGGTCGTCCTCGACCCGCTGTTCGCTCAGGCGGTCGCCGGGTCCACGGGCCCGGTCCGTCCCCCCAGGGCGGAAGCGGTGCTTCGCGGCCTCGCCGCCTGGTCGCTGGTGATGGGAGCCGTTTCCGCCGAGGTGTTCGAGCAACTCGGCGCGGATACGATCGCCGACCCCGACGCGTATTTCGCCGGCATCGTCGCCCTCGCCCGTGACCTCATCCTCCGCTGAGGCAGGAGCTGCACAGCGAGTGGTACATGCGCCCCAGCAGGGACGCAGCGGCGACCCAGCGTCCGCAGAGACGTCCATTCGTCCTTTGCGACTCTGGCCGACGACGGCCAGGACGTGACGCAATCCCGGGTCGGCTACGCGGCGAGCGACTGGCAGTCCTGGCCCTTCACCCCTGCTGTGCGGGCAGACGTCCCGCATCGATGGCTTCCAGAAATCGCCGGTGAGCGAATGTGAACTCTGAACACCGTCCGCTTGGGACACGACGTGATGCTCGGGCGGCATGCCGCCCGAGGAGGCGGCGCGACGTATTCGGGGACGGCCGGGATCAGTGTGTTGTGGAAGCGGACCCGCTTGGCTGACCAGGCGAGATTGAGATCTTGTCGCTGGCATCGGGGCGTGGACGCGGGGATGACGAACGGCAGACAGAGATGCTCAGAAGGCTTGTTGCCGGCGAACTACGAAAGTGGGTTTGTCCGAGGTTTCGGGTCGCGGGACATAGATGATCCAGCCGTCAACGTGACCTACATCCCTTTGCGACCGGTTCGTGCGTGGGCCGCGGCGCTGGCGCGCGGTGGGCTACACGGGGACCATGTGGGGATGAGCGAGCAAAGTCTGCGAAAGTCCTACGAAGCGATCATCGGCGCGGTGGCCGCCGGTAACAGGGAGGCGCTCCATCGGCTGATTGCAATCGACATCATTGACCACAATGCGGTGCCTGGACAGGCTCCGGGGCGCGCCGGAATCCTGTACTGGATGACCATGATGCATGACACGTTCGCCGACCTGACGGGTGTCGTCGAGGACACGGTGGTGGAAGGGGACAAGATCGCCGCTCGCGTGACCTGGCATGGCATTCACCGGGGTGATTTTGTCGGCGTTCCTGGGACCGGGACGCCAGTTTCCATGCAGTCCGTTCAGATACTGCGGTTCCTCGACGGAATGGCGAGCGAGTGGTGGGGAACGGCCGATGTCTTCGGCGTCCTTCACCAAGTTGGCGCGCGGGTGGCTCCGCCGCCGCAGCTCTGGGAGCGCTGACCATAGGAACGCGATAGACGTCCGAGCCGGTCGCCCGATTGGCTGGCTGGGCGAGCACACGCTAACCGGAGATCAGCGAAGTCTTGCCGCTGACTTCTGTCATCGCGCGGCCGGCCGCTGCGTCTCGCGCATGAAGCGGGCCGCAAACAGTCTCCACTCCCACAGGGTGAGAGTTACGAAGACAGCCGTCCCGGCGACCGCGCCAGTCTTCCTGTGCTGATAGGCAGCCACCATGGCGCCGACGAGTGATGCACTCGCTATGCCCGTCAGGGCCAGCACCTTCGGCTCGGACGCCGGGTCCTGAGACCAGGACTCCTCGCCGAGCATCGCTTGTGTCGCGAACGACGACATGTCCTGAGCCCGCGGGGTCATCACCGGGTTGACCGCGAACCAGGCGCCGATGGGCACGTACAGCCACCAGCGCCGAGTCCATAGGGGCACCAACAGCAGCGGCGTGCTCAGCAGCCTTGACCAGGCGCTGACCGGATGAGCGTGTCGCTGAAACATGCGGGCGTAGGCGCCGTCGTTTGGGGCCACGAGTTCAGCCTGACACATCGGTCACAGTGACGGCCACGATCGTGCGCATGCCGCAGTCGGCGCGTGGCCATCTGGTGGTTCGCAGGTTTGCTTGAGGGGGCGCGCCGACGCAGAGCGCTGGCGAAGGCCGCGACCACACCGAGAACGGAATGAGGATCCGTCGTGGTTGTGGGCCGGCTCAAGGAGCCGAACTGATAGGGCCGGGCACTTGACGGCCAGCGTGAACGCCAGATCGGTGAAGGCCGCGACCGTGCGGAGGGCAGGGGCAGTGTCCGTAGTTGTGGCGCCATGTGGGTCGAGTCCGAACCGCTTGAGGGTCATCAGTGACGAGCCGACCGAGAGCGCCACATGCTTCCCCAGGTGAAGTGAACTGAGCTTCCGCTCTTGCGATGTGCGGACGTCCCCCTTGACCGCAGGGGCGCCTACCGTGAACCCAAAGGTGCCAGCGACCGGAGGCGACCATGGACAAGGAACAGATCCACGCCGAGATGGACCGTGTCCGCACTGATTACCGAGACCTCGTAGACACCGCCACAGTCGCCGAACTGCGCAACCCGACCGACGGCACGAAGTGGAACAACGAGCAGATGCTGTTCCACATGCTCTTCGGGTACCTGCTTGTGCGGAACCTACGGATCCTGGTTTGGGGATTTTCTCGACTGCCCGACGACGCATCCAGGCGGTTCGCCGCGCTCCTCAACGCCGGCACCCGCCCGTTCCACGTCATCAACTACATCGGCTCCCTGTTCGGTGCGCGCGCTCTGGGATATGCGCGCATGGAGCGGCTCATGGATCGCGTGCTCAGCAGCCTTCAAGCGTCCCTTCGAGCGCAGCCCCAGCGAGCGCTGGACCGGGGCATGCATTTCCCGGTCGGTTGGGACCCCTACTTCACCGACTACATGACTCTGCGGGACCTGTATCACTACCCCACCCAGCACTATGACCACCACAGACAGCAACTGACCCTCGCCAGGGCGCGGCGGCAGTGATCAATGGCTAGGGCAGGTGCTGGCCAATCCAGCGCAGCCGAGCACGGAGCCCGGGATGTCAGGTTCCGCCGACGTTGTGGGCTGGGCCTGCGAGCCGGCCGTTTCAGCGATGGGACAATGGTGCCGCTAGCGATGTGAGGGGGTGATCGGTGAAGACTGCGATAGGAAATCGCGGCGTGCAGGGCGCGCTGTTGGCGGCAGTGCTGTTCGGTGCAGGGACGCCGCTGGCGAAGCTTATGCTCGGCACCGTCAACGCCTGGTTGTTGGCCGGGCTGCTGTACTGCGGGTCAGGTGCCGGACTGGCGCTGCTCCGGCTGGTCCGCGGGGAGCCACGCGTGCGGCTGTCGCACGGTGAGTTCTTCCCGCTGGCGGGCGCTGTGCTCGCCGGCGGCATCGTCGCACCGTTGCTTTTGATGTTCGGCCTGTCGTCGATGCCGGCCTCAGGTGCGTCGTTGCTGCTGAACACCGAGGCGGTGTTCACCGTGGTGTTGGCGTGGTTGGTGTTCGGCGAGAACGTGGGCCGGCGAATCCTGCTGGGCATGCTGGCGATCGTTGCCGGCGCGGTGCTGCTGAGCGTGCCGTCGGTGGTGTCGCTGGGCAGCGGGTGGCCAGCCGCCGCGGTGGTCGGGGCGTGCCTGGCCTGGGCATTGGACAACAACCTGACCCGGAAAGTCGCCTTGCACGACGCGACCTGGCTAGCCGCCGTCAAGGGCTGCGTCGCCGGGCCGGTCAACCTGACCCTGGGCCTGGCGTTGGGCGCCAGCCTTCCCACACCCGGCCGGATCGCTGCGGCGATGGCAGTCGGATTCTTCGCCTACGGCGTCAGTTTGGCGCTGTTCATCTATGGAATGCGGCACCTCGGCACCGCCCGAGCGGGAGCATACTTTTCGGTCGCGCCGTTCTTCGGCGCAATGCTGGCTGTAGCGCTGGGAGAACCGGTCACCGGGCTGCTCCTGGCAGCCTCAGCATTGATGGGTGTCGGGGTGTGGCTCCACCTGACCGAGCGACACAACCATCCGCACCGGCACAAGCCGGTCATCCATAGCCACTGGCACAGCCACGACGAACATCACCAGCATGATCACGACGACGAAGGTGCAGCACGGACTCCTCACCGTCACCAGCACACCCACACCGATTTGGTCCACACCCACGACCACTTCCCCGACGCCCATCACCGTCACACCCACTGAGCCGAGCCAGCGCCGAGGCAGCCGCTGAGAAGCGGCATTCGCAGAGTGGACCGCAACATCCTGGATGCCGCTGACGTCGCAGTCGATCGTGCCGCGCTGCGCGTGGTCGAAACTGCCGAAAGTCTTGCGTGACCGGAACTGCGGGGTGCGGAAAGGCTTCCCTAGTTGGGATCAGCAGGTGTGATCAGGGTCCCGAAGGTGTCCCGGGGATCGCCAAGGCCTGGACGAGCGACATCGCCCCATCGCCGCGATGAGCAGGACCGTCACGGCCAGGGTGTCGGGGACGGTTTGGTTGGTCAGCGAGGCGAAGGCTCCACCGACACGGCGCTCGTACATGCCGACGTCGCTGGTGCACCACCACGGCCGGGACGACGAACACTGCAATGAACTGGCCGGGTCCGGGTGGATGCTGACAACGTGCCCCAACGATGGTGACAACTAGACGATGTCGACCAGCAACTCGAGGGTCGATACGCGACGCGCCCGGCCCGCGATCTGACCACCCCTCACTTTGACGTCGGGCCCCCAGGCGCCGCGCGTCTGCCGTACAGCGCCAGGGCCCAGGCGTCGGTGAGGACCTCGACAACGACTGCTTCGCTGGTGAACGGTGGCGTGTTCGTAGCGGCCAGGTAGTGGACACGTTCGCCCAGCCAGGTTAGGGCGGTCACGATCGGCAGCGGGTCACGTCCGTTGAGCCACGCGGCTGCTTGGAGGTCGCCCTCTAGGCGGCGCATCGCGAGGTCGGTGAAGCGGTCCATCTGGGATCGCCACAAAGTGTCCAGGGCCGAGTCGGTGCCGGCGGCCTCGACGACAGCGCGCAGAACCGGGGCGTGGGCTTGCCACAGCCGCGCACCGGCCAGAGTGCCCGCACGCAGGGCTTCGACGGGGTCTTGGTCCGGGTCGGCGCCGGTCCAGGCCTGGGCGGCGTCGAGTGCGGTGCCGACCGCCTCGCGCACCAGGGCCGCGAGCAGGTCGTCTTTGTCGGCGAAGTAGAAGTAGAAGCTGCCCTTGGCCGTGCCCGAGGCGGACAGGATCGAGGCGACGCTGAGGTCGGCGAAGCGTTGGGTCTCGAGCATGCGGCCGGCGGCGGTCATGATTCGGGTCCGTGCTCCGGACCGGGTTGACAAGAGGGCAGCATCATGCGCTCGCCGTGGAGTGCCGGTCAACACCATGGCGACAATCCTAATGGGTGACTAGACGCTGCCACTAGACGCTGCGTACAGTTCGGTCATGGCTGACTTCGCCTTGCACCTTGTCGTCGCCGACGTGCCGCAGGCCATCACCTTCTACGAGGACGCCTTCGGGGCCACTGTCACCCGGGTGCTGCACCTGCCGGACGGGTCGTTCGCGACCGCCGAGCTCGACCTGGACGGGTTGCCGATTGCGGTGGCGGCACCGGTGCCAGGCACAACGCTGTCGACGCCGGCCTCCACAAACACTTCGGTCGCGGCGTTCCGGTTGACGGTCCCGGACGCCGATGCCGCGGTCGATCGGGCTGTGTCGGCTGGAGGGCGGCTTCACTCCGCTGTGCAGGACGCGTTCTGGGGGGTGCGTACCGGGGAAGTCTTGGACCCCTCCGGGCACCGATGGGCTTTCGATCAGCCGCTGCAGGAGGTGCCAATCGAACAGATCGAGGCCCGAATCGCCGCCATGTTCGGCGGTCAGTGATGGAGCACCTCACGTTCGGCCGCTCCGGACTGAGGATGCCCAAGGTGATCCTGGGCACAATGACCTTTGGGGAACAGGGCGGCGTCGGCGCGCCGATCGAGGAGTGCCGGGCCATTCTGGACGCCTATCTCGAGGCCGGCGGCACTGCGGTGGACACCGCTTCCAACTACCGGGGCGGGATGTCCGAGGACTTTCTTGGCCAGCTGCTCACCGGCCGCCGTGACCAGGTCGTGCTGGCCAGCAAGTACACCGTCACTCGTGATCCGACCAACCCCAACGCCGGCGGAAACTCCCGGCTGAACCTGCGCGCCAGCCTCGAGCAGTCTCTCGCTCGCCTGCGCACCGACCACCTGGACCTGCTCTGGGTCCACATGTGGGACCGGCACACCCCCATCGAAGAAACCGTGCGCGCTCTGGATGACGCTGTCACGGCCGGCAAGGTGCTCTACGTAGGGATCTCCGACACCCCTGCCTGGGTTATCGCCCAAGGCAACGTATTGGCCTCTTGGCACGGGTGGACCCCGTTCGTCGGCGTTCAGGTGCCCTACAGCCTCTTGGCCCGCGATGTCGAGCGTGACCTGCTGCCCATGGCCGACTCCTTTGGTCTGTCGGTCGCGGCGTGGAGTCCACTGGGCGGGGGGCTGCTGACCGGCAAGTACACCTCCGGGCGGGCCTCCGACACCGCCCGACTGCACGCGCACACGGCCAGCCCGAAGGAATCGCGCATCATTTCCGTCGTGCAGGACGTTGCCAATGAGATCGGGGCGAGCCCAGGCCAGGTCGCCTTGGCGTGGGTGCTCTCCCGTGGATCACGGTTGCATCCGATCGTCGGGGCCCGCACCCGCGCGCAGCTGGTCGACAACCTCGCCGCTCTCGACCTGACCCTGCCTGATCCGGCGCTCGTCCAGCTTCACGATGCCTCGGTGATTGACCTCGGATTTCCCCACGACTTCATCAGCGCCAACACGTCCTGGGTTCTCGGGGCGTCCGACATCGGCGGATGACGGACTGGGGCGACTCCCAGCAACAAAACTCAAGGAGCTGGAAGCCGCCATCACCGGATATGGAACCCAGCTGACCACAGCCTTTGCAGCGATCGACCGCTGCTACACCGACCAAAGCGGCAAAGGCTTGAGCGTCAAGCGGGGCGACCTGAGCGATGACCTCAACCACCTCAACCTCGAAGGATAGGGGCGCTGGGCCGAGCACATCTGGCAACGTATGCCACGCACGATAGATGGTCGCAGACACAACCATCTGCCGTGGGCCCCTTGCCGGAAGTGGGTGCGTGAGTGTCGGTGATGTGAAGGCCCGCAATAGACCGGTGCAAGATGGATTGCATGGATGCGCGCCTAAACTTCATCACGCTTGCCGTCACAGACATGTCAGCCTGTCGAAGCTTCTACATCGACGGCCTCGGCTGGGAGCCGATCGTTGACGGTTCGGGGATCGTGATGGTGCGCATGGCGCCGACGCTGATCCTGTCGCTGTGGGCGATTGAAGAGTTTGAGGCCGAAGTCGGTCCGGTTCGCAAAGGCCCTGGCGTTGCTCCGCTCACGTTGGCACACAACCTGCCTACTGAGGAGGGTGTGGATCAGGTCCTTGACGATGCGCGGCGTGCTGGGGCAACCTCTGTCGTGCCGGCTCGCCGACGCGAATGGGGCGGGTATAGCGGGTACTTTTCCGATCCTGAGGGTGTGCGTTGGGAGGTCGCGCACAATCCCGACCCTCTTGGGCGTGAACTCATGGCAGCTTCAGGCCTTAGCTAGCACCAGCACTGCGGAAACAGACCGCAGTGTCGGGCTGTCGGATCATGCAACCCGAACGCACCCATCTGCCGCTCCTCGGGCGGTCGTCTCCGGGCAGGTGTCGGCTCCGCTATCCACTCACGGAGTCCGCGTGAGGTGTTGGACTGCCAAACCGACGCTCAGTCAGACCGGCGCCATCGTGATGAGGAAGGGGCGAACGGTATCGCTTGCCGAGTGAGAGTCACGGTCGAACATCCAGAAAGCGACGACCGTCGCCAAGGCGGTCGCCGTCAGCAACGCGATCGGCAACACCCGCCGCTGTAGCACCCATCCATTCTGCCTATGCCAACACACACGAACGACCGGATCTGCCGCATGTGCGAGGGTAGCCTGTCGGCTTGGTTCCCGAGCACGACCGCCCTCAATGGCCGCCGACCTGGTGTCAGTCGGTCACGGTGTCGGCGTGGCGATGGGCTACCCTCCAGTCGCCTCCCTCCCGGCGATGACCTGAGTTGCGCGCAGCGTGTAGGTCCGCGGTTCTCCGTCGATCCAGGCTGCCGTCTGCTCCAGCCCCGCGGTATAGGCCATGTCACCCACCACGTCGTAGGCCTGCAGTTCGAACCTGTACGACGTGCAGTTGGAGAAGCTCTGCTCCAGGTGGGTGAAGAGCTCGTCGAGTTCGTTCCAGCCGTGGGCGTTTCGCCACGCGCCCAGGACGCTGACTGGCTCGGTGTGCGACCATATGGCGCGCCGGAGGGATGCGTCGCCGTTGTGAAGGGAGAGTTCGGCCTGATGGAGTTCGGTGCCGACCCAGTCAAGGAAGTCATTCCGATCGTTCAGCACGCCAGCATGCGCGCGGCCCAGCGCGGTGTCGAGGCGTGATCGCTCAGCGGAGGCGTTGTGGTTTGAACCGGCGGGCGAGTGTGGGCTTGATGCCGGGTGGCGGCTCCACCGGATGTGGTCGCCCTGGGCCGTCGCGGAGGTCTTCACCTCTCCGCGGCTCAGCGAGAGCGGAGCGACTGCCGAGCATCCGATTCTTGCCGCAACCGGCGAGGGCGATCGTGCCGAGAGTCGCGTCTTTCGCTGGAACGCCGTGACTCAGGGTGCCAGTGGCTGATTGATCGCGGCGGCAGGGTGCCCTGCTGTTCGACCGGACTGCCGCACGTTGTACTTAAGTACTGCAGCACCAGGCCCAGAGTTCGCTCATGGCCCCTGCGAAGAGTCCTGACGCGACAGTTTGTCCAAGTCGCGTTTGCAGAACCCGTGGTGAGCCAATTCCTCGTCGAAGACGGTGCCGAGGCACTGCCGCACTGTCCGCCCCTTGGCGTACGGGGGCCACCTGTCGTCGTCGGGCACCGGCGCGGTCTGCGCCAGCGAATCGGTAGTGACGTCGGCCAGCCATGTCTCGATCTCCGCAGCCTGCCGGCTTCGTACGGCGAGCACCTCGTCGAGGCTCGGTTGGGCCCTCGGATCGAGCCCGTTCTCCTCCTGGGCAATGACGAACCGTGGACCCAGGCCCAAGGCCGTGAACGGCTCGCTGAGCCCGAGCACGCAGCGTCGAAACCAAGAGTCGTGCACGAAGACAAGGTGACGCAGGGTTTCGACCATCGACCACTCGCCGTCGACGCCGTGATGTTCGCTGTTCACGGGCATGGAGCGGACTCTTTCGGTGGTCATCGTCCAGTCGTCCCGCAGTTGTCGCCAGGCATCTCGCAGGTCGGCCGGCCGATCGGAGCGGATCAGCAGCCGCACCGGGTGACGGCGATCGAGTTCCGCCTCGACATAAGGCATCACTTCGACCCCGTTGACCACGAGATTGGTGACTAGCCCGTCGATCTCGGCGTCCTGCATGACCACGCCGACCATCCGCGCTCTGCTCAGGTCGCATTCGCGGAACTCTGCGCCGGTCAGGTCCTCGTCATCGAAGCGTCGCATACCAACAGGCTAGGCCGCATCCCACAGGCAACGCCCGAGATCTGCCGCAGGGTGAGTTCATGATTCACGTGGCCTTGTGGGTGGTCTCCAGGATAGTTGAGGCCCAACGCTGAGCGTCGCTGCAGCACATCATTGGGGAACTGCCCCGCCTGGAGATCAGGAAGTTCGCAACTGCTCGGTACACGATCGGCGGAATGCTGATCTTTGTCCATGAGTTCCTCTCTCGACACCAGTCAGGCGCCGGACGGGTTGCGGGCGAAGATGAGGGTGACCGCGGTGGCGATCAGCGCGAGCGCGCCGTAGCCGAAGGCGATGGTGACGGTGGGCAGCACGTGCGACAGTTGGCCGGCGATGATGCTGGGCACCATCGCGCCGCTGTAGCAGGCGAGGTAGATCGCGGCCATCAGTGGTGGCCGCTCGGCCAGGTCGGCGCCGTGCAGCAACGCACGCATGCTGGCGCTGACCGCCATGCCCTGGCCGAGGCTGGCCACGATGGTGCTCAGCACCATCAACCACAGGGACACGGTGGTCAGCGCGATCAGGATGCCCGTCACGCCGATCAGGAAGGTGACCATGCCGAGGCGTTGGGCGAATGCTGGCAGCAGTCGTCCGACCAAGGGGGCGCCCAGCACGCTGGGGGCCATGTAGGCGGCGAACAGCAGCGAGACCACGAGGGCGCTGTCGCTGTGCAGTTGGTCCGCGGCGATGGTGGGCACGAAGGACTGGTAGAACGCGCCCAGCGCCCAGGTGGCGGCGAAGACGCTAAGCGCCACCGGCAGCAAGGGACGTACCCTGGCCGGCACCGCGACTCGCGGCCGCAGGGAGCGCCACACACCCGGGGACGGCGTACCTGTTTCACGGCTGCCAAGCATCATCAGCAGGCAGCCGATCAGTAGCAGGCCCATGACCAGGTACACCCAGTACCGGGCTCCCGGTAGGTACTGCACCATGGCACCCGCGACCACCGATCCGACGGTCAGGCCCACCATGGGTGCCTGCGAGGTCACCACCGGAGCGAGCCAGTCCGGCCGGCTCGGGGCGGCGTCCACGATATAGCTGGTGAGGGCGCTGGAGGCCAGTCCGGCCCCGATACCCATCAGGAAACGTCCGGCGAGCAGTGTGCCGAGACCGGTGACGTTCAGTAGCACAAGACAGCCGGCCACCATCACCAGCAGGGTGGCGAGCGCCGCGGGGCGGCGGCCGACGTGGTTGGCGATTCGGCCCAGGCACAGCAGCGCCAGGATGGTGCCGGCGAAGTAGGCCACCACGCTCAAGCTGAGGTCTGCGGTGCTCACTCCATTCTCGGCCCGGTACAGATTGAACAAGGGAACAGGCGAGGCGGAGGCGGCGAACACGGCAACCAGCGACGCCGAGGCCACCACGAACGTCCGCTGGAGGGTGGAGACGCCTGCGGCCGGGGTCGCGCTGCGCGCTGTGGGGGTGGTCATTGCCGGGACAACTGCTCCTAACTCATCGATGCTTCCATGCTCGCTCTTGGGGCGGGACGGAAGAAGGTACAGGCTGTACCCCTAGTCAGTGAATCCCTCGCGCCTCGTGCCTGCGGGAGGTGGTCCGGTCCCATGTCAGGACAGGCTCTTCGCCGGCGTCCCAGCGGGCTGTGGTACCGACCTGTGGTGCGGCGCGCACTTCACGGGTGTGAGGTTGTGTCGCGGGTTACCGCCGGCTGGTCGCTGGGGACGTGGGCCGATCAGCCGGCGTCTGGGGGCAGCGGTGCTTCGACGTTGGTCATGACGTCCTGGGCTTCGGGGTAGCGGGCGCCAACGATCTGCACCTGGTCGGCCGCCGTACGCAGCTCCTCCAGTTGCTCAGAGTTCAGCTCCACTGAGGCCGCACCTGTATTCTCCTCGAGCCGCTCGATCCGCTTGGTGCCGGGGATCGGGACGATGAACGGCTGCTGGTTGAGCAGCCAGCTGAGCGCCAACTGCGCCGGGGTGGCGCCGGTCTGCTCGGCGATCCGGTTGAGCACCTCGACCAGCGCCAGGTTGGCCTGCAGCGCCTCGCCCTGGAAACGCGGCGTCTGGCCGCGAAAGTCGC
The DNA here is from genome assembly GCA_963697765.1 of uncultured Actinomycetota bacterium. Taxonomy (GTDB): domain Bacteria; phylum Actinomycetota; class Actinomycetes; order Propionibacteriales; family Propionibacteriaceae; genus Micropruina. The sequence continues at coordinate 659,134 of CAVOPC010000007.1, forward strand.
TGTCGGCGAAGGTCGTGGTGGCATCAATGGTGCCGGTCAGGAATCCCTTCCCGAGCGGGCTGAAGGGCACCAGGCCGATGCCTAGTTCGGCGAGCGCCGGAATGGTGTCCTGCTCGCGGTCGCGCCACCACATCGAGTACTCGCTCTGCACTGCTGTAACCGGCAGCACGGCGTGCGCCCGCCGGATCGTCCCGGCCGCCGCCTCGGAAAGCCCGAAGTGGAGCACCTTCCCGGCCTGGATCAGTTCTTTGACGGTGCCCGCGACGTCCTCGATCGGGACGGCGGGGTCGACCCGGTGCTGGTAGTAGAGGTCGATGTGGTCGGTGCGCAGCCGGCGCAGCGAGTTGTCGACCGCACGGCGGATGCTGTCGGGGCGGCTGCACAGCCCACCCGGCTCGACGCCGTTCTCGGCGAACGCGAAACCGAACTTGGTGGCGATCTTCACCTGATCGCGCACCGGTTCGAGCGCCTCGCCGACGATGTCCTCATTGCGGAACGGTCCGTACACCTCGGCGGTGTCGAAGAAGGTCACGCCCAACTCGACGGCCCTTCGGATCAGGGCGATCGAGTCGCCCCGTTCCGGGCCGCCAGTTTGACCGTAGGCGCCGGTCAGGCTCATGCAGCCCAAGCCGATCTCGGAGATGGTCAGGCCGGTGCCGACCGTGCGGGTCTTCATTAGTTCTTCCCTCCAATGGCAAAGCTGGGCAGCCATGCGCGTCCGTTCCATGCCACCAGCCCGATGCGAGTCAAGGAAGGTACAAGCAGTACCACCCGGCGGGACGGACATCACCACGAGCAACTCTTCCGCGTGCCGGCAGTGATCGGCTGGCTCACGCCTGCAGTTGACGGAGGCGTTGCGCCGTGGCCGACCCTGGTTCGGCGGTGTAGACAACGATCCGCATCGTTTCGTGGCCGATCGGTTGCAGGCCCTGGAAGTCGATCGCCAGCCGACCGATGTGCGGATGGTTCAGTACTCGGGTGCCGAACTGCTGGAACCCGACGTGATGGCTGTTCCAACCCTCGTCGAACTCGGGGCTGCGGGTGCGCAGTCGCTCCACCATGCTGCTCACGAGACGGTTACCCGGATCACGAGCCAGCGCGTTGCGCAGGTAGTGGACACCCTGGTCGGCCCACTCCTTCCAGTCCACGAAGAAGTCGCGGGCCCGGGGATCCAGGAATAGGAAGGCGATCGAATTGGGCCTGTCCGAGTTTTGAAAGTGATAGGGGTACAGGGCTCGTCCGGCAGGATTGGTGGCGATGATGTCGGCCCGCTCGTTGTGGACGTGCGCCGGCGTATCACCCAGCGCGTCCAGGAGCCGACGAAGTGGGACCAGCGGGTCGATCAGAGGGTCGGAGACAGCCGTCGCCTGTCCCGCCACGGGGATCAGGCTGACCACGTAGCTGCGTTCCTGCGGTGTCAGCGCCAATGCGAAAGTGAGCCCGTCCAGCACCGCGGCTGAAATGCCAGGCACCCGGCCCCGCTCCAGTTTGGTGTAGTAGGTGTCGGAGATCAGGGCCAACTCGGCAACCTCTTCGCGACGCAGCCCGGGCACCCGTCTCCCCTCCGTGGGAAACAGCGAATCGGGCGGCACCGGCGTCTGTTCGCGTTTGGCGCGCAAGAACTGCGCCAACTCGCGTCGACGATCCATGGCGGCAGCATAGGCGCCTCAAGGGAAGTACAAGGTGGACTCCCCGCGACGGTTGCGGGTGCCAGGCCGTCGTCCTTACCTTCGTGATGTCCGCAGCAGACGCGGCTCACAGAGACCCAGGACGTAATCCACTCCCAAATGTGGACCAAGACTTGAAACCCGAGACATCAAGGCACCCAAAGGTCCTGTGTCTCCATGCTCAGGTTCCTTTTGCGCCGACGGCCACGAGCAAGGTCCATCATGATCACTAGAAGTCAGCTTGACAGTCGCCGCGAGCTGCCTGCTGGCCACAGCAGTCAGCTAATTCACTGTTCGCGGCCGATAGCCGCCGCCAAGTCGGCTGGTGACATCCAAGGCTTAGAGCGCCAACTACCTCCGCCCGACACCGGAAGAGGCGCAGTTCTGCGAGGAACTCGTCGGCCCCTTCGAGGTACTGCCCTAGACTGCATCAACTTCTGGTGGCCATCATCGAACTCGTCTAGGTAATGGCACATCGGGTGGAGCCTCATTGCCCGAAGACCAAGACCACCAGTCGTTCCGGAACACACACACTCGGCACCTTCGTCGTGCGCGCAGCACCGCGCCGAGGTCTGGGGGGCACTATCTGTACCTGCCAAAGGGTAAAGGTGCGGCCTTACGGTTTCTCCATCTATCAGCCCCCGCCTGTGGCTCTATTGCTACAGGTCCGTTGTCATGGAGGACAACAAATGGACGGTCCAAAACCGAAAGCCCTGGCAGCTGTCGCCGGTGCGTGTTTGCTCAGCTTGACAGTTGCCGCATCACTGCCACTGACCGGCGCGAACGCTGCGACTACCGATCCCGATCCCAGCCCAAGGGAGATCACGAACGCAGCCTTGTCGCGCCACGCAGCCACCGAGGGCATGGTGCTGTTCGAGAACGACGGCGCCCTGCCAATGACCTCCAGCGGCAACGTGGCCCTGTTCGGCTACGGCGCTTACGCAACCGTGAAAGGCGGCACCGGGTCGGGTGACGTGAATAACCGTGCCACCGTCAATGTGCGGCAAGGCTTCGAAAACGCCGGCTTCAAGGTCACCACCTCAACGGCCTACTGGAATGCGATGGTCGACGCGAAGGCCGAGCAGCCGCTGACCAGCAACACCGCCCGACCGTCGGCGGCCACCACCACCGCAATCTTTGTGGTCTCCCGAAACTCCGGCGAGGGTCGCGACCGTTCCGCCACCAAGGGCGACTACTACCTGACCGACACCGAATCGGCGAACATCGCCATCCTCGCCCGCACTTACAAGAAGGTCGTGGTGGTGTTGAACGTCGGCGCCATCGTCGACACCAAGTTCTACACCGACCTGAACCGTGCCAACACCGACCCCAAGGGCGGCCAAGGACTCGACGCACTTCTGCTGATGAGCCAGCCCGGCCAGGAGGCCGGCAACGCACTGGTCGATGTACTCACCGGCGCAGTCACCCCTTCAGGCAAGACCGTCGACACGTGGGCGTCCAGCTACGACTACTATCCGGCGTCCTCAACGTTCAGCAACAACGACGGCAAGTTCACACCGGAGGAATACTCGGAAGGCGTCTACGTCGGCTACCGCTACTTCGACTCGTTCTACAAAACGATCAACACCAACAAGCCGGCTACCGTGGTGAACTACCCGTTCGGCTTCGGCAAGTCCTACACGACCTTCAACCTGAAGACCCTCAACGTCAACGCCAACCGTCGCACCGTGTCGGTCACCGTGAAGATCAAGAACACCGGCCGCTACCCGGGCAAGGAAGTAGCAGAGGTCTACTACTCCGCCCCCCAGCGCGGTCTCGACAAGCCCTACCAAGCACTCGGCGGCTACGCCAAGACCGACCTGCTCAAGCCCGGCGAATCGCAGAAGTTGACCATCCGCTACGCCACCACCCAGATGGCGTCCTACAACGAGTCCAAGGCGGCCAACGTGATGGACGCCGGCGACTACCTGATCCGGGTCGGCAACTCCTCCCGCAACACCGCCGTCGAAGCGAAGCTTCGGCTCAACCGCAAGGTGGTGACCGAGAAACTGTCCACCCAGTTCGACGACCAGAGCGTTGACAACGAACTCACCGCACAGCCCAGCAACTTCTACAGCTATCCGAACGAGACCAGGCAGATCCGCAACGCCAGGACCCTACCGCTTGCCGCCGGCCAGTTCCGCACCACCAACCACGCCTCCGCCATCGCCCAATCGGTTCCGGTCGACACTTCGTCGGGCTACTACCCGCTGGACGGTTCCAAGCTGTCGGCCACCACCGCCTACACCACCGGAGCCACCAACTGGGAAGACACCGGGTCGGCCTACCAGGCCAAGACCGGGGAAAAGGTGAAGAAGGTTCGACCCGCCCCCGGCGCCACCCTGTTCGACGTCGCCAAGGGCAACGTGTCAATGCGTCGATTCGTCGCTGGACTCAGCGTCGACCAACTCGCCCACATCGTCGAGGGTGCCTCTCCGGGTACCGACATCACACCGGGGGTTGCTGGAACGACCACCGCCCTCTACCAGGACCTGGGCATCCCTGCCGCCACGCTGGTCGACGGCCCCGCTGGTGTTCGAATCAACAAGGAGTTCACCTCCGACGGCGTGACCTACTACCAGTACGCCACCGCGTGGCCGATCGGAACCCTGCTCGCCCAAACCTGGGATCGTGACCTCGTCGAAAAGGTCGGCAAGGCGGTCGGTGTGGAACTGACCGAGTTCGGCGCCACCGATCTGGCTGGCGCCAGGCATGAACATCCATCGAGATCCCCTCAACGGCCGCAACTTCGAATACTTCTCCGAGGATCCGCTTCTGTCGGGACTCACCGCAGCAGCGGAAACCGTCGGTGTGCAATCAACCCCCGGTGTCGGAGTGACGATCAAGCACTTCGTCGCGAACCAGCAGGAGTTGGAACGGCAACGAACCAACTCGGTGATCAGCGAACGAGCCCTCCGCGAGATCTACCTCAAAGGCTTCGAAATCGCGGTGAAATCCTCCGAGCCGATGGCCGTCATGACGTCCTACAACCTCGTCAACGGCACCGCCGCCTCCGGCAACTACGACCTGACCGAGGACGTGCTGCGCGGCGAATGGGGCTACCAGGGAGTCGTGATGACCGACTGGGGCGCCAACTACAACGTCAAGCAAACCGTCTACTCCGGCAACGACATGATCATGCCCGGCAACACGCCCGCCCAGATCACCGACGCCGTCACCCACGCCACCGATCCGACGTTCGACCTTGCCGGCCTGCCCGTCTACAACTACGTGCAGCGAAGCTCCGTTGGTAACCCGATCGGAGCCCACCTGTGGAACTGGGGAACCTTCGTGGCAGGACCGGGTGGCTCGAAAACCTACTCGGTGACCGTCGACCAGAGCACCGACCTGACCCAAACCCCGAAGTCGGGACTGTGCAGCACCAACATCACCATGGAATGCATCGCCCTCACCCAGCCGCTCGCGCCCTGGGGCACCGTTGACGACGCCTACAAGTGGGTGATGGCTCAACTCGACCCCAACGTGGCCGTCGACCCGATCACCATCGGCTGGCTCACCGACGCCCAACGCGACGGTATTCACGTCACGGTCAACTCCCGAGAAACCCCGGGCGACGACACCTCCCCGGTCACCTCCTACACCGTGACCATCACCGGAGAGCACGGGCTAATCCGGCTGGGCGACCTGCAACGCAACGCAACGCGCATCCTGCAAACGCTCATGCACTCCAGCCAGTTCGAACAACTCGCGAGCAGCAAAGGCGTCGAAGGTATCCACGTCGGCGAATACGGCGAACTGTTCAAGGCCGACCTGGTGCGATACCTGACAGTGAAGCGCCACCCCATCAGGTCGCACAGCGGCCGATAACACTCCCAGGAACACCGCCTGACCAGGCGACCCAGATGCTCGGCCCACTTCGGGGACAAGACCTCCGAAGTGGGCCGGGTCTTTGGATTGGGGAGAAGTACTTGGTGAGGTTCCCCCGAAGCGTGGAGGCATCAGCTATGAGCGCCGCGGCGCTTGTTCGCTGGGGTGGGGGACCGCCCAGCAAGTAGGTGACAAACGACCGATGGGGCAGGAACCAGCGAGTTAAGCCCGCGCGATGCTGGCGAAAAGGCCGACCACCGGTCCGGGTGAAGGACTCTGGCACCCGTGTTACCTCGGCTTGGTGAAACCCGAATACTCCGCTGGCAAGGGTCGATGGGACCCACCCTCTAGCTCGACAATGTCCGGGGCCAATCCAGGGGACAGTAACGTGGGTCGCGCACAGTTCCGCGTGAGGAGCCTGGCGAGGTTGGGTTCAGCTGCGGGGCCGGGGGAGCGCTGCTTCGACGCTCGATCATGCCGATCTGCGGATGTTGCCTCGACGACTGGGCGGCGTGTCGCGGGAGTAGCGTGATCATCGCGGCCTGGCCGGTCGTCGGCTCCTAGAGGTGTCCGCGTCGCGAGGAGGGTTCGTGGTTTCATCCTTCGATGGTTCACCCGAACCATCGCCAAGGCCGCTGCCGCGGGTAGTGGGCCGTTGGCCATCGCAGCGGGTCTGGTGGGTGTTCTGACTTTCATGGCGTTGGCGCTGATGTACGGGATGGAGGTGCCCGCGGGTACACCAGTGCGCTTCTTCGGTCCGCTCAGTGACTGGGGCAGTGGCTTGGGCACTCTGCTCGTCTGCGCGACGATCCTCGTCCTTCCATGGCCAGCCAAGTCGAGGTGGGCAATGTGGGTTGCCAAGATCGCCGTCACGGTTCTCTCGGTGTGTGGGGCTCTCGGGTCGTTCTTGCTCGTGTTACACGTCATCGACTTCGCCCCTGGCACCGCAGCCGCAATGACAGCGCTGTTCGCCCAGGCCATCTGGCTTGCGGTCATTCCGTTGAGGATCGCGAGAACCGGTACGGTCCCGCTCAGGTTGGGAAGGGCGGCGCAGTGGCTGGGCTTAGCCTTCCTGGCTGGCGCGGCCATGGTAGGCATCGGGTTCGCCTTGCCGTGGCCGGCGGCGCAGTGGGGAGCGTTCATCCTTGGTGGAATTGTCGGCCTCGTTGGCTGGGTGGGTGCCCCCGTGTGGTACGTCGTCCTGGGGATACAGGCACGCCAGCGCTGGTCAATGACCGACCGAAGCCTCCCGCCACGAGACCGCGCCACTGGCTGAGCGGATCTGGCAACTGCGCCACCAGTTCACCAGCTACCTCGCCCTCGCCGAAGCGCTGCAAGCGCCGCTTTGGACCTGCTGCGCCAAGCTCGCTACTAGCGGCCCCACGCCGAGATCCACCTCATCCAACCGACACACTGACATGGCGCACTGTGCGAGACGGCGAGTGGAGGTTGGGCCAGCCATGGAGCCGGATTGATCCGACCGGGAGGTGTTCAGACGCGGGGGACGAGACGGTGTCGAAGGCATTTGGAGAGAAGGTCTCACGGGGAGAGGAGCCAGGAGATCTCGGTCCACTGTTGAGCGGGGTCGTCAGAATGAGGGCCGTACACCTCCCAGCGGACTCCGGCCAGCCCATAACCGCGTTCGTGACACCAGGCGACAAGCGCATCATGGGCGACTCCGAGCTCTGCGAAGGACCCGCGATGAACGGTCGTCGCGATCCTGCCCGCCGGCAACGCGGAGGCGACCACGCGGCCACTCAGCGAGAACGGCCGATCGAGCAGGACGCCGACCTCAACCGCCGGCCTGCTGTCGCGGTAAAGAATGACGTTGCGGCATCCCCGGTCGATTCCGCCCGCCCGAAGGCACGCCCAGACCTCGTCCGAGAGCTGCCGCCACAGCGTCGGGAACTCCTGCCAGGTAGTGGCTGCAGCAATCACGACGGTTCGCTGCGCTGCAACGTCGACGACGGTGACCTCGGAGACCATGACTCCATCTCCGCACAACGTTCTGACGTCACGCAAGCAGTCAGTCCGCAGTGCCGAGCCCGGCCGACGCAACGTCCGCTTCTGAGTTCCTAAGGAATTTCAAGCTGCTTGGGGCGGTTTAGGCTGGTTTTCGGCAGGCCGGGATGTTGGAGCGCTTGGCGACTTCTGTGGCTCCCGGTCTGCCTTGTGGTTGGTGGCGCGGTAGTAGCTTGCCTTGGCCTTCTTCTTCGGCACTTGATGGTGTTCGGTGACGATCTTCTTGCCTTCGGCCATGGTCAGGGGTGTGCCGTCGAGGTCGCGGATCTGGTAGGGCTGACCGATGCGCCAGCAGGTCGCGATCCGGGTGAGCAGGATGGTCGCGATGTGACAGATCGCCGAGTCGTGGTGCCGGTCGGCGGTTATCAGCCGCTTGTATTTGGCGGCGAGTTGGGGGTCGAACTTGCGGGCCTGTTCGGCGGCCATCCAGGCAACCTGGCGCAGCAGCGGGTCGCCGGCTTTGGTGAGCCCGCCGGGTTTGTCGCTGGTCCCGGACTGGTTCACTTTGGGTACCAGCCCGGCGTAGGAACGGACCGCGGCCAGGCTGGTGAAACGGTGCGGGTCGCCGAGCCGGCCGGCGATGATCCCGGCGATCACCGGGCCGACGCCGGGGGTGGAGCGGATGATGCCGGCCGGGTCGGCTTCGGCATACAGGTTCGCGATCCGCTCGTCCAGGTCGTCCATTTGTGCGGTGAGGACTTGGGCCTGTTCGGCTTCGACGGCGATATCAGCGGCCAGCTCGCCGAAGTCCATCCCGTCGCCGTCCCATAGCTGCAGGGTTTGGTGGGCGGCGGCGATGAGTTCGGCGGCCTTGCCCTCACGCCAGTGGCCGTGGGAGTAGCGGCGCAGGAACCGGCCCAAACGGGCTTGTCCGAGCCGGATCACGGTGTTCGGGTCGGCGTAGCGGGCCAGGACGTGCAGCAATCAACCTAAATGCCGCCGAGGGCCGCTACTGGAACTGGAACTCATTCCCTATTGATGATGTCGACCGAGATCTCAACCGCCGGATCCGTTCCGCGGTTCTCCAGCCAGTGGAGAGTCCTCTGGTCCTCTGGCCACCCCATCCCCGGGCCGTAATCGGTAGCGACGCCGTCCCTATGGTCGGTGATCGTCCCCTGCAAGATCCACACCAGGCCGGGCCTGCCCTTATGGTCGTGTACGGGCCCGAAGACGCCGCCGGGCTGAATGGTCACCTTCCGCATCCGCAACTCGCGTCCCTCCAATCCCTCAACCTCGCCGGCCAAGTCGACTGTGCCGATCAGCTCTACAGACACACCGCTCGTCTCGGGTGCCAGGCGTTCGTCGCTCATCGCTCTCCTCTATTCCTGAGTGCAGTCCACGCCGGAGGTCGGGTCTCGTCAACCTCCAGGAACTCCCGCATCCCCATCTCGCTCCCTTCGTGCGAATCGGTCCGGCGCGTGAGCGGGGCCCGTTGAAGTAGCCGCCGTCGGTCGTTTCGGCGAACAGCGCCCACTGGGGCCGATCCCGACGTCGAATCCGCAGAATTTCTCAGCGCGCTTGGATCTTTGGACGACATGCAGCAGTGTCTGCCTATCGCGCGCTTTCCGCAGGTCCTTGTCCTTCCCCGTTCCCATCTCATCCGCTCGGCCGGTCAGCAGGGGACAATATCGGAACCGATCAACAGATGTCCGTCGAGGAGGCCGCCTACTCCTTCGCCGAGCAGAGGGACGGGCATGTCGGGATACGGAGGTGTGTTGGCGACATAGCCGTGGAGCGGTGGTTGGGTCCTCGTCGAAGATGTGAGTCTTGGATCGCTGCGTGGGCGGGGGTGAGGTCCTGGCTAGTGGGAAGTGCGCAGTGCTGGAAGACCCTGCGGCGGTTTGCATCCTGGACCTCAGCAAGGGCACCCGCCAGCCGGTCGAGTGCCTGTGACTCAGGCGATCGGCGCAGCACCGCGATCAGCAGGTGGTCTAGTGCGATCGTGGCCACAGGGGCGACGCGGGATCTCGTCACATGGTCGAGCGCCCGTCCATTCTCGACAGGCGTCGCTTCGATGATCCGCAGCTGGGGCACGCCGGGCGGGACTGTCAGGAAAACGGTGGATCTGGCTGGTCTGATCCGAGAGGAGCCAGACCATGACTGACACGATTATCAACGTGGCAGAAGCAGAGAAGAACGAGCAGCCGGCTGAGTCGGTGGACGAGCAGAGTGTCGCCGAGCAGCTGGTAGCGGAAGCCCGGGCCAAGGGCATCAATCTGGTTGGTCCGGGTGGGTTGCTGACGCAGCTGACCAAGCAGGTCCTTGAGACTGCGCTGGAGGAAGAGATGGCAGGGCATCTCGGCTACGACAAGCACGACCCGGCCGGCCGCAACCTCGGCAACTCACGTAACGGGGTTCGGTCGAAGACGGTGTTGACTGAGATCGGCCCGGTCGAGATCGACGTTCCGCGGGACACGGATGCAACCTTTCAGCCGCAGATCGTGAAGAAGCGGCAGCGGCGGCTGAGTGGGGTCGACGAGATGGTGTTGTCGTTGACCGCCCGAGGGTTGACGACCGGGGAGATCTCGGCACACCTGGCTGAGGTCTACGGCGCCTCGGTCAGCAAGGAGACGATCTCCAAGATCACCGACCGGGTGGTCGAGGAGATGACGACCTGGTGCAACCGGCCACTCGATGCCGTGTATCCGGTGATCTTCATCGACGCGATCGTGGTGAAGGTCCGTGACGGGCAGGTCCGGAACAAGCCGATCTACGTCGTGATCGGGGTCACCGTCACCGGGGAACGGGACATCCTCGGCCTGTGGGCCGGCGACGGCGGCGAAGGAGCAAAGTTCTGGCTGCAGGTGCTGACCGAGCTGAAGAACCGCGGCGTCGCTGATGTGTGCATCGCCGTCTGTGACGGTTTGAAAGGCCTCCCGGATGCGATCACGACGGTGTGGGAACTCACCGTGGTGCAGCAGTGCATCATCCACCTACTGCGCAACACGTTCCGGTTCGCCTCACGCAAGTACTGGGACCAGATCGCCCACGATCTGCGGCCGGTCTACACCGCCGCCACCGAAGCCGAATCGCTGGCCCGGTTCGCGGAGTTCGACCAGAAGTGGGGCAAGCCGTATCCGGCGATCAGCCGGCTGTGGCGGGCCGCCTGGTCGGAGTTCGTACCGTTCCTGGACTACGACGTCGAGATCCGCCGAATCATCTGCTCGACGAATGCGATCGAGTCGTTGAACGCCCGCTACCGTCGGGCGGTCCGGGCCCGCGGTCACTTCCCCAACGACCAGGCAGCACTGAAGTGCCTCTATCTGGTCACCCGGTCACTGGACCCGACCGGCACCGGCAGAGCACGATGGGCGATGCGGTGGAAGCCCGCCCTGAACGCGTTCGCCATCACCTTCGAGGGCCGGATCAACCCGGCAGGAAACTGATCATGAGACCAGATCAGATCCACCTTTTACACTCCCGGTGGGCCTCCCGAGCGATTCGTACAGGTCCGCTCACGTCTGCGCGGCCGTGGATCAGGATTGCGGGGATCTGGCCGATGGCGTCCATGCGGTCCAGCAGCGGCGGGTCGCAAAACCCGTTGTGAGACCAGTAGTGAGCGGTGAGAGTGCAGAACGGAACTCGAAAACGAGAGTCAGCCCAGCGTGGGTTCGGATGGACCCCAGTCGGCAGCGAGACATGGACGTCCTCCCGCGTGCTGGTGTTTGCATGCGGCGTGGCGCGGGGTGAGCGCTACTTGGGGATGTACCTGTCGGACTGCTGAGATCAGCCCAGCAGCAGGCTGAGAGTCAAGGGAATGCGCCCTTTGGGCGGGGTGATACCGGATGTCTGCCGTCTTGCGGCGGTTCAGGTCTTGGTGACTTCGTCCGCGGGGAACACATCTGGCGGCACGATCTCCTCACGCATTGGGGACCATCAAACTTTGAGGGATCGGACTGCCGGGTTCAGACGCTTTCTTGGCTGGATTCCACCCAGGTGTGCATGATGCGGAAGGCGTTGGCGAAGATCGTGAGCACGGGATTGACGCCTCCGTTGGTCACGTTCAGCGATCCGTCGATCACGCGCAGGTTCGAGTGGCCCCAGACCCGCCCGTTCTCGTCGGTCACCGACGTAGCCGGGTCGGTGCCCATCCGGCAGGTCCCGGCCTGGTGCTGACCGCTGCTGACCGTGCCCTGGGGGCTCGGGCCGTACGCGATCACGGTGGAGGCGCCGGCGGCGCGCAGCCAGTCGGCGGCGCGTTCTCCCAGGAGTTTCTGTACGGCCAGGTCGTTGGTGTGCATCGGTCCGCTGAGCCGGGCTACCGGGATGCCCAGGCTGTCGACCACGGAGGGGTCGAGCTGGACCCTGGAGTCGGCCGAGGTCATCTCCTGGACCGGGCCCACTACACGCTGCATCCTCCTCAGAAGGTGACGCATGCCCTGCTTGGCCGCCAGACCGTGTGGCCCGACCAGACCGGCCTGGCGCAAGGCGGTGAACGTACTGAACGGTGTCGGTACGAACTCGTTGGCGAGCATGCCGCCACCGGCCAGGCCGTCGTTGCCGTGGCGGAACTCGTGGGTGGAGATCGAGGGGCCAGGTCCGACGAGATCGTTGACCTCGTCGTCGAAGATCCCGATCGCCCCGCCGTACAGGTGGCCTTGAAGATGGCGCCCGACCTGGTCATGAGTGTTGCCCAAACCGTTGGGCTCCCGGTCGCTCCGGCTGGCGAGCAACAGCCGGGCCGACTCGACTGCCCCTGCCGCGACGACGACATCGTCGGCCAACACGGTCCGTCGCCGGCGCGACCCGTCGTGCTCTGCGACAAGCTCGACTCCGACGACCCGCCCAGCGTCATCGGTGACGATCCGTTCAGCACGGGTCGCCAGCAGGATGCTGAGGTTGCCAGTCGCGGACGCTTTCGCCAGGACGGTGTTCTCCGAGGTGTTCTTGGCTTCCACCGGGCAGGCGAAGCCCACGCACTGTCGGCACCGGGCGCACGCTGCCCGACCGTCGTACGGGGTCGAGTTGATCGCCAGCGGGACCTCGACGGTGGACCAACCGAGGGTCTGCGCGCCCGCCAGCAAGCGCTTGGCAGGGGAGGTGAGTGGCATCGGCGCCATCGGGTAGGGCCGGGACCGGCGGCTGGAACCGGCGTGGGTCGCGGGCGAGCCACACACCCCGATCTCGTACTCGGCCTCGGTGTAGAACGGCTCCATGTCCTCATAGCCGATCGGCCAGTCCGCCAGATCGCTGCCGCTGGGCACCCCATACGTCGTCGCCATCGTGAAGTCCTCGGGAACGAACCGCCACGCCTGCGCCCCATACACGCGGGTGCCGCCGCCGAACGTGTCGGCGTTGCTGCCGTACCGCGGGTCCCACGCCGGCATGACCACCGACTCGTCCCCGAGCAACAGCGTGCGCGGGTTCTCGGCCGACGAGCGCAGCGTGCGGTGATCCAGCCCGATGTCCATACGGGCATTGCGGAGATGATCCCGGGCCAGATAGTCGGTGTCCGGATAGTCGCCCCGCTCCACCACGAGCACGGATCGCCCCGACCGCGCCAGCGCCCAGGCAGCCACCCCACCGCCCGCTCCAGAACCCACGACCACCGCGTCATAGCGTGCAGCCACCTCGCCGTAGGGAATGACCGCTCGACGGTCCGGAACCCACACCTCCTGGATGGGCCAACCACCGGGAGGCGCAGGATCCCATCCCAGCATCCGCCACGAGACACCGTCGTCGTTGCCGCCGTTCGCCGGGTCGGCATAGAACCCCGCATTGACGAGCTGCGCGAACCAGGCATAGTCCGGGTCGTCGACCAACCCGTCCAGGACAGCCTCGCGAGCTGCCGCGTCCAAGGCGTCGAACCGCCCGCCCGACCTGAGATCGAGCAGGTCGAGCACCCGCGTGACCCGCTCCGCCCACACCGGTCGCTCGGACGCGGTCAACCCCGCCCAAAAGCGCAACCCACCCGCCTGCGACGCCGAAGGAAAGCCGTCGGCCGGGACCACCGAGTCGATCGCGAGCCTCAATCGGTCCATCTCTTGCCGGAGTGTGCTCATCATCTGCCGTCCCGTCCCGCGGCGAGGGCAGCCCCGCCACCAGCCGAAAGATACTGTGCTCAAGCCCCCGCCAGACTAAACACTTCAAGTCTGGCCAAGAAGGGCATACTTACCGCACTTGCGGCATCAGCGTGGGTAAAGCCCAGGTGCTCTTTGCCTCCGTCAACCGTTTGCTTGGATCTGCTTCAGCTGGTCCTTGGACCATTCGGACACGATGGGCGTCCTTGTGTGGTCGATCCCGCGCATCGGGTCTGCTGGCCTGTTCGCGGATGATTTGTTTGCTGGAGTCGATCTAGCGGCACGCGACAGCGCAGGCCGAGCCCTTCACATGCACCACAGCAGCGTTAGCCAGCCGCCTGGCGCGGGTTGAGGAGAAGATGAACTGGAGCTTCATCAACAGGCAGGACATCTTCCGGGCTTTACTCGCGCGGATGGGATACTACTCATCGAGTCGGACCGGGCTCAAGGTTCCGCAGCCGCCGCACGCCCACTGCCGGCAAACTCACGACTGGGTGACCTGCGCCATGCGCGGTTCGAGAAGCTGGTATGCCGGACGCGCCATCTTCCGCGATGCCTGCGCTCGGTCCCTGGCCTCGCTCGCGGCGTGTGCTCCGGCGGAGGTGGTGTAGCGCGGCACGCGGCCGAACCGTGAGGGGCAGAGCAGGTGGTCCCAGTGGGGATGGGTGGAGAATCCAGCGACCACCTGAACACCGAGCCGGTCAAGGTCATCGGCGAGCTGGTTCAGCTCGGACCTTCGATGCCGCGATACCCCCGGGGGGACGGTCCCCGAGCAAGTAGAGATCGCCACCGCTGCGCCCCAAGATAGGCAGCAGCACCGGCCGAGGCGGCGTCCTGTGCGCCCCCGCAAAGATGCTATCGAAGGGCGCAGGTGCTCATGCGTGGATCACGCGTCGCCGAATCCATCGCGCAGCGCCCGCCGTTCGGCACTCGGGCGCCCGCGGTAGACGTCGCCGCAGTGGGGATGATACATAGTTGCTGCGCCGGGCGTGGGCCAAAGTTATGATGGCGTCACTTCCCCCGCCTGGTCACCACTGTTGACCGCATCGGGAAGCCGCGGCAGGGGCACCACACCCCTGTTGGGAGTGTTGGGTTGGGCGGTCGGGGGATCCAAACAGCACAACACTTCCAACACCCTTGCCAGCGGATAGCGTCGTGATGGATTCGCACCCGTGCGAATCGGCACGAAGGTCCGGCCCTGGGACGCTTTCCGCCAGGACTGTTGGATTGCGCGGCGGTACTGCTCAATGTAACGGGTGGTGCTCGTTGCACCAGCGCGGGCACACCTTGCGGCCAATGCCGCTGGGTTTGGAGTGTGGTGGGCTCCACGATCTCGGCTGGCCGGTATCGGACGTTGCCGGCCCAGTTCCACTCTTCGCGCACCGGAGGTGTGCTCGCTTGGGGGGATTCATGGTCTGTTCCTCGGCTCACTTTGCCGGGGGATGAAGCGTGCCGGCCGGTCGTGTGACCACCTAAGAGCTAGGCACATCACCCGAGGACGCTCACCGCCATGCCAGCAAGTCTCGGCAGGCCGATCGTCCGACGTCAATCCGCAACTCTGACCCGGATACGGAGCGAATCCAGGCGAGCGAACCGATCCGGTCATGCCGCAGGGGTGCGTCGGACCTCGTGTAGCTGTGAGCAGAAAGGCGCGGGTGCACTACTTGGTCTCATGCCGGATACCCGCCCGCTTGAGCGCTCGCCTGTCGGTGTCAATCAGCCGTTGGCGGTTGCGCTGGTGCGGGAGTGGCGTCTTGTCGGATCCTCGCCAGGGTCCGCACCCACGCGTCGTCGATCTGGGCTGGCGGTCGGTCTACCACGAACCCGGCCTGCGGTGTCCAAGGCAGGTCGGTGGGGAACAGTCCGCGGGGCCCGCCGACGCCATCGAACGAATCCTCACCAGCGGTCATCGCTACCTCTCCTTACGGGTTTCACATCAATATTGCGTCGCTGTGACCGGTCGGTCAATCGGGTCTGATCGGCCAGCGGCGCTCGGGGGGTACGTGTCGCGTAGTTGGCCACAGCAGTGACGTTCAAGACCGGGTCGTCGCGCTCGCTCGATAGGGTGGCCCGCGCCACCAAACTCGTCATCATCGAATTCTGCCCGGGCCACTGCCTCTGGTCGGTAGTACCTGGTTCTAAGAAGAGCACCGCCGCGATCTGTCGTCCGATATCTGGTGGCGGGATCAGGATGGTGTCGTCGTCCGCACCGCCACTACCAACCAGGTGGAAGACTGCTGCGTCCGAGGGCCTGCCAGAGCTGCCGCGAAGTTGAAGGAAGCTTGTCCATCGTGCACCCGACCATCATGGTCTAGGTCAACTGCGCGGAGGGCCCGGGGTACATGGCCATGGCTATCCACTTCTGGCGCGGGCAGCGACGGCGTACGGGCTGGGGGCGGCGTCGTCGGGACCGGGCTGAGACGAACTGCAGCGTCTATCGCTCAAGCGTCACAAGGCGGCCTTGATGGCGCCAAGGATGGCAGGCCATGGCAGGTCTCGTGGTCCGGCGGTGCGTGGCTCGGCCAGCGGCCAGACTTCATCGCCGTAGATGAGCTCGACACCCGCTGACCGGAGGCGTCGAGATGATCGTTCCAGGCCGGCCCGGTCCAGCGCGGCGGTCAGATGTCCTGAACTCGGCATGGTCGCGGATCGTGTCGCCCGCGGGCTGGGTGAAGTCGGAGGCGGTAGCCAGTTCGCGACCGCGCCCGGACTCTGAGTTCACCGTCGTGGGCAGGCGGTTATGTGAATGTGCTGGCCGAAGCATGGGTGGGAGCGCCTTCAGCGTGTCGGAATGGCATCGATCATGTCGTGGATTGCTTGGGTCAGTCTTCGGATGGGTTCGGGTTCGGTGCCCATCGCGATGTGGCCGGCTCCCTCCACCACCAGGTGAGTGGAGTCGCTGGAGAGGCTGGCCAGTTCACGCTGCATTGCCAGCCATGGCTCCCTCAGCGCCTCCATGCCGGGATTGTCTGGGCCGGTGAGAACGGTCAGTGGGATGGTGCGGAGTCCGGTGCTGTGCATAGCCTGCCGCATCTGTTCCATCGTTTCGTCCCAGACGGAGACCTCGTTCCGGACTGTGGCCCAGTGCCCCGGCCAATGCGCGAACGTCCTGAGTTGGGTAGCAGCCTCTGCTGGGAGCTTCGAAGGAAGCCCGGCCAGGAGGAGTCCGGTGACGTCGACCAGATGGGTGAGCCCGAGTCTTGCCAGCATCGGCAGTGCCTGGTTGGCGATCCGCAGCGCACTCAGAGCTCGCTGCGCCTGGGCGGGTAGGCGTTGCAGTTGGTCGGGGTGGACGGAGTCCACGAGTACGAGGCCGGCTGTCTCGTCACGATAGGTGTCGGCGAACACCGTGGCGTATGGCCCGCCGAGCGACGCGCCCACCAGGAGGTAGGGGCCGGGCAGGCCCGCATTGAGCAGCGCGGTGTGCAGCTCCCGTGCGATCGTCCGTGCGTCACGGGGTCGGGGACCTTGCTCGCTCCAGCCCAGCCCTGCTCGGTCGTAGGAGACCACCTTGGCGAAGTCGGCAATGCCAGGCTGGATCAACGCCCACTGCGGAGATGTCGCCATCCCGCCCGCCTCGAGCACAACGGTCGGCCCGCCTCGTTCGTCTCCGGTGATCAGCAGGTGGAGCTTGTGGCCGCCCACGTCGACCAGGCGGCCCGGCGGTGACAGCCGCGCACGGTCCCGCGCGGTCGCCAAGACCTGGAACACCAGGCCCGCGCACGCCACCGCTAGGATTGTGCCCACAGTCACGGCGCGGGCTCGCACGGCACTCCTGTTGCCCACCATGCCCTCACCTCCCGAAGCCAAGCCCCCTGGGGCCGCTGAATTCAGCCTATGCCTGGAGTCGCTGGTCCGGCTATCCGTAGAGATTGGATGGTCGGCAGCGCGCTCGGCGCCGTCGAGCTACCGAAGGTGAGTACCTGGACGGGTTCGCGGGTGGGTAGCGGATGCCCGATGGCGACCGGGTACCGCCGGGAGAGCGAGGCGACGCTGGGGCACCTGGCCGACGTGGCCCGGTGGGACGACCCAAGGCCGCGACGCTGGGGCCGGCTCAGACGACGGGCCCGTGCTGCTCATCCAGCTGATCTATGCGGCCGGGGGACCGCGATGTGGCACAGGCCACAGCGCTGGTAGATACCGGGAGTGAGTTGAACGCGGTCGTTAACGACAGGCTACGAGCCGTGTCGGACACGCCGCCGGGTAGAGGCTCCCAAACATCCTGAATTGCCCGCGGCGCGGACGCCACACTTCGTGTCGGCCACGCACTCAACCTGCTGCTGCGCGGACGCCACCCTTCGGGTTGGCCACGCACCAACCGCGCTTCGAACGCTTAATCGTGCCGAGAATCGCTACTCCGTGGCGGGTCGAGTTGCAGCGAGTTGGTCGGCGGGCAAGTGGCGGCGCTAGATGTACTGAGCTAGAGACCCCTTGGGTGCCCGGAACTTGAACGTGGCCGTTCAGGCGATCCTCCACCGCGAGCAGCTGCGGGAGCTGCGACCCGAGCTGGAACGGCTGGGCTACCGGTGCCCGGACTCCTCTGTGCGGCGTGGCCGCGGCAGGTGACCGCAGGGCCGGCTGGCGGACTCGTCGGTCTCTGTTGCGCCCAGTCGTCAACTGCGGGATTCTCGTGCCGCGGGCTCGCACCGGAGCCCGACGAGGGGGTTTCGCGATGCCTGCCGACCTGTCCCAACTGCGCTTGGCCGCGCGCGAGTCGAGGATCGACTGGGCGCCGGGTGAGACCGTTCACTCCGGTCTGTCCGAGCTCCAGGCCCGCTCGCGGCTGGGCGCCGAGCCGCCGGGTGGCGCCGCCACGCTGCTGCAGCGTGAAGAGACCGCAGCGGCCAAGCTGAATAGCGAGGGCGCTCATGTGATGCCGGCGTCCACGCCCAAGCTGCCGGCGAAGTTCGACTGGCGCGCCGCGTCCGGGGCGAACCTCGTGTCGCCGGTGCGCGACCAGGCCGGTTGCGGCTCGTGCGTTGCCTTCGGCGCCGTGGCCGTTCTGGAGTCAATGGTCCGGATCACCGCCAAGCAGCCGAAGCTGAGCGTCGACCTCTCTGAGGCCTTCGTGTTCTTCTGCCTCGGGCCGAAGAACGGCGCCGGACGCTGCCCTGAGGGTGGCTGGTGGCCCGACGACGCTCTGGCGGCGATGAAGACCGCCGGGGTGAGCGATGAGGCCAACTACCGCTATACCGACGACAACCAGCCGTGCCGGCGCGGATCGGACTGGAAGTCGCGACTGACCACGTTCAGCACCTGGACCCGGAAGACGTCGGTTGCGTCCATGAAGACCCACCTGTCCACGGTGGGTCCGATGGCGGCCTGCTTCACCGTCTACGAGGACTTCTTCTACTTCTACACCGGCGGCGTGTACACCTTCCACAAGAAGACCGCGGGCGACATCGTCGGCGGTCACTGTGTCCAGATCGTCGGCTACGACGACGCCAAAAAGTGCTGGATCGCAAAGAACAGTTGGGGCACCGGGTGGGGTGAGGAGGGTTACTTCCGGATCGCCTACGGCAGCGCCGGCATCGACGCCGAGATGTGGGGGATCGACGGCACGGTCAAGTCACCGCTGATCCGGACGACGCTGCGGGTCGTTGCCACAGGCGCCGGCCAGGTGTGGCACACCAAGCGCTCCGGCAAGGGCAGTTGGACCACGGCGGTGGAACGGCTCGATGCCGGGACCGCCGGCGATCCGGGCCGGTTCAGCATGGTGACCGCCGCCGCTTCGATCAACCGGCTGCACGTGGTCGGGCTGGTCGGCGGGCAGCCCTGGTACACCCGGCAGCGCACCGGCTCCGGCTGGTCGGCCTGGGCCAAGCCGTCCTCGACCCGACCGTCCTCGATGTCGGCTCCTGCGGCGGTCAGCTGCGCAGCCACCGGTGACACCCTGCACCTGGCAGCACTCTCCGGAGGCGCGATCTGGCACACCTTGCGGTCCGCGGAGGGCACGTGGCAGTCGGCCTGGAGCAGGGTCAGTCCGGCCGGCGGCGGTCCCGGGTCGTTCACCGCGCTGAGTTGTGTCGCGGTCAAGTCCCAGCCGAGCGTCATCAGCATCGCCGGAGGCGTGCTGTGGCTCACCTCCCGGGCCAAGGACGGCACCTGGTCGGTCCCGAAGCGGGTGACTCCGTCGGCAGGCGCCCCTCCCGGGCCCTTCACCGCGCTCAGTTCCGCCACCGTCGACGGGCTGCTCAACCTGGTCGCGCTCAGCGGCGGACGTCCGTGGCACCTGGAGCGGAACGCCGACGGCGAGTGGGGGCGCTGGCGGGAGATCACGTCGGCGAGCACCTCCGCGCCCACCTCGTTCGGCGCGATCGCTTGTGTGGACGTCGGAGCGTCGCTGCAGATCGTTTGCCTCGCCGCTGGAGTGCCCTGGTTCACCATGCGGGCCGCGGACGGCACCTGGCGGCCGTCCTTCGGCGACGTAGGACGTCAGCTCACCGGAGAACCTGACCTCGAATCGCTGGATCTCGCCTGATGACCGCCGAGGTGCGGTTGACCGTGGGCGAGCAGACCGAACTCACCCTGCCCGGCCTTGGCACCGCGGGTTACCGGTGGAGCGAAACCCTCACCGGGGACACCGATGCGGTGACGGTGCGGTGGCAGCGTGGATTCTCAACCGACGAGTCGAAGCCACGACTTGCTGGCGCCGGTGCGCCGGAGCGGCTGGTGCTCACCGCGATCGCCCCCGGCCGGCTGACCGTGCGACTGGAGCAGCGACGTTCCTGGGAGTCCGGGCCCGCGAAGGCGGAACGAATGGTCGAGGTCGAAGTTCGAGCACCCTGACCGGAAACTCGCGTTTCTCCACCCTTACCTTGCTCCGGCAGGCGTCGACCTGGTTCTAGGTTTCCGTGCAGCACCATCGCCGAAGACGAGCACCGACGAGCCGGCCCTCGCACAGCGCCTGGACCCGGTGCAGGTCGACCACGATCTCGATCCGTCGCCCGATCATGGCCGGCTGCACCGAGGACGGCCCGCCTGAACGGATGCCGAGCAAATCAACCATTCGGTGCATGGCCACGACGACCCCGCCGGCAAACGATGCCGGATCCATGCCGAAAGAACGCACGCACATGCCGCGATCCGTCGGTCGACGTAACCGGTCCTGGGGTCATCCTTAGGCCCGCCTTGAGCGTAACGAGTGGAACAGACCGGGGTCGAGGTCCGGTTGTCGGTATCACGATTCCGAGGTCGGTATGTCCGCAAGCTCTGGGACGTCGTAAAGCGTGTATGTAGTAGTCCCTGCTTGGCTATGCACTCCCACAAAAGGCGGACGCCCGGTCGCGTAATGGAAACGGATCGCTGTTCCGTCCGGGTCGGCAACATCCATGGCCGCGCCCCCCTCGAAACGGTGCACGCCGGTGTTGCCTACCGCCAAGCGATCGCACCGTTCGGCGAAGGCCTCCAAGGCCTGCAGTGACTTCATCTCGAACGCGATGAGGTCGAAACCGGAGAGGGCCGGGTTGCTGCTTGAATGGGCACGGTCGCGGAGGGCAATGCGGATCCCGGTGGCGGGCTGGGCCAACTCGACCCCCCGCAGAGCATCGTCTTCGACGAACTCCATCGCCAGCCGCATGTCGAGCAGCCGCGAATACCAACGGGCGCTGGCAGCTACATCAGTCACCGGGATCTTTACATGGTAGATCCTGTCAATCCCGAGATCGGCGTCCACCGTGGCCTCCTGACCAGACAACTCCCCGACGCGCCGCCCGCTGAGGCGCCTGCAGCGCCATGCCCCTCAGAATTGTATGCGTGGCATCCACGGCTATGGTCAAGCCGGCCTGGCCATGCGAGCCTCGCATGCTCCCGCAACTCGTGAATAGGTCGACCGGATCTAATGGGTTTTCACCGGGTCGGCTCGCGACAAGGAAAGTGGGCAATCAACACCACGGGCTTGTTCTCGTCCGCGTCCCCATGAACATCCACAAGGGGACGCGTCTCCGCGAAATGTTGGGCGATGCCGTCCACTCGTTGCCGATGGCTCGCGTATGCGGCGGCGCGCCGCTCATAGCGGCAGCCCCCAAGTCGTTCGCGAGAAGATTCTGCGGCATCCGACACCTCATCCCGACTACACGAGACCGCCCGCCGCCGGGCACATTACGGTCAAGGCATTGAGAGCGGTCAGTCGCATCGTGACAGGAAACGCGCCTCCCGCTAGGGGCCGCCAAGCCGGACGGGCGGCCAAACCGGTAACGCTCAGCGGCCGGGCACTTCATGGCGGTCGGGTTCATGTGTAGTCCGTGCCGGTCCGATCGGGGTGCGCCGCGACGGCGGCAGCCATGCCTAGCCCTAGCGACCCCCGGAGTCGCTCGTCAGTCGAGCCCACCTCGGTCGGCCACGACATCCTGGAGATCTGATTTTCGATCCAGCGGAAGCAGTTGGGCCGATCGCGATACTGCGGGATCGTTGAGTGTGCAGTTCCCGGTCTGGCGTCTCCCAAGGGGCGCCGTTCTGCGCACATGCGGGAAGGTGTGCACTTACCAGCCGGTGCCGATGACGTTCCCCGAGCGAGCGATAAACCCGCTCGCGCCATTCTCGTCTCGTTCACCCGTCCCCGGTAGTACTTTCATGGTCACGGAGTTAAGGCACTCATCCTTCCTCGGTTCGACGGATGACGGTGGAGCCGACCGACGGCGTCAGTCGTTCGTCAATCCCGACGTCCGGGCCGAGAGCCGCGTGTGGCACAGCCTGATCGCGGGCCACATGTTCAAGGTCTCAAACCCCGAGCGATCTGCTCTTAAGAGTCATGGAAGCCCACTCGCCTCCCCGAACGTGTCCCCACTGCGGAGTCTCCACGGTCAAGTCCAAGGCGCACTGCCCGAAAAGGTGCGAGTGGCGTAGGTGCCTGGCGTGCTGCCTTCCCTACAGCGTCACAACCGTGCTCCGCTAAGTAGCGGCCTTGCCAGAAGGCAGCCCCCTGGTCGAGTACAGCGACGACCTGGACGGCTCCGAAGGAGAGGGCATTCGCGAGATGATGTTCGGCTGTGAGGCGACAACTCTCTCGTAGTTCCTGGGTGCAGAGGCAGGCGACTGTCATCCTTCTCGCGCCCTCTCCCGAGTTTCGGATTGCGGCAACTCGAGGATGGTGAATCCTCCCCAGATCTCCGTGCCGGGGCAGATCTCGGTTGTCACCGACGCGTCGGCTGGAGAACAGCACCGGCGGAATTTTCCTCGACCCCTTCGCCGAAGAGGTACACGCCGTCGTCCTGTGCCTCTCGACGACGGCAGGGACTCCGCGACGATCGGAAACTGCTGTCGGACAGCGCCATCGCCGGCTCGGGAGGGAGATGCGGCACCTCGCTCATCCCTCATGGTGTCTGCGGGACGGGTTCGCACCCGAGACTGTGGTTCCGCCGAACCAACGCGACAGGATCATTCCCGATCGATCCTTGAAGCGCATTCCCGCCACAGGCATGCTCGCTGCATGGCGCATTGTGCACTCCCTGCCTTGATGGTCCAGCCATCACACAGCGACGACTGTGTTCACTCATGGTGCGCATGCTGTACTGCCGAAACGCGCTGCCAGGGCGACAGAGGTGGCCCGGCGCCGGCCAGGGACCCAGCCCGTCGGCGCTGCACGACGCCTGGTTGACAATAATCATCCGCTCTTCAGTTGTACGGGTCGGTGATGGTGCGCAGGGCGGTCAGGGCCTGGCGGAGTTGGTCCATGCGCTCGTCGCCGAGATGGGCCCGCCATTCGGCCTCGATGCGTGCCTCTTCGGCGCGGGCGATCGGGAGGACGGACTCGGCGCGGGCGGTCATCCGCACCAGCCGCGCCCTGCCGTCGGAGGGGTCGGGCACGCGCTCGACGTAGCCGGCCCGCTCCAGCCTGTCCACCAGTGCCGTTGCCGTCTGCTTGGCGATCAGGGCGCGCTCGGCAAGGACGCTCAGCCGTGTCCCCTCTGGGTCGATGCCCATCATCAGGCGGCCCTGCGCGATCGTCGCGTCGGTGAACCCGGCGTCCTGCACGGCCGCGAAGATCCGGTCGACGGCCGCGCGGGAGGCGATGAACATCAGCAGGCTGGCCGGCAATTCCCGAGTCATCGGACCCCTTCACATAGTCCCCGTATCGAACTATAGTAGTTCGATCACAGGGACCATCTTAGCGAGGAGGAGGGGCCATGACCGCGACTCCCGACACGACGGTCGTCGACTTCTGGTTCGACCCCGTGTGCCCGTACTCGTGGACCGCGTCACGCTGGCTGAACGAGGTCGAGCTGCGCAGGCCGCTGCAGGTGCGCCACCATGTGATGAGCCTCTACCTGCTCAACGAACACCGCACCGATATCAGCGAGGGCTACCGCCAGATCGTGCAAACCTCCCGCGGGCCGGCCCGGGTAGCGACCGCGGCGGCCGTGCGGTTCGGGGAGGAGGTCCTGGGCCGGTTCTACACGGCTTTCGGGGAGCTGGTCTTCGACCGGTGGCGATACCTCAGCCGGGCCCGAACTCCAGTTGCGCGATTCGGACGGCGCTACCCCGGGCCGGTCTTCCGGGGGATCTCGAGGACGCCATGGACTCCGACGAGCACGACGAGGTCCTGCGCATGACCCATGAGGCTGGCGTCGCACTGGTTGGGAGCGAGGTGGGAACACCGATCACCCGCATTGACGGCGCCGCGTTCTACGGCCCGGTGCTGAACGCGATCCCGCGCGGCGACGACGCCGTCAGGGTCTTCGACGGGGCCCGGCTGCTCGCCGGCTACCCCCAGTTCTTCGAGCTCAAGCGCACCCGAGTCCGCCCACCGGTGTTCACCTGAAGGAGGATCAGATGACGACGATGAAACCCGCCGAGGCCGATGTGGTGTGGTCCGCGATCGACGAACAACGAGCCCGCACAGCCGACCTTCTGGAACGGCTCACCGAGCAGCAGTGGGACCATCCGTCGCTGTGCCAGGGCTGGACCATCCGACATGTCGCCGCCCACCTGACCCTGCAGCAGGAACGCATCCGCGACGTCGCAGCCTTCGTCGCCCGCAACCCGAGCCTGCTGCGCAGCATCACCCTCAACGCCACCATCCACAACTCGGCGGTGATCCAATCGCGGCTACCGACTGCGGAAATCATCGCCCGGATCACAGCCATGATCGGCTCCCGACGCCACAACGCCTTCGTCACCGCCATGGAGACCCTGACCGACATCCTCGTCCACAGCCAGGACATCGCCATCCCACTCGGCGTCAACCTCGAAATGCCAACGGCGGCGAGCGCGCTCGCCGCGACACGCGCGTGGGACACGCGCGGCAGTTGGCTCGCCACCGTCTTCCGTCAACTACCGGTTGAGGGCTATCAGCTCACAGCAACCGACACCGACTGGACCCGCGGCCACGGGCCCAACATCACCGGCCCCATCGGAGCACTCCTGCTCCTCCTCACCGGACGCACCACCGCCCTCGAACACCTCACCGGTGAAGGAGCCCACGCTCTGCGCTCGGCTGCCAGCCAGCCCCCGTAAGCGCAGGCTGGAGCCCACCTTCGGAGCTGATCGATCGGTTCGTCTCACTGGCTGTCCCCACGCCAGCAGCCCAGTCTCCGCATCGATCGCCCGCAACACAGCCCTCACGAGCTGGCCCATCAATGCCCTGACTGCGGTGAATCAGTGCCACCCCAAAACCCATCAAGGATAGGAACACTGCCATGAACGATCCACTCGGTTGGCAAGATCCGTGGCCGCTGGCCGCAGCCAACTCGGCCATCCCGGGCTACGTCCTTGAGGATCGACTTGAGCAGCCCGTAGGCGTTGGCCTGCTGCGTGGGCGTGGCGCTCATGGAGCGGTACCAGGCGGTCACATCCGCGACGGTGATGTCGGCGAGTTGCCGGTTACCGAATGCCGACACGATGGCCAGCCGGAGCAACTTCGCGTACAAGGCCTCCGTCGCCGGACGCAGCCGACGGCGGCCGACGACCGTCGCGGCGTACTGCGACAGCGTGGGCGGCGCCGGTTGCGACTCGCGAGCCACAGGAGCGGGTGGCTGCCACTCGCCCCTGCTGATCGTCCGCTCCTGCGCGACCAGCCATGCTTCGGCATCCATCCTGGCCAGGAAGGTTGACGGGGCCGAATGCCGCTTCAGGTCCGGGCCGGTGAACCTAGCCCGGAACCGTCCGCTGGGCAGCTTGGAGATCTCGCCGAAGGCACGCTTGGTCGGCCCGCGACGGCTACCCATGGAGTGCCCCTTCCGTCACACTCCAAATGCCACGGAACCGCCCGGTTTGGGACACCTCCGGCTCCAGGACGGGGCCGGACCATTCCCCACGCACGGCGTGTCGTGGGGAATACGTGGGGAATGGAAGGCCCAAAGTGGCCATAGGTGTCCGCACCTGTCCCAACACGGGTAGAGGTGAAGCACCTAGTCAGAAGACATTTTGCCTGGTCAGAGCGACCACCGAATTTGTGTCCGAGAGAGGACTTGAACCTCCACGCCCTATAACGGGCACTAGCACCTCAAGCTAGCGCGTCTACCTATTCCGCCACCCGGACAGGGTGATGACCCGGGAGCCGGGCAACCACGCAAGCATATCGGCCGCCGCGAGGGGACTCAACTTCATCCCTCTGCGGGGCCGCACACCCCTTGGGGTACAACGTTCGACAAACCCTAGACAAAACTCCCGCGCCTGACTAGCGTCAGAAACGCGCAGCTCGCCGAGGTGCCTTCACCGAAATGCAATCCCCCCGCGATCGGGCATGGCCCCCGGCGGGCCCGCGCTTTCCAGATCGCTTTGAAGGAGTTCACCATGTCCGACCAGCCCGAAACCCTTGCCGATCTGGTCGAGGGATCCCGGTTCGCCATGTTCACCACCCAGGACGCGGACGGAAACCTGGTCAGCCGTCCGATGACCGTGCAAGAGGTCACCGACGACGACACCCTGGTTTTCATCAGCCAGGCCGGCACCGACGTGTCACGGCAGAGCGACGGCAAACAGGTCAATCTGGCCATCGCCGACGACGGCAAGTGGGTCTCCATCGCGGGCACCGGGCAGGTTTCGGACGACCGCGCCACCAAGGAACGACTCTGGAACACCGCGAACGACGCCTACACCGACGGCGGCCCGGAGAACCCCGACAACGTGGTGATCCGGGTGCAGGCCGACAGCGCCGAATACTGGGACACCCCGGGCGGTGTGGGTGTGGCGCTGGGCATCCTCAAGGCGAAGGTGACCGGTGCCAAGCCCAAGGGCGGCGATCACGGCACCGTCGACTTCTGAGAGGGCTGCGAGTGTCGTCCGACCGTGGTGCGGCAAGATGACCCCATGAGCGAACCGACCAGCCCCGATGCCGAAGTCGTCGACCTGTGCGCTGACCTGATCCGGATCGACACCTCCAACTACGGCCCGGACGGGTCGAAGGGGGAGCGCGGGGCGGCCGAGTACATCGCCGAGAAGCTGGCCGAGGTCGGTATTGACTCCGAGCTCTACGAACCGGAGTCGAGCCGCACCAGCCTGGTCGCCCACTGGGCTCCGGACGGCTGCGACCAGTCCTTGCCGCCGCTGCTGATCCACGGCCACACAGACGTGGTGCCGGCGCAGGCGTCCGACTGGCAGGTCGACCCGTTCGCGGGTGAGATCTCTGACGGTTGCGTCTGGGGCCGGGGTGCGGTCGACATGAAGGACTTCGACGCCATGGTGCTGTCTGTGGTGCGCGACCGTGCCCGCACCGGACGGGCGCCGCGACGTCCGATCAGGCTGATCTTCACCGCCGACGAAGAGGCCGGCAGCGACCTTGGTGCGCACTGGCTCGTCGCCAACCACCCGGAGTTGATCGCCGACTGCACCGAGGCGATCGGCGAGGTCGGTGGGTTCTCGCTCACCGTGCGCGACGACCTACGGCTCTATCTGATCCAGACAGCCGAGAAGGGACTGGCCTGGCTCAACCTGATCGCGGACGGCACCGCCGGCCACGGGTCGATGCGCAACCCCGACAATGCCGTCACCGCACTGGCCGGGGCCGTCGCCCGGATCGGGGCACACGAATGGCCGCACCGCATCCGTCCCGCGCAGCAAGCCTTCCTCGACGCCGTGGAGGACGCCCTCGGGGTCGAAATCAACGCCGACTCGGTCGAGGAGTCCCTGGCCCGGCTCGGCACCGTCTCTCGCATGGTGGGTGCCACGATGAGCAACACCGCGAACCCCACCATGCTGAAGGCCGGCTACAAGGTGAACGTGATCCCCGGCCAGGCGAGCGCGGCGATCGACGGACGTTTCATTCCCGGCTACGAGGACGAGTTCTTCGCCACCATCGCCGAGCTGCTGGGCGACCAGGTGCGCTACGAGGTCGCCAATCGCCACATCGCGGTCGAGACCGAGTTCTCCGGCGCCCTGGTCGAGGCGATGCAGTCCTGCCTGGCCGCCGAGGACCCCCAGGCCAAGGCGGTGCCGTACCTGATGAGCGGCGGCACGGACGCCAAGGGCTGGTCCACCCTGGGTGTCCGTTGCTTCGGATTCGCGCCGCTTCAGTTGCCCGCCGATCTCGACTTCGTGGCCATGTTCCATGGCGTGGACGAGAGGGTGCCGACCGCATCGCTCGAGTTCGGCGCCAGGGTGCTGGATCGCTTCCTGGATGAGGCGTAACACGTCGCTTCCGGTTTGCGACTCCTGCGGTACAAATGTGAACCTCACACGGAGGTCACAGACGACCGTCGGCGGCAGTTTCGGTACCGGGGCCTTCATGTCATACACCGCCGACCAGCTGCGCAAGGACAACGGGCTCGGCGAGTACCTCGCTGTCCGAAGAGAAAGAACGGATCAAGGTCATCCAGGCGCCTGTGCACCAGCGGCGCCCCCGGTGGCGGAGCACCCGCCGACGTCCGCGTCGTCCTGAGGCGAGTGGAAATGTCCGGGACGCTCTCGGGCCAGCGGCGTCACCGCCGGTCCGTTATCGCGCACTCGGGAGCTCCGTCCCGCACCGTTGTTCTCCTACGCCCGGATGACCGCTCCCCAGACGCTGCCCCACTAGGGTGTCGGCGTGGAACGACGCGCCGTCGGCAGCAGTGGCCTGCAGGTCTCCCGGCTGGGACTGGGCACGCTCACCTGGGGGCGGGACGTTCCACCAGCTCAAGCCCGCGGCTTGCTCCGCCGGTTCGTCGAGGCTGGGGGATCGCTGGTCGACACCGCCGCGGCCTACGGCAACGGTGACGCCGAGCGGATCATCGGCAGGCTGATCCACACCGACCTGACCCGCGACGACCTCGTCATCGCCACCAAGGGAGGCTTCGGCGTCCGGGACGGCAAGCGTGTCGTCGACACGTCGCGCACCGCGCTACTGGACGACCTGGCCGGATCGCTGCGTCGGCTGCACACCGATCACGTCGACCTGTGGCAGCTGCACGCCTGGGGGGCGGCGCCGCTGGAGGAGTCACTGGCCGCGATCGATCATGCGGTGAACGCCGGCATGGTCCGCTACGCGGGGGTGGCCAACTTCGTCGGCTGGCAGACCGCGCAGGCGGCCACCTGGCAGGCCGCCTTTCCCGGCCGGGTGCCGATCACCAGCGCCCAAGTGGAGTACTCGCTGCTGGCGAGGCGGGCCGAGGTGGAGGTGATCCCGGCGATCAGGGCGTTCGGCATGGGCCTGTTCCCGTGGTCGCCGCTGGGTCGTGGCGTCCTTGCCGGACGGTACCGCTCCGGGCGTCCCCGGGACTCTCGCGGCGGCCAGCCGCACTTCTCGTGGTTCGTCGAGCCGTACCTGGAGGCCCGCTCGCGCTCCGTGGTGGACGCCGTCGCAACAGCCGCCGAAGGACTCGACCTGAGTTGCGCGCAGCTCGCCCTGCTGTGGACCCGTGACGCCCCCGGGGTGACGGCACCACTGATCGGC
>CAVOPC010000008.1:0-100011 GCA_963697765.1 uncultured Actinomycetota bacterium
TCGATAGGCCGGCCCATGCACCACGACTCCGGGAGGAGCGAGAACCAATCCGGCAGATCGCAGGTCGGTTCCTCAGGCTCCATCCAAACCGTAGATCGGCAATGAGCCGTAGCGTCCGCTGGCGAAGTCTGCCGCCGTTGGCCGGACGGACGCTCGTGCCGTATCCGAGATCTCGGTCATCTCCTCCGGTGGGACCTCGCTTAGTGCCCGCAGCGCCGGTCCTATCGCCCAACTGTGGAGGCCGCCTGTGACGGTCGCCCCATTGAACGCAACACCGACAGCAACGCTGTCCAGGAGTTGACGCAATCGCTGCCGGGTGAGTCCCTTAGCGTGGTGGGAATTCTGGTGGCCTGAGGGGCGGTGTCGGCCGGTCGGCGGGTGAGCGCGTGGTGATGGGCCACCGGGGTTAGCTTTCGAGAAACGACCAAGTAACTCTGGAAGGAACACCACGATGACCCATCGGGACAAGTCTGCCGTGCGCGGGCTGATTGAGGAACTCCTCGCTGTCGGGGTGAGGTTGATCACGGCGATGCGATGCGTCGGCTGTTGGAGGCCGGCCTGCAGGAACTGATCGAGGCCGAGGTGGCCGCCAGGATCGGCGCCGGCCGCTATGAACGCTCCGAGCAGCGGTCCACGCACCGTAACGGTGTCCGAGCCAAGCAGCTCGCGACACCGGCCGGGCAGGTCGAGTTGGCGATCCCGAAACTGCGGGAAGGCTCGTTCTTCCCGTCGCTGCTGGAGCCGCGGCGCAGGATCGATCAGGCGTTGTGGGCGGTGATCGCCCAGGCCTGGATCCAGGGCGTCTCGACCCGCCGGGTCGACCAGCTGGTCAAAGCGCTCGGCAACGAGGCCGGGATCTCCCGTTCCCAGGTGTCCCGGATCTGTGCCGAGATCGACGAGTACGTGGCGGTGTTCCTCGCCCGCCGCCTCGACGAGAACGACACCTGGTATCCCTACGTGTGGCTGGACGCCACCTACCTCGACGTCAGGCTCGGCAAGAGGGTCGCGTCCCAGGCCGTCGTGGTCGCCACCGCGTGCTCGGCCGCCGGGCCGCCGTGAAATCCTCGGGCATGGCGATCGGGGACGCCGAAACCACCGACTTTTGGACCGAGTTCCTCCGCGGCCTGCGCGAACGCGGCCTCAAGGTCGCCACCGCCGCCGACCCGGGCGGGGTGGTACTGGTGATCTCCGATGCCCACGCCGGTCTGAAAGCGGCGGTCAAGGCGATCCTGCCCGGCGCCGGCTGGCAGCGCTGCCGGGTCCACTTCGCCCGCAACGTCACCCAACACCTGGGCTCGGCCCGCTCCAAACCGGTCAACGCCCTGATCGGCACCGTGTTCGCCCAAACCAACGCCGAAGCCGTCACCGCCTGCTACCAGCACGTCACCGACAGCCTCCGAGCCGGGTTCCCCGCCATCGCCGCCATGCTCGAAGCCGCCGAACCCGACCTGACCGCGTTCGCCGCCATGCCGACCGAGCACTGGCGCAAAATCTGGTCCAACAACCCCATCGAGCGCGTCAACCGCGAGATCAAACGCCGCACCGACGTCGTCCAGATCTTCCCCGACCGCGACAGCGTCACCCGACTCGTCGGCGCGATCCTGCTCGAGCAACACGAAGAATGGCAATACGGCGAACGCCGCTACCTCTCCGAAACCAGCATGCGACGACTCCTCGACACCCTCCACCACCAACCACCCGACACACACCCGACCCTCAGCCTCACCGCCTGAAACCACACCACGCCACGGGACTTGACCTCGCTGCCCGACATCGCCCGCCGCCCGCCGTGCCGAGACCGTCTGCGAAGCAGCGAATACGCCTATCTGACCTCGGTGATGATCCCTGCCATAGGAAACCGCACTCGTTCTGCACTCGAGTAGGTACTATTGATGGTCATATCGTTGAGATTGAAGACCGCCGTGACGACGTGGCCATCGTCGCCCATCCACGACGCCATGTAAATGTTGGGCGCAATGACCGCCATATCGTAATTGTCGGTACCCACCCATGGATTCGCCGGGTCGAGACTCCTTGAGGTCTTCTGTTGCTCAGAGAAGAAGTCTATCTCGATAGCAGTTCCAGGAGGCGCCCCAGTTTCATACATGAACGCAATGGTCTTACCTACCAATGGATTACCCATGCCTGCCTCACCTGAACGACACATTTTGCAATCAAATTACAGCACGATTTTTGAACCAAATGGCACCCTCTTGCAGGCCCGCGCTGCTGGAGAGACCAGCCGCGTGGGGGCCGGGATCGCAATCGCCGCTCAACTTGCCAAACGACTGGGCATCCAGGACCAAACGGTGTTAGCGGCACTTTCGTCCCGGAAGCTGACGCACCCGGTGCGCGGCCTGCCACACCCACCGACCCTCCCAACACGCAAGCACTGCTGCTCGCGGACCGCCGAGTCCGCGGCGGCACGTCCGAGTGCACGACGTGGGTACGGCGATCCAAGATCATCGCTAGACCTCCGTCGGCAGTCAATTGGCTTCCGTCCTCCCCTCGTGGTTCTGCCCTGGCGCTGTGACTGTGGCCAAGGCTAGGGCTTCGCGGTCAAGGTAGTGATAGAGCCGGCGGGACTTATCATTGCACCCGGCTTCACATAGTTGAGTCGACGAACCTCCGAGCCGCGCGTTAACCCCCCACAGAGGCCCTTGTCTACGGCTCGGCCGCGTAGCTGACCCCAAACCTAACCCCAAGCGGCTGAAGGCTGTGAACCGCCCCGGCATGCCCGGAGACTCATCGGTTTGACGACCCAACGCGTTGTTCGGCTCGATCGTAGTGGTGGTTCCCGGCTTCGGTGGGGGTGAGGTCGTCGGCTGCTTCGTGGACGCGGCGGTGGTTGTACCAGTCGACCCATTCCGCGGTGGCGATCTCTACTTGGTCGATGGTTCGCCAGGGCTCGCGTCGTCGGATCAGTTCGGTCTTGTTCAGAACGCCGATACCCAATTCTGGACCGGTCACCCAGATATCGGCTCCGGGCAAGGTTGGCAGATCTCCGGAGATCGAACGGCGGAGAAGCAGGGCGGCCCCACCGAACCCGGAAGTCGATCATCGTAAATCATGCGACTAGATCAAGAGTCGCGGAAATGGATGCGCTGATCCGGCCAGCTCGGTGAATCCCGATCACGGTTGCCCTCTCCGTTCCGGTGATCCCGCCTCGTGGCACACCTCAAGCCACCGATCCATTCGGTACCGCCCGACTTGCATCGCGCCGCCAGCTTGCACCGCCTGGAGGACCGCGTCTGCGAACTCAGGATGGACCGCCACCGGATACAGCCTCCGCCACGGGTACCGACCGAATGCGTCAAGCGCAGCCGCCCACGTGTCTACTTCCCGGCTACGGCGCCTCAATTCGACCGCACCGAACTCGTCTGGCATCAGTTCGGCCATCGAAGACTCATCAGTGACAGTCCAGAACACCCAGTGGCCGTTTTGGTCACGCCGACCCTGAAGGCTCACGGAGGCCCCCCTCCGAACCGCACTCAACGATGATGACGCCACCGTCCGCCACCCCCGCCGCGGATTGCTCGCTCACTATATGTGTAGACCTCCTAGAACCAGCTTCACCCTACGGCGGCTGGAGACCCACTGCAGGCAACGCACTGCAAGTAGTCCGCGTGAGATCGGCGCGCCGGGACGCGATCTTTGGGCGAGGCTCAGACGGACGGCCACCCGTCGTGGAGGGAGGCGCCATGCGCGACCTCGCAGCTTGGGTGACGCGGAATTCGGTGGCGCCCCGATCCTCGATCCGAACAGCTGGAGCCAATGCCTTCCCAAGGTCGATTCCGAATTCTTGCCACCCCGGGCGCCGCGCCGTTTGGCTCAAAGGACTTCGAGCGATGAACATCTCCTCAGTTTGAAGGTCACGTGGCAGGAAAGAGATGCCGGCCCTGCCGAGGTCGTTCACAAGCACTATGTACAGGCTGAAGTAGTTACCCGCATCCATGCGATCCCTCTGAGGACCCCATGCCGCACCCAGTATGGACCCAGTGGCGGCGGCAGGTATCGGTCCCTTGATGCTCTTTGACTTCACCTGTGCCAGGTAGCCGCAGAAGTCGCAGACTAAATCTGCGCACTTGCAGCAGTCCCAACAGTCGCTCGCGCGGTTCCAGTGACAATCCGGTTCCCCTGGCAACCGCCCGATCGGACAAGCGCCATCACACCGTAGCCAGAGTGGTTGCGGACCAATCGCAAAAGCGCGCACGCTCGGCAGGATCTCCCCGGGGATGGGGACCGCGTACCGAGGCCGTAACGGCGCGGTCCCGACCGGGTCAGGCCTCGGAGTGCGAAGCTGCCGATTCCCAGGTCGACTTCAAAAGGGCGTTGAAGGGCTGGCCCGTGTACTGAACCGCATGCCCGGCTCCCGGAATGACTACACGTTCAGCCCCCACCCGTTCAGCCAAGACATCACAGATGGCGTCGAACATGGCACTGTGGCCGCCGGAGACGACCACCACGGGAAAAGTCGCGGCTGCGAGTTCGTCCACGGGAGTAGGGACCTCCCACGGAGCCGTTCCTGTGTACAGGGCGACCGCCGCGTTGTGCAGGCCCTCTGGCATGGGATCAGGGATCTGGGCGACCTCAGCAGGGTCATTCCCGAAGAACACCAGGAACTCGCGTAGGAAACACTCAGCGTCGGGACTACTCGCGCGCAACCCCGCGTAGCCAGCGATGAAGCCTTCCACGTCTGCTCGCCCGCGCACGAGGTCGAACGCCACAGGCTCGACCAGAACCAGGCTCTTCACGGCCTCCGGGCGTCCAGCGGCCGCCAGCATCGCGACCAGCCCGCCCATCGAATAGCCAACCAGATGCGCCCCCTGCCCGAGCAGTGCACCGATGGTCCCGGCATCAGCCTTGGGGTCTTCCGCATCCTCCGACGCACCTACTCCATAACCTTGGCGATCGGGAGTGAGCACCACGTATGCCTGCGACAGCGACCGCTGCTCCTGCCAGGTCTCCTGGCCGTCTGTCACCGACCCGTGGACCAGCACAACCAGCTCTCGAGGGGACTCCGACGACGACTGCGTGTCGATGCGCATGAGCGATCCTCTCCTAATCCGAGACCACTCACCACCCTTCCGGCGCCGACAGTCCGGATGTGGTCCCAGGGGAGATCGATGACGGCGCTTAGCTTGTCCATCGGTTGCACTGTGCAGGCGAGAAGATGTGCTCGGCCGGATTCAATCGGCATATCGGCGTCCTAACCATCGGATATTGAAGTGGGTCGCACCGTGTTGCAGGGTATGAGCCCCATTCACTCCGATCGGTTGGCCGTCGCCGATTTCCATTGTGGTGGCGGTCCCAACAATTGGAAGCAGGCGTCTGGCCATGCGCCGCCTCCATCCGCAGCACCATCGACGAATACCGCCAGGGCAGCGCCTCGAGGAAGCAAGCCGCGTCCCTCACGAACTTCGCCGACAAGCCGCTCATCGTGCTGACCGCCGGCAACGGACACGACGCCACCTGGTCAGCGGCGCAGGACCAGCTGGCCACCCTGTCCACCAACAGCGTCCACCGCATCATCGCCGGCGCCACCCATGCATCCCTGGTCGGAGAAGAGAAACCAGCCACCGCCACCACCCAAGCCATCCTGGACGTAGTCTCGGCGGTCCGGCACCCCGGGCCGCTGCGCAAGTGAATAGGACAGAACAACAAGCCGTGGGCATCGCCTAAGCGATCGCACACCGTCCCACCTGCGCATGTCCGGACGGCTACAGCAGCCGGATAGCTCAGGTGTCCTCAGGTGCGGGCGAGTAGATGCCGAGCGCCTTGACGGGTTGGAGTGTTGCTCTGAAGCCTGGTCATCTAGGGTCGGATGGTGACCGGTTCGTTTCGGGTAGCGGCATTGGATGAGAGCACGTGGCCGGCCTACCGCGCGCTGATCGAGCTCAACAACGGCGTCTTCGGTGGCTGCTGGTGCTTGGGCTTCCACACCGAGGGTGCCGCGAAGGGTCAGGTCCGCACGTTCGAGACCAAGCGAGAGTTGAAGCACGCGCGGGTGCTGGCCGGTACGACTCACGCGGCGCTCGTCTTCGACGGCGACGACTGCGTCGGTTGGGCCCAGTTCGGCACACCCGCCGAGCTGCCGAGAATCAAGAGCCTTAAGGCATACGAGGCAGGGCTCGGCGACCTGCCCGACTGGCGTATCGCCTGCTGCTACGTGGGCAAGGGGCACCGCCGGGCCGGGGTGTCGACGGCTGCGATCCGAGGTGCTCTGGACCTGATCGCTCAGGCGGGTGGCGGCGTGGTCGAGGGATACCCGGAGGACGGCACGGAGGTGCCCGCCGGCTTCTTGTTCAACGGCGCCCTGTCGACCTACGAAGGAGCTGGCTTCACCCGCGACCGCCAGATCGGCAAGCATCGCTGGGTGGTGACCAAGGTGATCACCGCCGCCTGAACGTCGGCCGATGGCTCGGAACCGCCTCGGCAGTCGCCCTCGCTGCGGCATCTCCGGATGCTTGTAGGTGGCTACGCGATGCCCAAGCCGGACTGCCGCGGATCGCCCCTGTCGCGACACACATTCAGGCGTCGGCTTTCACTTCGACTATCCGCAGGCGGTCTCGCTGAACACCGGTCTCGGCCTGTGCTGGCGCATTCGCTATCACCGCTTCGCGGAAAGTTCGGGCCTGTGCGAGCGTCTCGAACACGATGTAGGTCACGTTGACCGCTGGATCATCTATGTCCTGCGACCAGAACCCCCGGACGAAGCCCTCGTTCTGAATCACACCCGCGACCAGCGCTGCGAGCATCTCGTCCTGCCGTTCAACCATTCTCCCGTCCATCGCCCACGTGCCAGTGACAGCGAACATGCAACCTCCCTGATCGAGCCAAGCGGAGTCACCTGGCACGACACGCTAGTAGCCGCCCCGCGCACGAGCACTACGGTCCTTCCGCAACTCACCAGAAACCGGCCCACTCAGAAAGTCGCGTCCAGTCAGCGACCCTGGCCAAGATCGACCACGATGTCAGCGTCATGGTCGGGCGGTGCGTTCGTGACTCCAGTCGGCCGGCCATCCTCACCCACCGCGCCCATGTGCGGATGTACGGACGCTGCCTGATCTGTGACGACCCCCTCGTTCGCGACGACAGGGTGGCCCTGGATCGCGCTTCCCGTTCTCGCTGATGCAGTGAGGTGTCATCCCCGCCGCCCTTGACCGCGCGTGGAACCTCGCTCGAGCGCAACTCCCTGCCCCGCCGGCTGGTCGTCGAATCGGCGGGCCGCGCTTCCAATTGGGGCAGCGGGTGCCTTCTGGCCGATGGCCACCCTCCTGCTACCGAGTCCAGGCGGGCGGCGGCTAACAGGAGAAGAACGATGTCTTGAACGGAGCGTCGCGGATGATCCGCTCAAGATCGTAGGAGCGGCTGCCCGACCAATTCCGGAACAGAAGGTCAAGGATGTCGTCGTTGGGCTGTCCGCCCAGCAGCGCGATCAGCTGGGGCACGTCGGCGGCGTGAACTGTGCGGAAGTACTCGTACTCACCGTCCGAGCCCATCATTCCGGAGGGGAGGCCGAGGTCCTGACCATCGACGTGGAGGCCGTCCTCGTCCACCCATGCCCACAGGTGGGTGCGAATGCCGCTCTCAGCTACAGCATTTCGGAGCTCGACCCGGCGGCCCTTCTTCGTCGAGGTCATTGCTGCGCCTTGGCTGCCGAGATGGCCTCCAGTGCGTGCCGATACTTCCGTTCGAGCCGAGCGCTGATCGTCCAGGCTGAGCAACGCCAGGCGTTCGGGATTGGTGTTGTCCCAGATGTCGGCCAGCTTCACCACGGTCGCCAGGTCGTCGGCCGCAACACGTAGGTAGTAGTCATCGCCTTCACCGGGACGGCGGGTGAGTGCATCCACCGCGGCCACAACGTCCGCGCCGAAGCCAGCCTCCCTCAGATCCTCAAGTGTTGTGGGAGTGTCCTCGACCACGTCGTGCAGCCAGGCCACCGCGACCGCTGCCGGTCGTCCGTCGACTTCAGCTACCCGTGCGGCGACTCGCCGCGGGTGATCGATATACGGCCGGCCCGCCTTGTCGACCTGACCGACATGAGCCTCCCGGGCCACCCTCTCAGCGTGCGTTGCAGCATCATCCACGATCCACTCCCCTCCACTTCATTCACTACCGACGACTACGTTGCGCAGGGCGTAGCCGGCCGGCAGGCCGCCGTGCAGCCAGGCCCACAGCACCTGGGCGGCACCGGAGGCGGTCGGGATGTTCTCGCCGTCCAGGTGGGAGGTACCCGTGGGCACTCCGGGCCGGACGTCAGCAGCCTTGCTCCGCACGCGTGGCCCGTCGGGGCCGAGGCTGCCGATCGGGTACACCCGCCGGGCCCACGACTGAGGCCCACCGTCACCGCACACCTCGACGACGAAACCGCCCTCGACACGCATGGCCTGGGCCCACGGGAAACCGGACTGGGTCTCCAGCACACCCCAGTCGGCCAGACCGAGCGCCGCCACCCTGTCGGTCAACTCGACGGTATTGCGGACGGGACGCCGCTTCCACAGCAGCGGCACCCCCGGCTCGACCTGGGTCTGCAGCCAGGTCTCGATCTCGGCCGTGGCGTCCAGGCCAGACACACCCACCCGCACCGGGACCGCGGTGACTTCCTTCAAGGTTTCCCCCCTTCAACACTTCTATTGTCCCAGCCGCCACTGACACTCACCGCGCGAGGAATCGCTCGAACCCGGGCAGATCACAACCGGTGCCAAGCCGCGGATGCCGACTTGTTGGTCGCACTGGCGGCAGAACCACCGCCAGCGCGGATCCTCCCGCAGGCGGCTTGTTGGAGCGAACCTCAGGGCTGGATCTCACCCCAACGCAGCTGCTCAAGAACTCCTCTTCCTCCGACGCGCTCGACGAACCTACGGGATGCCCGACGACGACGAGCCGGTCGGTGGCGCGGGAAAGCCCGACATAGAGGCACTCGCGGCTGCGATCACCGGTGCCGTCCTCGCTCAGGCAGAGCACGACAGCGCGCCGCTCCATGCCCTTGAACCCGAGCACGTGGCCGTAGAACACGTCCTCGTTCGACCAGAACTCCTCCCAATACGCCGCGAAGCCGAGAGCCTCCTGCCGTTCCTTCGGTACCGGGTGGCAGGCACCCATGGTGAGCAGGGCAATGCCGCTGGGCTCCCAACCCTCCTCCAGAAGCCGATCGACCTGGTCATCCGCGCACTCGAGCGCCGGGACGTTCCTCCTCGATTTCTGGTCGACGATCTCATGAGCCTTGTGTCCGGGAGCGCCTGCGGCCCGCGAGATGGGTCTAGAGGGCTCCCACGTCCAGCGGCCTTGATCGCTCAAGGCGGCGGAGGCTCCGAGAGTCGGTAGCGACTGCTGGTGGAAATCGGTGCGGACGTGAGGTGGTGGCCCGCAGCACGCTTCGCCTCAAGTCGGCCAAGCTCTCCTTGGACACTCTTTGCCACCAGATCGACGCCGTGCCTGCTGTTCGATTCGCAGCACGAGGCCACTCGAAATCCGCGGGGTACTCGGCTAGTGCGGGATGCGGGATGAGCCGGCTGGGCGAAACGAGCGGCCCAGTCCAACTTGCGTTTGACTAGGCCGTTCACCTGGTAGCCCCGACGGGATTCGAACCCGCGCTACCGCCTTGAGAGGGCGGCGTGCTAGGCCGCTACACAACGGGGCCCTAGCGATCACCCGAAGGCGACCCGACGAAGATTACCAAAGCCAGCGCAGCCTCGGCCAATCCTCTGCGCTGGGGTACTAGGACTCGAACCTAGACTGACGGAATCAGAATCCGGCGGGCTGCCAATTACCCCATACCCCAATGCCGGCCGCTCGGACCAGCGAGAGACAACATTACCGAATCGGTCCGACGGCCACCAAATCAGCGGCGTGCTGCGTCCTCAGGTGGGGACGGCCCACGGGTCCACGTCGGTCTGCGCCTTGGTGCCCGGAGTGGTACTCGCCAGTTTGAGCCGGTGGGCGATCAGTACCGCCACAACGGTGTATACCCCGAAGCCGACGATGTCCCAGGCCAGGTCCACCCAGCCGATGTTCTGAGTGGCCTTCACGTCCGCGATGGTCGAGTAGAGGCCCGCGTAGCTGAAGGCGAGCACGTTGTTGATCACGTGCGCACCGATCGCTGCTTCAAGCCCCCCGGTCATCACCACCAGCACGCCGACCATCACGCCGAACAGGAACCGATCCAGATACAACGGAATGCTCTGGGTGCCGTGGAAGAGGGCGAACAGTGCCGCCGAGGTGACGACACCGAACCACGGACTGCGCGGCGCCAAGGTGTGGAACGACTGCAGCAGGTACCCGCGGAAGAAAAACTCCTCCGCCGCGGCCTGAAGCGGTGAGGTGAGCAGGATCACGATCAGGAAGATCCAGTAGTCCTGCTGCGGCTGCAACGCCGGCAACGGCTGGCCCAGGTGCTGCAGGAACAGGAACGCGTTGAACACCACCAACGCCAGGCCCATGCTGAGCAGCAGGTACCGCCAGCGGAACCATGGCCGCACCGAGGCAAGCCACCCAGGATGGCGACGGTGGATGAACAGCACCACGGCGAGGCTGATCGGAATCAGTGTGGCCAGCGCCAGGTGCCCCGACAACATGCCCCAGGGGGTGGCGAAAGCCGCGCTGGAACGCAGCCAGTCGGCGTACGCACCGCCCGGCTGCAGGATCATCCAGCCCAACCAGTTCAGCACCTGGGCGACAGTGGGGCCCACCACGAGGAAGAGCAGCAGAGCGCTCACGATGCCCATCACGGACCGCAACTTCTGCCGCTCCGATCCCAGCAGGATTTCCTCGTACGTGACACCGGTGGGGGTCGGCTCGGTGGCGAAGCGGTCCACCCAGGAAGGCTTGGCGGGCTCCACGGTCATCTTCAGTCCTCCGCAACCACGGGGTTGGTCAGGGTGCCCACGCCCTCGATGGTCACTGACACCGAGTCACCGGGTTTCATCGGCCCGACCCCCTCGGGCGTGCCGGTGAGGATCACGTCGCCGGGCAGCAGGGTCATGTAGCTGGTGACGAACTCGATCAGTTCGGGGATGCCGCGCACCAGCAACGCTGTGCTGGAGTTCTGTTTGGTCTCGCCGTTCAGTGCCGTCCGCAACGGCAGGTCACCGGCCTCGTCGAGGCTCAGGTGGGTGACGATCCACGGGCCGAGCGGGCAGAAGGTGTCGTAGCCCTTGGCTCGCGTCCACTGCTTGTCGCGGGCCTGCAGGTCGCGCGCGCTCACGTCGTTGGCGACGGTGTAGCCGAAGATCACGTCGGCTGCGCGTTCGCGGGGTACCCGGCGGCAGATCCGTCCGATCACGACGGCCAACTCGCCCTCGAAGTGCAGGTTGTCTGTCTCCGGCGGATACATGATCGGCTCGCCCGGCCCGATGACAGACGTATTCGGCTTGAGAAAGGTGAGTGGCTCGTCCGGCACCGCACTGTTGAACTCGGCCGCGTGGGCGGCATAGTTCTTGCCGATCGCGACGACCTTGCTGCGCGGAATCACCGGGGCGACGAGCCGAACATCGTCCAGGGCGACACGTTCGCCGGTGTAGTTCACCGGGCCGGCGAGCGGATCCCCGCTGATCGCCGCGATGCTGTCGGGATGACCGCCCCCGTCCTCGGCGAGTTCGACGATGCCGTAGCTGGGGTCGCCACCGTCGGCGACGTATCTGGCGATGCGCATGGGGGTCAGCCTAACCGTCCTCGTGGAGGGGGTCGGGCATTGCCATACTGGCTGGCATGGGCAGCTACGACGTCGTGGACCTGATCCGGGCAAAGCGGGACGGGCGCCGGCTCAGCGACGCCGAGATCGACTGGCTCATCCCCGCCTACACTGACGGACGGCTCGGCGACGAGCAGATGGCTGCGTTGGCGATGGCCATCGTGTTCCGCGGTCTCGACGATGCCGAACTGGCCACCTGGACGCAGGCGATGATCGCCACCGGTGAGCGGATGGACTTCTCGACGCTCAGCCGCCCGGTGGTCGACAAGCATTCCACCGGTGGGGTCGGCGACATGATCACGTTGCCCCTTGCGCCCATCGTCGCTGCTTGTGGGGCGGCGGTTCCGCAGTTGTCCGGACGCGGCCTCGGCCACACTGGCGGCACCCTGGACAAGCTCGAGTCGATTCCCGGCTGGCGGGCGGAACTGGCCCCCGACGCGATGCTGCGCCTGCTGGACGAGGTCGGTGCGGTGATCTGCGCCGCAGGCCCCGGCCTGGCCCCCGCCGACAAGAAGCTGTACGCGCTGCGCGACGTCACGGGCACGGTGGAATCCATCCCGCTGATCGCCTCGTCGATCATGAGCAAGAAGATCGCCGAGGGCACCCCCGCCTTAGTGCTGGACGTGAAGACCGGCTCGG
This sequence comes from uncultured Actinomycetota bacterium, assembly GCA_963697765.1. GTDB lineage: Bacteria > Actinomycetota > Actinomycetes > Propionibacteriales > Propionibacteriaceae > Micropruina. The sequence continues at coordinate 12,332 of CAVOPC010000008.1, forward strand.
GAGCGTTCATGCGTGAACGCTCCGATGCCGAGCAACTCGCCCGGACGATGGTGGGGCTGGGCACGGCCGCGGGCGTGCGCACGGTGGCGCTGGTGACGGCCATGGACGCTCCGCTGGGTCGTGCGGCAGGGAACGCGATCGAGGTGGCGCAGGCCATTGACGTGCTGAGCGGCGGCGGTCCTGCGGACGTGGTGGAACTCACCCTCACGCTGGCCCGCACGATGCTGGCGGTGGCCGGTGTCGACGCCGACCCGGCGAACGCACTGGCGTCCGGCAAGGCATTGGAGACCTGGCGGGCGATGATCCGCGGTCAGGGCGGCGACCCGGACGCGCCGCTGCCGACCGCGACCCACACCAAGGTGATCGAAGCGCCCCGGGACGGCGTGCTGACCCGGCTGGACGCCCTCGCTGTCGGCGTGGCCGCCTGGCGGCTGGGGGCCGGCCGGGCGCGCAAGGAGGATCCGGTGCAGGCCGCGGCCGGAGTGACCTGGACCGCCGGCGTCGGCGACGGGGTCGAGGCCGGCCAGCCGCTGTTCACCCTGCACACGGACACCCCGGACCGTTTCGAGAGGGCCGAGCAGGCGTTGGCGGGCGGCTGGACGATCGGCGACGAGCCTGCGTCGGCCGGTCCCCTGATTCTCAGTCGGATCGACTAGCCGCCCGCTGGCCGGTCGAGCTTGTCGAGACCAACTACCCCGGGCGGTCGCCGGGATGACGAACGGAACGACGGTCTGCGACCACCAGCGCAACCGACGATCGTATCGAGCCGGATCGATCGAAGCTTCGAGACACGCTCGAAGTAGTCGCATTGATTAATGGCTGGCAGAGTTGCCCGCGGGCGCCCTTCCCCGTCCAGTGCCTCCTAATGAATCGCATCCCTGAAAGGCCCGAACGACCCCCATGCTGAAGCTCACCGGCACCGCCAAGTCCCCCAGCCGCAAGATCACCTTCGCCCTGCCCGCAGACCATCCGGCAGGCAAGGTCTCCGTCGTGGGCAACTTCAACGACTGGACCCCCGGCGCCGTCCCCCTCAAGAAGCGCTCGAACGGCACCATGAGCGCCACCGTCACCGTGCCGGCCGACTACATCATCGCCTTCCGCTATCTCGGCGAGAACGACACCTGGTTCGATGAGCCGGACGCCGACTTCGTCGACCACGGCGCGAGCGTGATCTGGGCCAGGGCGAGCTGATCTCGACACGCTCGATTCACCGCAGTGCGAGCTGATCTCGACACGCTCGATCGACCGGGCTCGAGCTGAGCATCGCCGGGAGCTGACGGCCAGCCGAGGTCGATCAGCGGTCCTGGCCGAGCCTTCTGCGGTCCACCCAGTTGGCGCCGCGGGCCTTGAAGGAGCCCAGGCCGATCGAGCCGCGGGCGACAATGAGTGGATTGCCCCATGCCGCGTGTCCGGGCACCTTGCTGCTGATCGACCCCCAGGTCTTGCCGAGCCGGTCCACCTGCACGCCCCAACCCTCGGGTACCACCAGCACGACCGTGCCGGCCCCGGGCAGTACCTCCAGGTCGATCAGTTCGGAGTGGGCCGTGGCCTCCAGGCAGTCCAGCCGAACAGTGTCCGCCAGCGCTTGCACCCGCAGGAACGGCGGAATCTGCCACTGCCCGACCTTCTTCACGCCGCTGAAGCCGGCGTTGACCACGAGCGGGTCGGTGAGCGAATACCCCGGCGGCCCGGACGGTCCCACGGGTGCGGCGAACGGCGCGGCCGGATAGGACTCCACCTGCTGCAACGGCACCGGAGACCCGGCCGGCGGACGCAGGTCGGCCAACACGACGTCCAGGTCGGCGTAGGTGCGCGCCTCGCGGGCGGCCGCGGTGCGCTGGACAAGCTCGTCGGGGGTCAGCTTGCCGTCAGCGGTGGCGCGCTGCAGTTCGTCGACGGCGGCGTCCCGTTCGGCGTGGCCGACCCGTAGCTGCCCGTGCGGATCACTCATCACCCGATCCTAGAAGAGGGAGCGGGCCTGCCGCGGTCAGCCGACGCCGACCGCCTCGGCGACCCGGGCGGCGCGCTTGGTCAGGCCCCACCGGTAGGCGTCGTAGAGGGCCTCCCAGCTGGCCTCGATGACGTTGGTGCCGACCCCGACCGTGGTCCAGGTGCGCTCGCCGTCGGTGGTGTCGATCAACGTGCGGACGATGGCGTCGGTGCCGTGGCCCTGGTCGAGGATCCGCACCCGGTAGTCGATCAGCTCGAAGTCGTCCACGTGCGGGTAGGCCTGCTTGAGCGCAGCCCGCAGGGCCATGTCGAGAGCGTTCACCGGCCCGTGGCCCTCACCGACGAAGGCCAGGATCTCACCGCGGGCGCGCAGCTTCACGGTCGCCTCGGAGTCGCCCTCGGGCTTCACCTCGTGGCCGGTCAGCACCCGCCAGCTGAGCACTTCGAAGAAGTCGTCGCGGAGGTCCAGTTGCTCGCGCAGCAACAACTCGAAGCTGGCATCGGCGGATTCGTAGCTGTAGCCGTCCATCTCGCGCTGCTTGACGGTGTCGGTGATCCGTCCGGCCAGCTCGCGATCGGACAGGTCGTAGCCCAGTTCCTCGCCCTTGAGCTGAATGTTGGCTCGGCCGGCCATGTCACTGACCAGCATGCGCATGTCGTTGCCGACCAGGATCGGGTCGATGTGCTGGTAGAGGTTCGCGTCCACCTTGATGGCCGACGCGTGCAGTCCGGCCTTGTGCGCGAACGCCGAGATGCCCACGTAGGGCTGCCGGCTGTTCGGCGGGACGTTGGTGATGCCCGAGATCGCGTGGCTGATCCGGGTGGCCTCGCGCAGCGACGATTCCGGCACCAGCGACCAGCCGTACTTCAACTGCAGGTTGGCGATCAGGGTGATGATGTTGGCGTTTCCGGTGCGCTCGCCGTGCCCGTTGACGGTGCCCTGCACGTGCATCACACCCGCATCGACCGCGGCCAGGGTGTTCGCGACCGCGCACCCGGTGTCGTTGTGGCAGTGCACCCCGAGGTCGACGCCGATCGCTCCCGCGGCGGTCACGATGTCACCCATCTGGGACGGCAGCATGCCGCCGTTGGTGTCGCACAGCACGACCACTTCGGCACCGGCCTCGGCGGCGGTGCGCACGCACTCCAGCGCGTAGGCGGGGTTGGACTTGTACCCGTCGAAGAAGTGCTCGCAGTCGACGAAGACGCGCCGGCCTGCGGCCACCAGGTGGGTGACCGTGTCGCGGATCATCTCCAGGTTCTCTTCGAGCGTGGTGTGCAGGGCGCGGTAGACGTGCTCGTCGTGGCTCTTCACCACGATGCAGATCACCGGTGTGCGCGCGTCGATCAGGGCCTGCACCAGCGCGTCGTCCGCAGCCTTGGCGCCGACCCGGCGGGTGAAGCCGAAGGCCACCAGCTCGGCGTGCTGCAGGTGCAACTCGCCGTCGGCGGCGGCGGCGAAGAAGGCGGTGTCGTTCGGATTGGCGCCCGGCCAGCCACCCTCGATGAAGTCGACGCCCAGGTCGTCCAGATGCGCGGCGATCTTCAGCTTGTCGGCGACGGTGAGCCGCAGTCCCTCCTGCTGGGCACCGTCTCGAAGAGTGGTATCGAAGACGTGAAAAACGTCAGGTGCCACGGGAAGACTCGTCATCGCGCCTCGATCGGGTTCAAAACTGGGAAAGTACATAGACAGTCGAGTCTCTCTCTACGTCCATTGTGGGGCAAGGGGTCTCAGGCACTGAGACTTGGTGCTGAAACCATTCGTCCCGGGTGCTGGACCCCCGTAGTTTCCGCGACCCGGTAGACGCCTCCGTGAGTGCCGGCGCAGCCGGGAGAGCAACCCCCGAGTCAGTGTGCGCTCTGCGAAAGCTCCTGGATCAGGTGCACGACGTCGGGGTACAACTCGGCCGGAATGTTGTGGCCCATGCCGGCAAAGCAGACGAACCGGGCTCCCGGAATCCGCGCAGCGGTGTCACGACCGGCCTGCCAACGGATCAGGGGGTCGTCCCGACCAGAGATCACCAGGGTCGGTGCGGTGACGCTGGTCAGGCTGGCATTGGCGTGCGCCCGGCCGGCGGCCAACTGCCGTTGGGTCGTCGAGGGGTCTCTCGGAAAGCGCCGATGGCTGATCGTGGCCTGCCGGCGCACCTCGTCCAGCGGAAATGGGTACCCGGGTGAGGCGATCGCCCGGTAGATCTGCACCAGGGCCTCGATCTGCTCGGCATCGGACGGGCCGGGCCTCAGCCCCAGCAGCGTGCGAAACACCCCAGGCCTCAGGTAGCGCAGTGTGCGTAGTATCCCGACGTCCACCGGCGCACCCATGCAGCAGATCAACGTGCGGACCCGGTCCGGGTTCTCCATCGCAAGGCCCTGGGCCAGTGCCGAGCCCATCGACCCACCCATCACGTGCGCGTCCGACCAGCCCACGGCGTCCATCACCGCCAGCGCGTCGTCGAGCATGTCCCGACCCGTGTAGGCGGCCTCGGTCTGTCCCAGCAGCGCCTTCCACGGGGTCGGCTGGGCGATCGGGGCGAAGTGCGTGGACAGTCCGGTGTCGCGGTTGTCGAACCGCACCACGCTGAAGCCGGCGGCCACCAACTGCTCGACGAATCCGTCCGGCCACCAGACCATCTGGAAGTCCAGGCCCATGATCAGGAGCAAAGGCTCGCCGTGCGCCAGGTCGCCGAACGTCTCGTAGGCAATCCGCACGTCACCGTTTCGGGCGTACCGGATGTTTTCGTCCACAGGCGTCTCTCCAATCCCAACTGCGAACAACGTTAACAGATAGCCTGCACCCATGGTGAATCGAGATGACCCAAGTCGCGGTGAACGCGTGCGACCCGGCCCCAGCCGGTCGTTGACACTCGACGAGATCACCGGCGCCGCCGTGCGCGTGGCCGATGTGGGCGGCCTCTCCGCGGCGACCATGCGCTCAATCGCGGCCGAGGTCGGGGTGAGCGCCCCCGCTCTCTACCGCTACGTCGCCTCACGGGACGAACTGATCGGTCACATGGTCGACCGGCTGTCGGCGCAGCTGCCGGACCCCGCGCCCACCGGCGACTGGATCGCCGACCTCACCGCCGCTGCGCGTCGGCAACTGGTCACCTTCAGCACCCATCCGTGGCTGGTCGAGGCGGTCGGGTCATTGCGCTATCTGGGCCCTCACGTGCTGGACCATCTCGACTGGGGACTGTCGGTTCTCGGCCGGGTGGACGCGCCCGATCGGGACAAGCTGGAGGCGATCGCCCTGACCAACGGGGCGGCGGCACTCTTCGCCGCGTCCGGCCGGCCCGCAGGCCCGCAAACCCTAACCGGCCTGGATCCGCAACGACATCGGTGGCTGACCGCCGCGGTCAGCGCCCAGCCGGCCGCCCAGGCTGCGGACGACCTCTTCGACCGCGTACTCGCCGGCATCCTGCACGGCGTGCTTGGAACCCGCTGACCGGCCGACCGCGCCGGCGTCCTCCACGCCGAGCCTGGCGCATCAACTCCCCCTGCCCTCGAGCATTGGCGGCCCGGCTGGTGGACGGGCTTGACCGGGCCGAGTAGACAGGGCACATGGCGACCACGAAATATCGCGACGCGACCGTCCACCTGGCGGGCGAACCGCCCTCGGTCGGCGATCCGCTGATCCCGTTCAAGCTCACCCTGCCCGACCTGACCGAGTTCAACTCGGCCGAACTGACCGGCCGGCGCGTGGTGCTGAACATCTTTCCGAGCATCGACACCCGAATCTGCGCGCTGAGCGTCCGGCGATTCAATGAACTGGCCGCCGACTTGCAGAACACCACCGTGGTCTGCATCTCGCACGACCTGCCGTACGCGCAGCGTCGGTTCTGTGGTGCCGAAGGCATCGACGCCGTGGTCACCGCCTCGGCCTTCCGCAGTGCGTTCGGCGCCGACTACGGCCTGACCATGCAGGACGGCTCGATGGCCGGCCTGCTGGCCCGCACCGTGATCGTCGCGGACGCCGAGGGCATCGTCCGGCACGTGCAGATCACCGAGACCATCGGCCAGGAGCCCGACTACGACGGGGCGCTGGCCGCGCTCCGCTAAGGGCGTCGCCTCAGCCGGCGACCACCTTCTTGACGGCGCTCTTGGCTGCCTGCACCGAGTGGTTGTCGTCGGCGCTGATCCGCACCGTGCCGTCGTCGTCGACGGAGATCCTGGCGCCTGTGGCGGTCCGGATCTTTTGGATGGTGCTGCCCTTCCGTCCGATCAGGGCACCGACCCGGTCGGCCGGGATCCGGATCGACTCGTGATAGTGCCATGCGGTCGACTTGACCACCGCCTCGCTGGTCGGCGGCCAGGGCTCGGCCATCCAGACCTTGAGGGTGCGGCCGCTGAAATCGCGCTCGAACCGCACGCTGTTCTCGACCGGATCCTTCTCGTGCCGATCAGAGCGCGCCAGGGCCGAGGCGACCTGCGCCTCGGTGACGCCGCGCTCGCTCATCCGCTCGCGGGCGTGGTTGGTGTAACGCAGGGAGACCCCGTCCGGCAGCCCGGTCTGCGGGCGCTTCGACCTTCTCGCCCAGACGAGGACGAGGGTCGCCGCGATGACCGCGGCGAGAACGACGATCCACCACAGGGTGGTGTTCATCAGCGCCTACCTCTCGTTGTGGCGATGATCAGCCGACCCGGTGCATCCAGCCGTGGACGTCGTCGGCCCGGCCGTACTGCAGGTCGAGGATCGCGGAACGGATCTGCATGGTGTGCTCCCCCGGTTCGGCGCCGATCAGATGGTTGCCCTGGTCGGAGCGGAACTCCGCGACCGGGGTGAGCACGGCGGCCGTCCCGCAGGCGAACGCCTCGACGATCTCGCCGGAGTCGATCCGATCGAGGATCTCGGCCAGGGTGATCGTCCGCGCCACCGGGGTGAGGCCCAACTCGGCCGCCATGGTCAGGATCGAGTCGCGGGTCACCCCTTCGAGAATGGTGCCGGTCAACTCCGGGGTGATCAGTTCGCCCTGGGAGGTGACCACCATGATGTTCATGCCGCCGAGTTCCTCGGTGTTCACACCACTGCCGGCGTCGGCGAACAGCACCTGCGAGCACCCGTGCTCGGCCCCTTCGTACTGGGCGATCAGCGACGAGGCGTAGTTGCCGCCGCACTTGGCGGCTCCGGTGCCACCCTTGCCAGCCCGGCTGTACCGGTCGGTGATCCAGATGTTCACCGGCTTCACCCCACCGGGAAAGTAGGGCCCGACCGGGCTGGCGATCACCGCGTAGCTGACCACCTGCGCCGCCCGAACTCCCAGGAACGACTCGTTGGCGAACATGAAGGGCCGCAGGTACAGGCTGGCTTCGCCGCCCCGCGCGTCCGGCACCCAGGTGGCGTCGGCCCTGATCAGGGCCTCGACGGAGGCGAGAAAGTCGTCGTCCGGCAACTCGGGAAGCATCAGCCGGCGCGCCGAGGCACGCATTCGCGCGGCGTTCCGCTCGGGACGGAACAGCCAGATCGACCCGTCGCCGTGCCGGTAGGCCTTCAGCCCCTCGAACACCTCCTGGGCGTAGTGCAGCACGGCACTGGACGGGTCCAGTTGGAACGGGCCGTACGGCACCACCGCGTCCTCGCCCCATCCGGATTCCGCGCGCCAGGTCGCCACCGCCATGTGGTCGGTGAAGTGCACGCCGAAGCCCGGGTCGGCATGGACGCCGGCGATCGCGTCGGCACTCGCGGGACTCTCGGTGGCGGTCAGCGGAAAGGTCAAAGCCATGGGCAGGACAATACTCGGCAGCGATCCCGCTCCGGTGGCGGAATCGGGCTGATCCGGCGACCATGCCGAGCGCGCACCTTGGGGACGGTTCCCATTGGTGCGAAACCGCGCGGAGGGGACGGTTCCCTTGGTGCGAAACCGCGCAAAAGGAACCGTCCCCTCGGTGCGAAACCGCGCAAAAGGAACCGTCCCCCCGGTGCGAAACCGCGCAAAAGGAACCGTCCCCCCGGTGCGAAACCGCGCAAAAGGAACCGTCCCCTCAGTGCATGACCCGCGCGACCCGGCGTGCGTCCTGAGACACCCCGCGGACCCGGCGATCGGCCTCACTACAGTGACCGGGTGCCACAGAACATCGCTGTCATTCCCGGTGACGGGATCGGGCCCGAAGTCGTTGCCGAGGGTCTCAAGGTGCTGACCGCCACCGTCGGCGGGGACGCCTTCGACTTCACCCACTACGACCTCGGGGCCGAGCGTTGGCAGCGCACCGGCGAGGTGCTGCCCGACTCGGTGCTGGCCGAACTCGCCCAGGCGGACGCCCTGATCCTCGGTGCCGTCGGTGCTGCTCCGGGGTCGACGGCGATTCCGTCCGGGCTGCTGGAGCGCGGCCTGCTGCTGAAGCTGCGATTCGCCTTCGACCACTACGTGAACCTGCGGCCGTCCAAGCTGTATCCCGGGGTCGTCACTCCCTTGTCGGACGCCGTCACCGACCGGGGCCCGATCGATTTCGTGGTGGTCCGTGAGGGCACCGAGGGACTTTATTGCGGCGTGGGCGGCTCGATGCAGACCGGCACCGCCTTCGAGGTGGCGAACGAGGTCAGCGTGAACACCGCGCGCGGCGTGGAGCGGGTCGTCCGGGACGCCTTCGAGCGCGCCCTGCGGCGGCGCAACAAGGTCACCCTGGTGCACAAGCACAATGTGCTGGTGAACGCCGGCGGGCTGTGGAACCGCATCTTCACCAGCGTCGCCGCCGAGTACCCCGCCGTGACCACCGACTACCTGCATGTGGACGCCACCATGATCATGCTGGTGCAGGATCCGCAGCGCTTCGACGTGATCGTCACCGACAACCTGTTCGGCGACATCGTCACCGACCTGGCAGCGGCGGTCACCGGGGGCATCGGGCTGGCCGCCTCGGCGAACATCAATCCGACCGGCGCGTTCCCGTCCATGTTCGAACCCGTGCACGGCTCGGCCCCCGACATCGCCGGCCAGGGCATCGCCGACCCGACGGCGACGATCTCGTCCATGGCGTTGCTGCTCGACCACCTCGGCCGCACCGAGGACGCCCGAAGGATCGACGCCGCGGTGGACGCCGACGTCGCCGCCCGCGGGTCGGCGAAGCGCTCCACGACCGAGATCGGCGATGCGGTCGTCGCGCGAGTCACCGCCTGACCTGACCATCACCGCAGTGATCGCAGACGGGGTCGCGCCATCGAGAGCCGCTGTCAGGATCCCCGTCGGCCCGGTCCCGAGGGCGAGATCGGACGGGGGCGACGTCAGTCCGCCACCTGCTTCTTCCACAGCACCAGGGATTCGCCGAACACCAGGCCGCGGACCCACCACATCGCCTCGATCAACACCGCGCCGATCAGGCCGAGGATCAGCCCCAGCCGCATCGCCGCGGCGTCGCCGATGTCGAGCAGGAACAGCGATTGGGTGAACGGCCAGGTGAAGATGACCACGTAGGCGAGGCCACTGACCAGCACCAGCGCCACCTTCCACGCCTCGTAGGGCCGGGCGACCACGGCCAGCACCCAGGTGGCCACGACGATCATGCAGGCCAGGGTGGCCGTGGTTGCCTGCCGGGTGGCCACGTCGCCGGCGCCGGACGGGGGCCGCACCATCAGGTAGGTGGTGAAGGTCATCGTCGCCACGATCACCCCCGCCGGCAGGCCCAGCCGCAGTACGCGACGAACGAAACCCGGCCGGGCGCGCTCGTTGTTGGGGGCCAACGACAGCAGGAACGCCGGAATGCCGATGGTGAACCAGCCGGTGATCGTCACGTGGATCGGCAGGTACGGAAACGGCACCCGCCAGAGCACCACGAGCAGCGCCAGCAGTGCCGAGTAGATGGTCTTGGTCAGAAACAGGTTCGCGACCCGCTCGATGTTGCCGATCACCCGTCGACCCTCGGCCACCACGTGCGGCAGGGTGGCGAACCGGTCGTCGAGCAGCACGATCTTGGCCACCGCACGGGTGGCCGCCGACCCCGACCCCATCGCCACGCCCAGGTCGGCGTCCTTGAGTGCGAGCACGTCGTTCACACCGTCGCCGGTCATCGCGACGGTGTGCCCCTTGGACTGCAGGGCTGCCACCATGGCCCGCTTCTGGTGCGGGGTCACCCGGCCGAACACGTCGGCGTCGTTGACGGCCGTGGCGAAGGCGACCGGGTCCGCCGGTAGCGTCCGGGCGTCGACCGCATGCGCCGAGACCACCCCCAGCGAGCGGGTCACGGCTCCGACCGAGGCCGCGTTGTCGCCCGAGATCACCTTCAGTTGCACCTGCTGGTCGGCGAAGTAGGCGAGCGTTTCGGCGGCGTCCGGACGGATCCGTTGGTTGAGCACGAGCAAGGCCTTGGGCGTGACCGAGCCCGGGGCCTCCGGATCGTCGACCGGACGCTCCGCCGTCGCCACCAACAGCACCCGCAGCCCGCTGGAGGCGACCGCTTCGGCCTCGGCCGCCACCGGTGAGCCTGGCGCCGCGAGCACGTCCGGGGCGCCGATGACCCAATTCACGGCCGCACCGTCCGGGCCGACGAACGTGCTGCCCGACCACTTCTTGGCCGACGTGAAGGGCGCCTTGGCCAGCACCGGCCAGTGCGTCGCGGGTGGCTGGTACACCGCGGCGATCGCCTGCATGGACGCGTTCGGACGGCCGTCCGCCGCCACCAGCTGGGCCAGCGCGGCACTCACCTCGCCCTCGTCCGTTCCGTCCACTACCCGCAGTTCGCCGAACGTCATGCCGTTCTCGGTCAGCGTGCCGGTCTTGTCGGCGCAGACCACGTCCACCCTGGCCAGCCCCTCGATCGCGGGCAGTTCCTGCACCAGGCACTGCCGCCGGCCGAGCCGGACGACGCCCAGCGAGAACGCCACGGAGGTCAGCAGGATCAGTCCCTCGGGCACCATCGGCACCAGCGCGCCGGCCATCGCCAGCACCGCGCGCCGCCAGTCGTCACCGGCCTGAGTCAGCTGCACCACGATGGTGGCGATGCCGACCGGGATCAGCACCCAGGTGATCACCTTGAGGATGTCGTTGATGCCCCGGGTCAGTTCCGATTTCACCAGGCTGAACTTGGCCGCCTCGGCCGTCAGTTGGGCCGCGTAGGAGTCGCTGCCGACCTTGGTGGCGCGAAAGGCGCCGGTTCCAGCGACCACGAAACTGCCCGACATCACCGGCTCGCCGGGAGTCTTGTCCACGGGGTCGGCCTCGCCGGTCAGCAGCGACTCGTCGACGTCCAGGTAGTCCGCCTCGACCACGGTTCCGTCCACGACGATCTGGTCGCCGGGGCCGATCTCGATCAGGTCGTCCAGCACGATCTCGTCGCGGGCATGGTCAGCCGTGACCCCGTCGCGGCGGATCCGCGGGCGCGCCTCGCCGACCACCGCCAGGCTGTCGAGGGTCTTCTTGGCGCGCAGTTCCTGAATAATGCCGATCGCGGAGTTGGCGATGATCAGCAGCCCGAACGCTCCGTTGATCCATGAGCCAGTGGCCAGCACCAAGGCCAGCAGAACCGCCAGGATGGCGTTGATCCGGGTGAACACGTTGGCCCGGACGATCTGCATCGCCGTTCGCCCCGACCGCGGCGGCAGGTCGTTGCGCTGGCCCTTGGCCACCCGCTCCGCCACCTCGGCCGTGGTGAGTCCCGGGTCGACGACGGGGGTGGTCACCCGGCAAGCCTGCCACACCGGCGAACGGTCAGTGGCCCGGCGTGGACCTCAGTGATCCTCGGTGCCGGTCGTGCGGGCCCACGGCGGGGGCGCGTAGGTCACGTCGATGCCCGAATCCCGCAGCTTCTCGGTGATCCGCTGGATCTCGGCTTCACTCGGCAACTCGTCGGTGACCCGGAGGAACTCGGCTCCGACCTCCACCCGTCCGGCCGGGATCAGCCCCTCACGGACGACACGCTCGGCCAGTTGGTCGATCTCGTCGTGGCCGAGACGTCGGCGCAGCACGGCGAGCAGCGGCACGTAGTCCGCCTCGGGGATGCCCTGCGGGTAGCCGCCCTTGAGCCAGTTGACGATGCGTTCGATCCGAGACTGCACGCCCGGCCACACCCTTTCTAGGTAGTCGCGCCCTCGTGAGCGGCGTGCACGTCCAGCGGCCAGCCACCCTCGGCCAGCCGGCCTGCAACCCGCCGCACGTCGGCCCCCGACGGCTCCTCCAGCGCTGATCGCCTGATCAGGTCTCTGATCTCGTCGTCGCTCACCTCGGCGCCACGATTCCCGGCGAGTTCGCGGGCCAACTCGTCGACCTCCGAGGGCGTCAACGAGCGATGCAGAATGCCGAAGAGCGCCACGTAATCATGCTCGGGCACACCCTCGGGGTAGCCGGCCCGAAGCCAGTTGAGAATGCGCTCAAACAGACTGCGCCGCTCAGCCATGACGATCCACTACTTCTTCACGAGGGAAAATCCGTTGGCAAAGGATACGTGATACCCGAAGCCGGAAGAAATGATGATGATGAGTCCGAGCACCACGACGGCCACCGCCACGGCGAAGCAGAGATAACCGATCACCTTCAACGCGGGCCGGGGCGCCGCATCGTCCACCATTGCCGAGCCGCCGTCGCTGACGGCCAACGCCCGGATGCCGAGGCCGACCAGCGCGGGCAGGCCGGCCCCCACCAGGATCGAGACCAGCAGAACCTGGCCGAGTGCACCACCGAACAGTTGCATCATTGAAGGCTCCTCAGGACTTGGAGGTGGACTCGGCGAGACCGGCCTGCACCGAGGACGACGGGGTCGCGTCCGCGTGCCACTCGTCGTTGACGTTGTGGGAGTTCACGGCGGTCGCGTGGGCGCGCGCCATCATCCAGCCGGACAGGGCGACCATGATGCCGAGCACGACGAGCACGCCGGCGAGGCCGCCGATGCCGTTGCCGATGAAGTAGCAGGCTGCGCCGACCAGGCCGGCGGCCGGCAGGGTGATCAACCAGGCCACGCCCATCCTTCCTGCGACGCCCCAGCGAACCGTCGCCCCCTTCCTGCCGAGTCCCGAACCGAGGATCGAGCCGGTGGCGACGTGAGTGGTGGACAGCGCGAAGCCGAGTTGGCTGGAGGTCAGGATGACCGCGGCGGACGAGGCTTCGGCGGCCATGCCCTGGGGGGACGAGATCTCGACCAGACCCTTGCCCAGCGTCCGGATCACCCGCCAGCCCCCGGTGTAGGTACCGGCCGCGATCGCGATGGCACAGGCGAACTTCACCCAGACCGGAATGCTGGTGGTGTCGGTCCAGCTGCCGTAGGCGATCAGGGCCAGGGTGATAACGCCCATCGTCTTCTGGGCGTCGTTGGTGCCGTGCGCCAGCGAGACCAGCGAGGCGCTCCCGATCTGGCCCCAACGGAAGCTTCTTTCGGTGTAGCGCTCGGCCACCCCGACGGTCGTCTTGAAGACCAGCCAGGTGCCGATCGTGGCGACCAGGCCGGCAACCACCGGTGAGGCCACGGCGGGCAGGATCACCTTGCCGATCACGCCGTCCAGCTTGGTGCCGTCGCCGAACCAGTTCACTCCGCTCACGCCCAGGGCGGCGATGGTGGAACCGATCAGTCCACCGAACAGTGCGTGTGACGAGCTGGACGGCAGGCCGAGCAGCCAGGTGACGAGGTTCCAGACGATGCCGCCGACGAGTCCACAGAAGACGATCAGCAGCAGGGTGTAGCCCTGGTCGGCGAGCAGGGCGGAGTTCGGGGCGCCCGTGGAGTCCTGCAGCTTGACCACCGCGTTGGTCACGGTCAGAGCCACCTCGACGGACAGCAGGGCCCCGACCAGGTTGAGGATCGCGGACAGGCCGACAGCGACCTTGGGCTTCAGCGCGCCGGTGGCGATGGAGGTCGCCATCGCGTTGCCGGTGTCATGAAAGCCATTCGTGAAGTCGAACGCGAGGGCCGTGCCGATCACCAGGATCAGCAGCAACAGTTCAATGGTCACGCCCGCAGAATCTGCCTCGCGCATGAACGATCCGCGCAGCACAGGTGAACACCGGGTGTACGGCACCCGAAGGACGGACGACCGGAGCCACCGCCGACGGCACGGACGGCTCCGGCCGCCGTCCTCGTACAGGTCGCCAACAGGGCCGCGCACCGGGCACTCTTGATCCGTCACTCGCCCCGGTGACGACACCCGATCGCCTCGCCGGGTTGCCCCGGCCGCGGCACATGCCTGAGGAGCCGCCATGCCGGAAACCAGCGCCCGACCAGGGCCGGCCCACGCATCGAACGACTCCGCCTACCGGCTGTTCGTGGGAGCGCTGTCCATTCTTGCGCTGGTCAACCTGCTGCTCGGGTACGTGCTCGCCGACCCTGCACTGCACACAATCCTGGACGTGATGAACGGGCTGTTCAGCCTCATCTTCCTGGTCGACTTCTTGTACCGCGCCCGCACCGCTGAGCGGTTCACGCACTATTTCGTGCGCGGCTACGGCTGGGCCGACCTGCTCTCCAGCGTGCCGTTCCCCCCGTTCAAGGTGCTGCGGCTGTTCCGGCTGGTCCGCGAGGTCAGGCTGTTCAGGGCCGCCGGCGGCCGAGCCACCTGGTCCACGCTGAAGCGGGAACGGGCCAACAGCGCATTGATGAGCCTGCTGTTGCTCGGCGTGCTGGTGCTCGAGTTCGGCAGCCTGCTGATGCTGCGGATCGAGCACTTCGCCGACGGGGCCAGCATCGTCACCGGGTCGGACGCCCTGTGGTACACGATCGTCACCATCTCGACCGTCGGCTACGGCGATGTGCATCCGGTCACAGGTCTGGGACGCGTGCTCGGCGGGGTGATCATCGTGACCGGCGTCGGCATCTTCGGCACGTTCACCGGCTACCTGGCCAACTTCTTCCTGTCCCCACGGCGGGGTCGCGGCAGGGGCGGCGCCGCCAGCGACCCGGTGATCGAGCCGGCAGGGAGCCATCCTGATACGTCCCCAGCCGACGCCACGGCACGACTGGAGGTTCTGTTGAGTCAGTCGCGGGGCATGGTCGCCGAGTTGGAGGGACTGCTCCGCGACGCCGGTGGTCAGCCCGGGCGCTCCGGCGAACAGCCGCACGACTCGACCGGCCACGAACAGTGAGCGGTTGCGGCCGCAAACCAACTCGGACGGACCGGCCACGGGCAGCAGAACGGGCGTCCTACCCTCGTGGGGAATGACGCCCGTTCCTCGTGGGTCGCGCGGCGGTGGCGGCGACCCAGGTCTCTCACTCAGCGCGCGGCGGTGCCCTCGACGTAGTCGTCGTCGTGGCTCTTCACCCACGCCATCAGGCCGCGCAGCTCGCGTCCGGTGGCCTCGATCGGATGCGCTTCACCCTCGGCCCGCAGCTTCTTGAACTCGGGGGCGCCGGCGTCCTGGTCGTCGATGAACCGCTTGGCGAAGGCGCCGGAACGAATGTCGGCCAGCACACCCTCCATGTTCGACTTCACGTCGGCATCGATCACCCGCGGACCGGAGACGTAGTCGCCGAACTCGGCGGTGTCGGAGACGCTCCAGCGCTGCTTGGCGATGCCGCCCTCGTACATCAGATCGACGATCAGCTTCAGCTCGTGCAGGCACTCGAAGTACGCCACCTCGGGCTGGTAGCCGGCCTCGGTGAGCACCTCGAAGCCGCTCTGAACGAGCTTGGACACGCCGCCGCAGAGCACGGCCTGCTCGCCGAACAGGTCGGTCTCGGTCTCTTCGGTGAAGGTGGTCTTGATGCCGCCGGCACGCAGCCCGCCGATCGCCTTCGCGTACGACAGCGCCAGCGGCCAGGCCTCACCGGAGGCGTCCACCTCGACCGCCACGATCACCGGCACGCCACGGCCCTCGGAGTACTCGCGACGAACCAGGTGACCCGGGCCCTTCGGGGCGACCATGCACACGTCCACCCCTGCTGGGGCCTCGATGTAGCCGAACCGGATGTTGAAGCCATGGGCGAAGAACAGCGCGTCGCCGTCCTGAAGGTTGGGGGCGATCTCTTCGGCGTAGATGGTGCGCTGGTACTGATCGGGCGCCAGGATCATGATCAGGTCCGCCTCGGCGGCGGCGTCCGCCACCGACACGACCCGCAGCCCTTCGGCCTGCGCCTTCGCCGCCGACTTCGACCCCGGCCGCAGTCCGACCCGGACGTCCACCCCGGAATCGCGCAGCGACAATGCGTGCGCATGACCCTGGGAGCCGTAGCCGATCACGGCGACCACCCGCTGCTGGATGATCGACAGATCAGCGTCGTCGTCGTAGAACATCTCTGCCATGTGTCTCTTCCTTACCTAGATTATTGCCACGTAGTCATTGCGCACGGGGGTGCGGATCCGGTCGGTCTTCGCCCGGTCGGTGAGCGACTTGCTGCCCCTGCCGAGCGCGACCAGGCCGGACTGCACGAGTTCGCGGATGCCGTACGGCTTCAGCATCTCCAGCAGCGCGTCGAGCTTGTCGGGCGAGCCGGTGGCCTCGATGGTCAGCGAGTCGTTCTGCACGTCCACAGTCTTGCCGCGGAACAACTGGACGATCTCGATGATCTGGCTGCGGGTGCTGGGGTCGGCCTTCAGCTTGATCAGGACGAGCTCGCGGCGCACCGCCGACTCCTCCAGCTCGACGATCTTGAGCACCTCGACCAGCTTGTTCAGCTGCTTGGTGACCTGCTCGAGGAACTGGGCGTTCTCGACACCCACCTGAAGGGTGATCCGGGACAACTCCGGACGCTCGGTCGGCCCGACCGCCAGCGACTCGATGTTGTAGCCCCGGCGGGCGAACAGGCCGGCGATCCTGGCCAGCACGCCCGGCTTGTTCTCGACCAGCACGCTCAGGGTGTGCGTTCTCACAGCTCCTCATCCTCCCAGTCGGGTGCCAGGTCCTTGGCGATCTTGATGTCGTCGTTGCTGGTGCCGGCGGCGACCATCGGCCACACCATCGCGTCCTTGTGCACCACGAACTCCACCACGACGGGACGATCGGTGATGGACAGCGCCTTGTTGATCACCGCGTCCACCTCGGACGGATGCTCGGCCCGCAGCCCCACTGCGCCCATCGCCTCGGCAAGCTTCTGGAAGTCCGGCACCCGCAGGGTCTTCAGGTCGGTGTTGGAGTAGCGCTGGCCGTAGAACAGGGTCTGCCACTGCCGCACCATGCCGAGGCTCTGGTTGTTGATCACGGCGATCTTGATCGGGATGCCCTCCAGGGAACAGGTGACCAGTTCCTGGTTGGTCATCTGGAAGCAGCCGTCACCGTCGATGCCCCAGACCACCGCGTCCGGCCGGCCGACCTGGGCACCCATCGCGGCCGGCACGCAGTACCCCATGGTTCCGGCGCCGCCGGAGTTGAGCCAGCGTCCGGGCTTCTCGAAGGGCAGCAGGTGCGCCGACCACATCTGATGCTGGCCGACGCCCGCGGCGTAGTAGGCGTCCGGGCCGGTCAGTTCACCGATCCGCTTGATCACATACTCGGGCGACAACATGCCCTCGTGGGTGGGTTCGGTGGGCACCTTGTACTTGGTCTTGATCGCACCCAGGTAGCGCCGCCACACCGCATAGTCGGGCAGGTCGGACCCGCGCAGCACACCGTTCAACTCGGCGATCACCGCCTTCACGTCGCCGACGATCGGCACATCGGCGAGCCGGTTCTTGGAGATCTCGGCCGGGTCGATGTCGGCGTGGATCACCTTCGCGTGCGGGGCGAAGGTGTCCAGCCGTCCGGTCACCCGGTCGTCGAACCGGGTGCCCAGGGCGATCAGCAGGTCGGCGCGTTGCAGCGCACCCACCGCCGCCACTGTGCCGTGCATGCCGGGCATGCCCATGTTCAGTTCGTGGCTGTCGGGGAAGACCCCGCGCGCCATCAGCGTGGTGACCAGCGGAATGTTGGTGATCGCGACCAGCTTGGCCAGTTCTTCGGCCGCGCCGGCCTTGACCACCCCACCACCGACGTAGAGCACCGGACGCTCCGACTCGGCGATCAGCCGGGCGGCCTCACGGATCTGCTTCACGTGCGGCTGGGTGACCGGGTGGTAGCCGGGCAGGTCGATCACCTCGGGCCAGATGAACGGCGCCGTGTTGGTCTGGGCGTCCTTGGCGATGTCGACCAGCACCGGTCCGGGGCGTCCGGTTCCGGCGATGTGGAAGGCCGCGGCGATGGCGGCCGGGATGTCCTCGGCCCGGGTGATCAGGAAGCTGTGCTTGGTGATCGGAAAGGTGATGCCGCGGATGTCGGCCTCCTGGAACGCGTCGGTTCCGATCGCCGGGCTGTTCACCTGGCCGGTGATCGCCACGATCGGCACCGAGTCCATGTAGGCGTCCGCGATCGCCGTGACCAGGTTGGTCGCGCCCGGCCCGGAGGTGGCCATGCACACGCCCACCCTGCCGGTGGCCAGGGCGTATCCCTCGGCCGCGTGCCCGGCGCCCTGTTCGTGGCGCACCAGGATGTGCCGGATCAGCTTGGACTGGCCGAGCGGGTCGTAGGCGGGCAGGATGGTGCCGCCCGGGATGCCGAAGATAACCTCTACGCCGACCCGCTCCAGGGATTCGACGAGGGCCTCGGCCCCGGTCAGCATCGGCGGTGCCATGGTGTCGGACATCTGCGTCCCCTTTCTGCGGAGCTGGCGGCGATCTTCTGCATGAAAAAACCCCCGCTGCGTCGGCAGGCGAGGGTGCGTGTCGGTCGACTAAGCGGCTGACACGCTCACGAAAGTACGAAGGTGAAGAAACGCACGGGAACAGTTTTCGCCGCCCACGCGACCATGTCAACTTTCGGACGGGTGTTTTCAGGATGTGGACGAGGCCCGAGCGGGCGGCCAGCGACTGCGGCCACCGCTTCGGCACTCAGGGTGCGGCCAGTTCGGACTGCTGGACGTCGATCTGCAGGGCGGCCGAGGTGCGGATGAACAGGATGATCCAGGTGAACACAAGCGTTCCGGCCACCAGTTCGACGGCTGTCAGGGTGTAGTAGCTCACCGCGTACAGCATGGCCAGCACCACGATGATGGCGTCGAACAGCCAGCCGAGCGTCATGAAGACACGCGGGACGCCCGGAATGTAGCGCTTCAGTCGGATGGTCAGCACGATGAACACCACGGCCATGCCCGACGCGAACAGCGTGTGCAGCCAGAAGTGTGTGTCGACGGCAAACACACCGACGAGGCCGAGGAACACCCCGATCAGCACCAGGAACAGCCGCACCCGGGCGATGCCGTTGGGGTTGCTGGTGGGCACCTCAAGGGTTGCGGCGCGGGCGAGCACCGTGACCAGCAGGCCGGACACGATGAGCGTCAGGTTGAACGCGAGTGCCGACAGGTCATCGGTCATGCCGAGCGCGCTGAGGTGCTCCTTCCACCAGTGCGGGTCACTGGCCGTGAGCATGCTCGCGATGATGCCTTCGAGCAGGAAGGTGGCGAGCACGATCGCCAGCAGGCTGAGGTCGAGGTGCGTGGCGGACAGGAAGGCGACGTAGCCAGTCACCGCGCACGCGGCGCCGGTCAGCAGGATCACGAACAGCGGAAACACCGTCGCGTCGATGAACGACTGCTCGAGGATGGTAGAGACGAGCGTCCAGCTGAGCAAGCCGATGACACCGTGCGCGAAGCCGACCGCGACGAGATCGAGGACGTCGAGAGGGTGCCACTGCTGGCCGCGGCGCACGCGCACCCGTCCGGCCACGAAGGTGGCGAAGGCGACCGCACCCGACATGATCGCGGTGAACTGCCCGACGGACTCCGGGCCGGCGATCGGAGTGGCCTCGAACCGGAACCGCACCATCGCGGCGACACAGGCGACGACGAACGCGAAGGCGCCGATACTCAACGCATAGGACTCGATGGTGCGCTGGCTCGAGGGCTTCACGGCTCCTTCTGCGCGCTGTACCGCATTGCCTTCGGTCATGATCCGTTCCCGTTTTCGCCAGTGTTGGATGGAGGGGTGGCCAGCTCGGCCAGTTGCAGGCTGAGTGCGCGCACTTGACCCCGGGTGGCCGGTTCGTCGTCATCGCGGCCCGCCGAGACCCTCTCGATGAGCCATGATGCCGCCGTCGCTGTGACGACGCCGACCACCGCGATGCCGGCGGCCATCAGTCCTGCCGCGACCAGGCGTCCGGGGAACGTGACGGGATAGAAGTCGCCGTAACCGACGGTCGCCAGGGTGACGAAGGCCCACCACACCGAGTCGCCGAAAGTCATAATGTTCGCCCCGACGGCGTGTCGCTCCGCATCCAGTTCTGCGAGGGCACCGACGTACATCAGAAGCACAGCGGCACCGGCGCCGTAGATCGCGATCTGACTGCGCAGGGCAGTGCCGGCACTGCGCTGGAATGATGCGGCGATCGTGAGCATCCTCAGTACCCGCAGCGCCCGCAACGTCGGCAGCACCACGACCGCCAGGTCCCAGAGGTGATGCCAGAACCATCGGGCGCGCGGGCGGGCGAGCCACAAGCGTGCGCCGTAGTCCACGATGAACACCAGCCAGGCCACGGCGATGACCACTCCGGTCACAGTGATCCCCGGACCATGCACGTCGCCGATGACCTGCCAGGAATACCCGACGAGCCAGCCGAATGAGGCCACCATAAGAGGCACGTGCATCGAGTGTTCCCAGCGCTCGAGGGTCATCCGCTCCGTCGCCATGACGGCACTCTAGACCGAGGATGACCCGTCGCCTTCGCGCATCGCCGTGCGGCATTTCTGGCTGAGTGACTCACTGACCTCGAAGTCAAGCATCGCTCGGTCGTGGCGTCGATCCGGGTGTGGCGCAGCCTAGAGTTCGACACCTTCGGCGCGGGCCGCCTCGTTGATGCGGTGAGCGAGCTCGATGTCGAGCTGTGTCAGCCCGTCCGCGTCATGGGTGGTCAGCAGCCAATGGGTGGTGCGCCACCGAATATCGATGTCGGGGTGGTGGTTCATCCGCTCGGCCTCGTCGGCGACTGATGTGACGATCCGGATCGCTGCCGGAAAGTCCGGTGCCTCGATGGTGGCGACGATCGCCTCACCCATGCGCGACCAGCCGGGCAGTTCGCGCAGTTGACGAGTGATTTCTTCGTTGTTCAGGGCTCTGGCCATGGCCCATTGTCCCCGCAGGTTGGTCGAGCTTGTCGAGACCCTTTCGTCGTCCAGTTCAGCCGCTGATGCCGAGCCGGGCGGCCACCTCGTCCAGGTCAATGCCCGGGTCGTGCGTGGTCATCCGGCGCAGCCCAGGATCCTCGGCATAGCGCGGCACCAGGTGCACATGCAGGTGGAAGACCTCCTGGCCGGCCACCGCGCCGGCGCTGGAGAGCATGTTCAGCCCGTCGGCGTCGAGCCGCTCGGTGAGCAGCCGGGCAGTGGCGGTGATCGCAGGACTGATCTCCGTCAGCGCCTCGTCAGCCGCCAGCAGATCGTCCACGTGCCGGCGTGGCACCACCAGCGTGTGACCCCGCTTCCACGGGGTTATGTCGAGAAAGGCGATCGCGGTGTCGTCGGCATAGACCTGGCGGGACGGAACATCGCCCGCGACGATGGCGCAGAACAGGCAACCCATGCGGGCGAATCTAGTGGACGGGGCCAGGTGGCGCTCCGCCTCGCAAGTGACTCAGGCGATCTGGGTGCGGACCGGGAAGCCCGTCTGCGCGAGGGCGTCCTTGACCTCGGCGATGGTGAGCGTGCCGTAGTGGAAGACCGAGGCTGCCAGTACTGCGTCGGCTCCCGCCCTGGCGGCGTCCACGAAGTGCTGCACGGTGCCCGCGCCGCCTGAGGCGATCAATGGCACGTCCACCACTCTGCGGACGGCGTCGATCATCGCCAGGTCGAAGCCGCTGGTGGTGCCGTCGGCGTCCATCGAGTTCAGCAGGATCTCGCCCGCCCCCCGGTCGACGGCCTCACGGACCCATTCGATCGCGTCCAATCCCGCTGAGGTGCGGCCGCCGTGCGTGGTCACCCCGAAGCCGGACGGCTGCGCGGCATCGCGCCGGGCATCGAGGCTGAGCACCAGCACCTGGTTGCCGAACCGCTGCGCGATGGCATCGATGACCGGTGGATCGTTGATCGCCCCGGTGTTGATGCCCACCTTGTCGGCGCCGGTGCGCAACAGGGTGTCGACGTCGTCCACCGAGCGCACTCCCCCGCCGACGCAGAGCGGGATGAACACCGTCTCGGCGGTGCGGCGGACCATCTCGTGAGTGGTGGACCGTCCCTCGGACGACGCGGAGATGTCCAGGAACGTGAGTTCGTCGGCTCCCTGCGCACCGTAGGCGGCGGCCAGTTCGACCGGGTCGCCGGCATCACGCAGGTTGAGGAAGTTGACGCCCTTGACCACGCGGCCGTCGTGGACGTCCAGACAGGGGATCACCCGGATCGCGACGCTCATGGGGTCAGGCTAGCGGCGCTCAGCCGGTGACCGTGATGGTCACCCGGCGGTTGAGCGCCCGTCCCTTCGCCGTCTTGTTGGTGGCCACCGGGTGCCTCTCGCCGTTGGCCCGCACCGAGCCTTTGAGCGCGGCCAGCCGCTGCTTGAGGGCGGCCAGCACCGCGTCCGCCCGACGCTTCGACAAGTTCTTGTTGTAGGCCGCCGACCCCTTGCTGTCGGTATAACCGTTCACCCGGACGGTGGTGGCGTTCAACTCCGTCAACCTGGCCGCGGCTCGATCCAGGGCCGCAGTCGCGCGCGAGTTGAGGGTGGCCTTGTTGTAGGCGAAGAACACGTCTGTCTTCAACGTGATCACCGTGCCGTTCTCGGTGACCGAGCCATCCACACTCGCCTGAGGAAACTCGATGGCCAGCGTTCGGGCGTCGAACGGCACAGTCCGTGCATCGAAGGCGACGACCGGAAAGGTGACGGCGGTGGACGGATCCACCGGTGACGTGGTCGGGTCGGCCTGCGCCGCTCCGGCCGGCAGGGACACCAGTCCGATCACGACGACCGCCGTCGCCACCGCCCTCATCGCTGCGCCTGGACGCCCCGGAACGTGCCCGCCCTGGGAATCACGACGTCGATCGTGTTCACCCCGTCCGGCAGGGCCTTGAACACCGCATCGAACGATTGCGAGGCACCCGGCCGGATGAACACACTCGACGGTGCGTACGTGCACACGCAGTGACCCTCGGAGTCGCGGGCGGGCAGGTAGCGCAGCCGGTTCGCCGTGTCGAGAAGGTACACCCCGTCCACGTAGGAGGAGTCGCCGGGCACCTTCTGGTCGGTGCCCGGCACGACCGCGACCTGTCCGTCGCCGAACTGGTCGGTCATCTGAATCCCGAGCCCACCCGCGTCGGACGACTCGTCGTTGCGCAGCGTCCAGGTGATGCTGGTCACACCGTCGCGAACGACCACCTCGTTCAGGATCACCGTGGCCGGGCGTCCGCTGAGGTTGATGGCCCGGGATGCGATCACCGGCAACGGGGGCGCGGTGGTCGACGTACTCGACTGGGTGGGCTGCGCGGTGGTGGCACCTGAGGTGCTCGGCGCGCTTGGTGGTGCGCTGGGCGGCGCGCTGGACTGAACCGAGCCGGGCAAGGTGCACGCGGCGAGGCTGAACAGGGCGGCCAGAATCACAACTGTGCGACGCATTGGAACTCCTCGGTCACGACGGCGGGGGTCGGCACACCCTAGCCGGGGTTCGGGTCACGGCCCGGTCGACGGGCTTGCGATGGTCAGTCCTCCAGCGGCGCGGCGTCGACCACGCCCCGGCGAACCCCGTCCACCACCGCACGGCAGGCCGTCCGCAACTCCCCCGGCCCGGCCGCCTGGGCGACTTGGCCGGCCAGGTCGACCACCTGCCTCGCCCAGCGGACGAAGTCGCCCGCGGTCAGCCCGGAATCGTCCAGCACCTCGCCGAGCGGGCGTCCGGCGGCCCAGGCGTGGATGGACTCGGCGAAGCCGATGTCGGGCTCGGGTCCGCGGTCCAACCGGTGGTCACGCTCGGTCAGCCCGACCTGTCGCCAGATGCCGCGCAGCGCGCTCTGTGCCGCTTCGCTGGCACGGTCCGGCATTCGCGGTGGACGGCGCTTGTCACCGCCCCGGGACTCGTACACCAGCGACGACAGCACCGCCGCCAACTGCGGGGCGCTGAGCTCGTCGAACACGCCGACCCGTATGCATTCGGCGGTCACCAGATCGAGTTCGGAGTAGATCCGGGCCAGCATCCGGCCGGCGTCGGTGACCTCGACGCCGCCCTCGCCGAGATAGCCCAGGGATTCCAGCACCGAGCAGATCCGGTCGAACTTCACCGCGATCGTGTTGGTGCGCCGGTCGACCTGCCGTTGCAGGCCCGCGTTGTCGCGTTCCAGCCGGAGCGCCCGCTCGGCCCACCGGGCGTGGTTCTCGCGATCGGGGCAGGTGTGGCAGGGGTGCGCCTTCACTTGGCGGCGAAGTTCGGCGACTCGCGCGGCGACGTCGGCGTCCATCGCCGCGGTCGACTTCGTCGGAGCAGACAGGTCGACCTCGGCCAGCTTGGATCGGAACGCAGCCGACAGGTTGCGCCGCGACGCCGGCTGGCGCGGGTCGAAATGCTTCGGAATGCGCATCCGGCCGACGACGACCGGCGGGGTGGGGAAGTCGTCCAGCGAGAGCCGCTTCAACTGCCGTTCCTCGGTCATCACCATCGGGTGCGGATCGCCCTTGGCCAGGCCGGGGTCGACCACGACCGCCCAGCCCTGGTGGCGTCCTGCCGGCACACGAAGGATGTCACCCGGCTTGAGTTCCAGCAGCACGTTGAGCGACTCCGCCCGGCGGTCGGCGCGGCGGTTGCGGGCCGCATCCGCCTCCAACGCGGAAATCTCGGCGCGCAGCCGGGCGTACTCGGCGAAATCGCCCTGATCGCAGGCCGCCTGGCCCAGGAAGCCCTCGATCTTCTCCGTGTTGCGGGCGATCGTGCGGGCAAGTCCGACCACACCGCGGTCGGACTGGTACTGGGCGAACGACTGCTCCAGCAGCACCCGGGCACGCTCCCGTCCGACGCTGCCGACGAGGTTGACCGCCATGTTGTAGGTGGGAGCGAAGGACGACCGCAGCGGGTAGGTGCGGGTGGAGGCGAGACCGGCCACGGCGCGCGGATCCATGCCGGTCTGCCACAGCACCACCGCATGGCCCTCGACGTCGATGCCGCGGCGGCCCGCCCGTCCGGTCAGCTGGGTGTACTCGCCGGGAGTGATCTGGGCGTGGCTCTCGCCGTTGAACTTGACCAACCGCTCCAGCACGACGCTGCGGGCCGGCATGTTGATGCCAAGGGCGAGTGTCTCGGTGGCGAACACCACCTTGACCAACCCCCGGACGAACGCCTCCTCGACGATCTCCTTGAACGCGGGCAGCAGGCCGGCGTGATGCGCAGCGATGCCGTTGCGCAGCGCCTCCAGGAAGCCGTCGAAGTCGAGTGCGGCTAGGTCCGCGGGGCTGAGTCCCCCGGTGTGGGCAGCCGCGATCGCCTCGAGTTCGCGCCGCTCGGTGCCGCTGGTCAGCCGCAGCCCGGAATGCATCAGCTGCCCGACTGCCGCGTCGCAGCCGGCCCGGCTGAAGATGAAGAAGATGGCCGGCAACAGGGCCTCGGCGTCCAGCCGTTCGACGGTGGCGTCGCGGCGGGGCACCAGGGACGACCGGGTGGGCCGGTGCCGCTCGATGGCGCTGCGGACGCGGCGGCTGCGCATCGTCCGGGAATCGTCGCGGACGCCGCGGGACTCGTCCTTGGCCAATCGGAGCAGTTCGGGGTTCACGTCCACCACCCCAGCCGGTTGCGGAAGGGCGGTTGGTGCCTCGTCCGCGAACAGGTCGTAGAGCCGCCGTCCGGCCATCACGTGCTGGAACAGCGGCACCGGCCGGCGCTCGGACACCACGATCCGGACGCCACCGCGCACCTCGTCCAGCCAGGCGCCGAACTCCTCGGCGTTGCTGACCGTGGCCGACAGCGACACCACCTGCACGGATTCGGCGAGCCCGATGATCACCTCTTCCCAGACCGCGCCGCGGAACCGGTCAGCCAGGTAGTGCACCTCGTCCATCACCACGAAACCCAGTCCGGCCAGCGTCCGGGAGTTGGCGTAGATCATGTTGCGCAGCACCTCGGTGGTCATCACCACAACCGGGGCCTCGGAGTTGATCGAGATGTCTCCGGTGAGCAGGCCCACCCGGTCGGCACCGTGCCGCTCGACCAGGTCGTGGTACTTCTGGTTGCTGAGCGCCTTGATCGGCGTGGTGTAGAAGCACTTGGTGCCCCTGGCGAGGGCCGAGAAGACGGCGAACTCGCCGACGACGGTCTTCCCCGAGCCGGTGGGCGCCGCTACGAGCACCCCGGACCCGGCGTCGACATGAGCGCAGGCCTCGACCTGAAAGGGGTCGAGCGGAAAGCCGTAGCCGGCGGCGAACGCCGTCAGGTGGGACGCGGTGCTCATCGCCGCCAACCTACCGCCCCCGCCGCGGCGGGAGGTTCACCCCGCGGGACCCTGATATTCCGACTCGATCGGGAGCGACACGCCCAAGTGGCGGCGTGTGGGGTCTGATCGGGGCGGAATATCAGGGTGTCAGCGGAGCACGCGCAGTGCCGCGGGAACCGAGGTGACCGTCAACGGCACGTCGCCGAGCAACTCGCCGTCACCGCTGCCGATCAGCCCGTCGCCGTCCAGCAGCACCTCACGGGCGTGCAGCCGTTCCACCGCGGGGTTCTTGACGAAGCGGCCGGTGAACAGCGAGGGCAGCAGGCGCAGCAGGGTGGCCCGCGAGACCGGGTGGATCACGGTGAGGTCGAGCAGCCCGTCGGTGGGGTCGGCGCCGGGGAACGCCCGCATGCCGCCACCGAAGAATTCCGAGTTGCACACGAAGACCGCCATCGAGCGCAGGTCGCGCGGTACACCGTCGATCACCATGCGGTAGCGCAGCGGGGTGAACGTGCGCAGTTCGGCCAGTGCCGACCACGCGTAGGCCAACGGCCCCATCGGCAGCCGCATCTTCGCGGTCCGCAGCGCGACCCGGGAGTCGAACCCGGTGGAGACCACGCATCCCACCCAACGCACGGACCCGTCCGGGCGTTGCACCCTGGCCAGATCCACAGTGCGGACATTGCCGGTGGCGAGGGCGTGGACGGCGTCCGAGAGGCCCGGTGGAAGTCCAAGCCCTCGGCACAGGTCGTTGCCGGTGCCGGCCGGCAGAATGCCGAGCGGCACCGGAGTGGAGGCGCACGCGTTGATGCCCAGGTGCGCCATGCCGTCGCCGCCCATCACCAGCAGTTGGTCGGCCTCGGCGACCGCACGCCGGCAGGCGTCCTCCGATTCGGCGAGGCTGCGTGCCTGCACCACCCGGAGGTTCGTGTCGGGCAGCACCGCGCGCAACTCCTGGACGACCCGGGGCAGCACCCGCCCGGCGCGGCCCCGTCCGGCGGTGGGGTTGACCACCAGGTCAGTGCGGGCCGGCGCTGCGGTCACGGGCTGTCCACGAGGTCGGCGGCCAGTCGCTTCGCCTTTCTCTTGTCGTGGATCCGGCAGATCACTTCGGCGATCAGGAACAGTGCCGTCATCGGCAGGGCCAGTGCGAGCATCGAGAACGGGTCGGTCGAGGGGGTCGCTGCGGCACCGAACACGAAGGTGCCGAAGATCACGTAGAGCCGGGACTTGGCCAACTGCTCGGCCTTGATCACACCCACCAGGTTGGCCCCGACCACCACCACCGGCATCAGGAAGCCGAGTCCGAACACCAGCATCAACTGCAGCATCAGTTCGAGGAACTTGTCGATCTCGACCAGGTTCGTGATCGGCACCGATTGCGGGGTGAACGACATCAGCACCGAGATGCCCTGCGGCAGGATCAAGTAGCCGACCGCCACGCCGGCGAGGAACAACGGCAGGGCCGTGCCGACGAACAGCAGCGCCCAGCGCTTCTCTCGGGCCAGCAGCGCCGGCACGATGTAGGCCCAGATCTGGTAGAGCCAGATCGGTGCGGCGAGCACCACGCCGCCGACGCCACAGATCTTCAGCGCCAGGGTCAGCGGGCTGGTCACGCCCGAGAGCACCATCTGGGTGCTCAGCTCAGGGTTGGTGACGCTGAGAATCTCCTTGGCGTGCAGCCAGGGCTGGGTCAGGAACAGGTACACCTGGTTGTAGAACACCGCGATCAGGATCATGCCGATCGTGATGAAGATCACCGAGAACAGCACCCGGTAGCGCAACTCTCGCAGGTGGTCACCCAGCGACATGACGCCGTCAGGCGAGGTGCGCGGCGGTTTCAGCCACGCGAAACTGATGCGGCGAGCCACCGTGGGTCAGGCCTGCTGGCCCTTGTCCTTCGGCTCGGGGACGATCTCACCCTCGTGGACGATACCCCCGGGCTCGGCGGTCGACACCGGCGGCAGAACCGCGGGCGGCGGCGTGGCCTCCGGCTCATCGGGCTTCTTCAGCGTCGAGGTCTCTTCCTTGAACTCGCGGATCGCCTTGCCGGCATTCTTGCCTGCATTGGCGAGGCGGCTGCCGCCGAAGACGAGTAGGGCGATGATGGCCAGGATGACCCATTCCATGCCGCCGGGCAGGCCGAACATATTCTCTGTGCTCCTTGGGTTGCGGTAACTGGGTGAGTCTACTCACTGCTTGGGAAGCTGAACCTGTGACACGAGTGCGGCCAGTTCCTCGGCGCGGGTGCCGAGCATCTGCAGTTCGCTGAACAGGTCGGACGCCTTGTGCGCCAGCCAGACGGCGTAGGACGCCACGGTGATCGCCCCGATCAAGGCGATACCGAAGAAGATCAGCACCCACATCATGACCCGAGACTAACGCATCGCTCAGCAGGCTTCGGCTTGGCCGCTCTGGCCCTGCGAACGTGCGCCGGACGTCCGGACGATCAGGCGGGTGCGCGGTCGACCGGCAGGGTCTGGTAGAGCGCGAGGGTCTCGGCAGCCGCGGCGCGCGCGGATTCGGCGGCCTGCGGCGGGTCGACGGCCAGCACGGCCGGGCCGAGCCGCAGCAGCACCATGCGCAGCCAGGCCGGGTCTGCGACCAGCAGCTTGATCCGCCAGCCCGCGCCGGCGCGCTCCACGGAGCGCACCGGGTAGTACTCGCTGATCCACCGGGCGTGGTCGGTGACGGTGAGCGTGATCAGTGCCGCCTCCGGACGCACCTCGAGCCAACCACCGTCGAAGGCGGGCGGGCGGCCGTGGTCGGCGACGCCGCCCTCGGCGGGATCGACCCGGGTGATCCGGTCGAGCCGAAAGGTGCGCCAGGCGGCCCGGTCCCGGCTCCACGCCTCGAGGTAGACGTAGCCGTCCCGCACGCTCAACCGGTGCGGTTCGACCACCGGACGGGTGGTTTCGGCCCTGGTCAGCCCGTCATAGCTGAGCTGGACGGCGTCCCCGTCCGCGATCGCCGTGGCCAACTGCTCGCGGATCGCACCCTCGGAGGTGGCGACGGCGAAGCCGACCCGGTTGCTCTCCTGCGCGCCCGCGACGGTGGACAGTTTGGCCAACGCCGAATCGACCGCCTCACCCGCCGCTCCCCCGGTCACCTCACGGACCGCCCGCAGCGCGACGATCAGGCTGGTCACCTCGTCGATGGTGAACCGCATCGGCCGCGACAGGTAGTCGGCGTTGGACAGGCTGATCCGGCCCTGTTCCTGCACGGCGTCCATGTCGATGTCGATCAGGTCTCCGGGCATGCCCCCGGGAAGGCCGACGAACCACAGCACCTCCAGGTCGGCCAGCAGCCGCCGCGGGGTGACGCCGAACGCAGCGGCCGTGGTGACCAGGTCGGCGTTCGGGTGGGCCTGCAGGTACGGCACCAGGGCCAGCAGCCGGGACACCTGCTCGACCGAGGTGCTCACGAGGCCTCCGCGACGGCGCTGAGCCGTTCGATCACCTGGCGGCGCAACTCCAACGGCTCCAGCACCAGCACCGCGGGACCCTGCCCGCAGACCTCGGCGACGAAGTCGCCGTCCTGGCTGTACGGCACCCGCCAGGCGGTGAACCCGGACGGCAGCTCCACACCGGTCGGTGCCGGCTCACCCCGGCGGCGCAGGTCCGGGGCCTTGTCGCCGCGGATGGCGAGCACCGCGCTGGCGTCGGCCGGGGACGGTTCCAGCGATCGGGTCAACTCGGCGAGGTCGAGGTCGGGCACTTCATAGGCGCCGGGCTTGCCGATCGCCTGTGGCAGTGCGTCGATCCTGGCCAGCTTGAACATGCGCGGCGCCTCGCGGGTGCGGTCCTGGCCGAGTAGGTACCAGGATCCCCGGCGGTAGGTGAGGATCCACGGTTCCACCTCGCGGCGCGCCCCGCGATAGCCGAAGCGCACCGCCGTCCGGGTCATCGTGGCTTGCCAGAGCGGCTCGAACGCGGGCTCCTTGGCGCCGATGCTCGGGCTGGTGCCGCTCAACCGGGACGCGTCGGGGTCGACCCCGGCCGCCCGCAGCTTGGCCAGCGCGCTGACCGTCCGTTCGGCGAGGGTCGCGGTGCCCCAGACCTGGCTGGCCAGGCCGAGCGCGGTGGCTTCGGCGACGGTGAAGTCGATGGGGGGCAGTTCGAAGTCCTGCCGGCGGATGCGGTAGCCGATCTCGTCCGGGAACAGGGCCGAGTTGCTGCCGGTCTCGACCGGGACGCCCATCGCCCGCAGGTCGTCCTTGTCGCGTTCGAAGGTGCGTTCGAAGGCGGCATCGGTGAGCCCCGCATAGCCCTCGACTACGTCACGCAGGTGATTCTTGTCGAGGAACCGGCGGGCCATCAGCAGGCAGATCGCGAGGTTCATGATCCGCTCGGACTTGCGTGGCGCCATTCCGTTCATCCCCCTGCCCGTGTCGGTAGGCGACGTTACCAGCGGTCGGCACTCCCGTTGTGGCTGTGGATCTGTGTAGGGTGCCCGCGCGGAGCGGGCGGGCACGAGTGAACTCCTTAGGTGTGGTGAGCGGGTGTGTTTTGCTGGGGGGATGGCCGGACGGTTCGCTCCCTCCCCGACCGCGGAGTTGCACCTGGGCAACCTGCGGACGGCGCTGGTGGCCTGGCTCGCCGCGCGCAGCACCGGGCGGCGGTTCCTGTTGCGGATCGAGGACCTGGACGTGGCCCGGGTCGCCGCCGCACCGGCGGTGGCGGCGGCGCAGGTCGCCGACCTGGCCGCGCTCGGGCTGGACTTCGACGGCCCGGTGGTGTGGCAGTCCGAGCGCCGAGGGTTGTACGCGCAGGCGATCGGGCGACTGCAGACCTATGAGTGCTTCTGCACGCGCCGCGAGATCGCCGAAGCCGCCTCGGCACCGCACGGCGACGGCTACCGTCCGTACCCGGGCACGTGCCAGGCGCTCACCGAGGACGAGCGGCGTGCGCGTCGCCGGGAGCGTCCGCCGGCCGTGCGGGTGCGGGCGGACGGTGCGCGGCAGACGGTCCGGGATGTGTTGGCGGGCGAGGTCACCGGCGTGGTCGACGACTTCGTGGTGCTGCGCAACGACGGTGTGCCGGCCTACAACCTGGCGGTGGTGGTGGACGACGTGGCGCAGGGTGTGGACCAGGTGGTGCGCGGCGACGACCTGCTGAGCAGCTCACCGCGACAGGCGTGGCTGACCCGGCAACTCGGCGGCGCCGTGCCCCAGTACCTGCATGTACCCCTGGTGCTGAACGCGGACGGCCGCCGGCTAGCCAAGCGCGACGGGGCGGTGACCTTGGCCGAGTTGGCCCTGCACGGTGTCGACGCATCAGCAGTGCTGAGCCGGCTGGCGACGTCCCTGGATCTTGCGGAGCCGGGAGAACCGGTCACCCGGGCGGTGTTGGTCGACCGTTTCGACCCGGCGTCCCTGCCGCGAGCTCCCTGGATCCTCCCCTGAGCCTGGGACGAAAGGGGGACGGAGTCGACTTCCGTCCCACACGACAGGTTGGGACGAAAGGGGGACGGAGTCGACTTCCGTCCCACACGACAGGTTGGGACGAAAGGGGGACGGAGTCGACTTCCGTCCCAGGTGGGCGGCATGAGCATCTGGCAAGCACAAACGACTCGTTTGGGACGAAAGTAGCTCCGTCCCCTTTCTGTCCCACCCGATGTCGTGGGACGAAAGTAGCTCCGTCCCCCTTTCGTCCCAGCGCGGGTTGTGGGACGAAAGTCGACTCCGTCCCCCTTTTGTCCCAGTGTCCCGTCCCCCCTTTTGTCCCAGGGCAGAACGTTCAGCGGGCGGTAAGGACGAGCGGGCCGTCCGGCGTGATGGCGATCGTGTGCTCGCTGTGCGCACCACGGGAGCCGTCGGCGCTGCGAAGAGTCCAGCCGTCGGGGTCGGTGAAGATCCGGTCCGTGGACTGCAGGAACCACGGTTCGATCGCGATCACCAGGCCGGGCTTCAGCACCAACCCTCGACCCGGACGCCCGTCATTGGAGACGTGCGGATCACCGTGCATGGTTCGGCCGACGCCATGGCCACCGAACTCCAGGTTGACGCTCAACCCGGCCGCCCGGGCGGTCGACCCGATCGCGTGGCTGATGTCGCCCATCCGGTTGCCGACCACCGCCTGCTCGATCGCCGCCGCCAGTGCCCGCTCCGTCGTGGCGATAAGGGCGAGATCCGCGGAACGGGCCCGCCCAACCACCATGCTGACCGCCGAATCGGCCACCCAACCGTCGACCGAGGCGGCGAAATCCACGCTGAGCAGGTCACCGTCGGCCAACCGGTAGTCGTGCGGCAACCCGTGCAGCACCGCGTCGTTGACGGACGTGCACAACACCTTGCCGAACTTCGACCCGCCGAAGGACGGGTGGTAGTCCAGGTAGCACGACGTCGCGCCCCGCTCTTTGATCATGCGGTGCGCCAGGGCGTCCAGGTCGAGCAGGTTGACACCCACGTCGGCGGCCTCGCTCAATGCCGTCAGCACGCTCGCGACGAACCGTCCGGCCGGACGCATCGCCTCGATCTGCCGGGGCGTCCGCAACTCGATCATTCAACCAGCGTAGTGAGGAGCAACCGCATGCGGACCCCGGGTTCGAGGCCGCTTCGGTACGCCGGCGCTCCGGCGCGGGTGCGAGGAGTCAAGCCATGTCGCCGTTCGACCAGGATCACAGTGGTCACCTGGCTGCTGATCCTGCCCCTCGCCCTCTCGCTCGTTGGCGGGGCGATCGGCATGATCATGGCGCCCGAATCCATCCCGGCGCCGTCCTTGGCGGCGCTCGCAGTGGTCGGGCTGATCCTGCTGACGGCGCACCTGGTCTGGCGGCGGCTGCGCCGCTGAAAAACCCGGCGAGACCATGTCTCGCCGGGTTCGTTCGCGTCAGGCGCGGATCACTTCAGCATCCATTCGTCCGTGCTGTAGTCGGTGCGGCCGTCGGCGGCGGTGAAATCGGTCCAGGTGTAGACCCGCAGGTAGGTGACGCCGCTGTACACATAGGTCTTCACCCACACGTACGTGGTCGACCAGCTGTAGCTGTAGATGGCGCGCTGCCAGCCATCGGCCATCGCAGCGGCACGCCTGGTGCCCCAGTCGCAGTCGGTCGGCGAGCACTTGCCGAATGGACGCAGGGTGAAGTACGGCTGCCCACCGGTGCAGTTGCCGCTGGTGTCGCACAGCCGCACGTCGTCGCAGACGAAGCCGACGTTCACCTTCGTGAGGGAGCGGGTGGCCGGGTTGATGTTGTGCCAGTTGCCTTGCATCGCCGGCGTCGAACAGAGCGCGGACGCGGTCGGGGCGCTGACGGCGGCCGCGCCGAAAACGCCGGCCATGGCGATCACCGTGGCGATCAGGAAACGCACCAGCTTGTGTGTAGTGGACGTGCGGGTCATCGGAATCCCCCTCGGGTCACGGACGCCCGGGGTTAGGCGTCCAGTGCCTCAAAGGTGCTTGGTAGGGTCGCGGGAATACGTCCCGCGGCATACGCAGTGCTACCCATCAGGGCTGGGACGTCCTATGCGGCCAGGGATGACGGCCCGGGATGACACGCGGGTCTCGATCCGCTCGACCCACAGGGGCGAGCCCCCTCCACCACCGACCATCCGCCCGGGTCTCCACCAACTGGGGGTCTCGACACGCTCGACCGGCCGATCTGCTCAGGCGCCTGGGCCCCCGCGTACAGGAGGTCCACCACGTACACGACCGTGTCACCGGCCTCGACCGGCGGGTCGTTGCTGCCCTGCGGGTAGCCGTCCGCCGGCGGCAGCACCAGCAGCACGCGCTGCCCGACCTTCTTGCCGACCAGCCCCTTCTGCCATCCAGGAATGGTGCTGGACAGCAGGCCGCCGTCGGCGGCGGACGTCTTGTCCTCGATCACCTGGCCGGTCTTCCACGAGTAACCGATGTACTTGACGGCGATCACGTCCTTGGCGGTCACCGTGCGTCCGGTGCCGGTGGTCAGCGGCTGCGCCACCATCTTCGTCGGCGGGTCGGTCTTGGGGATCGTGACCGTGGGCTTGCCGTTCTTCTCGGTCACCACGGGCAGACCTGCCGGCGGGGTGATCGGCTTGCCGGTGGGTCCGTCGAGCACGGTGTCGACGATGTCGATCACGAAGATCAGCGTGTCGCCCACCTCGATACCCGCATCGGCACTGCCGTTCTGGGAGTCGTAGCCGTCAGAACCGGGCATCGCGACCAGAATGCGACTGCCGACCTTCTTGCCCTCGAGCGCCTTCTTGAAGCCGGGCACCACCTGTTCGAGGTTGAACATGGCGGGCTGGCCCTTGCCGAAGTTGCCGTCGAAGGCCTTGCCGGTGCGGCCGTTGACACCCTGGTAGTACGCGAACACGTACGCCGGGTTCACGACTGCGCCGTCACCCTTGGTCATCACGTCGACCCTGGTCTTGTCGATCGCCCACGGCGACTTGACGGTGATCGTCGGCTTGTCGCCGAAGTCCGGGTTCTTCACCGTGATCGCGTCCAGGTTGTCGGACGGCTTGATCGTCGCGCTCGGCGAGGCGCTCGGCGAGGCCGATGCGGATGCCGACGGCGACGCGTTGGACGGTGACGCGGACGGCGAAGCGGACGGGTTGGCCGACTGGCTGCAGGCGGCGAGCGCGATCACTGCTGCGGAGCACACGGCAGCGAGCGCGGACTTGATCGGGGCGGATTGCACCACACGATCGTAGACGACCGAGGCAATCGCACCGGACATGTCCGTCAGTGTCGAGGCGCTGTCCACGAGGCGGACAGCCGGACCAACAGTTCCTCCACCGCCTCGTCGGCAACGGCCAGCGGATCGCCGAGCGTCACGGTCTGATCCCCCCGGCCGCCGGACGCCTCGGGCAGGTCGTGCGCGGTGAACTGCATCCAATCAACGCTGTAGCGGCGCTGTTCGGCCTGCGCGGCGCGGATCAGCCGTGCCCGCAACACGGCCCGGGTGTCGGACGGAGGCGTTGTCAGGGCCGCTTCGACCGCAGACGGATCGGTCAGCCGGACGGCCGCGCCACGCGCCTCCAGCAGCCGGAACAGCCCCCGGGGGGTGCCGTCGTCAGTGCTCGTGAGGTCGTGGAACGCCAGGTCGACCTGGCCCAACCTGCGATCGTCGGACGCCAGCCGGCGCGAGTCGGCGTACCTGCGCAACAGCGCCCGCTTCGTCACCCATTCGACCTCGCCCTCCAGGGAATCCTCCGCGCCTGCCTGGAGTGCGACCAGCACCCGCGTCCAGCGCCCGGTCACCGGGGCGTCGCCGGCCAACGCGAGGTACTCGGCCTGCACGTCCAAAGCTCCGATGGTGCGTCCGGACGCGAGGGTCAGCACGGCGCGCGGGTCGCGGGCCACGGCACGCAGAGCTCCTGGCACGTCCGCCAGTTCCAGCTCGGGCAGCACCCGTCCGGGCGCACTCTCGATCGCCGCCAGCACGGCGAGCAGGCTGCCCACCTTCAACGCCGCGGATGGCTCACTGAGGTTGGAATCCCCCGAGATCACATGCAGCCTGCGGAACCGGGTGGGATCGGCCAACGGCTCGTCGCGGGTGTTGATCAGGGGACGGCTGCGAGTGGTCATCGACGACAACTCGTCATGCAGCACCTCGGCCCGCTGGCTGATCGAGAAGCCGGACGGGGTCCAGCGTCCCGTGCCGCAGAGCACCTGCCGGGTGACCAGGAAGGGGGTCAGGGCGGCAGCGAGCGTCGGCAGGTCGAGGGAGCGGTCGATGCTGTAGTTCTCGTGGCAGCCGTAGGAGTTGCCGTGCGAGTCGACGTTGTTCTTGAACAGCCGGAGCTGCACCTGCTGGTCGTCCGCGGCCCCGTCGTCCTCGGCGCGCCGGGCCAGCCGCACCACCAGTTCATCGCCGGCCCGTTCGTGGACGAGCAGGTCGGGCACGCTCGCACACTCGGCCGTCGCATATTCGGGGTGCGACCCGACATCGAGGTACAGCCTGCCGCCGTTGCGCAGGAACACGTTCGAACTGGCGTGCTCCCGCTCGATCGGCGCGAACAGCCGTTGGGCCGCGTCGCCGCCGCTCAGCCTCGAACCGCGCGAGCCGTCGACCCGGCGCCCGACCAGCGCGTACTCGGTCTCGACCCCGACCACCCGGTGCGCGCCCGGCACGGCTCAGAGCCCTGCCAGGTCCATCAGGGCACCGAGTTCCTCCCGCGTCAGGTCGCGCAGTTCACCGACCTTCAGCTGGCCCAACCGCACCGGTCCCACCGCGATCCGGCTGAGTCGTTCCACGGGATGTCCCACCGTCTCGAACATGCGCCGCACCACGCGATTGCGACCCTCGTGCAGCACCACCTGGACGATGCTGCGGCTGCCGCCGCGCTGGATCAGCTTCACCTGATCGGGCCGGACGGGGCCGTCCTCGAGGGTGATTCCCTTGGTCAGCTTGCGCAGGGTGGCGTTTTCGATCACGCCGTCGACCTCGGCGATGTAGGTCTTCGCCACCTCGTGGGACGGGTGCGCCATGCGCTGCGCGAAATCGCCGTCATTGGTGATCAGGAGCAGTCCCTCGGTGGGGGTGTCGAGCCGGCCGACATGGAACAGTCCCTCGTTGACCCGCTTGCCCAAGTAGTCGGTGATGGTGCTGCGACCCTGCGGATCATCCATCGTGGAGACCACTCCGCGCGGCTTGTGGAACATCAGGTAGACGTGCCTGCGCGGCGGCGGAATGCGCGCCCCGTCCACCCGGATCACGTCTGTGAGCGGGTCCACCCGACGGCCCTGCTCGGTGATCGTGCGGCCGTTCACCTCGACCAGGCCGTCATCGATGAGTGCTTCACAGTGCCGCCGGGAACCGAGGCCGGCTGCGGCCAGCACCTTCTGCAGGCGGACGCCCTCCAGGTTCGGGTCGGTCATCGGTGCTGCTCCTTGGTCGGGGACGTGGTCTCGACACGCTCGACCAACGCAGGCGATGTCTCGACACGCTCGACGGACGGGGGCCACTGCGGCGCGCAACTCGGCGTCCAGTTCCGCCGCATCCGGCAGGTACGGGGCGATCGGCGGGAGGTCGTCCAGGCCGGCCAGCCCGAGGCGCTGCAGGAACTCGTCGGTGGTGCCGAACAACATGGCGCCCGAGTCGGGATCGCGGTCGACCTCGTGCACCAGGTCACGGGTGACCAGGGTGCGCAGCACGCCGTCCACGTTCACCCCGCGGACAGCCGACACACGGCTGCGCGAGATCGGTTGTAGGTAAGCCACCACGGCCAGGGTCTCCAGTGCGGCCTGGGACAGCTTCGCGTGTTGGCCCTCGACCAGCCACGCGCCGATCAGGTCGGCGTGCTCGGCGCGCGTCCAGTACCGCCAGCCACCTCCGACGTAGCGCAACTCGAAACCACGCGCGGTGCTGTCGTAGAAGGCCGCCAAGTCGGCCAGTGCCTGCTCCACCGCCGGGATCGGCGCCCGGACGGCCTCGGCGAGTTCGGCGGTCGGCACCGGCTCGGTCGCCATCAGCAGCAACGCCTCCAAGGGCGCCGCGATCGAGGCGGCGTCCACCGATTCCAGCAGTAGGGGTGCGGCCTCAGTCATCGGTGCCCTCCCGGGGTTCGGTCTCGGCGTCGAACTCGTCCGAGATCTGGATCGCGTCCGCGTCTCCGCCGACCCACCGTACTCGCAACTCACCCAGCGGCGTCAGTTGCTCGAAGGTGACCGCGCGCTCACGGAACAGCTCCAGCAGGGCGAGGAACCTGGCCACCACGACGAGGCGCTCACCGGCGTCCGCGACCAGGTCACGGAAGCTGGCCGAGCCGAGTTCGCGGAGTCGCTGCACGATGCCGTCGGCCTGCTCACGCACACTCACCTGGGCCTGGTGGAGGTGGGTCAGCGACACCTGCTCGGCCGGCTCGGGAGTGAGCGCCCTGGCCGCCAGCCAGGCCAGTTGGTCGGCGGTGGCGGTGAACTGCAGCTCAGGCAACAGCGCACGGAACCGGCTCTCCAGTCCTCCCGGACGCGCGTGCCGCCGGCCCTCGGTAGTGAGGGTCTCGGCGATCCAGGCACTGACCTGCTTGAACGCCCGGTACTGCAGCAGCCGTGCGAACAGCAGGTCGCGGGCTTCCAGCATCGCCAGGTCCTCGGGGTCGTCCACCTCACCCTGGGGCAGTAGGCGAGCGGCCTTGAGATCGAGCAGGGTGGCGGCCACGACGATGAACTGGCTGGTCTGGTCCAGGTCCCAGCGACCGCTGCCGTGGGTGGCCCGGCCCGCCTTCACGTGCGCCAGGAACTCGTCGGTGACCACCGACAACGCCACTTCGGTGATGTCCAGACGGTGCCGCGAGATGAGTTGCAGCAGCAGGTCGAACGGGCCCTCGAAGTTGGTGAGCCGCACACTGAAGGCGGGCACCGGGTCGATCGTGGTCGCGGTCACGACTCGTCGAGCTGCCGGATCAGGTCGGAGCCTTCACCATTGGCGTCCAGGTCGGCGACGACCAGAGCGATGGCGGCCCGGACGATCCGGCCCCGGTCGACCGCGATGCCGTGCCGCGCGCGCAGGGTCAACCGGGCCTGCTCCAGCGCGACCAGTTCGTCGGCGCTCACGTAGACGGTGATCTTCTCGTCATGTTTCACCCGGCCGGACGGACGGGACGTTGCGCCGTTGGCCAGCTCGGTCGGGCGGAACAGCTCGGTGGCGCCGGGCAGTGCTACGCGCCGGGGCATCGGTGCAGCACCTCCCGGGCCAGCATCCGGTAGGCCAGCGCGCCAGGGGACGTGCTTGCGTAGGTGGTGATCGGCTCGCCGGCGACGGTGGTCTCGGGAAACTTGATGGTGCGCCTGATCACGGTGTGGAACACCTTGTCGCCGAACGCCTGGACGACCCGCTCGAGTACCTCGCGGGAGTGCAGCGTGCGGGCGTCGTACATGGTGCCGAGAATGCCGACGATCTCGAGTTCGGGATTGAGCCGGTCCTGCACCTTGCCGATGGTGTCGTTGAGCAGCGCCAGGCCGCGAAGCGCGAAGAACTCGCACTCCAGTGGCATCAGCACCCGGTCGGCTGCGGTGAGCGCGTTCACGGTCAGCAGTCCAAGGGATGGGGCACAGTCGATCAGAATGATGTCGTAATCACCCCGCACCTGGGTGAGCACCCGCTTGAGCGTCTGTTCGCGCGCCACTTCGGACACCAGTTGCACCTCGGCCGCCGACAGGTCGATGTTGGCCGGCAGAATGTCGAGCCCCTCGACAACCGACGACACGATGATGTCGTGCACGTCGTGATCCCGGGTCAGCAACAGGTTGTAGATGCTGGTGTCGAGGGTGTGCGGATTCACCCCCAATCCAACCGACAGTGAACCCTGCGGATCGAAGTCGACGAGCAGCACCCGACGCCCGGTCTCGGCCAGCGCGGCGCCCAGGTTGATCGCCGTGGTGGTCTTGCCCACGCCGCCCTTCTGATTGCACATCGCGATGATCAGCGCCCGGGTGACGCCCTGTGGCGGCTGGGGTTCGGGCAGGTCGGGCAGCGGGCGACCCGTCGGGCCGAGCACCGGCCCAGCGTCGACGGCTACCTCGAACAGCGCCTCGGTCTCGGTGGTGGTGTCGCTCATGAAGCCTCCCAAGTGTCGATAAAGAGGCTAATACCCACGGCCCGAACGGCGGGACGCGCCACGCGGGTGGCAGTTGGTTCAGTGGCTGCTGAACACGGCCCAGGCGAGAAGGCTGTCGATCCGCCGGATGTCGGCCCCCTTGCCGACCTTGACCTTGATACGACCAGCTCGGGTCCACAGCTCGATTTCCGCATCGCGATCGAGCATGCCTCCTGCGTTCTCGGTCGACCACATGTTGATCGAGCCGTACGGGTCAACCTTGCGGCCCTGAAGCCCTGAGCGTCACGGACGATCAGTCGCCTGGTCGTGAACGTGGCAGAGTCGCGGAAAGTCTGGAACGACGCGATCGCATCCTCGCCTTCGACGAGTAACGGGCGCACGTCAGCGGGGACGGGATCTCGTTGCGCAGCGTCCAGGCCAGGATGGGAGCGGTTCGGCCATGAGAAGACTCCGAACGTTCAGGATCACAAGGATCGGTTTCGACTCCGATGCTAGCCCCAATGTCGGCCATCTGGACCGAGAGACACCTCCCGCCCGAATCGTGAAGGGGCGGGTCTGGATGACGAGCGGTGACCACACCTCTCGGCCTGTCCTCCAGGGCTTATCCCGGCGTTCGCCGGGATGACGGAGGCGGCCGGATGACGGTGGCTGGCGGAGCGGTCCAACGCGGCCGTCACCCCTGCCCCGCCCGCCAGGCAGCTGCCGGTGTCAGGCTTCCGACCACACACCCAGCACGTTGCCGCTCGGGTCGGCGAAATGGAAGCGCCGCCCGCCCGGGAAGGCATAGGGCTCGACGCGCACCTCTCCCCCGGCCTCGCGGACGGCCGCCACGGTGCCGTCCAGATCGTCGGAGTACAGCAGCACCATCGGACTGCCGCCGACCGCCCCCTCGCCGGTGGCGTTCAAACCGCCCGCCTCGGCGTCGCCGCCAGGCATCACGAAACCCGCGTATTCGGGCCCGTAGTCGTTGAACCGCCAGCCGAAGGCCGCGCTGTAGAAGTGCTTGGTGGCCACCAGTTCGGTGACGTTCAGTTCGACGTAGTCGATGCTGTGATGACGCTGCTTGCCCGATTCGCTCATGGCAGCACGCTAGTCCGCTCAGCCGACAGTTCCCGCACGGTGGTGCTGCCCAAAGCAGGTCAGCGGGCCCGCGGATGGGCGGTGAGGAACACTTCGCGCAGGTGCTCCACGGTCACCAGGGTGTAGATCTGGGTGGTGGCAACGGACGCGTGACCGAGCAGTTCCTGCACGACCCGGACGTCCGCTCCCCCGTCCAACAGGTGGGTGGCGAACGAATGCCGCAGGGTGTGCGGACCGATGTCGACGGTGATCCCGGCATTCTGCGCGTGCTCGCGCAGCAGTCCCCAGGCCGACTGCCGGCTCAGCCGTCCCCCGCGGGTGTTCACGAAGAGCGCGGAAGTGGCCGTTCTGGCCGCGGCGAGCATGGCCGGTCGGCCGCGCACCAGCCAGGCGTCCAGCGCTCGGCGGGCATAGGAGCCGACCGGGACGATCCGCTCCTTGCGGCCCTTGCCGAACAGTCGGAGGCCCGCGTCCGGATCGTGCAGCACCCCCTGGACGTCGTCGACGTCCAGGCTGACCAGTTCGGTGATCCGTGCGCCGGTGCCGTACAGCAGTTCGAGCAGGGCGGCGTCCCGCAGCCCCGTCGGCGTCGCCTGGTTGGGACTGTCCAGCAGCGCCTGTACCTGGTCGAGGGCGAGCGCCTTGGGCAGTCGGCGAC
The DNA here is from genome assembly GCA_963697765.1 of uncultured Actinomycetota bacterium. Classification (GTDB taxonomy): domain Bacteria; phylum Actinomycetota; class Actinomycetes; order Propionibacteriales; family Propionibacteriaceae; genus Micropruina. The sequence goes on from CAVOPC010000008.1 coordinate 53,704, forward strand.
CGGCCTGCGGCGGCGACACCCCGAGGGCCGGGTTCTGCGTGGCCGCGCCGTCGTCGACGGCGAACCGGTGCAGCGACTTCACCGCGCTGAGGGCGCGGGCCACACTGGTCGGGGCCAGTGCCGGACGTCCCTGGGTGACCTCGCGAAGACTGGCGGCGAAGGCGCCCACGTCCGCTTCGGAGACGGCGGTCAGTTCGTCGATGCCGCGCGCCTGCAAAAACGCGAGGTAGCGGGCCAGGTCGCGCCGGTAGGCCGCCACCGTGTTCGGGGAGGCCCCGCGCTCCACGGTGAGATGGTCGAGAAATGACCCGACCACCCGCTGCGCCGGCACGATCAGGCCAGCTTCGCGATCGCCTTGAGTTGCTCGCCGCGCACCGTGCGGGCCGGCCACGGACTGTCGGCCGGCCGCAGCGCGTCCAGCCGTCCCCCCAACCGGGCCGCCTCCAGTGCCAGCACGCCGGCCACCAGGGTCGGGCTCTGCACGTTGCCGGCATAGATGCCGTCCAGCAGGTCGACGAGAGCGACCAGGCAGATCTCCATGTCGAGTTCCTCGTGTTCGACCACGAAGCCGTCCGGACGGGGCACGTCGCGCAGCCCGCGGGCGAGGAAGAATCGGATCGATTCCGAGTTGCAGCCCGGGGAGGTGAACATGTCGATCAGCAGGCGCCAGTCGTCCGCGGCCAGCATCGCCTCCTCGGCCAGCTCGCGCTGCGCGGCACCCAGCCAGGACTCGCCCTCGGCGTCCAGCAGGCCGGCCGGCGGTTCGATCAACTGGAAACTGACTGGATGCCGGTACTGGCGGACGACCACCACGCGGTCGAGTTCGTCCAGCGCGATCACCGCGACCGCGCCGGGGTGCATCAGGTACTGGCGGTGCATCGCGTCACCGGTCGGAGTGACGACGGTGTCGTCGACATAATCCGACACCACTCCCTCACCCAGCACCCGGTGGGCGCTGATCTGCCAGTGGGCCTGCACGTCCGTTGCCTCGGCGCCGGAGAGCCGGCGCACGTCGGGGCGCATCAGGAGCCCTCGACGGGCAGCAGTGCCGAAAACTTGCGGCTCAACGCAGCGGCGATCAGGCCGACGAACAGCGGATGGGGCTTCGTCGGCCGCGACTTCAGCTCGGGGTGCGCCTGGGTGGCGACGAAGAAAGGGTGCTGGTCACCGTCCAGTTCTACGAACTCGACCAGCGTCGAGTCGGGCGAGGTGCCCACCACCCGCAAACCTGCCTTCTCCAGCTGTTCGCGATAGCCGTTGTTCACCTCGTAGCGGTGCCGATGCCGCTCGGCGACCCGGGTGCTGCCGTACAGGGTGGCCACCAGAGAGCCCTTGACCAGATCGGCAGGGTAGGACCCCAGCCGCATGGTGGCACCCAACTGACCGTCGCCGGATACGTGCGCCACCTGCTCGGCCATGGTGGCGATCACGGGAGCGTTGGTGTCCGGCTCGAACTCGGTGGAGGCGGCGTCCGGCAGGCCGCACAGGTCGCGGGCCACCTCGATCACCATGCACTGCAGGCCGAGGCAGAGACCGAGCGTGGGCACCTGGTTCTCGCGGGCGTAGCGCAGCGCCCCCAGCTTTCCCTCCACGCCACGGATGCCGAATCCGCCCGGCACCACGATGCCGTCCAACTCGCCCAGGTGGGCGGCGGCGCCGGCCGGCGTCTCACACGAGTCGGACGCGATCCAGCGGATGTGCACCTTTGCATGATTGGCGAACCCGCCCGCGCGCAGGGCTTCGGACACGCTCAGGTAGGCGTCCGGCAGGTCGATGTACTTGCCGACCAGTCCGATCGTGACGTACTCCTTCGGGTGATGGACGCGCTCCAGCAGGTCGTTCCACTTCTTCCAGTTGACGTCACGGAAGCTGACCCCGAGGCGGCGCACCACGTAGGCGTCCAGGCCCTCGTCGTGCAGCACCTTGGGAATGTCGTAGATCGACGGGGCGTCCGGGCACGACACCACGGCCTCCTCGTCCACGTCGCACATCAGGGAGATCTTGCGCTTGACCCCCTCCGGGATCTCGCGGTTGGACCGGCAGACGATGGCGTCGGGCTGAATGCCGACCTGACGCAGCGCGGCCACCGAATGCTGGGTCGGCTTGGTCTTCAGTTCCCCGGACGGCCCGAGGTAGGGCACCAGCGACACATGCAGGAAGAAGACGTTCTCACGTCCCACGTCACGGCGGACCTGCCGGGCGGCCTCGAGGAACGGAAGCGACTCGATGTCGCCGACGGTGCCGCCGATCTCATGGATCACCACGTCAACCTTGGAGCGGGCCATGGACACCATCGCGTCCTTGATCTCGTTGGTGATGTGCGGAATCACCTGCACGGTGTCGCCCAGAAAATCGCCGCGACGCTCCTTGGCGATGACGTTGGAGTACACCTTGCCGGTGGTCACGTTGGCCTCAGCGGTGAGGTTGACGTCGAGGAACCGTTCGTAGTGGCCGATGTCGAGGTCGGTCTCGGCGCCGTCCTCGGTGACGAACACCTCACCGTGCTGAAACGGATTCATGGTGCCCGGATCGACGTTCAGGTACGGGTCGAGTTTCTGCATCGTCACCCGTAGTCCACGGGCGACCAGCAGGCTTCCGAGAGAGGAGGCGGTCAACCCCTTGCCGAGCGAGGAGGCGACGCCTCCGGTGACGAAGATGTGCTTGGTATCGCTGCCGTTCCCCACGGAATTCCACCATAGGGCGCCGGACGCTGCCGTGGCGAACCGGCGCGCTGGCGTCTCGCAGTCGGAACCGGCGCCAGAACTCTCGGCGGGCCCGCGCCGACCCACACCGTCATCCCGGCGAACGCCGAGATCCCCGCAGCCCGACCAACCGAGCCGAACACAGATACCGGGACAGGGCCGGCATGACGAACCCACGGGCAGGTGGGGCGGAAATGTGGAAACCGTCCCAATCCGGCCCATCCACCGGCGGTAGCCCCACGAGCCAAGCCGGAGGTGGCGGAGGGTTTCCGCCTCAGCGGCCCGCCGCCTGCAGCAGTTCTGCGGCGTGGGCGTGGGCGTTGGCGGAACTCTCCAGGCCGGCCATCATGCGCGCCAGCTCGTCGAGCCGCTCGGGCCCCTCGACGGCCACGATTCCGCTGGTGGTCACCTGGCCGTCCGTCGCCTTGGCCACCACGAAGTGCCGGTCGGCGAATGCTGCCACCTGGGCGAGGTGGGTGACCACGATGACCTGAGCGTGCTCGGCGAGCCTGGCCAGCCGACGGCCGATCTCGAGGGCCACGGCGCCGCCGACCCCGGCGTCCACTTCGTCGAATACGAACGTCTGGCCGCCCGCGCCGGCGGCCAGCACGACCTCGAGCGCCAGCCGGACCCGGGACAGCTCGCCCCCCGAAGCCGCCTTCGCCAGCGGCGCCGGAGCTGCACCCGCGTTCGCGGTGAACAGGATCGCGACGTCGTCGTGGCCGTGGGGGCCGAGTGGTGCCGGGGAGATGTCGAACCGCAGCAGCGCATGCGGCATGGCCAGTTGGGTGAGTTCGGCTTGCACCAGCAAGCTCAGTTCGCCGGCCGCCGCGACCCGGTTGTCACTGATCTGACCAGCAGTTGAGTTCAGCTCAGCGTCCAGGTTCTGCACCTGCCGGTGTAGTTCGTTGATCCGCTCGTCGGTCGCGGCCAGGCCCTCAGTGCGTTCCTCGGCCCGCTGCGCCCAGGCGAGCACCTCGGCGACGGACGACCCGTACTTGCGCAGGAGTTGTTGCAGCGCGGCCCGGCGCTCCGCGATCCGTTCCAGGCGGTTCGGATCGGCTTCGAGCCGGTCGAGATAGCTGGCCAGGTCCGCCGCGGCGTCGTTGACCAGCGCGGACGCCTCCGCCAGCCGGGCGGCCACCGGTGCCAGGCCTTGGTCATCGGCAACGGCGGCGTCGATGCTCTTGCGGGCGGCACCGAGCAGGTGCATTGCACTCGCCTCATCGGTCCAGGAGTCTGAATCCCCGCTCAGCGCCACCGCGGCAGTGTGAGCGGCCAGCCGCAGGTCGTCCACCGACTGGAGTCGTTGCGCCTCGGCGGCAAGTGCCAGGTCCTCCAGGGGCTGCGGGTCGACGCGGGCGATCTCGTCCAGCCCGTACCTGAGCAGGTCGAGCTCACGCGCACGCTCCTGCGCCGCCTCGGTCAGCTGCGTGAGTTCGGCAGCGATCCGTCGGCGCCGGACGAAGGTGTCGGCGTGCCGCTGCACGACCAGGGCATGCTCGGGGCCGGCGAAGCGGTCGAGAACCTCGCGCTGCCGCTCGGTGCTGCCGAGCCGGACCTGCTCGGACTGCCCGTGGATCGTCGCCCAGCGGTTGACCACCTCGGCCACCTTGGCCACCGGCACCGCGACACCACCGAGGAGTGCCCGCGAGCGCGCGGAACTGATCTGCCGACCGACCAGCACCTCGCCGTCCTCGACCATCGCACCCAGGTCCGCCAGGTCGTCGGAGGTGTCGCCGTCGACCTGCCAGGCCCCTTCGACCATGCACCGGGTGGCCCCGTGTCGTACCAGGGCGGGGTCGGCGCGCGCGCCGAGCAGCAGCGACAGTCCGGTGACCACCATGGTCTTGCCTGCGCCGGTCTCGCCGGTCACCGCGGTGAATCCTGGCCCGGGTTCGAGGACGGCCTCAGCGATCACGCCGAGGTCGGTGATGCGCAGTTCAGTCAGCATGGTCGCGTTCGGCGACGCCACGCCACCCCTCGACGGGCAGCGCGAACTTGCGCACCAGGCGATCGACGAAGGGGCGCTCGGAGAGCCGAGCCAGTCGCAGCCGGTGGGTGCCCACCACAGCGGTCACCACCATGCCACCGGAGATGTCGGTCGTGCGCCGCCCGTCGCACCAGACCACGGCCTTGTTCTCGTTGGACGGCAGAATCTCGACCGACAGCGTCGAGTGCGGGCCGATCACCAGCGGGCGGCTGAACAGGGCGTGCGCCGACAGCGGCACGAGCAGCAGCGCGTCGATGTCTGGCCACAGCACCGGGCCGTGCGCCGAGAAGGCGTAGGCGGTGGAGCCGGTGGGCGTCGACATCAGCACGCCGTCGGTGCCCCACCGCGACAGGGAGCGGCCGTCCACCCGGACCAGCACCTCGATCATGCGTTCCCGCGCGAGCTTCTCGATCGACACCTCGTTGATGGCGTAGGAGCGCCACAACTCAGTGCCGTCCGCGTCGGTCACGATGGTGTCGATGGTCATCCGCTCTTCGACGGTGTAGCTGCGGTCGACCACATGGCTGATCAGGGTTCCGACTTGGGTGGACTCCAGTTCGGCCAGAAACCCGACGTGGCCCAGGTTGACGCCCAGTACCGGAATGTCGAGCGGCAGCGCCCACTCAGCCGCCGACAGAATGCTGCCGTCGCCGCCGAACACCACCGCGAGTTCGCTGTGTTGTCCGTTGTCATCGACCAACTGGCGGACGTCTCCCGCGCTGGTCAGGGTGTCGACGTGCTCGGCCTTGACCAGGCTGGTGATGCCATGGGCAGTCATGCCGGATATGAACTCCGCCGCCGCGCTGACCGCTGCGGGTCTGCCACCGTGCAGGGTGACGGTGACTGAGCGGCTGGGTTCCACAGGCATCACCCTAACCTGGGCCGGCGACACTTAGCGGGATGGATCGCAGCACCAGGAAGTACTCCACGTTTCCGGACGTGCCGGGTGTCCGGCTGACGCCCCGCCAGGACTCCACGAAGCCGAGTTCGCGGCCCTGGCCGCCACCCTGTCCACGCATCGCAGCCGGGTCGCCTCCTCGCGCACCACGCCGCGCGAGTCGAGTCCGCCGCGTCCGACCTCGAACTGCGGCTTGACCAGCAGCAACGCCTGGCCGGACGGACGCAGCACCGCAAGCATCGGCTGCAACAACAGGGTGAGGGAGATGAACGACACGTCGCCGACGATCAGGTCGACCTGTTCACCGTCCACGTCGTCGAGGGTCAGGTCGCGCAGGTTGAGCCCTTCATGGACCCGCACCCGCGGCTCCGTGCGCAGCGGCTCGACGAGTTGACCGTGGCCCACGTCGATCGCGTAGACCAGCTCGGCGCCGCGCTCCAGCAGCACCTGGGTGAAGCCACCGGTGGACGCGCCCGCGTCAAGCACACGACCGGCGACGGTGATTCCGGTGTCGTCCAGCGCGTCCAGCAACTTGTGGGCACCGCGGGAGACGTAGTGGGTGCTCCCCTCGAGTGCGACCTGATCGGCACCCTCCACCGGATCCGACGGCTTGCGTGCAGTGCGACCGTTGACCGTCACCCGCCCGCTGCGAATCGCGTCGGCCGCCTGCCCTCGGCTACGGGCGAGCCCGCGCCGGACGAGAACCTGGTCTAGGCGGTCAGTCACCGCGGTGGGGCCCCGGCGTCGGGGTTGAGCACCTGCTGAAGTACCGCGTGCACCTGTTGGAAGCCGTCCGCGTGCTCGCCGACCGGGCCGCTCAGGTCGAGGTCGGCCAGGGCGGAGTCGATGGCGGGGTGACCGGTGACCGGGGGCTCGGGGGTGCTCACGGGCGACATTCTAGGCTGCGTCCCGTGGAGTACCTGCGCATCGGTCGCGCGCGAAGCCCCTCATTGCGGCGTGTCGTCAGCACCGGGGCGCGGATTCCGTCCGGAACGCTCCCCCAGCCCACGCGCGGCCAGCGCTTCGCCGGTCGCCTGCGCGAACCCGACGGCGCGCACCACGACGGGCGTCAGCCGGGCGAGCCAGTGCCGCTCCAGACCGCGGGCGCGGGCCGCGTCCCCCACGTCGTAGAAGGCGCCGATCAGGAACGGGATGCTGCGCAGCATGATGCCGACCGACAACCCGAACCGTTCGCCGTCCACGAAGGGAATCCGGCCGGCCGCGGCCACCAGCGCGTCGATCAGCACCGAGGCCCTGGTGGTGACGATCAGCAGCCGGGCCGCGAGCAGCGCAACCAGCACGTTGCCGGGCACGACGAAGGCCAGCGCGGGCTGCCCGACGAGCACCTGGAAGGCAGCGAGCACGGCCAGCAGGCCGACCAGTCCCCATGACAGGGACAGGGTGGCTCGGGCCGGCAGCCGGGTACCGAGCAGGCACAGCACGGTGATCACCAGGCTGGCCGCGGTCAGCCACGGCTCCTGCACGATCAGCGCGGGCAGGGTGAGAACCAGCACGACGAGGTACTTCCAGCCCACGCCGAGCCGGTGCCAGACCGAATGACCAGGGCGGAAACTGCCGAACAGGGCGTCGGTCGACCTCATGCCATCGACCGTCGATAGGACGCGATCACCTCGGCGGGTGCACCGTCCGCGGCGACCCCTCCGTTCTCGATCAGCAGCACCCGTTCGGCGTCAGCCGCCAGCTCGAGGTCGTGGGTGGCGACGATCACCTGGTGCGGCAGCGCGGCCAGCACACCCGCCACCAGGTTGCGGTTGCGCAGGTCGAGCAGGGTCGTGGGTTCGTCACAGACCAGCACGGACGGCTCGACGGCGAGCACGCTGACCAGCGCGGCGAGTTGCCGCTCGCCACCGGACAGGTCGTAGACGCTGCGCTCCGCCACCTCGGCCAGACCGTATCGATCCAGCCAGGCCAGCGCCTGTGCCTGCCGCTCGGCCCGATCGCGGACGCGGGCGCGCAGGCTCAGGTCGACATCGTCCAGCGGGGTGGGTAGAACCAACTGGCTGAGCGGATCGGTGAAGGTGAACCCCACCATCCGCCGGACGGCCGGCCCGTCGGTCCGCGTGTCGTGGCCGTTCACCACGACCCGGCCCTGCGTCGGCAGAACCAGTCCGTTGAGCAACCGCAGCAGGGTGGACTTGCCGGACCCGTTGGCGCCGATCAGCGCGATCCGGCGCTCGTCCAGTGCCAGATCGAGCGGCTCGAGCAGCACCTTCGCCCCGGGCGGAGCGATCGTCGGAACGCGGACGGTCGCCCCCCGCAGCGCGATCACGTCACGCGGCGGCCGTCACCGGCTGCGGCGGGAGCAGCGCGGGGAACGCCTTGTGCACGGCCACCGCGATCCCCGCCGCGGCAAGGTTCTTCAGCACGTCACCGGGCCAGAACACGATGTCGATCGCGAGCGCCTTGGCGAAGTCGATGTGCAGCACGGCCATCAGTCCGATGATGCCGGCCGGGTGAATGATCAGAATGGACGCCCCGAGGCCGGCCAGGAACAACCAGAGGAAACGCAGCCGCGGGTTGAAACGGGTCAGCCAGCGGGCGAGCAGGCCGGCCACCAGGGCGGCGATCGGAAAGCTCAACAGGTAACCCACGCTGGGTTTGCCCAACACGCCCAGCCCGGCCGCGCCCCCGGCGAACACGGGCAGGCCGGCGAAACCGACGGCCAGGTACAGGGCGGCGGACGCGAAGCCACGCCATGGTCCGAGCACCAGGCCGGCCAGTGCGACGCCAAGGGTTTGCAGGGTGATCGGCACCGGCCCGATCGGTATGCCCGGCACGAGGGACAGGGCCGCGATCAGGGCAGCGAAAACGGCGATCAGGGCGAGATCGTTGGTCGACTGCTTGCCGGCTGCCACGGGGCGCTCCTCGGTACATGGACCGCCCTCTGCGCGGTCGACTCACAATAACGCCGGGCCACTGGCTCAGTCGCGTTGACGCACAACCCGCCAGATCGATTCAGTGCAACTGGTCGAGCTGCGCCAATGCGTGGTCGGCCTCCGCTCCACTGGCCCACACCAGGTTGGCCAGCGCCCACAGGGCGTCGAGCTGGCCGGACTCGCTGTCCAGGTCACCGGCGAGCGCGACAACCCCGTTCTGCAGTTGGGCGGAGGCGGCGCCGCACTGCCAGACGTCGCCCCGCTGGGCCGCGGTTCGGGGTTCTTCGAGCAGGGCGCGCAGGTCGGCTCCCAGGAAACTGGGCCGCTCACCCGGGCCGGCTTCGAGCAGCTCGCGTTTGCCGTGCGCCCCAGTGAACACCAGCAGGGACGGCATGCCGGCTCGGTTGGCACCCACGATGTCGGTATCGATCCGGTCACCGACGAAGATCGGACGCTTCGCTCCGGTGTGCTGGATCGCGAAGTCGAGCATCGGCGCGTGCGGCTTTCCGAAGACCACCGGCCGCTGCCGAACGGTCATGCCGACCACGGCCAGGGCGGCGCCGAGACCGGGCACCATACCGCGATCGGTCGGTCGGGTGGCGTCGTCATTGGTGGCGTACCAGACGGCCCCCCGCTGGACGGCGATCGCCGCCTCGTCCAGTCGGGGCCAGGTCATCTGCGGGTCGTAGCCCTGCAATACGGCGTCCGGTCGGTCGTCCGCGCTTTGCGTGGTCTGAAAACCGGCGTCGCGCACCAGGTCGACGAGGTTCGGCGTGCCCGCCACCAGCAAGGTGCTTCCCGGGGCGAGTTCACCGCTCAGCACTTCGACAGCGACCTGCGCACTGGTGATCAGGTCATCCGCGCCCGCGGCGAAGCCGAGTTCGTCTAGGTGCTCGGCGACCGTCTGCGCGCTGCGGGCTGCGTTGTTGGTCACGTACATCACCCGTGCACCCGTGGCCCGGACGGCCTTGATGCCGTCCACAGCCCCTGGCACGGCGATCGGACCCAGGTAGATCACACCGTCCAGATCGAAGAAGGCGACGTCGTGTGCGTCGATGATGCGATCTGCCATCAGGTCACCTGCCGATCAGTGGGGTCGGACGATGGCGGGACCGGTTGATCGGGCTCGTCCGAGCCGCCCGCACCCTCATCCGCTTCGTCGGGATCAGGCGAGTTGACAGGATCGGGCGTCTGTTCGGGATCGGGTGAGTCGTCGAACTCGATGCTCACACCCTGCAGTTCCGACAACGCCTCGGCCGCACCGGTCTCGTCCTCGGGGTCGAGCCGGATCGCGGCTGCGAACCACTGCTCTGCCCCCTCGTTGTCGCCGGATTCGGCCAGCAAGGCGGCGTATAAGAACCGGAGCCGGGCCCGGGCCGACTTCGGCCCCCGCGCTCCGACCAGTTCGATCTCCCGCTGCAGCAGTCGCACGGCCTCGTCCCGCTGGCCCAGCGCCTCGCGGGCACCGGCCTCGACCAACCGCAACTCGACGCGGGCGGCCACCGGCGGTGAGGCGTCCAAGCCCTCCTTGACCAACTTGAGGGCGGCTTGGGGACGTCCGAGACCGCGTTCACAATCGGCCATCACGGCGATGAAGTCGTCGGTTCCGGTCATTCGCCGCAGCGCGCGGAACTCGTTCAGTGCCGCGGCGTACTCCCCCGCGGCATAGGCGGTGGTGGCGGCGGCCTCGCGTGCAACGGGCAGCCTGGCCGCCCGACGGCGAGCCGCCTCGGCGTGTGCGTAGGCGAGGGCCGGATCGGTGTCGATCAGCCCGGCCGCCGCGGCCAGGTGTGCGGCCACGACCTCGGCGTGCTCGAGGCTCAACCCACGCAGCTCCGCCTTGACCCCACGCGACAGCAGGGTCAGGTCGACGTCGGTGGGAGTAGGCGGCTCGTTCTCCTTCGGATGCAGGCCCGGTGGAATCTCCCTGGGTTCGCGGTTGTCACGCGCTCCTCGACCGGAATTGTTCTCGTCGCGTGGTGACTGGCGCCGATCACCGCCGCGATACGACGGCTGCGACCCACGCCCGGATCCTGAAGTGCGGCTATCGGAGCGCCCGGAATCGTTCCCAGCCCGGCCGGCGCCCGAGGTCGAGCGATCAGGTCCGCGTCCGCTGCTTCCGCCGCTGCGGTAGGGACGCTTCTCATCACCCGCAGATCCCTGGTAGGACCGGGACCCGCCCGTGCCACCGCCGCCGCGGTAAGGACGCTTCTCATCACCGGCAGATCCCTGGTAGGACCGGGACCCGCCCGTGCCACCGCCGCCGCGGTAGGGACGCTTCTCATCACCCGCGGAACCCTGGTAGGACCGGGAGCCGCCCGTGCCACCGCCGCCGCGGTAGGGACGCTTCTCATCACCCGCAGATCCCTGGTAGGACCGGGACCCGCCCGTGCCACCGCCGCCGCGGTAGGGACGCTTCTCATCACCCGCAGATCCCTGGTACGACCGGGACCCGCCCGTGCCACCGCCGCCGCGGTAGGGACGCTTCTCATCACCCGCAGATCCCTGGTACGACCGGGAGCCGCCCGTGCCACCGCCGCCGCGGTAGGGACGCTTCTCATCACCCGCAGATCCCTGGTACGACCGGGACCCGCCCGTGCCACCGCCGCCGCGGTAGGGACGCTTCTCACCAGCGCTTGAACCCGAAGCTGAGCGTGACTTCGCTTGGCCGCCACCTCGTGATTCGTAGCTGCGGTTCGATGGAGCTGCGTCGCGATCTCCGCTGCGGCTGGCGTCGCCCGACCGGCCCGCGGGCCGCTTGCCTGCAGCGTCGGCACCCTCGGCACGTTCTTGACCAGGGCCACGAGCGGCCCCACGCTCACTCGACCGAACGGGCCGCCCTGCTGCGTAACCGGAGGTACCCGATGATCGCCGGGTCCCACCCCCAGCAGCGGGTCGTCCGGACCCGGCCTGGTTGCCGCCGGCCCTGCTGCGGCCTCCGGTTCCTCGGCCCGCGCCGGCCGGGCGGGCACCGGAGGAACCGCGGCGGCTACCGCCCGACGCACTGCGATCGCCCGACCCCGAGCCATGGGCGGCCTGGCCCTTGCCTCGATTTTGATCGCCGGATTTCTTGCGGTCGCCGGTCGAACCCCGCTCATCATTCACCCCGCAAGTCTGCCGTCTGCCGCCCGGCGACGCAAAACACCCCCGTGGGGGTCATTACTGACCACCACGGGGGTGTTTTTATGTCCGGCGACGACCTACTCTCCCACAGGGTCCCCCCTGCAGTACCATCGGCGCTGAGCAGCTTAGCTTCCGGGTTCGGAATGGAGCCGGGCGTTTCCCGCTCGCCATGATCACCGTAACTCTATGGAGTTTTGATCGGAGTTCCCGACCGTTGCTCGGGAACCGCACAGTGGACGCGTAACATCTTTGTAGGAAACAAGCCCTCGGCCTATTAGTATCGGTCAGCTCCGTGCATTGCTGCACTTCCACATCCGACCTATCAACCCGGTGGTCTTCCGGGGGCCTTACCAGATTAACTCTGTGGGAACCCTCATCTTGAGACGTGCTTCCCGCTTAGATGCTTTCAGCGGTTATCACTTCCAAACGTAGCCAACCAGCCGTGCTCTTGGCAGAACAACTGGCACACCAGAGGTTTGTCCGTCCCGGTCCTCTCGTACTAAGGACAGCCTCTCTCAAGATTCCTACGCGCGCAGCGGATAGGGACCGAACTGTCTCACGACGTTCTAAACCCAGCTCGCGTGCCGCTTTAATGGGCGAACAGCCCAACCCTTGGGACCGACTCCAGCCCCAGGATGCGACGAGCCGACATCGAGGTGCCAAACCATGCCGTCGCTATGGACGCTCGGGCAAGATCAGCCTGTTATCCCCGGGGTACCTTTTATCCGTTGAGTGACGGCGCTTCCACATGCCACCGTCAGATCACTAGTCCCGACTTTCGTCCCTGCTCGAGGTGTCCCTCTCACAGTCAAGCTCCCTTGTGCACTTACACTCAAAACCTGATTGCCAACCAGGCTGAGGGAACCTTTGGGCGCCTCCGTTACATTTTGGGAGGCGACCGCCCCAGTCAAACTACCCATCAGGCACTGTCCCTGATCCAGATAATGGACCTAGGTTAGATAACCAGAACGACCAGAGTGGTATTTCAACGATGACTCCACACGAACTGGCGTCCATGCTTCAAAGTCTCCCACCTATCCTACACAAGTCGTACCGATCACCAATACCAAACTATAGTAAAGGTCCCGGGGTCTTTCCGTCCTGCTGCGCGTAACGAGCATCTTTACTCGTAGTGCAATTTCGCCGAGTTCGTGGTGGAGACAGCGCCCAAATCGTTACTCCATTCGTGCAGGTCGGAACTTACCCGACAAGGAATTTCGCTACCTTAGGATGGTTATAGTTACCACCGCCGTTTACTGGGGCTTAAGTTCGGTGCTTCGGTTGCCCTAACACTTCCCCTTGACCTTCCAGCACCGGGCAGGAGTCAGTCCGTATACATCGTCTTTCAACTTGGCACGGACCTGTGTTTTTAGTAAACAGTCGCTTGGGCCTGGTCTCTGCGACCCTCAATGCTCAGGGAGTAAATCCCGTCACACATCAGGTCCCCCTTATCCCGAAGTTACGGGGGTATTTTGCCGAGTTCCTTCACCACGATTCTCTCGATCGCCTTGGTATTCTCTACCTATCCACCTGTGTCGGTTTAGGGTACGGGCGGCTCACAACTCGCTCACGAAGATTTTCTAGGCAGCATAGGATCACCCACTTCAGGAGCCGTAGCTCCAAAAGGCATAATGTCTCAGGCACGTGAGGTGCGGATTTGCCTACACCTCGCCCTACGCACTTACCCCGGGACTACCATCGCCCGGGATGGGCTACCTTCCTGCGTCCCTCCGCAGCTTGCCTAATGCAGTCGTGGGTCACAGACTCAAGCCGGCTTGGACCGAAGTCCGCCGCCGGCTCTCGCGTGTTTAGCATTGACTGGTTCGGCAGGGTCGTTGTTTTGCCGGTACGGGAATATCAACCCGTTGTCCATCGACTACGCCTGTCGGCCTCGCCTTAGGTCCCGACTTACCCAGGGCAGATTAGCTTGACCCTGGAACCCTTGGATATTCGGCGGACGGGTTTCTCACCCGTCATTCGCTACTCATGCCTGCATTCTCACTCGTGTGCTCTCCACGGCTGGGTCACCCCGCCGCTTCACCGCGCACACGACGCTCCCCTACCCATCCGCGCACCTGGACCACGAAGGCCTGGTTATCACGCGAATGACACAGCTTCGGCGGATTGCTTGAGCCCCGCTAAATTGTCGGCGCAGAATCACTTGACCAGTGAGCTATTACGCACTCTTTCAAGGGTGGCTGCTTCCAAGCCAACCTCCTGGTTGTCTGTGCAACTCCACATCCTTTTCCACTTAGCAATCTCTTGGGGGCCTTAGCTGGTGTTCTGGGCTGTTTCCCTCTCGACTATGAAGCTTATCCCCCACAGTCTCACTGCCGCGCTCTCACTTACCGGCATTCGGAGTTTGGCTGATTTTGGTAAGCTTGTGGGCCCCCTAGACCATCCAGTGCTCTACCTCCGGTAAGAAACGCGCGACGCTGCACCTATATGCATTTCGGGGAGAACCAGCTATCACGTAGTTTGATTGGCCTTTCACCCCTATCCACAGCTCATCCCCTCGGTTTTCAACCCAAGTGGGTTCGGGCCTCCACGACGTCTTACCGTCGCTTCACCCTGGCCATGGATAGATCACTACGCTTCGGGTCTAGAGCACGCGACTATGTCGCCCTATTCGGACTTGCTTTCGCTACGGCTTCCCCACACGGGTTAACCTCGCCACGTACCACTAACTCGCAGGCTCATTCTTCAAAAGGCACGCCGTCACCCTTGCAGGCTCCGACGGATTGTAGGCAATCGGTTTCAGGTACTATTTCACTCCCCTCCCGGGGTACTTTTCACCTTTCCCTCACGGTACTTGTCCGCTATCGGTCATCAAGGAGTATTTAGGCTTAACGGGTGGTCCCGCCAGATTCATGCGGAATTTCAGGGGTTCCGCATTACTTGGGGTGACGCACGAGAGAGAGCGGCTTACGTCTACAGGGGTATTACCTTCTGTGCCGGAACTTCCCAGAGTCCTTCGACTTCAACGCTCTTTTCTTACTCTCTGACCAGATGACAGCCCGGTCGGTGCGGCCCCACTACCCCCAACATGCAACGCCTGTCAGCTATCACACATGCTGGGTTTGGCCTCTTCCGCGTTCGCTCGCCACTACTTACGGAATCACGGTTGTTTTCTTTTCCTGTGGGTACTGAGATGTTTCACTTCCCCACGTTCCCTCCAACTACCCTATGTGTTCAGGTAGAGGTCGCCGGACATGACTCCGGTTTCTTTCGAGGTTTCCCTATTCGGAGATCCACGGATCAAAGCTCGTTTACCAGCTCCCCATGGCTTATCGCAGGTTACAACGTCCTTCATCGGCTCTTGATGCCAAGGCATCCACCGATTGCCCTTAGTAGCTTGTTATTTCACTACAAAGATGCTCGCGTCCACTGTGCAGTTCTCAAGAAACGGGCGGGCCCAGTTCGACTGCCGGCGATGCCGGCGATCTCAGCTGGTCCGCGTGAAGAGTGTTGCTGATAGCAACCGACCCTTCAGGACCCAACAGCGTGCTCTCAGGCTTCGCGTTCCTGGTGGTCTGTTCCACTCCCCGAAGGGTTGTACTGGACGACCAGGTTGCTCGGCTTCAAGTCAATGCTCCACTAGTAGCCTGCTGACTGTCCTGGACGTTCGCCAGGAATCAGAAACAGCGCTTGGACGAGGTGATTAACCCTCGCCAATGGCTCCTTAGAAAGGAGGTGATCCAGCCGCACCTTCCGGTACGGCTACCTTGTTACGACTTAGTCCTAATTACCGGTCCCACCTTCGACGGCTCCCTCCACAAGGGTTGGGCCACCGGCTTCGGGTGTTACCGACTTTCATGACTTGACGGGCGGTGTGTACAAGGCCCGGGAACGTATTCACCGCAGCGTTGCTGATCTGCGATTACTAGCGACTCCGACTTCATGGGGTCGAGTTGCAGACCCCAATCCGAACTGAGACTGGCTTTATGGGATTCGCTCCACCTTGCGGTATCGCAGCCCTTTGTACCAGCCATTGTAGCATGTTTCAAGCCCTAGACTTAAGGGGCATGATGACTTGACCTCATCCCCACCTTCCTCCGAGTTGACCCCGGCAGTCTCCTATGAGTTCCCGGCCGAACCGCTGGCAACATAGGACGAGGGTTGCGCTCGTTGCGGGACTTAACCCAACATCTCACGACACGAGCTGACGACAGCCATGCACCACCTGTATACCGACCTTGCGGGGCACCTGTCTCCAGGTGTTTCCGGTATATGTCAAACCTAGGTAAGGTTCTTCGCGTTGCATCGAATTAATGAACATGCTCCGCCGCTTGTGCGGGCCCCCGTCAATTCCTTTGAGTTTTAGCCTTGCGGCCGTACTCCCCAGGCGGGGCACTTAATGCGTTAGCTTCGGCACGGAGAACGTGGAAGTCCCCCACACCTAGTGCCCACCGTTTACGGCGTGGACTACCAGGGTATCTAAGCCTGTTTGCTCCCCACGCTTTCGCTCCTCAGCGTCAGTTAATGTCCAGAGAACCGCCTTCGCCACTGGTGTTCCTCCTGATATCTGCGCATTCCACCGCTCCACCAGGAATTCCGTTCTCCCCTACATTCCTCAAGTCTGCCCGTATCGAAAGCAGGCTCGGGGTTGAGCCCCGAGTTTTCACTTCCGACGTGACAGACCGCCTACGAGCTCTTTACGCCCAATAATTCCGGACAACGCTCGCACCCTACGTATCACCGCGGCTGCTGGCACGTAGTTAGCCGGTGCTTCTTCTGCAGGTACCGTCAGTTTCGTCCCTGCTGAAAGCGGTTTACAACCCGAAGGCCGTCGTCCCGCACGCGGCGTTGCTGCGTCAGGCTTTCGCCCATTGCGCAATATTCCCCACTGCTGCCTCCCGTAGGAGTCTGGGCCGTATCTCAGTCCCAGTGTGGCCGGTCGCCCTCTCAGGCCGGCTACCCGTCGTCGCCTTGGTGAGCCGTTACCTCACCAACAAGCTGATAGGCCGCGAGCCCATCCCTGACCGTCGGAGCTTTCCAACTCTGCAGATGCCTGCTGAGTTCATATCCGGTATTAGCAGCTGTTTCCAGCTGTTATCCCAGGGTCAAGGGTAGGTTGCTCACGTGTTACTCACCCGTTCGCCACTGATCAGAAGAGCAAGCTCTTCGTCACCGTTCGACTTGCATGTGTTAAGCACGCCGCCAGCGTTCGTCCTGAGCCAGGATCAAACTCTCCGTTGAAAATTTTCAGCACCGGCCGAGGCCGGCAATGCTGTCAAGGATTGTTTGACACTGACAGGATCCATTGCTGGATCTATCAATAATCAAAGGAATCACGTTTGTGCGAGGCGAACCCCACACAGACGGGATATTGTTCGCACACCTCGATGAGGTGCGCTATGCATTGACTTTCAAGCACGCTGTTGAGTTCTCAAGTTTCGGGTGCGCACCGCGCTGTGACCTCTCGGACACCGCTTGGGGCAACTCGATAAACACTACTAGGGCTTGTACTCGGTGTCAAACTGAGTTATCTTGCCCTCCCGCCCGCACCAAACGCTCGGACTCTGGTGGCTCCTGGCATGGAGGCACACCGTTGACCGTGCTGGTGTGGTTGGGTCCTTCTGGTTCGGCCGATCCGGATCTCTCCGGGCCGTCCGTGTCACCGAGAAGGCTTGGTAAACATTACGGAGTTCACCGTGACGGGTCAAATCGGCCTGGACGTCCGGGCGTGTCGTGCCATTGACTAGGCATTTTGCTCTGCCTCCCGGCTGGAGAGCGCGTCGACTGCGTCAGCGACCCCCACGTGATCAGGCCCGGCCACGCGAATGGCTCCAACGGTGCGACGTCCCCTGCGCAGCATGACGAGTCCGCCCGGCAACACGTCGGCAGTCCCCAGCCGCGCAGCCGCGTCCGTGACCTTCACGTTGTTCACATACGCTCCTCCCTCGGCGATCGCGCGTCGGGCGGCCGACTTACTCTCGACCACCCCGGACGCCTCCAGCGCGTCCACCAAGGTGGGCAACTGTTCGCCTGTCGCGACCGTCTTCACGCCGAGTTCGTCCGCGACTGCGGAGAGGGTCGTCTGGGGCAGGCTCGCCAGGTCACCACGTCCGAAGATCGCCTGGGCCGCTGCGGCCGCTGCCTGTCGCTCACCGGGTGAGTGCACGAGGTCGGTGATGTCGTCGGCCAGGGCCCGCTGGGCGATCCGCAGGTGCGGCGCCTCGGAACTGCGGGCGGCGATCTCGTCCAGCTCCTCGCGAGGGCGTTCGCTGAACACCTTGAGGTACTCCACCGCCTTGACGTCCTCAGCGTTGAAGAAGAACTGGTGGAACGCGTACGGAGAGGTCATCGCAGGGTCGAGCCACACTGTGCCGGATTCGGTCTTGCCGAACTTGGTGCCGTCGGCCTTGGTGAGCAGCGGCGTGGCCAGGGCGTGCACCTTCGCTCCCTCGGAGCGGCGGATCAGCTCCACGCCGGCGGTGATGTTGCCCCACTGATCGGAGCCACCGGTCTGCAGTGTGCAGTCGTGGCGGCGGAAGAGCTCGCGGTAGTCCAGCGACTGCAGCAGCACGTAACTGAACTCGGTGTAGGAGATTCCAGTCTCCAGCCGGGCCTTGACCACTTCACGATCGAGCATGCGGTTGACGGGGAAGTGCTTTCCCACGTCGCGAAGAAAATCGAGGGTGGACAGCTCGGCCGTCCAGTCGTAGTTGTTCACCAGGATCGCGCCGTTCGCGCCGTCGAACGAGATCAGCCGGCCGACCTGTTCGCGGATGCGTTCGACCCAGCCTGCCACCAGTTCGGTGGGGTTCATGGAGCGCTCGCCCGCCTGCTTGGGATCACCGATCAGGCCCGTCGAACCTCCGACCAGCAGAATCGGACGGTGCCCGGCCCGCTGCAGCGCCCGCGCAAGCATGATCTGCACCAGGTTGCCCATGTGGATGCTCGGCGCGGTCGGGTCGAAACCCACGTAGAAGGTGACCGGTCCCTGACTCAGGTGCGCGCGTAGCGCGTCCGCGTCGGTGGAATGGGCGATCAGCCCTCGCCAGGACAGTTCGTCGAACACGTGGGTCACCGGCGTCACTCTAGTGCCGGACGCCCGGCATCCCATCCCGGTGCACCCACGACCGGGCGACCCCTCAGTCCGGGGCCGACGAACAGCCGGGCCGCTAGGGTGACGCGGTGAGCGAGGTGTCCGCGGTCCAGCGCCGAACGATCGCCGTTCTTTCGGCCGGCCAGGTGCTCGGCGGCATCAGCTTCGGTGCCACCGTCTCGTTGGGGGCGGTGCTGGCCGCCCAGATCTCGGGCGACGACGCGTTATCGGGACTGGCGACGGCGGCGATCACCCTCGGCACGGCGCTGACGGCGGTACCCCTGGCCGCGCTCGCCCGGGCCCGCGGACGGCGTCCTGCACTGGCCACCGGCATGACGGTCGCGCTGGGCGGAGTGGGACTGGTGATCGCCGCAGTGGCGACCGGGTCGTTCCCGCTGCTGCTGGTGGCCTTCGCCCTGATCGGCGCCGGCCAGGCCGCCAACCTGCAGTCGCGATTCGCCGCGACCGACCTGGCGACGGACGCGTCCCGCGGTCGCGACCTGTCGATCGTGGTCTGGACCACCACCCTGGGCGCCGTGCTGGGGCCCAACCTCGTCGGCCCCGGCGAGGTGCTCGGGGACCAGCTCGGCATGCCGAGCCTGACCGGCCCGTACCTGTTCACCGTGGTCGCGCAGGCCCTCGGGATCGCCCTTTATCTGGTGGCACTGCGTCCGGACCCCCTGGTGATGGCCCAGCAACTGGTCGCCGGGCACGACAGCCAAGCAGAGCGGATCGTTCGCGCAGACCGTCCGAGGGTGGCGCGTTACGCCACCGCAGCCATCGTCGGCGCCCACGGTGTGATGGTGTCGATCATGGCGATGACCCCGATCCACCTGTTGCATCACGGGGCGACGCTCACCATCGTCGGGCTGACCATCAGCCTGCACATCGCCGGCATGTACGCCCTGTCGCCGGTGTTCGGCCTGCTGGCCGACCGCTGGGGACGGGTGCGGACGATTCTGCTCGGATGCGGCATCCTCGGAGGCTGTGTCGGGGTGATCGCCCTGGATCAGGACGACAGCGCCGCGGTGACCGTCGCCCTCGTGCTGCTCGGCCTCGGCTGGAGCGCGGTCACCGTGGCCGGGTCGGCCCTCCTCACCGAGGCGTCCGCGGAGAACCTGCGAACCCAGCGACAGGGTCGTAACGATTTTCTGATGAGCCTGGTCGCCGCCGTGGGAGCGACCGGTGCCGGCGGGTTGTTGAGCTGGGTCGGCTTCGCCGGCCTGGCCCTCTTCGCACTGCCGGTCATCGTGGCGATAGTGGCTTTGACACCGCTGGCGCGGGCGAGTGTTTCGCCGACGTCGTTCGAGGGCGGATAGGGCCGCCGCAACCGGGGTCTCGACAAGCTGGACCGGCGTTCAGAAGCCGCGACAAGGTCGACCCGCATGGTGAGTCTCGACAAGCTCGACCAACTGAGGTGCTCCGTCGCCACAAGCTGCACCGGCAGGTGGTCTCGAGGGCCGAACTGGAGGTGGCGGAGGGGGCTCAACTCGAGTCGTGGATGGGTCTGGCCGCCGAGGGAGCCTGCGACTGAGGCTGGCTGGCTCGAGTTGAGCCCCCTCCGACGCCGACCCAAAAGAGGTTTCGACGCGCTCGGGGTCTCGACGGCTCGGTCTCGACAAGCACGACCAACCGGGCGGGCGCCGGGCTACAGCCAGTCGGTGATCGCGTCCATTGCATCCCAGACCTCACGCAACTGTTTCTCGACTTGAGCCTGGGCGGTACCGCCCCGTGCGTTTCTGGACTCGATCGAACCCTCGACGCTGAGCACCGCCAGCACCTCGGGGGTCAGCCGTTGGTCGATCGCCGGCAGGTCGGCCGCGGTCAGGTCCGTCAACTCGATGCCGCGATGCTCGCAGTACCGGACGGCGGCGCCGGCCACCTCGTGTGCCTGCGCGAACGGCACCCGCTGCCGCACCAGCCAGTCGGCAACGTCCGTGGCGAGGGAGAACCCGCGCGGCGCCAGCTCAGCCATCCGGTCGGTGTGGAAACGCAGTGTCTCGACCATGCCGGCCAGTGCCGGCAGCAGCACGCGCAGTTGGTCGAAGGAGTCGAAGACCGGCTCCTTGTCCTCCTGCAGGTCACGGTTGTAGGCCAGGGGCAGGCCCTTCAGTGTGGCCAGCAGCCCGGTCAGGTTGCCGATCAGCCGTCCGGCCTTGCCGCGGGCCAGTTCGGCGACGTCCGGATTCTTCTTCTGCGGCATGATCGACGATCCGGTCGACCAGGCGTCGTCCAGGGTGACGAAACCGAACTCGACGGTGGACCACAGGATCACCTCCTCGGCGAGCCGCGAGGCGTCCACCGCCACCTGGGCCAGCACGAACGCGGCCTCGGCGACCAGGTCGCGGGCGGCCGTGCCGTCGATCGAGTTGGGTACGGACGACGTGAACCCCAGGTCGGCTGCGACCGCCTCGGGGTCGAGTCCGAGGGAGGATCCGGCGAGGGCCGCCGATCCGTAGGGAGAGACGGCCAGTCGCTTGTCCAGGTCGCGGATCCGGTCGACGTCGCGCACCAGCGGCCAAACATGGGCAAGAAGGTGATGGCTGAGCAGCACCGGCTGCGCCGACTGCAGGTGGGTGCGGCCGGGCATCGGCGCCCCCAGGTGGCTTCGGGCCTGCTCGTACAGGGCGATCATCAGCTGCTGCAGGCCGGCGACCACCACCCGCAGCTCGTCCCGCAGGTACAACCGGATCAGGGTGGCGATCTGGTCGTTGCGGCTGCGGCCGGCCCGCAGCCGTCCGCCCAGCTCGGGGCCGATCCGCTCGATAAGACCGCGCTCCAGCGATCCGTGCACATCCTCATCGGTGGAGGCCGGACGGTAGGCGCCCGACAAGACATCGGCCTCCAGCACGTCCAGACCGGCGATCATGCCGTCGAGTTCGGCATCGGTGAGCAGCCCGGCCCGGTGCAGGGCACGGGCATGGGCCCGGCTGCCGGCCAGGTCGTGCCGGGCCAGCCGCCAGTCGAAGTGGGTGGACACCGACAAGGCGAACATCGCGTCGGCGGGACCCCCTTCGAACCGGCCGCCCCACAGCCGTCCCGACTCGGTGGCTCCCTGAGCGGGGTCCGTCGGGGTCGACGCGTCGGTCATCTCACTCCGTTCGGGGATGGTGGCTCATGGCCAGCATGGTCTCAGCCAGGTCGGCACCCCCGATCGGGTCACGGGTGATCACCGCGATGGTGTCGTCGCCGGCGATGGTACCGAGCACTTCGGGCAGGCCCACCCGGTCGATCGCGGAGGCGAAGAACTGGGCGGCGCCGGGCGGGGTGCGCAGCACGGCCAGGTTCGCCGAGCCCTCGGCCGACACCAGCAGTTCGGCGCACAACCGGGACAGCCGGACGGCGGCCGCCGAGGAGTCCCCAGGTCGCTGGCCGGCGAGCAACGCGTAGCCGAAGTCGCCGTCGCCGTGCCGCACCCTGATCGCGCCCACGTCAACCAGGTCCTTGCTCAGCGTGCCCTGGGTCACCGGGACGCCGTCGGCAGCCAGCAGCTGAGCCAACTCGGTCTGCGACCGCACAGACTGCCGGGTGATCAGTTCGACGATTCGGGCCTGCCGGGCGGTCTTGGTCTGCGGGGTGCGGAACTCGGTCATGCCGCGTCCAGCAGGGCAGGCAGCGCAGCGACGAAGCGGTCGAGTTCTGCGTCCGGGACGATCAGCGGCGGGGCCAGTCGCAGCACCGTTGGCCGCGGCGCGTTGATCACGAAGCCGGCCGCCAGGGCAGCGTCCGCGACGGCGGCCGCGACCGGTTCCGTCAGCACCACTCCGCGGAGCAGCCCCCGGCCGCGGACGTGGTCGACCCGGGGATGATCCAGCGCCAAGATCGAGGAAGCCAGTCGCTCACCGGCCACCTGCACACGGTTCAGCAAGCCGTCCCGCTCGATGATGCCGAGCACGGCGAGTCCGGCCGCGGCGGCCACCGGGTTGCCGCCGAAGGTGGTGCCGTGTGCGCCCGGGCCGAGCAGGGTGGCCGCGGCACCGGTGGCCACGCAGGCGCCGACCGGGAAGCCGTTGCCGAGGCCTTTGGCGAAGGTGACGATGTCGCCGGTCACCCCGGATTCGGCGCTGGCCAGCCAGTCTCCGCAGCGTCCTATTCCAGTCTGCACCTCGTCGATCCACAGCAGCGCGCCGGCCCGGTCGCACAGCACGCGCGTCGCTGCCAGATAGCCCGCCGGCGGTTCGACGACGCCGTTCTCGCCCTGGATCGGCTCCAGGATCACCGCGGCCACCGTCTCGTCCAGTTCGGCGGCGAGTGCGTCGGCGTCGCCGTACGGCACGAAGGTGACGTCGCCCGGCAGGGGCTCGAAGGGCTCCCGGTACGACGGGTTGCTGGTCAGCGCCAGGGCGCCGAGGGTTCGGCCGTGGAAGGAGCCGTCCATCGCGATCAGCTTCGTCCGGCCGGTTCGCCGGGTGATCTTGAAGCCGGCTTCGTTGGCCTCGGTGCCCGAGTTCGTGAAGAACACCCGCGAGGGCCGGCCGGGGTCGTTGGCCGTGACGAACGCGTCCAGTCGTTCGGCCAGGGCGATCTGGGTGGGGGTGGCGAAGAAGTTCGAGACATGACCGAGCGTCGACAACTGCGCGGAGATGGCACCGATCACCTGCGGGTGGGCATGGCCGAGAGAGTTGACGGCCAGTCCGGCGAGCAGGTCGAGATAGCGGTTGCCGTCGGCGTCCCACAGGTGGACTCCCTCACCCCGGACGAAGATCCGCTTGGGTGGCCCGAACGTATTCATCAGGGCGTCGCCGTAGCGCGCCGAGAGTTCCGCGCCGGCACCGGACGCAGGCAGGGTCGGCTCGCTCACTGCGCCTCCTCCGCCTCGAGCGCAGCCGCCGAGGGACGGACGCGCTGCTCGTTGCCGTCCGGTTCATCCTCGGGGACGACCATGGTGCCGATTCCTTCGGTGGTGAAGATCTCCAACAGCAGGCTGTGGGCCACCCGTCCGTCGATGATGGTCGCCCGGCCGACCCCCCCGTTCACGGCCTGCATGCAGGCCTCGATCTTGGGGATCATGCCGGCCTCGAGCGAGGGCAGCATCGACTGCAGCTCCGTCGGCGTGATCCGCGCGATCACCAGGTCACATGTCGGCCAGTCAGCGTAGAGGCCCTCGACGTCGGTGAGCACGATGAACCGGTGGGCGTCCAGAGCGACCGCGAGCGCCGCCGCCGCGGTATCGGCGTTCACGTTGTGCACGTGGCCGTCCTCGTCGGGGGCGACAGTGGCGATGACGGGGATCCGGCCGTTGTCGATCAGGTCGAGCACGGTCTCGGGACGCACCTGGGTCACCTCGCCGACCAGGCCGATGTCGACGTGCTCACCGTCGATCGTGACCCCGCGGCGGGTAGCGGTGAACAGCCCGGCGTCCTCACCGGACAGGCCGACCGCCAACGGACCGTGAGCGTTCAGCAGGCCGACGAGTTCGCGTCCGACCTGGCCCACCAGCACCATGCGCACCACGTCCATGGCTTCGGGTGACGTGACCCGCAGCCCGCCGCGGAACTCGGACGGGATGCCGAGGCGGCCCAGCATGGACGAGATCTGCGGCCCGCCGCCGTGCACCACGACCGGCTTCAGCCCGCACCGGCGCAGGAACACGATGTCGTCGGCGAACGCGCGTTTGAGCTCGTCGTTCACCATCGCGTTGCCGCCGTACTTGATCACCACGACCCGGCCGGCGTAGCGCTCCAGCCAGGGCAGCGCCTCGATCAGTGTCTCCGCCTTGCCGATCACCTCGGCGGTGGTCTGCCGATTTCGGACGGTGCTCATGTGGAGTACTCCGCATTCTCTCTGACGTACTCATACGTCAGGTCGTTGGTCCAGATGGTCGCGGTCGCATCGCCTGCGTGCAGGTTGAGCTCGACCACCACGTCGCGGCCGGTCAGATCGACCTCCGACCGGTCGGCGCCGAGCTGGCCGTCCACGAACACTCCGACGCCGTTGAACGCCACGTCCACCCCGTCCGGGTCGAACTCGGCCGGGACGGTGCCCGCGGCGGCCAGCACCCGTCCCCAGTTGGGATCGTTGCCGAACACGGCGCACTTGAACAGGTTGCTTCGGGCGATCGCCCGGGCGATGGCGAGGGCGTCCGGCTCGGACGCGGCCCCGGTCACGGTTACCACGATGTCGTGGGAGGCACCCTCGGCGTCCGCAAGCAGCTGCATGGCCAGCGAGTGGCACACCCCGGTCAGCGCCTCGGTGAACTCGTCGGCGTCGGCGGGGACGCCCGAGGCGCCGCTGGCCAGCACGATCACGGTGTCGTTGGTGGACATGCAGCCGTCGGCGTCGGTGCGATCGAAGGTGAAGCCGGTGGCGGTCGTCAACGCGCTCGCCAGCTGATCGGCGGGAACGACGGCGTCGGTGGTCAGCACCACCAGCATGGTCGCCAGGGCGGGGGCCAGCATGCCGGCGCCCTTGGCCATGCCGCCGATCGCCCAGTGCGCGGGCGAGTGGTATTCGGCCTCCTTGGCGACGGTGTCGGTGGTCATGATCGCTTCGGCGGCGGCCGGGCCGCCCACGTCGGACAGGTCCTGGCTGGCCAGTTCGATGCCGGCCAGCACCTTGTCCATCGGCAGCCGGACGCCGATCAGTCCGGTGGAACAGACCGCCACGTCGTCGACGTCGCAACCGACCGCTTCCGCGCTCCATTCGGCCATCTGCCGCGCGTCCTGGAGACCGGCCGTGCCGGTGCAGGCGTTGGCACCGCCCGAGTTGAGCACAACGGCTGCGAGGCGTCCGTCGGCGACCGCCTCGCGCGACCAGAGCACCGGCGCGGCCTTGAACGCGTTCGAGGTGAAGACGGCTGCGGCGTGGGCGTCGGGGCCGTTGTTCACCACCAGGGCGAAGTCCGGGCGACCGGAGGACTTGATGCCGGCGGTGACCCCGGCGGCGGTGAATCCCTTGGGGGTGGTGACGCTCACGGTGCGACTCCGATCGTGGTCAGGCCGGTGGTTTCGGGCAAGCCGAGGGCGAGGTTCATCGATTGGACGGCCCCCCCGGCGGTGCCCTTGGTCAGGTTGTCGAGGGCGGCGACGGCCACCAGCCGGTTGGCCGCGGCGTCGACGGTGACCTGCAGCTGCACGGCGTTCGAGCCGATCACGGACTGCGTCTGCGGCCAGATCCCCTCCGGCAGCAGGTGGACGAAGGGTTCGTCCGCGTAGGCCTGTTGATAGGTGGGACGGACGGTGGCCGGGTCGACGCCGTCGGCGATCGGGGCGGTGACCGTGGCCAGAATGCCTCGCGCCATAGGCACCAGCACGGGGGTGAACGACAGGGTCGGGGCGGCCGCACCCAGCAGTCGGAAGTTCTGCAGCATCTCGGGCACATGCCGATGCGTTCCGCCGACCCCGTACGCCGACGCGCTGCCGAGCAGTTCGGCGGCCAGCAGATTCGTCCGCAGGCTCCGGCCGGCACCGGACGGCCCGGTGGGTGCGACGGCGACCACGTCTGTGCCCTCCACCAAGCCGCCGGTCAGGCCCGGGAGCATGGCCAGCGTGACGGTGGTCGGAAAGCAGCCGGGCACGGCGATGCGGTTGGTGTGCGCCAGCTTTTCCCGCTGGCCAGGGAGTTCGGGCAGGCCGTAGGGCCAGGTGCCGGCGTGCGGCGTGCCGTAGAACCGCTGCCAGTCGGCGGCGTCGGCCAGGCGGAAGTCGGCACCGGAGTCGATCACCAGCACGTCGGGGCCGAGCTGCTCGGCCACGTCGGCGGAGGTGCCGTGCGGAAGGGCCAGGAAGACCACGTCGTGGCCCGCCAGATTCTCGGGGGTCGTGTCCAGAACCTGCACGTCGGCGAGCGGCAACAGGTGCGGATGGTGTTCGATGAGACGTGAACCCGCGCTCGACTTGGCGGTCAGGTTGCCGATCGTGACGTTCGGGTGTTGCAGCAGCAGCCGGAGCAGTTCTCCTCCGGCGTAGCCGGTGCAGCCCGCGACGGCGATCCGAAAAGTCATAGGCATTACTATGCCGTAGGGGGAATGATTATTCCAAGCTCAACCGCGGCAACATGCACCGTCCGGCTCCCACGCTCGCCTAACCACCGCGCGCTCGCCATCCTGCGCCCAGCGTGACGAGCGCTCGCTAGTTGGCCGAGCGATCGGTGGCGGACGCAGCGGAAGTCACACCTGATCGATCAGCTCGTGGACGCCCTCGACGATCTGGTTCGGCCGGAACGGGTACTTCTCCACGTCCGCCCTGGTGGTCAGTCCGGTCAGCGCCAGCACGGTGTGCAGTCCCGCCTCCATGCCGGCGACGATGTCGGTGTCCATGCGGTCGCCGATCATCGCAGTGGTCTCCGAATGGGCGTCGATGCGGCGCATCGCCGAGCGGAACATCATCGGGTTGGGCTTGCCGACCACGTACGGCTTGCGGTTGGTGGCAGCTGTGATCATTGCGGCCACCGAGCCGGCCGCGGGCAGTAGGCCGTCCTTGGAGGGGCCGGTGGTGTCGGGGTTCGTGACGATGAACCGGGCGCCGTCACTGATGAACCGGATCGCCTTGGTGATCGCCTCGAACGAGAAGGTGCGCGTCTCGCCAAGCACGACGTAGTCGGGGCTGCTGTCGGTCATTACGAACCCGGCATCGTGCAGGGCGAAGGTCAGGCCCGCCTCACCGATCACGTATGCGGTCTTGTCACCGGGTTGGCTCTTCAGAAAGGCACCGGTCGCCATTGCAGAGGTCCAGATGTTCTCCTGCGGGATTCGAAGACCGGAGCGCTTCAGTCGCGCGGCCAGGTCACGCGGGGTGAACAGCGAGTTGTTGGTAAGCACCAGGAAGCGTTTCGAGGTGTCCACCCAGCGCTGGATCAGTTCGGCCGCGCCGGGCAGTGCCTGCTCCTCGTGCACCAGCACACCGTCCATGTCGGTGAGCCAGCATTCAATCTCTCGAGCTTTGCGCATGGCACCACTCTACTCGTATTAGTTAGAAGTACTACAAAGCAGCAGCTCGGTTGCGTTCGCCGCTCCGGTGAGAGCTCGCCCAACTGCCGTGCCCTCGCCAAGCTGGCGCCAGTTCGGCGAGCGCACGGGAGTTGGGCGAGCGTTCAGTGTAATGGCCGGGACGGGTCGGCGGCCCACCCGGAGGTAGGGCAAGATCGGATGGGTGCAGATCAGGCTGGCGACCCGCGGTTCCCGACTGGCGCTCGCGCAGTCGGGCATGATCGCGGACGCGCTGCGCGACCTCGGCGCCACCGTCGAACTGGTGCGGGTGAGGACCTTCGGCGACGCCAGCACTGCCCCGCTGGCCACCATCGGAGGCACCGGAGTGTTCGTGGTGGCCGTCCGGGAGGCGGTGCTGAACGGCGCGTGCGACATTGCCGTCCATTCACTCAAGGACCTGCCCACCACACCTGCGGATGGGCTCGCGATGGCCGCGATCCCGGCCCGGGAGGACCCTCGGGACGCGCTCTGCGCGCGCGACGGGTTGGCCCTCGCTGCGCTGCCTTTTGGCGCGCGGGTGGGCACCGGGTCGCCCCGCCGGGTCGCCCAGTTGGCGCTCGCGCGTCCAGACCTGGAGCTGGTCGAGATCCGCGGCAACGTCGACACCCGGCTGGCCCGGGTCAGCAACGACCTGGACGCGGTGGTGCTCGCCGTTGCGGGACTGAACCGGATCGGTCGCAGCGACGCCATCTCCGAGTACCTCGACCCCGACCTGATGGTGCCCGCGCCGGCCCAGGGCGCGCTGGCCATCGAGTGCCGCAGCGATGACACGGCCGTGCGCGCCCTGCTCGCTGAGCTCGACCACCCCGACACCCGCGCCGCGATCGAGCTGGAGCGGTCCGTGATGCGTCTGGTCGAGGCCGGATGTTCGGCGCCCTTTGGCGCGCTGGCCACGGTCGCCAACGGTTGGCTCAGCGCACACGTCCGCCTGGTCAACGGTCCTGTCGACCGCCGTGCGATGGGTGCGTGTCCGGTCGGCGATACCGGGCGGCTGGCTGAGCAGCTTGCCGACCAGGTTGCCCCGCTGCGGGGCCTGCGGGTGCTGATGCCAATGTCCGGCATGGCCGCGCCGCTGAGCGCTGCAGGTGCCTCCGTCACGCAGGTGCGGCTGACCCGTACCGAGCTGATCGAGGTCGAGCCGTTGCTGGCGGCAGTCGCGTCCGGCGGGTTCGACACCGTCGCGTTCACCTCGGCCCGCACGCCGGCCGTGTTGGCAGAGTCGGGAGTCGACCTGGCCGACCTGTTGCCGGCGGAGGTACGAGTGGCCGCGGTGGGTCCGGCCACCGCCGCGGCCGTCGAGGGCGCCGGACTGCGCGTCGACCTGCGGGTGACCGCGGGCGGTGGTGCCGCCCTGGCCGAGGCGCTGGGTGCCGGCGGTGCCGTTCTGGTGCCCGGCGCCGAGGATCCGGCACCAGGACTGGCCGCCGGGCTGCAGGCCGCGGGGCGTCCGGTCATCGCGGTGCCGGTGTATCGCACCGTCGCGACCGACAACGTCGATGCTGCCGCCGTGGCAGGCTGGCCGCAGGACTACGACGCATTCGTCGTCACCGCACCCTCGGCCGCCCGGGCGGCGGCGGCACTACTCGGCCTGCCGGGTCCTCCGGTGGTGGCCCTCGGGTCCACCAGCGCAACCGCGGCCGGCGAGGCCGGGTTCGACGTGGTCGCCGTGGCCGCCGAGCCCACCGCCGCCGGCCTGACGGCCGCACTGACCCAACGTCGAAAGGACCGTGCATGATCATCCGACCGCGCCGGTTGCGTACCACCGCCGCGATGCGCGCGCTGGTGGCCGAGACCCGCGTCCATCCCGCGCAGTTGGTGCTGCCGGTCTTCGTGGCGGACGGCCTGGACGAGCCCCGTCCGATCAGTTCACTGCCGGGCGTGCAGCAGCACACCCTCGGGTCGCTGACGGCGGAGGCGAAGCGGGCGGTGGACGCCGGGCTCAAGGGGATCATGCTGTTCGGGGTGCCGCTGGAGCAGGACAAGGACGCCGAGGGCTCCGCCGGTTGGGCCCCGGACGGCATTCTCAACCGCGGGCTCACCGCCGTCCGCGACGCCGTCGGCGACGATCTGGTGGTGATGGCCGACACCTGCCTGGACGAGTTCACCGACCACGGCCACTGCGGGGTGCTGGACGCGTCCGGACGGGTGGACAACGACGCCACCCTGGAGCGCTACGTCGAACTGGCGGTCAGCCAGGCGGTGGCGGGAGCGCACGTGGTGGGGCCGTCGGGAATGATGGACGGCCAAGTGGCCGCGATCCGACTCGGCTTGGACGCGGCCGGCTTCGACGACGTGGCGATCCTGGCCTACGCCGCCAAGTACGCGTCCGCGTTCTACGGGCCGTTCCGGGAGGCGGTCAACTCGGCGCTGATCGGCGACCGGCGCAGCTACCAGCAGGATCCGGCGAATCGCCGTGAGGGGGTCAGGGAGGCCGATCTGGACGAGGCCGAAGGCGCCGACCTGCTGATGGTCAAGCCCGCCGGCTACTACCTTGACGTGGTGGCCGATGTGGCCGCCCGCTCGTCGGTACCGGTGGCGGCGTACCACGTGTCGGGCGAGTACGCGATGGTCTGCGCCGCGGCCGAGCGGGGCTGGATCGACCGCGACCGGGCCTTGGCCGAGGCGGTCACCTCCATCGTGCGGGCCGGGGCCGACGTCGTCCTGACCTATGCCGCGATCGAACTGGCGGAACGCGGATGAGTCTCTATCAACGCGCCTGCGGCGTGATTCCGGGTGGGGTGAGCTCGCCGGTCCGTGCGTTCGGCTCGGTCGGCGGTGAACCGGTGTTCATCGAGCGAGCGCGCGGACCCTACCTCTACGACACCGACGGCCGCGAGTACGTGGACGCGGTCGGATCATGGGGACCCGCCCTGCTCGGCCACGCCCACCCCGAGGTGGTGGCGGCCGTGCAGGCGGCCGCCGCGCGGGGGTTGTCGTTCGGGGCGCCGACACGTGCCGAAGTCGATTTGGCCGAAGCCGTCCGGGCGCGGGTGCCCGAGGCCGAGAAGGTCCGCTTCGTCTCGACCGGAACCGAGGCCTGCATGACCGCGATCCGGCTGGCGCGGGGCGCCACCGGACGCGACCTGATCGTGAAGTTCGCCGGCTGCTACCACGGGCATTCGGACGGGTTGCTGGCCGCGGCGGGGTCGGGGGTTGCGACGCAGGGCCTGCCCGGATCGGCGGGGGTCACGGCAGCGACGGCGGCGCAGACGATCGTGGTGCCGTTCAACGATACGGCGGCGTTGACCGAAGCGTTCGAGGCCCACCCCGGCCGGATCGCGGCGGTGATCACCGAGCCCGCGCCGGCCAACATGGGGGTGGTGCCGCCCCGTCCGGGATTCAACGCGTTCCTGCGGCGGATCACCTCCGAACACGGAGCCCTGCTGATCTACGACGAGGTGCTGACCGGGTTCCGGGTGGGACCGTCCGGCTGGTGGGGGTTGGAGGGGTCGGCCGATCCCGGCCAGGCCGAACCGCCGGCGGACGCCCCGGACCTGTTCACGTTCGGCAAGGTGGTCGGCGGCGGCATGCCGCTGGCGGCGATCGGCGGGCGGACCGAAGTGATGGACCTGCTGGCGCCCCTCGGGCCGGTCTACCAGGCCGGAACCCTGTCGGGAAACCCGTTGGCGACCGCGGCCGGGATCGCGACGCTGCAGCTGGCGGACGCCTCCATTTACCAGCGGGTGGACGCCGCGTCCGCAGCGGTGCAGGAGGCGATCGGTGCGGCGCTGAGCGAGGCCGGGGTGCCGCACCTGGTGCAGGCGGCCGGATCACTGTTCACCGTGTTCTTCGGCGAGTTCGACGGCCCGGTCGAGAACTATCCGGCTGCGCAGCGGCAGGACTCCGCCGCATTCGCCCGCTTCTTCCACTCGATGCTGGACGCCGGAGTGGCGCTGCCGCCGTCCGGCTACGAGGCGTGGTTCCTGTCTGCGGCACACGACGACGCGGCCCTGAACCGGATCGTCGAAGCCCTACCGGCGGCGGCCCGCGCATGACCGGTTTGCCGCTGGTCGAGCGTGTCGAGACCGCGCCCACGGTCATCCGGGCGCGCGCCGGGATTCCCTTCGAGCGGAGAATCCCGCAATGACCGGACGGGTACTACTCGTCGGCGGCGGCCCGGGGGATCCCGGGCTGGTGACCGTCGCCGGCCTGGCAGCCCTGACACGCGCCGACGTGGTGCTCTACGACCACCTCGCGCCCCAATCGAGTCTGGCGTCCTGTCGTCCGGACGCCGAACTGATCGACGTCGGCAAGCTGCCCGGCGGCCGGTCGACCTCGCAGCAGCGCATCAACGAGCTGCTCGTCGAGCACGCGCGAGCCGGACGGTACGTCGTCCGCTTCAAGGGCGGCGACCCGTTCGTGTTCGGACGCGGCGGCGAAGAGGTGATCGCCTGCGCCGATGCGGGCATCGAGGTCGAGGTGATCCCGGGAGTGACCTCGGCGGTCGCCGGTCCGGCGTTGGCGGGCATTCCGGTCACGCATCGCGGCGTCGTCCAGGCGTTCACCGTGGTGTCCGGTCACGTGCCCCCGCGGCATGAGGCCTCGACCACCGACTGGGGGGCACTGGCGAGGGCGAACCACACGATCGTGGTGTTGATGGGGGTGGCCAACCTGGCGCCGATCTGCGCCGAACTGGTGGCGCAGGGCTTGCCTGACGCCACCCCGGCGGCGGTGATCGCGGACGCGTGGTTGCCCACCATGCGGACGACCCGGGGCACAGTGGGCACCATCGCGGCGATGACGGAGCGGGCCGGGGTGCGGCCACCGGCGGTGGTCGTGATCGGCGAGCTCGCCGACCGGGCGCTCCCCTTGTCACCACCCGAAGTGGTCGGCGAGCGAACCGCGGTCGGGGACGAGCTTCGTCCAGCTCGGCCCGAGGATGCCGGGGAATTGCTGGTGCTGCAGCGCGCGTGCTGGACGCAGGAGGCGATCGACAACGGCTCGCTCGACATTCCCGCACTGCATGAGGATCTGGCGGCGGTGAGCGCCGGGCTGGGCCAATGGCAGACGTGGGTGCTGCGCCGGGGCGGACGCCTGATCGGGTCGGTGCGGGGGCAACTCGACGGCACCACGTGGGAGATCGGACGGCTGATGGTCGCCGCCGACCTGGCCGGCCAAGGCCTCGGCCGCCTGCTGCTGGAGTGCGTCGAGCGCCAGGCCCCACCCGAGGCGACCACGCTGCGCCTGTTCACCGGCGCCGGTAGCGCGCGCAACCTGCGGCTGTACCGGGCGGCGGGCTACGCACTGACCGGTGAGCCCGCTCCCCCGCTCGCGGTGATG
Source organism: uncultured Actinomycetota bacterium (assembly GCA_963697765.1). Taxonomy (GTDB): domain Bacteria; phylum Actinomycetota; class Actinomycetes; order Propionibacteriales; family Propionibacteriaceae; genus Micropruina. Next base: position 86,574 of record CAVOPC010000008.1, read on the forward strand.
CTGGCCAAGCCGATCAGCGGTCCTCGGTGAGGACGCCGAGCACCTTGTAGCGGCCGAGCAGGAAGGCCTTGTTGCGGCCGTGGTCGATCAACTCGAGGTCGAACCGGCCGGGGAACAGCGGACGTCCGGAGCCCAGGGTCACCGACGCGATCGAGACAACGATCTCGTCCAGCAGTCCGGCGGCGGCGAAGTCGGTGGCCAGCCGTCCGCCGCCGACGACCCAGACGTCGCCATCGCCGACCGCGGCCATCTGTGCGTGCACCTGCTCGACCGGGTCGCTGGTGAAGTGCAGGTCGGCGCCGGCGACCGGTTCGAGGTCACGATGAGTGAACACCCAGGTGGGCTGCCGGTAGGGCCAGGCCGTGCCCGACGCAGCCAGGTTGTCGCACACCCACAGGTAGGTGGTGGCGCCCATCGCCAACGCGGAGACGCCGGCGATGAACACGTCGTAGTCGAACGGGCCGCCGGTGTCGTCCTGCTGCTGGCGGAACAGCCAGTCGAGCGAGTCGTCCGGGTCAGCGATGAAACCGTCCAGGGTGGTCGCGGTGTAGAAGATGGTCGCCATGGTGTTCTTCCTACCCTGCAGCGCCGTGGGACAAAAGGGGGACGGAGTCGACTTTCGTCCCAGTGCGACCCGTGGGACAAAAGGGGGACGGAGTCGACTTTCGTCCCAGTGCGACCCGTGGGACAAAAAGGGGACGGAGTCGACTTTCGTCCCAGGGTGCAGGCGCAATCAGGCTGGTCAGTTGTCATCCACAGGGTTGAAGCTGAAGGCCGAGTTATCCACAACTTTCTTCCCGGCTAGCGGGCGTCCCCCCGGCGACGCCTAGGCTGCCCGACACCCACAGGGAGGATGAGCCATGCCACGCCAGGCCCGCCAAATGGCCGATTCGGGTATCTATCACGTGATGCTGCGAGGCATCAATCGAGAAGCCATCTTCATCGACGTTGAGGACCCCCCTCGTTTTCTGCTGGCCCTTGCCCGCGCCAAGGCAAAGTCGGGATGCGCGCTGCTGGCGTATTCCCTCATGAGTAACCACGTCCATCTGCTTCTGCAGGCTCGAACCGAGCCCCTCGGTGACACCGTTCGGCGTGTTGGGGTGTCGTATGCCGTCTGGTTCAACCGCAAGTACGGACGCGTTGGGCACGTGTTCCAGAATCGATTCCGAAGCCTTCCGGTCGAGAATGACGCCTACTTCATCAACGTCTGCCGCTATATCTGGAACAATCCGGTCTCCGCCCACCTCGTAGCCGAACCCGCCGACTACCGGTGGAACAGTTGTTCGCCGCTCACGCCAACGGGGCTCGTCGACGATCGGGAGCTCGATGGGCTCCTGCCATCTTTGGGACGCGCGCAGTTGGCTGCACCTGTCGAACGCCCCGCATCGGAGTCCAAGCCGCTAGGCCGGCCGAGGAAGTTCAGCACGGCAGAGGCGGCACGCCTGCTGGAGGTGAGTTGCGGCGCTCGGTCCTTTGAGGAGTTTGTGAAGCTCGACCCACTCGACCAGAGGCGCGTGGTCTGCGAGCTGCGCATTCGACAGGTGCCATTCGCCGTCATCGCCGCGGTCACCGGCCTCACGAAATCTACGGCGCACCGACTCCAACTGGCTGGATGAAGCACCCGGTTCGCGCCTAACACCAACTGAAACACCCACCAGGCCGTCGGACGTCGTCCATGCCCTGTTCGAACGCCATCTGGGACGAAAGTCAACTCCGTCCCACTTCCGTCCCACCGGTGCACCCCGAGGCCTCCTGGGACGAAAGTCAACTCCGTCCCCCTTCCGTCCCACCAAGGCGACCTGAGGCATCTGGGACGAAAGTCGACTCCGTCCCCCTTTTGTCCCAACCGCTCGGATCAGGCGCGGAGGACGGCTCCGAATCGACGGGAGGCCTCGGCGAGGGCCGTGTCGCGGGCGGCGGCGATCTCGACGTCCTTCAGCGTGTGGTCGGCGGCGCGGAAACGCATTGCGTAGGCCAGCGACTTCATTCCGGACGGCACCTGCGAGCCGCGGTAGATGTCGAACAACCGGACGGACTCCAGCAGCTCACCGGCACCGGCCACCAGGGCGTCCTGCAACTCACCGGCGGTGACCGTCTCGGCAACCACCAGAGCGAGGTCCTCCTTCGCCACCGGGTACGGCGACACCGGCTCGATCACGCCACCGCTTGGGGCCACCGCCAGCAGCACATCCAGGCTGATCTCCAGTGCCGCGGTACGGGCGGGCAGCCCGAACGCCTTCAGCACACTGGGGTGCACCTCGCCGGCATGGCCCAGCAGCAGCTCAGCCCCGTCCGCATCGCGCACGAGAAGTTTCGCGCAACGACCCGGATGGAACGGTGCGTAGTCGTCGGCCACCCGCTGCACAGCGACCCCGACCGAGCGGGCGGCCACGTCCACCGCGGCGAACGCCTGCTGCCAGCCGGCCGGCTCGGCGGCACCGCTCCAGTCACCCGGACGCCAGGCACCGGTGAGCACCGCCGCCAGGTGACGCGGCTGCTTCGGCAGCGACGCCTCGATGGCGGCCAGTTCGGCCTCGGACGGACGGTGCTCCACCGACGGGACCGCAGCGAAGTCCCCCGAACCGGCCCGGAACACTGAGCCGGTCTCGAAGAGCGCCAGATCGTCGTTGCCGCGTGAGGTGTTGCGCCGCACAGCTCCGAACAGCCCGGGCAGCAACGTGCTGCGCAGGTAGGGGGTCGTCTCCGACAGCGGATTGCTCAACCGGACGAGGGCCCGGCGCGGGTTGCCTTCGGGCACGCCCAGCTGATCGAGGTCGTCGGCCGCGATGAACGGCAGCACGAGCACCTCGACGAACCCGGCACCGACAAGCGCGCCAGTGACTGCCCGCCGGGCCCGTTGCGCCACCGTCAGGCCTGCCCCCGTCGGAGGTGTCGGCACGACGGACGGGATCTGGTCCAGGCCGATCAGCCGCGCGACCTCTTCGACATAGTCGTACGGATCCCGCAGGTCTGCCCGCCACGTCGGCGGGGTCAGCCTCACGGCGTCCTCACCCGCGTCCTCGACGGCGACACCGCTCGCGGCGAAGATGGCGCGAATCCGGTCCGCGGGCACCTCGACTCCCAGGATCCGGGACGGCAATGCCAAGTCGAGCGTCTGCACCGGCATCGTGGGCACCGCGCCCGCCACCGTTTCGTCGGACGACAGCGTGCCCCCGCCCAACTCCACCAGGTACCTGGCCGCCAGGTGCGCCGCCGCGTACGCGGCGTCCGGGTCGACTCCGCGCTCGAACCGCTTCGACGCCTCGGACGGCAGCCCGTGCCGGCGCATCGCCCGCGAGATCGTGGCCGGGTCGAAGTTGGCCGCCTCGACCACGATGCTCCGGGTCGCGGCGTCCACCTCCGTCGACGCGCCGCCCATCACGCCGGCGATGCCGATCGGTCCGGAGTCGTCGGTGATCAGCAGGTCACCCACGTCGAGGCTGCGCGCGACGTCGTCCAGGGTGACGATGCGCTCCCCAGGCTCGGCGAACCGCACCTTGATCGGCCCGGCCAGCTTGGCCGCGTCGTAGGCGTGCAGCGGCTGGCCGACCTCGAGCATCACATAGTTGGTGATGTCCACGGGCAGCGAGATCGGGCGCATGCCGCCCAAGGCCAGTCGACGCTGCATCCATCGCGGGGTCGGCGCCGTCTCGTCCACCCCCGTCACGGTGAGGGCGACGAAGAGCCGGCACGCCGGATCGTCCAGCACCACCGGGTACCCCGCCGCAGTCGCCGCGGGCGTCGTCGCCGTCACCACATCGGTGAACGGCACCTTCAATGACTGCGCGGCCTCGCGGGCCAGCCCCCGGATCGACATGCAGTACGCCATGTCGGGCGATACGTCGATGTGCAGCACCTCGTCGCCCAACCCGAGGTACCCGGACGGGTCGTCGCCCGGCACCAGTCCCGACGAGGCGGGCAGCACGATGATGCCCGAGTGATCGGAGCCGATGCCGAGTTCGTCCTCGGCGCAGATCATTCCGTCGGACAGGTGACCGTAGGTCTTGCGCGCTGTCAACGTGAATCCACCCGCGAGCACGGTGCCCGGCAGGCCGGCCACCACCAAGTCGCCGACCGCGAAGTTGTGCGCCCCGCAGATGACTCCCCGCACGCCGTCGGCAACCGGACGGCCGGCGATCGGCGCCGGGGGCAGGTCCGGAGCCAGGTGGGTGCCGACGTCCAGATGACACCAGCGGATCACCTTGCCGTTCTTCTGGGGCTCATCGACGAAGTCGACCACCCGCGCCACCACCAGCGGGCCGACACCCGCGCCGACTGAGTCGACCTTCTCGACCTCGAGCCCGGCCCGGGTGAAAACCTCGGCCAGTTGCCGTCCGGTCAACTCGGCGGGCAGCGCGACCCAGTCACGCAGCCAGCTCATCGGCGCCCTCATCGAGCAACCCCCTTCAAGGTGCGGCTGAAGCGGACGTCGCCCTCGACGAAGTCGCGCATGTTGTTGGCACTGTTGCGGGTCTGCAAGGTGCGGTCGATGCCCATGCCGAACGCGAAGCCGGTGTACACCTCGGTGTCCACGCCGCATGCGGCCAGCACCCGCGGGTTGACCACGCCGCAGCCACCCCACTCGATCCAGCCCTCCGACTTGCAGGTACGGCACGGCCGGTCGGGGTTGCCGACCGACGCGCCACGGCAGACGAAGCACTCCAGATCGACCTCGGCGCTGGGCTCGGTGAAGGGAAAGTAGTGCGGACGCATCCGGGTGCGGATGCCGGCGCCGAACATCAGCTGGGCGAACTGGTCCAGCGCGCCCCGCAGGTGCGCCATCGAAATTCCCCTGTCGACGACCAGCCCCTCGATCTGGTGGAACACCGGAAGGTGGGTGGCGTCGTACTCGTCGGCGCGATACACCTTGCCCGGGCAGACCACGTACACCGGCAGCGGACGCTCCAGCAGCGACCGGATCTGCACCGGCGAGGTGTGCGTGCGCATCAGCAGGTGCGACGAGGCCGGCTCAATGAAAAGGGTGTCGGATTCGCCACGGCTGGGATGATCCGGACCGATGTTGAGCGCATCGAAGTTGAACCACTCGTGCTCGAGTTCGGGGCCCTCGGCAACCGACCAGCCCATCGCGACGAAGATGTCGCACATCCGGTCGATCAGTGCGGTGACCGGATGGATCGCCCCCTCCGGGGTGAGCTGGACGGGCAGTGTGACGTCCACCGCCTCCTCGGCCAGCGACCGGGTGAGTTCGGCGGTCTCCACCGCGGCGGTGCGTTCGGCCAGTGCCTGCTGCACCCGGCCGCGGGCGGCGCCGAGCAGGCGTCCGACCTCCTTTCGGTCCTGCTGGGGAATGCTCCCGATCGCCCGGTTGGCCAGCGCGAGCAGCGACTTGTCGCCGGTGTGGGCGAGCCGGGCGTCCTTCAGCGCAGCCACCGTCTCGGCGCAGGCGAAGGCGGCCAACGCCTGCGCGACCGAAGCTTCGATGGCTTCGGGCCGCAGCGCGTCGACCGGCGCCGGGTTGGAGTGCTCAGGCATTGCTCGTCCTCCGTTGTCTCATTGTCCGGCGGCGAGGCCGGGCTGCATTGTGCTAGTCGGCCGACTGGTTGAGGTGCTGGGCGCTGGCGCTGGCGTACAGGCAGACGGCCGCCGCGGTGGCCAGGTTCAGGCTCTCGGCTGCCCCGTAGATCGGCACCGCGACCGATCTGTCGGCCAGTTGTAGCTGTTCGGTGGGCAGTCCCCACGATTCGTTACCCATCACCCAGGCGGTCGGCCGGTGCAGTTCGTCGGCCAGGTCGGTGAGTTCGGTGGCGGCTTCACCGTCGGTGGCGAACACCTGCAGGCCGGCGGCCCGACAGGCGTCGATCGCCCCAGCCAGGTCGACTCCGATGACCACCGGCAGGTGGAAGATACTTCCCACGCTGGCCCGGACGGTCTTCGGGTTGTAGACCTCGACCGAGTCCGCGGAGAGGATCACCGCGTCCGCCCCGAACGCGTCGGCGCAGCGGATCACCGTGCCGGCGTTGCCCGGGTCGCGGATCTGCGCGCAGATGACGACCAGGCCCGCACCGTCCGGGATCGCTTCGGCCAGCGGCACGTCGATGGCCCGGCACACCGCCACCACCCCCTGGGGCGTGACCGTGTCGGTGATGGTGGCGATGTTCTGCTCGCTCACCGCATAATGCGGCACGTTCGCGGCTCGGGCCGCCTCCAGCAGGTCGACGTGGTCATGCACCGCCGCCCAGCGGAAGAACACCGACTGCACCACACCGGGCACCTTCAACGCCTCGCGCACCGCCTGCGGGCCTTCGGCCAGGAACGTGCCGGACGCCCTGCGCTCCTTGGGACGCAGTAACGCCCGGGCGGCGCGCAGAACCGCCTGTGAGGGCTCGGGCAGCTCGAGACGTTCCGAAGACATGGTCGGACGGCTTTCTGTGGGGACGGCTCAGCGCGACATCGCGGGAATCCCGCGATATCGCGCTGGCCTGAGAGGGCTGGTGATCAGGCGTTGGCGCCCGCGTTGGCCTTCGCCAACTCGACGAGCTTGCCGAACGCAGGTGCGTCGTTGACCGCGAGCTCGGCGAGCATCTTGCGGTCGACCTCGATACCGGCGGCCTTCAGGCCGCTGATAAATCGGTTGTAGGTCATGCCCTCCTCACGCGAGGCGGCATTGATCCGCTGGATCCACAGCGAGCGGAAATCGCCCTTGCGGTCCTTGCGGTGGGCGTAGTTGTAGGTGGCGCTGTGGAGCAGTTGCTCCTTGGCCTTGCGGTACAGACGGGACCGCTGCCCCCGGTAGCCCGAAGCCTGGTCGAGGACTTCGCGGCGCTTCTTCTGGGCATTCACCGAACGCTTGACGCGTGCCATGGTGGTGTCACTCCTTGTGAATCTCGATGCGGCGGAACGCCGATCGTGCGCGGATGCGCAGGTTGGATCTTGGTCAGCGGGTCTTGTACGAGCCGAGCAGCTTGCGGGCCTTCTTGGCGTCGCCCTTGGCGACGATCTTGTCGCCGTCGAGGCGGCGGGTGCGGGTGCTCGACTTGTGCTCGTTCAGGTGCATCTTGCCCGCCTGGCGGTGCATCACCTTGCCGGTTCCGGTGATCCGGAACCGCTTCTTGGCGCCCGAGTGCGTCTTCATCTTCGGCATGCTGCCGCTCACTTTCTCTTCGTGGGTCTCACAGGTCGATGTCGGGGTCCATGTTGTCGGCCGGACCCCGGCGCTTCTTCACCGGGGACGTCCCGGCCTGGTGTGAGGCGCGATGTTCGGCCTCAGCGCTGCGCTCGGCCTCGGCCGCCGCGACGCGTTCGGCCATCCGGACGTTCTTCTGCGCCTCGGACTCCACCCGCGCTTCGGACTTCTTGCGCGTGGGTGACAGAACCATGAGCATGTTGCGGCCGTCCTGCTTGGGCGCGGATTCGACAAAGCCGTCATCGGCCACGTCTTCCGCAAGCTTCTTCAGCAGGTTGAAGCCGAGTTCCGGACGGCTCTGCTCGCGGCCGCGGAACATGATGGTGATCTTCACCTTGTCGCCGGCCTTCAGGAAGCGCACGACGTGACCCTTCTTGGTCTCGTAGTCGTGGCTGTCGATCTTGGGGCGCAGCTTCATTTCCTTGATCACGGTGTTGGTCTGGTTGCGCCGGGTCTCACGGGCCTTCTGGGCGGCCTCGTACTTGAACTTGCCGTAGTCCATGAGCTTGGCAACCGGCGGGCGGGCCATCGGGGCCACCTCCACCAGATCGAGATCGGACTCGCGGGCGAGCCGCAGGGCGTCCTCGAGCCGGACGATGCCGACCTGTTCGCCGGCAGGCCCGACCAAGCGCACCTCGTTGGCGTGGATGCGCTCGTTGATCCGTGGTTCGCTGATGTTTCCTCCAGTGTTGTTTGCAGCGGATGTCGTCGACCAAACTGAAAAGGCCCCCGCCGATGCGGAGGCCCACGGATGATCAGGACGAGGTGACGCACCTCGGCCTTGATCGCGACCCGCCGGCCAGGGGTCGGAACGGGTGGGAGCGGGACTCCACTTGAGCGGACCAGCCGTCACGGCCGGTCGACGGCAACGATTCTAGCTTGTCGGCCGCCGGGAGCCGAAATCGGCGGGACGCAGGTTATTCGACGAGCGACATCCAGCCCCAACCCTCGTCCAGGGCGACCAGCCGGTTGCCGGCCGCCAGTGACCCGATCAGGGACTCATCGATCACCAGCATCGCGGGGCCGGCCACGTCGATCACGATGGCGGATGCGCCCAGCTCGGCAGCGGTGGCGGCGACCACATCCAGGGTGCACGGCACCGGACGGGCGTGCCGATCGAAGCTCTGCAGGGAGTCCGCGCCGGTGAAGGCGAGCGCGCCGGGCCGTCCCGACGCCGAAGTCATCACCACCGCGGCCAGTTCGGCGTGCCGATCCGCATCGGGCCCCTCGGATGCTTCCTCGCCGCCCGCGACGACCGGCATCAGCAGCCGGGCGCCGCACAGGGCGGCCACGGCGCGGAGGTAGTCGTCGCGCTCGGCGGACCCGGCCGAGGCGGCCAGCGCGGCCCGCACGGCCCCGTCCGGTTCGCCACGATCGCCGGCCCAGGCCGCGTTGGGTTGTCCGAGGGTCCGCACTCCCCCAGCCAACCACACCCGCACCACCCCCGCGTGGTGCTGGCAGGGTCCGGGCATTGCTGGCACGCTGACCCCATGGACCTCTCCACGTGGGTGCTGATCGTCGTGATCGGCTGGACGGTGCTCGGCCTGCTGCTGGTGGCGGTGATCTGGACGCGCTCGCCGTGGAAGGCGGTGCTTGCCTGGCTGGGCCTCGCCCTGCTGCCCCTCGGCATCTGGCTGGTGGGCCTGTCGCAGGCCGCCGTCGACGGTTGGAACACCCTGGCCCTGTGGTGGCAGTCGCTGGTCTTCACGATTCCGGTGCTGATCGGGTTGAGCATGCTGGGCCTGGGACTCGTGCTGCTGCTGGTGTCGCGACTGGTGCCCAGCAGGCCGCGCGTCCGCAAGGACAAGCCGACCACCGAGCTCGGGTCCCGGCCGGTTCCGCCGGCGGGGTCAAGTTCGTCGATGGGTACCACCACGGGCCCGACCTACCGCCAGCCGCCGCAGAACATTCCGCCGAGCGCGGGCTGACCACCGGGGATTTCCCAGCGGACCGGCGCTACTGGTCGGGAGTTTCGCCGTAGGCCGCGGCGAGGCGCTCGCGCAGTTCGGCCACGGACCGCTCCGCGTAGGTTCGGTCGGAACGCTGGATGCCCAGCATCGGACGTTGCTCCACCTCGGTGCGCACCAGCACGAACGGCCACGGATCACCGTCGCGGTAGCGGAACGCCTTGACCTCTCCCCACGGCACCTCGTGGGTCTTGATGCCGTTGCGGATGCGGAGGCCGGTTTGATCCGCCCGGACGTAGCTCAACCCGATGCCCAATGCCATGCCGACCATGATGATCAGAAAGAAGATCAGGGTCAGCAGTTGCACCGTGGTGAACTGCCGCTGCACCGTCGCCGGCGTCATCACCCAGCCGAGTATCGCCGCGGCGACCAGCGAGGCCGACAGCGACACACCCATCCGCAGGGACGCCCTGGGGCGGAACGTCACGCCCGCCGAAGCCATCCCACGTTGCTGGTCGGGCCCGGTCACAGTCGGCAGGCGACGATGTCGGTCACCAGGATCGCGTCCGCCCCCACGTCCCATAGCCGGTCCATGATCACCGGTGCGTCCTGCCGCGGGATCATCGCCCGAACCGCGACCCAGCCGTTCTTGGCCAGCGGGGACACGGTCGGGGCGTCCAGGCCGGGGGTCACCTCGCAGGCTGCCGCCAGCTTCGCCTGCGGCACGTTGTAGTCGACCATGTAGTAGCTGCGGGCGGTCAGCACGCCGGTCAGGCGGCGGACCAACCGGTCCATGCCGTCGGGTGCGGGCACGTGCGCCCGTTGGATCAGGATCGCCTCGGAGGTCATGATCGGGTCGCCGAACAGCTCCAGTCCCGCCCGCTTCAGGGTGCTGCCGGTCTCGACCACGTCGGCCACCGCGTCCGCGACCCCCAGCCGCACCGACGACTCGACCGCACCCTCCAGCCTGATCAGCCGGGCGTTGATGCCCTGCTTCGCCAGCCAGTCACCGACCAGCCCCGAGTAGGACGTAGCGATCCGCTTGCCGTCCAGGTCGGCCACCGTCCAGTCGCCGCCACCGGGTGCCGCGAACCGGAACCGGGTGCCCCCGAAGGCCAGCGGCAGCACCTCGACGGCCTGCGCGGCCGAGTCGATCAACATGTCGCGTCCGGTGATGCCCAGGTCGAGCGTGCCCTCGCCGACGTACACCGCGATGTCGCGCGGCCGAAGGTAATAGAACTCGACGCCGTTCGCCTCGTCGAGCAGCACCAGGTCCTTGGTGTCGTGTCGCTGCCGATAGCCCGCCTCCCGGAGCATCTCGGTGGACGCCTCCGACAGGGAACCCTTGTTGGGCACGGCGATCTTCAGCAGGGGGCGTTCGGACACCCCCACGACTCTACTCACAGGTGCGCGTAGACCTCGTCGAGGTCCAGTCCGAGCGCGAGCATCATCACCTGGGTGTGGTAGAGCAACTGGCTGATCTCCATCGCGGCATCCTCGCGCGACTGGAACTCGGCGGCCATCCACACCTCGGCCGCCTCCTCGACGATCTTCTTGCCGATCGAGTGGACGCCGGCGTCCAGTTCACGGACAGTGCCTGAACCCTCGGGCCGCTGCTGAGCCTTGGTGCTGAGTTCGGCGAAGAGGTCTTCGAAGGTCTTGCTCACGGCCACGGAGTCTAGTGCCGCGGGGACGGAGCCGTCGGCGGGCTCAACGCGGCTCGGCTCGACGCGGCTGAGCTCAACGCGGCTGAGCTCAACGGTGCTGGGCTCAACGCGGCAGGGGCTCCGCTGGCGCGACGGCTGGCGGGTTGCTCTGCGGCAGGCTGACGCCGAGCAGAGCGTCCACGGTCTGGGCGACCAGCGCACCCGCATCGGGATCGCGGCCGGCCGCACCGGCCCACTCGTCGATCGCGGCCAGCGCCTCCGGAGCATTCAGATCGCCGCGCAGCGCGGCGCGGACGGCGGCCAGCACCGGTTCGGCCGGCGCCCCGGCACGGTTCACCGCCGCGCGCCAGGTGGCCAGCCGGTGCTGGGCCTCGCGCAGGTCGTCGGCCGTCCAGTTCCAATCGGCACGGTAGTGCCGGTTGAGCAGCGCCAACCGGATCGCCATCGGGTCGGCACCGGAGCGGCGCAGCCGGCTGACCAGCACCAGATTGCCCTTGGACTTGCTCATCTTCTCGCCGTGCAGGCCGACCATGCCCGCGTGCACGTAGGCCTTGGCGAAGGGCTGCCGGGTCGCCACCGCACCCTCGGCCGCACACATCTCGTGATGCGGGAAGACCAGATCCGAACCGCCCCCCTGCACGTCGAAATCGGCCCCCAGATATTGCAGGGCGATCGCCGTGCACTCGATGTGCCAGCCCGGACGGCCGCGTCCGAGCCTGCTGTCCCAGGCAGGCTCGCCGGGTCGTTCCAGACGCCAGACCAGGCAATCCAGCGGATCCTTCTTGCCCGGACGATCCGGGTCGCCGCCGCGCTCGGCGAACGTGGCGACGGCTTCGTCCGGCGCGAGCCTGGAGAGCCGTCCGAAGCCTGGAGCGCGGTGGACCTCGAAGTACCAGTCCGGGTACTCGGGGTCGTCCACCTGGTAGACGGCGCCGGTCAGCTTGAGCGATTCGATCAGTTCGACGACGGACGGGATCGACTCCACCGCGCCGATGTAATGCTGCGGGGGGATCACCCGCAATGCGGTCATGTCGTCGCGGAACAGGTCGATCTGGTCGGCGGCGAGGTCCTGCCAGGAGACCCCGGTGGCGCGCGCCCGCTCCAGCAGCGGGTCGTCCACGTCGGTGATGTTCTGGGTGAAGGTGATGCGGTGGCCGCAGTCGAGCAGCACCCGTTGCAGCAGGTCGAAGGCCAGATAGGTGTTGGCATGACCGAGGTGGGTGGCGTCGTACGGGGTGATGCCGCAGACGTAGAGCCGGGCCTCGCCGTTGTCGGGACGAACCGGCACCCACTCGTCCAGAGCCGTGTCGTGCACCAGCAATTCACCGCCGGAACCGGGCAGGGTGGGCACCACGGGCGCCGGCCAGGCTTTCACGGATCCTCCTCGTTGACGCGACCCTCAATCCGGAGCCACCCTATAGCGGCCCGCCGACACTCGACCCGGCCGTTCGCAACCGTGCCACCCGGCCCGTGGACACTCCGCGCGTCGGCCGGGGGGAACGTCCGCGCTCGGCAGTTAAGCTGTCCCGCGGCAACTCGCCTGGAAGGAATCCCATGATCAGCTGGTGGCAATCGATCGTGCTCGGCATCGTCGAAGGCATCACCGAGTTCCTGCCCATCTCGTCGACGGGGCACCTGACGGTGGTCGAGAAGATGATGGGCCTGCCGATCGACGACCCCAGCGTGACCGCGTACACCGCGATCATCCAGGTGGGTGCGATGGTCGCGTCGATCATCTACTTCTGGGGCGACATCGTCCGGTTCGCCACGGCGTGGTTCAAGGGCCTGCGCAATGCCGCCGAGCGGGGATCCGACTACCGGATGGGCTGGGCGATCATCGCCGGCTTCATTCCGACGGCGACAATCGCCCTGCTCGCCGAACCACTCATCACCGGCCCCCTGCGCAGCCTGTGGGCCGTGGTGGTCGGTCTGATCGGGTGGTCGTTCGTGATGTGGCTCGGTGACCGGTTCGGCAAGCAGAACCGGGGTGAGGAAACCATCACCGTGCGCGACGGCCTGATTCTGGGCACCCTGCAGTCGCTCGCGCTGGTGCCCGGGGTGTCCCGCTCGGGCGCCACCATGGCCGGCGGCCTGCTGCTCGGTCTGGACCGGGTCGCCGCAACCCGGATGAGCTTCTTCCTCGGCATTCCGACACTGATCGCCTCCGGGCTCTATCAGGCGGTCAAGGAGGCCAAGCACATCGCGGACGGAGTGGGCTGGGCCTCGACCGCCATCGGCACGGTGGTCTCGGGCGTCGTCGCCTACGCCTCGATCGCCTGGCTGCTGCGCTACGTGTCGAAGCACAACTTCACCATCTTCATCGTCTACCGGGTGGCGCTGGGCCTGATCATCGCGGCCCTGCTGGTCACCGGAGTGGTCAGCGCCACCTGATGTGGTCCAACGGTGCGCGCCAAGCGCGGCCGAACCCGGGAGAGTCAACTCCGTCCCCTTTGTCCCACGGTGGCCGCTGGGACGAAAGTCAACTCCGTCCCGCTTCTGTCCCACGAGGGTCGGTGGGACGAAAGGGGGACGGAGTCGACTTTTGTCCCAGTGCGACACGCCGCGCGAGAGGTGCGCCCCTTTCGTACAGGCCGCCTTATTACCGTTCAGCGGGCGGCGTTCGGGCCACCGCTGACGTCGTCGAGGGCGCTGGTGATCTCTTCGGGGAGGGTCAGCTGATCCGTCTCCAGCAGCTGCTCGAGCTGTTCCGACGTGCGCGG
>CAVOPC010000009.1:0-90335 GCA_963697765.1 uncultured Actinomycetota bacterium
TCAAGAATGTGGCTCTGACTAGGGTAAATAGTCAGAGCCGCTGTCGTCTCCGGAGCCTCTGAAGCGGCTCCACGAAGCCTGAGAGGCCACTGAGGCTATGAGTGAGCCGGCGAGCTGGCCTGGCGTCGCTACTCAGGCGGTGGTTCTGTAGCCCTCGGCCGCGAGCCACTTGCGAGCCCGGCCACGTTGACGTTGAACGCGGAGCAGCGGGCACGCGCCGCCACATGAACATGTCGTGGCGCGAAATCGAGCGCACAACCCGTCCAGCTGACTGGAGCATTTCCGGACGTCTCGAGTTGCTTGCTGGTGTCGCCGGTTGCGTCGACCATGGCGAGTGACGGCAGCTCTCGGGTAGGACCTTGCGGGCGGCGGTAGCTGCTCGCCGCGCGGCGATGCTGCGACGTACATCACCCCCCTTCCGTTGCCTGCCCGACTTTCCAGACGTGGTCCGCAGGCTCAGCGGTGCTATCCTTGTAAAGTCGGACGTCCGACCAACTCAGTAGCTACTTTCTGCGTTGATTGGTTATCTAGGAGGGGGATTCATGGTGATGTCGGTGCACCACGCAACAGCTGAATTGGTCCGGCCCGGGCCCGATGGCGGGCAGCAAGGCGATGCAGGCGCGCGCCGGCACCGCGCTGGTCTGCAGCCGAGCGGTGACATGGGCACTGGGCCCGGGCGACCTGACGGGGCCGTCGAAACAAGGTCAACCACCCGAAATAGAGAACAAGTGGAAACAACTGCTCTCGCGCTTCCACACGCGAAGAGCCTCATGGCGAGGGTGACGGTCCGAACTGAGTGGGCCGGTATCGAGATACAGCCGCTGATCACGCAGAAGCGGTACGACGACGCGATCCACCGGATCACCGAGTACCAGCAGGACCTAAAGCAAATCAAACGTGAGGCCATGTACGCCGAATGGGCCACTCGCCTTGAAGGCTCCAAGGCCGGGCACGTCACTCGGGGAGTACGGGCCCGAGACGGCGTGACGACGAGGCGGAAGGCAAGGATCGCGGTGCGTCGGACCAAAGCGCTGAGCCTCTACACAACCGTGGAGGAACATGTCGACCGCAACATCGCGACAATGGAGCGGCTCAAGCGACAGGCACAAGAAGGGATATCTGATCGCCCAACCTGAGGGCAGTATGTCAGGACGAGTCGGGGCCTCCTCGTCGAAGTTCGCTGTCATGTCGACATCATGCTGGCGAAGGAGCGCTATCGCCGGCGCGACAGTCAAGGAGGGCAGCGGGGGGCTTGTGGATCGATCGGTTGAGCATCGGGTCGACTGATCAGGAGGTATCGCTCGTCGGAAATGGGCTTGCCCCAGTAGACGTTGTCCGTGAGTGGGCGGATCTCGACTTGGCGTCCCGCATGGGCGACGAGCCTCTTAGTCTGTCCCGCGGTAAGCCCGACCCCCGTTGACCAGCTGCCCTCGATCAGTATGACTATCCCGCCGGGTCGCAGCAGTCCCAGCCAGCTTGCGAAGCTTCCCGCTGGGTCGGACAAGGCCCATAACAGGTGCCGGCACAAGACGACGTCGTAGGCCGCCTTGCCCAGTGGAGGGTCAGCAGCATCACCCAGGATGAACCGTCCGTCGGGAACCTTGGCGCGCGCAATCTTGAGCATCGCCGGGGAAAAATCCACACCATCAACGACATGACCGGAATCGACCAGCAACTCGGCAAGCGTCCCCGTGCCGCAGCCCAGATCGGCAACCCTCACCGGGGCCACCGGAAGCACACCGACCAGCAGATCCCGCCAGGCCGCCCTCACTGCCGGATCTCGAAGCCCGTGATCCGGCGCGTCATCGAAGCCGGCAGCAGCCGCATCCCACTGGTCGCTCGTCATCCGTAGCAGGTTAAAGACCAGGCACAAGCCATCCTCAACGGAGCCACTCGCAAACAACCTGAACGACGCAACGTCTGCGGCAGAGTCGGGTGTTTGTCGAACGGTGTCCGGTACGGCAAGAGGGCAGCCGTCAGTTCGGTTCGCGGAGCGTGGAGCGGCGCCGCATGCGGCTCGTACGATGTAGGAGTACTGGACTTCACGTTGGCCAGTCTCAGGGAGGGAGCCGGCTGTGTCCCGTGACCGTGATCCCGCGGGTCGCCCGCGACAAGCCCGGCCGAGGGATGCGCTGGGTCGCCCGTTGCCCTATGGGGCTGTGGGCGTCGAGCCGGTGCCTGAGGAGCCCTTGCCGCCCTTGAAGTCGCTGCAGGTTGCGCGACAGCTCGTGGTGGACGGCCGGCCCTTCGCTGCGCATGAGGTACTGGAGGCGCGCTGGAAGGCCGGTCCAGCTGGGGAGCGTGACCTGTGGCAGGGACTCGCGCAGCTTTGTGTCGGCTTGACGCACGCCGCTCGCGGCAACCGCGTCGGTGCTTTCCGGCTGGTCGAGCGGGCTGCGGGCCGGCTCGAAGCGTACGGCACGGGTGAAGGCCCCACCTATGGGCTGGATCTCACTGCGCTTGTTGCCTGCGCGCGAAGCCAAGCGGCGAAAATGCATGAGCGCTAGGCAAGACCGACGAGCGGCAATGGAGGCCGGTCGTGCTCGGGTGCTCCGGCCTGAGGGCTACCCCCACACCGCGGCAGGAGCGACGTTGTATCCCGGCTGGCTTCGGCTCAGCTGTGCCAGTGATCGCTGTGATCGCGGCATCGCAAAGCCGGGACACGCTGCAGGCGGCAGATGTGCGCGTTTCAGATGCCAGGCGAAACGGCTTTTCGGGACAGCGATATGAGGTGCGAGGAGACGCCGATCAGGGCGGGCTCGGTTTCGAGGGCTCGCAGGTGACCCAAAACCATCGCCATCCCAGCGTCGCTTCGAAGCTCCTGCGGCACGCCAGTCGCGGACGTGAAACCCTCGACGGGTAACACCTGGATGTCCTGGAAACCAACTGCTGCCAGCTCTTCGGGAATCTCCGCCGGCGTGTGGAAATATGATCGCGTGAACCACATGGGATGACCGGACGGGTTGTCATGCCGACCGCTCGACAAGTCCTCACCCAGGATCGCCACGAACCGGTCATCCGCCACGTAGCCGCTTCGGTAGCCGTCGAACAACGAGGCCCACCGACAGATGTACGACGCCACCAGCGCGCCTGCCGGCCGCAACACCCGAAGCGCTTCCCGCAAACACGCCAACCGATCGGCCTGATCCGGCAGGTGGTACAGCGCGCCCATCACCATCACCACATCAAATGTGTCGTCAGGCCACGGCAGGGCACGGGCGTCACCCTCCACGCAGTCCACGACCACCCCTGCCGCGCCGGCCCTCTCCCGCGCCCGTGCAACGTGCGACGGCACCAGGTCAAGCAGACTGACCTCGTGTCCCAGCTCGGCCAGCCACACCGCGTAGACGCCGGTTCCGCCAGCAACGTCAGCCACCCGCGCAGGCGGTTGGGGAAGTACCCGGCCAACCAGCTCCTTGCTCCGCACCCACTCCACCGAACCTTCAGTCAGGCGACCGTCCTCATCGAATCCGCCCTCGTAGTAGGCCCGTATCGTCACAGCAGCAGCGTAGATCCCACTGATTCGGCGCATGCCCCCGGGCGACCCGCTACAACGGCAGCACCGCTAGCGGGCTTGGAGGAGGCTCGGGCGTCTCGGCGTTGGCGATCGCTTCGACCCAGTCGACGGCGTCGTCCGACAAGGTGATTCCCTGCTCGTGCACCTCGCCGATCCACCACGCGTCCGGTGCGATTGCGCCGCCCGCGTCGGTGATCTCGGCGACGACGTCTTCGGGAACAAGGTCGCCGTTGTTGTCCTCGAGCCACTGCTGAGTGCTTCGGCTCAGGCGCGGCCACCAAGCCTCGATGCTCATGGCACGAGTCTCGTCCCTCGTGCGCAGGGCCGCAAGCGGACGGGTGTCAGGGAATCGTCAAGATGGGTCAGGAACGTGTCAGTGCCGTCCGCCAGCCCCATCCGGAGAGCCAGGATCGGTTCGTGATCGAAGACTTCGTGGCTGCCGCGATCGGCCTTGCCCTGCTCGTCTACCTCGCGTACGCCCTTGTCCGGCTGGAACGGTTCTGACGGTGATTGCCGGGCAATGGAGCCTCCAGATTCGGGCCCCGAAGGCCCGCGCCCGCTTAGCCTTGGTGCGGCTGCAGCATGGTGCTCTCGGCACCGGTGGCGGTGTTCCTTTGGGCGGCAGCGTCGAACGCCTCCGACGTCAGTCGCACCGCAACCACTTGCGCTGGCTGGGCACCCCGCCCGGGCCGGCCCCACACAGTGTGGTTAGCACCAGTCGATCGGGCAGAAGCCGGTCTTGATGTAGCCGACTGGGGTGATGGAGGCCGTGATGGTGGAACCGAACAGGTCGAGCACGTCGCCGGAGCTCGGGGCGGCTCGTGCCGCTCCACGTCACGGTCAGGCTCTGAAGGGTCAGCGTCTGTCCGCAGAAGTGTCCCGGCGAGCAGGGCGGAAGGGCCCATGCCGCGACCGTGACGGTACTGGGCGTGCCTTGGCCGACGGTGGTGACCGTGACCCCCTTCAACACGACCCGGGTGCCGATGCCGTACATGGTGCCCTGGACGGTGGCAATCGTCGCCGGGCAGTATGCAGGCACCGTTGAAGCTGGTAGTCGGGAACGCGCACGCAGCGGTGGGTGCCGGCGATGACGGTGCCGGGCTGGGTATCGCTGTCGGGCTGGGTGTCGCTGTCGGACTGGGGTGGGTCGCGGAACGCGCCACCCGCCAGCGGCCGTGACATCGGTGCTGGCTGTCGGCGCTGCAACTGCGGCCGGGAGACCAAAGGTAGTCAGGCCGAGGATCGCGGCGGCGATCAAAAGGACCGATAGGCGTCGAGCCATGAGTATCTCCCTCCGGTCACCGGTCGCGGACCGTGACTGAATTGGGTGTTAACATCCAGCTCAAATTGGCAGGATCTGGGGGGCGCCGCTAGGTGTCGGATACGACACCATAAAGCCATCGAGAATTCTGACATGGCTGGAGGTCCCATGCGTGAAGGACCGATTTTGGAGCTCGCGGTGGAAGTGGCTTTGTTGGCGTCCCGTGGCCAGCCCTATCTGATGGCGCTTGAGCAGGGTGTGTCGCCGATCTTCGGTATCGACACCGGCGTTGGCCTGGTTACCTGGAAGCGATCGGAAGGATCCGGCACCGTCCAGGGAGATCTTTCTGTTGTCGGCGGCCGTCGTAGCTGGACTACGCAGCAGATCGCTGAAGTCGCCGGTACGGCTCCACAACACCCCAACTATCAGGGCTTGTGGCAGACCGACTTCCCGGTGCGGACCAGCGACCACATCACGCTGCGTGAGTTCTGGCCGACTGACGTTTGGCGCAATCATCACGGTCATTGCGACGGCCGCTACCCGATCGGCTTCGCTGTCAGCTGCTCGACGACCGAGCTCAAGTTCGTCGCCATGCACCGATCGGACCATGACTTCAGCGACGAGGAGGTGTCTGCCCTGGCCGCGATCCAGGCCTTGCTGACATCGGCGCTGGAGTTCCGGTCGCGCCTGGACCTGGCCGTCGACCGGCTGCTCAACTCACCGCAGCTCCACGGTGCGGCCGAGGGCTACTGCCCCTCCCGTCGCGAGGCGGAAGTCCTCTCGCTCATCACACTCGGGTGGACCAACGACCGCATCGGAAGACACCTGGGAATCAGCGAACGAACCGTGCGCAAGCACCTCGGAGCGGTTTACGCCAACGCCCGCCTTTCCGGCCGGGCCGCCGCCGCCGTCTGGTGGCAGACTTCGCACAGCCCCAGCACTCGCACAACCCCGGACACTTAGGATGCGGCCCTTCTGTGGCGGTCAGGGTTGGAGGTAGCGGTCGGCGACGGTGCGGTACGCGGCCTTCGGCTCGGTCCGCCCGTGCGGCCAACTCCGCACAAGCGCGAATGATGCGGTATCGAGATCCCTGGCCGGGTCGGGGTCGGAGGGGTAGCTGGGCGCGACATATGTGTATACGAATGCGCCCTCCAGCCCTGCTTCGTCCATCTGGTCGAGCAGCACGATGAGCTCCGCGGCCTGTCCTGGCTCGTCTCGGATGACGCCGTCCCGCAGCCGACCTGCTGCACCATCGACGACCGTCCACCCCATCCCGCCCAAGTCAGCGGCGCCACGCCAGGTACTGCAGCCGAACTCGGTCGCGACCACAGGCTTGCCGCCGGCCACCAGCGCCCGCAACATCTCCGGGTAAGTCGCGCGGTTGCCGGCATCCCGGTAGGCATCGATCCCGACCACGTCGAATAACGACCAGTCGACTTCCTCCCACACCCCGGCCGCATACGTCAGCGGACCCCGGAACACGGCACGCGCGGCCGCGGCGGCCGATGCCAAGAAGTCGGCGAACACCGCGCTCGGGTCCAGGCCGGCCCCGATCACTTCCGACATCAACCGGGCAGGATCAGACAGCAGCGCCAACCGGTCGCCGTGGGTCGCGCCCGGCATGATCCCCGCCATGAACACCGACAGCTCACAACCGATCACGAGGGTGGTGCGGGCGCCGCTTGCCCGAAGCCGTTCCGAGACCCGGGCACACTCCGCGATCGCCTCTCGGGTCGCCTCGGCATCGGCGTTCGGCAGCATTGGCGACACCCACACCTGCAGCCCTTGCCGGGCCGCGACCGCGGCGGCGTGTGCGATCCGGTCAGGGTCATCGCCGCTGATCCGAATGGCGTTCGCGTGCACACCAGTAGCGATGTCGCGGATCTCGTCCTCAACCACACCAGCGGCCAGTTCGGGACGCGTGGAGCCCCCACGGACGGTCGCTATACCGGTGTCGTAACAGACGCCCTTCAACCTCATGCTCCCCGCTCCAACGCTTGAACACACGGGCGGCTAGCCAACGAGATCGACGATCCACGTCGACCGCGCTTCCCCCGTCCGACCTGGACAGCCCGGCCGCACTTCATCTCGCCAATCTAGCTGGCCTCCGGTTCCTGACTTTCCCGATGACCTGTCACCCACTCCACCGAAGTACAGGTGCACCGTGACCCGGACATCGAGGTCGCGGATCGCCGGAGCTTCACAGCATGGACACAGCCACCGCACACCGACGCGATGGGCTGGTCGCCCAGTCTGATGCGCAGCAAGCGAACGACGACGGGAGCGACGTGACATTAGTCAGCCAGCGGAGGCCGGACGGCACCCCCCAGCCGCCCGTGTCGTCATCCGTCGTGCCCGCACCGGCGCTGCCGCCGTCGGCTCGGTTCTCGGTTCCCGGCTGGTGGCGCGACGCGGTCGGCGTCGCCACCTGGGCCAGCATGCTGGTCGTGGTCGCGCTGTGGATCAGCGGCGGCGGTGTTGGGGACCTGGGCGGCTGGGCGGACGGGGTCACCAGCGTGGGCCGGCTGACCGGCCTGGTGTCGGCCGACCTGCTGTTGATCCAGGTGCTGCTGATGGCACGCGTCCCGGCCGTGGAGAAGGTGTACGGCCAGGATGAGCTGGCCCGGCGGCACCGGCTGGCCGGCTTCTGGTCGTTCTGGCTGATGATCGCCCACCTGGTGACGATTAGCGTCGGCTACGCCCTGGCCGCGAACGTCAACGTGTTCGTCCAGTTCTGGCTGCTGGTCGTCGACTATCCCGGCATGCTGCTCGCCGTGGCCGGATCGCTGCTGCTGGTGATGGTGGTCCTTACGAGCATCCGTAACGCCCGTCGCCGGCTGCGCTACGAGTCGTGGCATCTGCTGCACCTGTACGCCTATCTCGGGGTCGGGTTGGCGATCCCGCACATGCTGTGGACCGGCCAGGAGTTCGTGGACAATCCCGCCGCCACCCTCTATTGGTGGACGCTGTGGGCCGCGGGCGCAACCGCAATCGTGGTCTGGCGGATCGCCCAGCCGTTGTACCGCAGCCTGCGTCACGACCTGCGGGTCGCCGAGGTCGTCCGCGAAAGCCCCGACGTGGTGTCGGTCACCATGACCGGCAGAATCCTCGACCGGCTGCCCGCGCAGGGCGGCCAGTTCTTCAACTGGCGGTTCCGCAGCGGCCTCGGCTGGACCCGGTCGCACCCCTACTCCCTGTCGGCGGCCCCGGACGGGAGAACTCTGCGGATCACCGTCAAGCAGCTCGGCGACGGGAGCGCGGGCGTGGCGTGCCTCCAGCCGGGCACCAGGGTGATCATCGAGGGTCCCTACGGTCGGCTGCACCCAGGCGTCCGCACCCAAGCCAAGGTCACCCTGCTCGCGTCGGGCATCGGCATCACCCCGCTGAGGGCTCTGCTGGAGGACCTGCCGCAGCGCCCCGCCGACGTCACCGTCATCTACCGCGCCCGAACGGCAGCCGACCTCGTGCTACGCACTGAACTCGAGCGGCTCGGTCAGCAACGGGGCGCGCGGATCATCTACGTGCTCGGCCGCCGCATCCCCGGACGGGACAGCTGGCTGCCCGAGTCGGCGGCCCTGCTGAGCGACGCCGAGGCACTGCGGCAGTTGGTGCCCGACATCGCCGACAACGACGTCTACCTGTGCGGCGCCACCGAGTGGATGGACGCAGCCGCCCGGGCCGCCCAGGAGTGTGGCGTCCCGGCCTGCCGCATCCACTCCGAACGTTTCAGCTGGTGAACCCGACCCGACACTGAGAGAAGGCACGTGCATGCGCAAGATCGTCATCGCCGTGATGAGCACCATCAGCGGCTTGGTCCTGCTGTTCAGCTACCACACCAGCACCAACTCCGACGCCGCCACGTCACCGACTCCGGACCGGGACGCCAACGGCACCGCGCCGACCGCGGCGGGCCAGACCACGCCCAACGCGGGCGAGGCGACGAGTTCGGGCACGGCCGACCCGACACCGTCCGCGTCGCCGTCCGCCCCCTCCTCGGCTCCCTCGAGCGGAGGCGGGTCGTCGTCCGGCACCTTCACCGGCGATGCGGTGAACACCCGGTGGGGGGTCGTGCAGGTGCAGATCACCGTCGAGAACGGCACGATCACCGCGGCAGACGCTGTCGAGTACCCGACCGGTAACCGCAAGGATCAACAGATCAACGCCTACGCGATCCCGCAGCTGAACTCTGAGGCGATGGCAGCGCAGAACGCCGCAATCGACGCGGTATCCGGCGCGACGGTCACCAGTGACGGCTACATCATGTCGCTGCAGTCCGCCGTCGACCAGGCGCACCTGAAATGATCACCCCGCCTGCCCAGGTCGTCGCCGCAGCGCAGAAGTCCCTGCCGCGACGGGCCTTCGTCGCCTCGATCATGACGCTGCCGATCAGCGTCCACGTCCGCGGACCGCTGGCCGGCTCGAGTGCGGTCGCCGCCCTGGTTGGGGAGTTGTACGACGCCGTGCAGGCCGACGAGCAGATGTTCAGCATCTGGAAACCGGACAGTCCCGTCAGCCGGATCCGCGACGGGCGTGATCTGCTGCGCGATGCCCACCCCCGGGTCCGCCGCGTCGCAGCCCTATGCGAACTCGCCGGGCACCGCACCGGCGGATCGTTCTCGGGCTGGCTGCCCACCCCGGACGGCCGGCTGCTCTTCCAGCCGACCGGCCTGGTCAAGGGATGGTCGGTGGAGCGGGCGTTCAGTGGGTTCCTCGGCCGCCTCGAACGCCTCGGCCCGCACGACGCGCTGGTGAACGCCGGCGGCGACATCGCCGTATCCTGCTCCCGCACCGACACCCCGGACTGGAGCGTCGCGATCGAGAACCCGCGTGACCGCACCCGGATACTGCGGACTCTCGAGTTGCGCACCGGGGCCGTGGCGACGTCGGGGACGGCCGCGCGTGGCAGGCACATCACCGACCCGGCGACCGGGCGAGCCGTGGAACCACTGGCGTCCGCGACCGTCATCGGCCCCGAACTGACCTGGGCCGACGTCTACGCGACGGCCGCATTCGTGAAGGGCCCGAAAGCGCTGGGCTGGCTGGCCACCCTCGATCGGCACCTCGGCATACTTGTCGGCCACGATGGAACGCTCAGCACCGTCCGCGGCGGGCCACCGGCCCGCTGAGACAGGCTCGCGGTCGGCTGCGCTCGACAACCGGTCGCGACTCGACCTGGTGGATTACAGCGTGGACGCGTGCGCTGCTGATTGGGATTTCACCGAGTCGGTTCACGTGCATCGGGGATCCCGGGCCGGTGGTCGACGACGCAGGAGTAGTAGCGCATTGAGAGTGCCTCCCGCTCGACGTCGATGCTGCCTTCACCGACGGCGATCAGCTCGTTGAGCCACCGGCTCGGTTCATGACGGGTCGTGAAGTTCAGGACGTGAATACCGGAGCCGTCGGCGATGTTCGTGAGTCCAGTAAGGGTGAACAGCACCACCCCACCGTCGGCCAGTTCGATCGCTCCGCGGGCATCGGGGTGCGCGTACCCGTCCACCAGCCTGGGAAAGTTTGACCAGTTCGCGACGCCCGTCAACCGCCCGGAGAAGGTCCCGGTGCCCTGCCCGTACACGCGGCCTTCGCGGCCTGCGACTTCCTCGACGGGACCGCCCTGAAGTAGCTCGTATTGCCATTCGACGTCGCACAAATATTCGAGTTGCACCTTCGGCTCCTTAGGGTTGCTCCTCGACGATGTTCCTCCCAGCGCCCAGGCACGGCAAGGAGCAATTTCACTCCCCCCAGGGCTCGGCAAACCCCAGGCATCGGGGCAAGGGACGCGCGAATACGCCTCGGGCACTCGGGCTCTCTTTCACGCGGATTTCGACGCCAAGCGGAGGCCGTCACTTCTCGGTCTAGTGGTCCCTTGTGCCTGCCTCAGCCTTCGGCTGTGTCACGTAGCCCGTCGAGCATCGTCGCCCAGTTCTGCTTGAACTGGTCTGCTTCCTGCTGGGAGCGCGCACCGGACTGGACGAGCGTCAGCTTCGTGGCGTCTCCCTCGGCAGCCAGCCTCCAATCGAGACGGTGGTAGTTCTCGGGCTTGTCCTCGGCGCCGGACATGGCGCTGAAGTGCGTGTGCACCAACCGCTTGCCTGGGTCAACTTCCAGTACCTCCCCCTTGTCGGAGTACGACCTTCCGTCGTATTCACCACTCCACGTGATGGGGGCGCCTTTCTTCCAGGTGCTGTCGACTGTGGCGCCCATCATCCACTTCGACACCATGGCGGGGTCTGTGAGCACGCTCCACAAACGGGCGGTCGAGGCATGAATGGTGCGGGTGATCGTGATGTCGTAATCGCTCACTGTGGATCTCCTCGAGTGAACTCAGTGCCCAACAATGAACGCAGGATAGTCCCAGCCCCTCAGCGTGTTCCCGAACGTACTGGACACCGCTGATGGCCCGGAGCGTCTGGAGTGTGCAAAGTGGGGGGCGCTGATCGTTGTTGTCCTTGGCGGACTGCTCGGCCTGTTCGTCTATCTCGGATAGTCACGCCAACTCACGTTGATGCGCCATTGTCTTGACCCCGTTCAGGGCACCGTCTTGGCGGGTGCCCTTGTGAGGGGGCAGCCGAACAGGATGTCCGCGATGGGAACGAAGAAGCGGAGACCCGAGGGTCCGGGCCGGCGCCCGGACCCTCGGGCTGAATGGTCACCTGAATACGGCGAGCTTGTCGAACTTTTCCGCCAGTAGGTAGTAGACGGTTGCCCTGCTCTTGGTCCGGTCAGCTTTCATGCGGCCAGCGACCTCGGCAATAGCGGCATCGAGGACCTCATCGTCCTGGGTGAGGCCGAGCTTGCCCTTCAGGAAGTTCTTCCGGACGGTTGCCACCTCGGCCGGGTCGCTGGCCGCCACATAGGCGGAATCCCGATCGCTCAGCACTAGCCGGTAGGTCGCCAGCAACTTCGCAATGACCGCATCCTCAGCATCCGGTGCGTACTTCTTGATGTCTGCAGCCCAGTCTTCTGCCATCGCTTGCTCCTCAGTGGCCAAGGGTGGCGCATCGTTGCGCCACCGCGGGCCACGCTACCTGCGAATGGCCCCACCAGATAGAGGATTCCCCAAGGCCTGCCGAACGGTCTTTCGTGGGGCCGCACGTCACAGGCCTCGGCGAACGTACTTAGCAAACGGCAGGTTTGAGAACCTCAGCGGCGGCGCCGGTCCATCGACGGAGGAGGCATTCGGTCCAGCCCCGCTTGAAGCCGAATTGCCATCCAATGTCGACAAGCGTCCATCAATGCCGACGATCTGGCGCTTCGCGAGGTAGCGTCCAGCCGATGGAAACAGCGGCTGCTACCCCTCGCGTGCTCGTGATCGGGCTGGATCCATATCGGGTTCCCGGGCCGTGGGACCCCAAACCGGTGGCTGACGCCATCGAGGTCGGAATGGCCCGATTCGCCGAGCACGGCATAGGCGCCGCATCCTGCCTGTTCGGCCTCGACGGCAGCGATGAGGTCGAGGCGGTCGTTACGGCGGCATTGCGCGCCCGGCCGTGGGAGTGCGTCGTCATCGGCGGCGGTCTGCGCGGCGCCGACGATCAACTGGAGCTGTTTGAACGAGTCGTCAATCTGGTACGCCGGTACGCTCCCGCTGCGGCGATCGCCTTCAACTCGACCCCGACGGACACCTATGACGCTGCAATCCGCTGGGTTGAGAGTCCGAGCTGATGTTTAGCTCTGGTCAGCGTTGAGGGCGGCTTTGCCCGGGGAGCCGCTGGGCCTCGCCCCGGGACGGCGTGCCGCCGCCGTCCCGATGCGACTGTTCAGTGGGTGGGAGCGCCAGTGGAACGCGGGTCGAAGCCGACCTGCAGGAGCAGGCCGAGTTGGTCTGCCACTCCCCAGTGTTCGACCATCGTGCCGTTCTCGAACCGCCCGACGTCGAATACGTCGACCTCGACGCGTTGGTTCGTGGGAGCCATGCCCATGACCGATCCCGTGTTGGTGCCGCGCGCCCGATTGCGCGTCCAGACGAGGTCGCCGGAGACGACCACGTCCTCCACGGTCAACGAGAAGTCACTCATCCAGCGGTGCAGCACCCTGCTAACGCCCTTCGCTCCCTCACGACCTGGAGCGTTGCCGCGCTGGTGCTCGACGGCGTCCTCGGCCACAAATGCGTCCAGGACCGATTCGTCGCCGGCACCGATGCCCTGCTCCACGATCCGGCGGAACCGGTCAGTGAGATCGAAACTGTTCATGTCGCCCTTCCCTTTTGATAGAGTGCAACTCTATTTAGATAGAGTGCTACTCTATTGGGGTGACTGTCAAGCCCTCCGGTGAAAAGCGCCCCACGCTTCGCCAAGAACAGGCCGCTGTCACCCGCACCCGCATTCTCACCGCCGCCCGGGGCCTCTTCTTCCGCGACGGCTATACCGCAACAACCCTGAAGTCAGTCGCCGCGGAGGCCGGCGTGGCGGTCCAGACCGTCTATGCCGTCTTCGGCAGCAAGTCCGCCATCCTCACCGAACTCCGCTGGATGGTGGTCGACCTCCCCGAGGCGGATGCCGCGCGACTCGAAGCCATGCACGCAGCAACCGCCGACGAACGCGTCGCCCGGTTCGCACACTCGATCCGCCTTCGGTGGGAACTCGCCGGCGACATCGTGCAAATCGACCACGACGCCTCTCGAACGGATCCCACCATCAGGGCCCAAATCCAACCGGCAGAGGATCGCCGCCAGTCAGGTATCGCCGCCTTCGCCCAGGCCCTCGCCGACGACCTCGGCCTGCCCATCGACGTCGCCCGCGTGGCGGCGGAGGTGGACGGGCTCACGATGTACCAGCTGTACGCCCAGCTGGTCCGGGTCCACACCTGGAACGCGGACGAGTACGAGGAGTGGCTCCGAGCCCACCTTGTCGCCGTCGTAGGTCAGGCTCGACCTGCCCCGCCGCCGGGAATTCCACTGGGCCGTCGCCGCTGAGATCCGTCCGGTTCCGCCGACGCCGAGCACGCGGACGGCACGGTCTGCGGATGTGCGTCCGGCGCGACTTGACCGTTACACGCTGATCAGCACTTCCCCGTGCAGCAGGGCGAACCAGCCATCCTGGTTCTTGGCCCATGCGCGCCAGGCGTCCGCGATCCGCAGCAGGTCGTCAGGGGTGGCCAACTCGTGCTGCAGCAACTGCTCCGCCACGGACGAGTCCAGGATGCGCTCAGCCCAATCAAGCCCCCACGCCGCACGTGAGGCGTCGTCGGCGTAACACCAGGTGGACGCCGTCGCCGCCACCCGCTCGCACCCGGCCGCGTGCGCCCACCCCAACAGCCGGCGTCCCGCGTCCGGTTCCCCGCCGTTGCGGCGGGCCAGTTCGCGATAGAGAGCAAGCCAGCGCTCCAGGCCGGGGTTGACGGGATACCAGGTGAAGGCGCCGTAGTCGGCGTCACGCACGGCGACCACCCCACCCGGACGGCACACCCGAACCAGTTCGCGCAGCGCCACCACCGGATCCGCCACGTGCTGCAGCACCTGATGGGCATGCACCACGTCGAACGAGTGGTCGGGCAGGTCGAGGCGCTGCACATCGCCGATGAGGTAGTCGACCCCTACACCCGCAGCCTCCACGCCGGTTCGGGTGTGCGCCAGGATTTCCGGCGAGGTCTCCAGCGCCGTCACCCGGCCGGGAGCCACCAACCTGGCCAGGTCGGCGGTGATGGTACCCGGCCCGCTGCCCACGTCCAGCAGGGACTGACCGGGTCGCAGGTGAGGCAGCAGGTAGCCCGCGGAGTTGGTGGCGGTACGCGTGCGGTGCGAGCGCAGCACGCTCTCGGCATGCCCATGTGTGTAGCTCGTCATGGACGCACGCTACCCAGATCCGCGCCGCGGTCAGCCCTAGCGTTCTGCCCTCGAGCCATCCTAACGTGTGGCCCATGCGGAAAGACGATCTGCACGGCCTGCTCGAGGATGCGGCGGCGGAGTTCGGCGTTCCCGGTGCCCAGCTCGGACTGCTCCACGGCGGCAGACGCACCGTCTTCTGTTCCGGGGTCCTCGAGGCCGGCGGCGAGCAACCAGTCGTGGCGGGCACATCGTTCCATGCCGGGTCCCTGGCGAAGGCCCTCACCGGCCTCGTCGTCCTGGACGCGGCCCGCAACGACGACCTGGACCTGGATGTGCCCTGCGACGAACAGGGCCCGGGTCTTTGGCCGGACACGCCGCGCGCACTGCTCTCCCAGACAACCGGACGACCGAACCTGATACCCGAGAGCGACGAAGCGCTCGAGGCGTTCGTCGCCCGCGTCGGCACCCTGCCGTTGGTGCACGAGCCAGGGCGCTTCTCGTACTGCAACGCCGGCTGGTCGGCTCTCGACCTTCTGCTCCGGCGTACGACAGGTCGCAGTTTCGAGCAGGCTGCGAGCGCCGCCCTGCCCGGACTGACCTTCGCCATGCCCACCGACGCTTCCGCCGGACACGTGGCGGTCCCGAACCGCGGTCCGGAGCCGGCACCGCCCACCGACTCTGCCGCCGCGTCCGCTGCCGGGGGGCGATGGTGGACGACCGCCGATCAGCTGCTCGACTTCGCCGAGCTGAACCTGACCGCTCTCGATGGCGTCTTCGCCGCGGCGGACCTGCTGGCAATCCGGACCCCGACCGCGGCTCTACCCGGAGGCACCGTGTTCGACTCGTGGGGGATGGGCTGGGCCGTCTGGAACAGGGGTTCGCACCAGGCATTCGGTTGGGCGGGCTACACGGATGGGCACCGAACTTTCCTTCGGTGCTTCCCGGAGCAGAACGCCGCGCTGGTGGTGCTTGCGAACAGCGCCGGGTCGCTCTTCGGCCCACCGGGTGGCAGCGCCCTGTTCGACGCGTTGCTACCCAAACTGCTGGACGTGCTGGAAGTGCCGCCACTCCCCGAGCCCGCCTATGTGTCGGCACCCCGGACGACCGCTGAGCTCTCCGGCCGCTACGGCCCGCTTCAGGTGGAGGCGCACGGTGCCGACGACGTACTGCTGCACGCCCAGCCCTTCGGCGAGCCCCGTCCCCTGCTCTGCACCCGCCTCGGCGGCAACACCTTCAACGTGTCCGGCAATCCGCCGGGAAGCACACCGTTCGCGTTCGACGGCAACCTGCTCTACCTCGGTCCCTTCGCCATACCGCGCGCCTGAACCTCTACCGACAAAGGGCCGGGCGTTCGTCGATGATCGTGGACGGCACCAGCATGACGTCCGACTCCTTGCCCGCTCAGCTGGTCTCGTCGTCGCGAGCCGTTCGCACCGGCGAGCCGAGTGCGATGCCGAACGCCGCAGCGAAGATGACGATGACGAACAGCAGCGTCGGCACCACTCCGAGCAGCGAAGCCGACGCCCCACCGGCCAGCGCGCCCGCCGCCGCCAGCGTGCGGTTCGCGGAGCGCATGGTGCCGTTGACCCGTCCGAGCAGGCCGTCCGGAGTAACCGACTGGCGATAACTCATCTCGTTGGCGTTCTCCAGGCCGCCCGCGAAACCGTGCAATGCGAAGCCGCTGAACACCAGCACGACCGCCACGTCGAGAGAGACCAACGATGCGGCGGCGATGATGGTCCACGCGGCGGGGTAGACCGCGCGTCCGGCGGTGATCGTCGGACCCGACCCGAACCGTTCGCCGGCCCGCGCAGCGGCGGTGGCGCCCAGCAGAGCGGCAACCCCGCCGACCGCGAACAGCAGGCCGTAGATGAACGCCGAGAAGTCGAGCGTGCGCAGCGCGAAGACCGCCAGCACGGTTAGCGCGGCACCGTTGGCGACAAACCACACATGCGTCGACCAGGCCAGCGGTGCGAGCACGCGATGCCGATAGCCCCAACGCAGTCCGTCCGCGATCTCACCGCCCAGCGACCGCTTGGCGGCCCGGGAGCGGACGGGTTCGGTGAGCTTCATGCCCGCGATCAGCGCCGCGTCGATCACGTAGGTGAGGGCGTCGACGGCGATCGCCAGCGGGGCGCCGATCAGAGCGACCAAAGCACCGCCCAAGGCGGGTCCGGCCGTCTGGGCGACGGCTTCCGCCTGATCGAGCCGACCGTTGGCGAGGCGTAGGTCCCGGCGGTCGACGAGCTGTGGCAACAGTGACTGCGTGGCCGCGAACCCGAACACCGAGAACGAACCGAACAGCAACAGCAACACCACGAGCACCCACAGCTGCAGGACGCCGGCGAACCACAGCACGGGTATCAGCGCCAGGCTCGCCGAACGGCCGATGCTCGCCCACACCAGAACGGGTCGGCGTCGCCATCGATCGACATAGACACCGGCGAACAGCCCGAGCACCGCATAGGGAACGAACTGGGCCGCGTTCACGATGCCGACCTGGAACGGATCGGCGGCGAACCCGTCGACGACCAGCACCGGCATCGCCACGGCGGTCAGCGCCGTGCCGAAGGCGCCGACGGCAACCGCCGAGAAGTACCGGGCGAAGTAGGGACCGCCGATCGAACCGGCACGCCCGTGCGTCACCACCGCTCCGGCGTATCAGTCCAGCCGGGCGAACAGCGACAGCGGAGCGTCCAGGATCTTGCCGGGGTTGAGGTGGCGTCCCGGGTCGGTGCCGTCGAACAGGCTCCGCAGTATCGCCACACCTTCGTCGCTGAGCACCTGCGGCATCCAGGGAGCGTGTTCCATGCCCACCCCGTGGTGGTGCGACAGGGTGGCGCCGGCGTCGACGAACGCCTGCTGGATCGCCGTCTTCACCGTGGCGTACTCCCGGTCGGCCTGCTCGCCGACCTTGAAGGCGAAGGTGAAGTAGAGGCACGCCCCGACGTGGTAGCTGTGCGACAGGTGGCACATGATGAACCCCTGCCGGCCCAGCTCGTCGAAGGCGCGTCCGGCTGCCGCGTAGACGGCCTTGTGCACGCGGTTCAGCTTCGACCAGGGCGCCGCGGTCTCGGACACGTCGCCCATCACGTCCTGCTCCAGCAGAAAGTCGCGCAGGTAGGGCGTGTCGAACTTCTTCTGGTCATACAACGCCCCCGGCCCGGTGCCGAGCACCAGGGCGCCGTGCGCCTTGGCCACCTTGGCGACCGCCTTGCGACGGGTGTCCACCTCGGCCTTCGACCCTTCGAAACACACGTAGCTGATGCACATGGCATCGGTGTCCCAGCCCCGGCGGCGCATGAAGGCCCAGAGCCCGGCCTGGGCAGCGCCCTCCGCCTTCTTCTTCAACGTGGTGGCCTCGGTCTGGGTGGACAGCGACAGGGCGGTCTCGTGCGCGTCCGAGATCCGGACGAAGGTGGTCGCGATCTGCTCGTCCTGGATCTGCTTGATCGCCGCCAGCGCGGTCTTCCATTCGGGGTACATGTACGCGATCACGGTGCGCTCGTCCGCCAGCCGGTGCACCTGCAGCCACAACTCGGTGATCACGCCGAGGCGGCCCTCCGAGCCGATGAACATCTCCCGCAGCGAGGGGCCGGTCGACTCCGACGGCACCGGACGCAGCGTGACCACCCCGGTGGGCCGGACGACGGTCATGCCGCGGATGATGTCGGAGATGTCGCCGTAGCGGTCGCTCTGCATGCCGGACGAGCGGGTCGCCGCCCAGCCGCCGACGGTGGAGTGGGTGAACGAGTCCGGAAAATGCCCGAGGGTCCAGCCCCGGTCGTTCAGGGCCTCCTCGAGGTCGGGCCCCTGCATGCCGGCGCCGACCCGGGCCAGCCCGGCCTCCTCGTCGAGTTCGCCGAGGCCGGTGACCAGACCCATGTCGACGGAGACGATGGGCCGTGGCTCGGCCGGATCGAGCTGCAGCGAGCGGGAGATGTTCGTTCCGCCCCCGTACGGCACCACGACGGCGTCGGCCTTGACGCAGGCCCGCAGCACCGCCTCGACCTCGGCGGTGTCGCGCGGGTAGACGACCACCTCGGGCAGCCGTCCGTAGTCGAACCGCGACACGTGCAGCAACTCCGTCACCGACGAGCCGTGGCCGTGGACGACCCGCTCGTGGCCCTCGGTGGTCACCCGGTCGGCGGACGTGGCCGCGACGAGGGCGTCCCGCAGCGCGTCCGGCAGCGAGGAGTCCGGCACGGTCGAGGCGTCGAACGGGATCGTGTCCACCTGCCTCGGCCGCAGTTCGACGCCCAGGTTCGCCCGGACGAAGGGGGCGAACGCGGGCTTGTTCTGGTAGTTGAAGAAGACGCCCTCCTCGCCCCAGCCCCACCACTTCATGTGCTTGACGTTCTTCATGAGTCCCCTCCAACAGCTGTGCGATCGCGCTTGCGGTGCCTGCCCAGCGCGCGCGAGACGGCCCGGACGGCACCGCCGGGAAGAATGTTGAGCACGCCGGTGAGCACCCGGTAGCGGCGGGACGGCACCGAGATCACCCGTCGGCGCCGCACGTCCCGCAGCGCATCGGCCGCGACCCGGTCAGGGTCGAGCCACAGGAAGTCCGGGATCGACGAGCTGCCCTGGTTGCCGCGCCGGTGGAACTCGGTGCGGGTCCAGCCGGGCAGCACGGCGGTGACCGTGATGCCGGTGCCGTGCAACTCACCGGCCAGTACCTCGGTCAGTGCCAGCGCGTAGGTCTTGAGGGCCGAGTATGAGTCCTGGCGGGTCAACGCGGACGCGGACGCGATCGTGATGATCTGGCCGCGCGACTCACCGGGCTCGGGTGCGGCGGCCAGCATCGCCGCGGCCGCGGCGGCGTCCAGCACCCGGGGTGCGCGCCCCATCACCTGCCAGGCGGAATCGGCCAGGGCCGAATCGCCACCGACGATCGGGGTCTTCAACGAGAAGCCGGCATTGTTCACCAGCGTGGCGATATCACCGCGGGCCAGCCGTGCGGCCACCAGCTCCTGCTGGAACGGGTCGGACAAGTCGGCGACCAGGCACTCCACCGCAACCCCGAACTCGGCGGCCAGGCCGGCGGCCACCTCATCCATCCGGGTCTGGTCGCGGGCCACCAGCACCAGCGGCCGGCCTTCGCGTGCCAGCGCGCGCGCGAACGACAATCCGATCCCGGACGTCCCACCGGTGACGAGCGCACCCCGCATGATGGAGCACGCTACATTACGTTGCCGTACCAGGTACGCCGACGGCGGACGAGAGGGGTGGTCGTGGTTCCGGCAGCGACGAACGTCCTGCTCACGGGCGTGACCGGCTTTCTCGGTCAGGCGGTTCTCGAGCGGCTGCTGTCCACGACGGACGCGCATGTGACGGCGGTGATCCGCCGCAAGGGGGCACAGTCCGCCCGCGACCGACTCGACCGACTGATTCGCAAGCCGGTGTTCAAGACCTGGCGGGACGCGGTCGGCGACGCCGAGGCGCGCCGGATCTGGGCCGAGCGCACCGCCGTCCTGGAGGCAGACCTCGCCACGCTGACCCACCTCGACGGCCCGATCGACGTGGTCATCCACTCGGCGTCCACGGTGTCGTTCGATGCGCCCATCGACCGGTCGTTCGCCAACAACGTCGGCGGCCCGCGCGCCCTGTACGGGGCCCTGGCGGCCTCGGGCCTCGACCCCCACGTGATCCACGTCTCCACCTGCTACGTCGGCGGAATCGCCAAAGGGCTCCGTCCGGAGGCATCCGTCGACCACGACGTCGACTGGCGCGCGGAGATGGCTGCGGCCGAGCGGGCCGGAGCCGAGGCCGAGAACGAGTCGCGCACCCCTGAGCGTCTGCAGGCGTTCATCGACGAGGCCACCCGCGAGCACGGCAAGCGCGGACCCAAGTCGGTGGCCAGGGCCTCGGAGGAGCTGCGCAGGGACTGGATCGACCAGCGACTGGTCGAGTGGGGACGGGCGCGGGCCCGCTCCGTCGGCTGGACCGACGTGTACACGTTCACCAAGGCCATGGGCGAGCGGGTGGCGGAGCAGGAGTGGGCCGAGCCCGGGCACCGGCTGTCGATCGTCCGGCCGGCCATCATCGAGAGCTCGCTGCGGCACCCGTTCCCGGGCTGGATCGACGGCTTCAAGGTGGCCGACCCGCTGATCATGGCCTACGGCAAGGGTGCGCTCCCCGAGTTTCCGGGGCTGCCCGACTCGGTGCTGGACGTCATTCCGGTCGACTACGTGGTCAACGTGATCCTCGCCCTCACCCGGCTGGGGCACCAGGGTGAGGCGTCCGAGGCCCGCTACTACCAGGTCTGCTCGGGCGCCTCGAACCCGCTGCCGTTCCACCGCATGTACTCCGACGTGCGGTCCTACTTTCTGGCCAACCCGCTGCCGGACGACCGGGGTCGTCCGATCGAGGTGCCGGTGTGGAAGTTTCCGGCCAACAACGCCGCCGAGCGGTCGCTGCGGGTCAAGGAGAAGCTGGCGGACCTCGGTTCTCAGCTGAGTGCACGGCTGCCCTCGACCACCGCCACCCGGCGATGGACCACGTCGCTGCACGAGATGAAGTCGGGCCTGCGGTCGCTGCGCACCTACGTCGACCTGTACCAGAACTACACCCGCACCGAGATGCTGTTCGACGACCAACAGACCCGGGCTCTGGGGGCGTCCCTACCCGTCGGCACGCCGCGCGACCAGACCTTCGACGTCCGTGACATCGACTGGCACCACTACCTGCAGCAGGTGCACCTGCCCGCGATCGCGGTGCAGACCAAGGTGCACGCCCGCGCGGTCTCGGGGCTGCACTCCCAGCCCCCGACCGTGAGGCGGCTGGAGGCGGGCACGGACGTCCTCGCCCTGTTCGACCTCGAAGGCACCCTGATGCCCGGCTCGCTGGTCACCCAGTACCTGTCGGTGATGGGTCGCCTGCACCCGGCGATGCAACTGCCCGGTGAACTGGCCGACCTGGTCGGCAAGACCAACGTCTACCTGCAGGCCGAGCGGCGCGACCGGGGGGAGTTCGTCCGGGCCTTCTCGCGGCGCTACGAAGGCACCCGGGTGGCCGACATCGAGCGGCTGGTCGGCGGAGCGTGGGGGCAGTCGCTGCTGCGCAGGATCCGTCCGGGCGCCCTGACCAGGATCGAGGAGCACAGAGCCGCCGGGCACCGCACGGTGCTGGTCACCGGGTCCCTTGACCTGTTCACCACCCCGCTAGAGGGCCTTTTCGACGAGGTGGTCGCCTCGCGGATGGCCACCCGCGACGGGGTGCTGACCGGGTACCTTGCCCTGCCGCCCCTGGTGGACGAGGCGCGTGCCCAGTGGGTGCTGGACTACGCCGGCCGGCACGGCCTCGACCTGTCCCGCTCGCACGGCTACGGCGACTCCATCTCGGACGCCTCGTGGCTGCAGTTGCTCGGCCGCCCGGTCGCGGTGAACCCGGATCTGCCGCTGTATCGGACCGCCACCCGCCTGCGCTGGCCGATCGAGGACTGGAAGCAGGCCTGACGCGGCGGTCTACGCCGGCCGACGGACCCGCGCTGGCTAGACTGTCGTGGGTGCCACGTTCTCGAATCACGGACACGCTGCTGCTGGCCCACGTGAACCGGTTGGGTGCCGATCATCCTCCCATTCCGATGGAGTCCGTGGACTTCACCGTGCACAACCCTGCGCAGTTGCGCACCCGGTTCGCGGGCGTGCTCGACTACCTGGCCCGGGTCGAGCTCGAGGTCGAGCGCAACGTGCTGGAGCTGATCACGATCATGCCCAACCCGTCCGAGGCCGACCGCTTGTTCTACGCCGACGTGTGGATGGGCCAGGAGATCCGGCACGGCGAGATCCTTGACGAACTCAAGCGGCGCGTCGACCTGCCCGACACCGAGCCGGGGCTGCAGGTCGGCTTCGCCGTCCGGGCGCTGGGGGCGATGGCCCACTTCGAGCCGATCCAGGACGTGGCGCGCACGATCTACTACCTCACCGGCGCGTCGACCGAACGCCAGGCGGTGCTGGCCTACAACGCACTGGCCGGCCAACTGGACGAGATGGGCGAACAGGCCGTCCGCGAGACGATCATCAACCCGATCAAGCGGCAGGAACCTGGACATTTCGCCTTCTACCGGATGAGCGCCGAGAAGATCCTCACCGACGGAACATTGAGGCCCTGGCAGCTCTGGCTGGCCCGCAGGTTGCGCACGATGTCGTATGAGATGGTCGGCGAGAACCACAAGCCGCAATACATCGCCCAGATGGGCGAGGTCATGGTCGAACTGGGCTTCGGCGACCAGTTGGAGATGTTCGCCAAGGAGATCGGCCGTCTCGAAGCGCAGCTGTTGTGGGCGCAGCACCAGGGCATGGACTTTCCCCCCTACGTGATCGCGGCCATGCGCGACGCCGTGTCGATGTACCGCGAGCGCGGATCCTTCCTCGCCAACCTGTGAGCCCGCGCACTTGGGGACGGTTCCTTTTGGTGCGGTTTCGCGCAGTGGGGACGGTTCCTTTTTGGTGCGGTTTCGCGCGGTTGGGAACCGTCCCTTTGGTGCGGTTTCGCGCGGTTGGGAACCGTCCCCTTGGTGCGCACCGACTGGGTGCGGCTCTGCTCAGCGTCGGCGACCGCGGCGGGGGCGTCCAGCGGAGTGCCCGGGTTTGGCCGGCCCGACCGGCTTCGGGGGTTCCCCGGACGCGCGCTCCTTGGCGGTTCGCGAACTGTTCACCGTGCGTCCGCGGACCACACCGATGAACTCGTCGATCCATTCGTTGGGGTTGTCCACCAGCCAGGCGAGGGCGACCGTGGTGGCCGGCGCATCGCTGACCGGACGGTAGACGAGATCGCGGCGGCTGTGGGTGCGGGCGATCGACATCGGCACCCGCAGCACCGCCCCGGCCAGCACGACCAGATCGATGGTGTGCGGGTCGACGACGTCGTACACGTCCTCGTCGGCCAGGTCGGCGACGGTGACCGACTCGAGGTCGGCGAGCGGATGGTCCGTGGCGATCCAGGCCACCGGCACCTCGTCGTAAAGCTCGATCACATGTAGGCCCGCGCGATCGACGGGCAGCCGGACGAAGCAGAAGTCCACCTCACCGTCGGCCACGACCTGCCGCTGGTCCGCCTCGGCCACCTCGCTCACGGCGAGCGGCACCCGGCGGAACCGCTCCGCCCAAATCGTTCGCCACTTGGTCAGCGTCACGCCGGGCACGAAGCCGATGCGCAGACCGTCGGTGCCCGGCCGCGGGGGAGTCGTCACCAGCGCAGGTTACCGGTGCTGCACGGCTACGCTGCTGCGGGTGAGCCAAACCATGAAGCCGGCGACCGCGGCCCGCAAGCTGGGTATCTACCTGCCTGCCACACCCGACGAGTTCCAGCAGTCGCCGATCTCGCGTGCCGACCTCGATCTGCTGCGGGCCGATCCGCCGTCCTGGCTGGTCGAGTTGCGCCGCAACGGTCCCTTTCCGCGTGAGGTGGTCGCGCAGAAACTCGGCGTCTCACGCTCCGGGCTGGCTCGTGCCGGCATCGTCGCCGCCCTGACCGCGGACGAGATCGGCGCCCTGATCGCCGAGCCGCCGGAATGGCTCGTGCACGAGCGGGACAGCTACCGCACCGTGACCGCCGAGAAGGCGCGGCTGAAGGCACAGGCCGAACGGGGCTAGGCGCGGCAAGTCTCGACCGGGCGTGCAGTTGAGGGAAGCGTCAACTTCGACACCTTGTCGAAGAAGTTCGCGGGCCTGATCGCCAAGTACTCCGCGGCGCAGGCATTGGCTCCAGCCGACCTCAAGGACGACTATGCCTCGGTGCTGCGCTACCTGGTTCAGGCGAAGAAAGCCGTCGACTCGCGCGACCTCGAGCAGATCAAGACGATGGTGAAGAACCTGTCCTCGCTCAACGCGACCATGGCATCGATCCAGACCCAGTCCCAACAACTCTGTGGCTGACGCACGCGTGGGGCAAAGGGCCTACTCTTGGACGGGCTCCAGCTTTGGACAGTGGCGACGGTGCGCGTAGAAATGCGGGCAGACTCACCCGAGTCAGGTCACGCCGCCTGAGGGCTGGTTGGTTCACAATCGAGGTGGTTCGGCAGAACCACAGTTTGAAATCAAAAGGAGTAGGTCATGTCCTTCTGGGACTTTTTCTGGTTGATGGTGTGGGGCTTCCTCTTTGTCGCCTATTTGATGGTTCTCTTCCAGGTGATCGTCGACATGTTCCGCGACGATACCCTCAACGGCTGGTCCAAGGCCGCATGGCTCATCGCATTGTTCATCGCGCCCCCGCTCACCGCTCTGGTCTACCTGATCGCACGGGGCCGTGGCATGAACGAGCGCCAGGTCGCCTCCATGGTTGAATCGCGTAAGGCCACCGACGCCTACATTCGCAGCACCGCTGCGAGCGCGGACCCGGCCGAGCAGATCACCAAGGCGAAGGCCCTGCTCGACAGCGGCGCCATCTCCGCCGAGGAGTTCGCTCAGATGAAGGCCAAGGCCCTCGCCTGAGCCGAGTTGCTACCGCTGCGGATCGGCCACGCGCGTCGTGGCCGGTCCGTAGCACCCCCGCCGTGGTGAGTTCGAACGGAGATTGAGCACGATGACCGAAAACCCCCCCGACCAGGCCGCGGACGCTCTGCAGGCCAAGGTGGTCGCGTTGGAGTCGGCGAACGCCGAACTCGCCGCCCGACTGGACGCCGCTGACGCTGAGCCGCCGCAGCCGGCACGCAGGCGATCACCGGGCCGGGCGGTGCTTGCGGTGGTGCTGATCGTGATCGGCTCGCTGCTGGCACCCGTGGCGATCGTCACCGGGTGGTCGCGCGTGCTGCTCACCGACACCGACGCCTTCGTGGCGACCTTTGCGCCGCTGGCGCGCGATCCGCACGTCCAGGCCTTCATCACCGATGAGGTGGTGGATGCGGTCAACCAGCGGCTGGATCTGAACACCGTGGTCGGCGACGTGGTCGACGGGCTGGCAGAGGCCCTCAACCGTCCGCGCCTGACCGTCGCGTTGCAGTTGTTGGAGCAACCGGCCGTCGACGGACTGCAATCGGCGATCCGCACGGCGACCGACAAGGTGGTGACCTCCGACGCCTTCGGCATTGCCTGGGACCAGGCCCTGAGCACCTCACATACGCAGGCCGTCGCGGCCCTCACCGGCGATCCCAATGCCCTCATCGCGGTGAGCACCGAAGGCTTGGGCGTGCAGTTGGGCCCGATCGTCGCCCGGGTCAAGGATCGGCTCATCGCGCAGGGATTCGCCCTCGCCAGTCGGATACCGGACGTCGACAAGGTCATCGTGATCTCGGACGGTGCGCACATGGCACAGTTGCAGCTCGCCTACCGCGCCGCCGTAGCGATGGGTTACTGGCTGCCGTTGGTCGTGGTGCTGCTGCTGGTCGGCGGTGTGCTCGCCGCGGTCCGTCGCCACCGGGCGGCGATCTGGGCAGCCGTCGGCCTGGGCCTCGGCGCGGTACTGATCGGCGCCGCGCTGGTCGTCGGACGATCCCTGGTCGCCACCAGCGTTCCGTCCACGACCATGCCACCCGACGTCGCCCGACTGTTCTTCGACACCGCCACCGGTGCCTTGTCCGACCTGGCCTGGGTCACGCTGCTGCTGGCCGTTCTGATCGGCCTGATCGCCTGGTTCTCCGGACCGTTCGCGCCGGCCCGCCAGGTGCGCACCGGGTACACCGGGCTGGTCCAGAAGCTGCGCAACGCCGGCGATGCGCAGGGCCTCAGCACCGGTCGCGTCGGCGAATGGGTGTACGCACAGCGGTTCCTGCTGCGTGCGCTGATCGGCGCGGGGGCAGCCGTCTACCTGCTGATGAACCGGCCCCTGGAGTCCGGCTCGGTGCTGGGTTGCGCGGTGGTCTGCCTGGTCATTCTGCTGATCCTCAGCCTGATCCAGCGTCCCGTGGTGACCGTGCCCGCTCCGCCGGTCGACACCGCCCTTCCTCCGACGGTTGGCTGACCCTCGTCCGGCGCGCCGCCGGTGTTTTGAGCGTCGGGCGCGTCACTGACCGAGCAGGGCACGAAGTGTGCGTGCGTTGCGGACGGCATGGCCACCCCCGTCGTTGTTGAAGTAGGCATAGACCTCGCGGCCCTGGCCCTGCCACTCCCGGATCCGGTCCGCCCACCAGGCCAGGTCGGTCTCGGAGTAGGAGCCGCCGTACAGCCAGTCCTGGTCCGGACCGTGCAGCCGTACGTAGGCCACGGGCGCGGTCGCGCGCAGCACGCACGGCAGCCCGGCGCCGGACATCACCACGTAGGCCGCCCGGTGCCTCTCCAGCAGCGCGAACACCTCGTCGCAGACCCATGAGTCGTGCCGGAACTCCACCGCCACCTGCACCCACCACGGCAGCCGTCCAAGAAAGTAGTCGAGCCGGGCGTCGTCGCGGGCCATTCCCGGCGGCAACTGGACGAGCAGCACGCCGCGCTTGTCGTAGAGGGCGTGCCAATCCCGTTCGATCCACCGGCACCAGTCGTCCGGCCGCAGCAACCGCTTGCTGTGGGTCAGCCCGCGGGCCGCCTTGACGGTGAGCCGGAACCCGTCCGGCAACCGGCGTCGCCAGGACGCGAACGTCGCCGTTTTCGGCCAGCGGTAGAAGGACGCATTCAACTCCACGGTGCGGAACTCGGCGACATAGTGGGCCAACCGGTCCCGCGGGGGAGTGCCGGTCGGATACAGCACCCCGTCCCAGTGGTCGTAGCTCCAGCCGGACGTTCCGATCCAGGCGGTCATCTGCGCAGCATCTGTTCGGCGATCCAGCGGGCCGTCTCGCGCGTGCACGCCCCCGGATCGCTGAAGCTGACGGCGAAGACGCCGGTGATCTCGCTCAGTCTGGGGACGCCCTCGATCGCGAGGATCGCATCGGCCTCCGCCGCGTACTCCTCGGCCCGCGCACCGTCAGCGATCAGCCCCACCGGGTCCGCCTCGGCCAGAATCCTGATCAGCTCGTCCCTGGTGATCGCCATGCCGATCAGCCTAATGTCGTGGGTCGCTCCTGCCCGCTCACCAGGTTGACAAAAACGTCGTCGATGGAGGCCTCGATCTCTGACACCCGGGCGTCGGCGAAGCCTGCCGCGTCCAGTTGCCTGCGAAGCTCGTCACCGCTGGTCCGGGAGTCCAGCGGCAGCACGGCATGAAGGGTCGCGCCGGACAGGTAGGCATCGGCGATGCCATCGTTGCCCACCAGCCAATCCAGCGCCCGGTCGGTGTCGGCGACCGACACGTCGTAGATCCGGTTCTGCCCGTGTTCGGTGCGCAGTTCCGTGGGGCTGCCGTCGGCGATGATCCGTCCACGGTAGATGAAGGCGAGGCGGTTGCAGTGGGCGGCCTCGTCCATGTAATGGGTGGTGACGAACAGGGTGACGCCGCGGGCGGCGAGGTCGTAGAGCAGGTCCCAGAACTGCCGCCGGGCGACCGGGTCGACGCCCGAGGTGGGTTCGTCCAGGAACAGCAGTTCCGGGTCGTGAATGGTGGCCGCACCCAGGGCCAGACGTTGGCGCCAGCCGACGGACAGGTTGCTGGTCAGTTCGTTCTCGCGGCCGACCAGGTCGGCCATCTCGAGCACGTACGCGCGTTGGGCCTGGAACCGTTCGTCGGGCAGGTTGTAGATGCCGGCGTAGAACTTAAGGTTCTGGTCGACGGTCAGGTCCTCGAACAGCGCGAACCGCTGGCTCATGTAGCCGATCCGCGGCTGGACCTCGCGCGGGTGGCGCAGCACGTCGTGACCCAGAACGTGAATCTGCCCGGACGTCGGCCGCAACGTGCCGGTGAGCATCCGAATGGTGGTGGTCTTGCCCGAGCCGTTGGGTCCCAGGAACCCGAAGATCTGCCCCGTCGGCACCTCGAGATCGATGTGGTCGACGGCGGTGAAGCTGCCAAACGTCCGGGTGAGGCCCTGAATGGAGATCGCGGCCGGGTTGCTCGCTGGTGTGGTCATCGTCCGGCCCCTATTCGGTGATCCGGCGCCGGGTGGCGATCACGGCACTGCCGAAGATGACGATGGCGAACCCGGCCAGGGCCAGCAGCGGCACGGCGAGATCGGCGAAGCCGCTGCCCTTGACGAAGGCGCCGCGCAGCACTTCGAGAATGTAGGTCATCGGGATCATCGCGCTGACCGCCTGCAGCACCGGGGGCATCGACTGGACCGGAAAGATGAAGCCGGAAAGGATCATGAACGGCAGCATCAGGAACATGATCACCTGCTGTGCCTGTTGCCGGGTACGGGCCATGAGTGAGACCAAGAGGCCGAGGCCGATGCTGGTGAGCATGAACAACACCATGCCGACCACGACCACCCAGACGTTGCCGTTGAAGGGCACCTTGAACCAGCCGATTCCGACGGTGGTCACGATCGCCACCTGGATGGTCGCGAGAATGACGTAGGGGACGATCTTGCCGACGAGGTATTCGCCGGCGTGGATCGGGGTGACGAACATCTGCACCAGGGTGCCGGATTCGCGTTCCTTGACCACCGCCTGGCTCATCACGATCATCAACGAGATCATCGAGATGACGGCGATCAGGCCCGGAACCATCGTGTTGATGGACTGCACGGTGGGGTTGTAGAGCACCCGCACCTGGGCGTTCACGCCGGGCCCGGCGAGGTTCGCGCCGAGCTGCTGGACCCGGTCGGCGTTGAGTCCGGCGATGATCTGGGACGCGTACCCGCCGGCGACGGACGAGACCTGCGAGTCGGACCCGTCGACGATCAGTCCGATCGGGGCCGTCGTGCCGTGCGTCAACGCGTCCTGGGTGCCCTCGGGGATCACCACGGCGATCTGGACGATGCCCTGATCCAATAGTGCGCGGATCTCCGCTTCACTGCCCGGACGCCGCACGACCGTGAAGTATTCCGAGCTGGCGAAGTCGGCGTCGATCTGTCGGGACAGGTTGCTGCGGTCCAGGTCGAGGATGGCGGTGTTGAGATGGGTGATGTCGACAGCCACCACATAGCCGAACATGATCAGCTGGACGATCGGGGCGATCACCAGGATGCCGGCCAGGAACGGATCCTGGCGGAGTTGCAGGAACTCCTTCCAGATCAGCAACCGGATGCGTCTGAGGCTCACTGGCGTGCCCTTCTGCTGTACAGCGCCGTGGAGAGCGCGATCAGGATGACCGTGGCCAGGGCGAGGGCGGCGAGTTGCGGCCACACCTGCGCGAACCCTGCACCCTTCAGGAACACCGCTCGGGAGAGGGTGACCATGTAGCGAGCGGGAAAGGCGTAGGAGACCCACTGGATCACGGTCGGCATCTGTTCGAGCGGAAAAACGAAACCCGAGAGCATGAACGCCGGCAGCAGCGCGATCATCAGGGCGGCGATGTTGGCCGTGTCCTCGCTGGGGGCGATGGCCGACACAGCCAGCCCCATGCCGAGGCACGACAGGATGAACAGGGTGGCGCCGACGGCAAGGGCGGCGACGCTGCCGCGCAGCGGCACCCCCAGACCGAAGACGCCGATGGCGACGATCACCACGACGTCGATGAATGCGAGCAGCGTCCAGGGAATGACCTTTCCGATCATCAACTCGACCTTGCGCATCGGGCTGACCTCGATCTGCTCCTCGGTGCCCAGGGTGCGCTCGCGGACCAGGGTGACCGCGGTCTGCTGAATGGTGACGATCGCCAGAATCACCACCATCAATCCGGGGATCAGAAAGTCGGACGAGTTCCGGTCCGGGTTGTACCAGGTGCGGATCCGCGGCTGCAGCTCGCCCAGGGTGGACAGGTCCAGACCCTGTGCCGCGGCCCAGTCGCCGGTGAGCTCGGCGGAGAACACCTGGTTGATCGCCACCGAATAGGACCGGCCGACCCGGGCCGAGTTGGGTTCGCTGCCGTCGACCAGAACGGCGACCTCGGCGTGCGCTCCTGCGTTGAGGGTCCGCTCGAATCCTGCCGGGATGATCACTGCGACCTGCGCCCTGCCCTTGGCGAACGCCTCGTCGACCTCATTCATCGACTGCCCCCGGGCCACCACGTCGAAGAAGGCCGACTGCTGGTAGCGCTGGACGTACTGCTCGCTGGTCTGGGTGTGATCCTGATCGATCACGATCGTCCGTACGTTCTCGATGTCGAAGCTGAGCGCGTAGGCGAAAAGCACCAGCATCATGATCGGCATCAGCACCACCACCGCCAGCATCCGCCGGTCCCGGCCCAGGTGCTTGAACTCCTTGACGATCACGGCGCCG
The DNA here is from genome assembly GCA_963697765.1 of uncultured Actinomycetota bacterium. Taxonomy (GTDB): domain Bacteria; phylum Actinomycetota; class Actinomycetes; order Propionibacteriales; family Propionibacteriaceae; genus Micropruina. The sequence goes on from CAVOPC010000009.1 coordinate 30,666, forward strand.
ACCCGGGTGAAGCCGTTCACGGCAGCGCCCCGGCGTCGGTGTTCTCCGCGAGGTAGGCGAAGACGGTCTCCATGTCCATCGGGATCTGCTGGACGGTCGCACCGTGGAGGCCGGCAGCGTCGAGGGCCGCGCCGAGGGTGGAGGTCGGGTCGTCCGAACCGTCCCAGATCACCCGGACGGTGTCGCCCAGGGGATGCGTGGAGCGGACGCCGGGAACCGATGCGAGCACGGGCACGCCCGCCCTCGAATCGCCGATGGTGACCTCGATCAGCCGTCCGGGAACCAGCGCCTTGATCTCAGCGGGGGTGCCGGATTGCCTGATCCGGCCCGAATCCATGAAGGCGATCCGGGTGCAGCGCTCGGCCTCGTCCATGTAGGGCGTGGCGACCAGCACGGTCGTGCCGCCACGGTGCAGCCCGGCCAGGATCCGCCAGAACTCGCGCCGAGACACCGGATCGACGCCGGTGGTGGGTTCGTCCAGCAGCAGCAGGTCGGGCTGGTGCATCAGGGTGGTGGCCAACATCAGCTTCTGCTTCATGCCGCCGGACAGGTGCATCGCCTGCCGGTCGGCGAACTCGGCGAGACCCATTGCCGCCAGCAGGGCGGTGCCGCGTTGTCGCCTGGTGGCCTTGTCGAGGCCGCGGATGGTCGCGAAGAAGTCCATGTTCTCGGTGACCGACAGGTCGGGGTACATCGAGAACCGTTGAGACATGTAGCCGATCCGGGGCCGCACCCGCTTGGCCTCGGCGGTGACCGAGAGCCCGAACACGTCCGCGTCACCGGCATCGGGCACCAGGGTGGTGGCCAGCATGCGGATCAGGGTGGACTTGCCTGCGCCGTCCGGGCCGAGCAGGCCGAACATGCCGCCCCATGGCACGGCCAGCGCGACGCCGTCGACCGCGACGACGTCGCCGAAGCTGCGTCGCAGTCCGTTCGCCCGCACGGCGAGTTGCTGGTCGGTCATGGCTCAGGACAGCGCGACGTCGACCGGCATGCCGGGCTTCAAGGCGCCACTGGAATCGCTCAACTGGACGCGGACCTCGTACACCAGCTTCACCCGCTGCTCCTTGGTCTGGATCGTGTTCGGGGTGAACTGGGCCTCGGTCGCGATGAAGGACACGGTGCCGGCGAAGCTTCCGGTGGTGGAGTCGGTGGTCACGGTGGCGGCCTGGCCGATCTTCACGTTGCCCACCTGCGTCTCGGCGACGTACACGCGTGCGTACAGGCTGTTCGGGTCGACGAACGTCACCAGGGTGCGCGAGGGCGCTGCGTTCTGGCCGACGTTGGTGGTCACCGACGTGACCGTTCCGGCCGCCGGTGCGGTCACCCGCGCGTAGTCCAGTTGGGTCTGCGCCAACTTCACCCCGGCCTTCGCCTGATCGACCCTGGCCTGCGCAGCCTTCTCGTCGGCCTTCGTCGAGCCGTCGTCATTGCGGACGTTGGTCAGCGCGGCCTTCGCCGCAGTGACGCCCTGTTCGGCCTGCTCCAGTTGCAGCTTCAGCGGGGTTTGGTCCAGGCCCACCAACGTCTGGCCTTTCGTGATCGAGTCCCCCTCGTCGACCTTCACCGTGGTCACCCGCCCCGCGATCGCCGGAGTCACCTGGTACTGGGTGGCCTCGATGGAGCCGGTCAACGTGGTGGACTGCGCCTCGGCGGCATTGTGGCTGCTGCTCCACCACCACCACACGCCACCGCCGATCAGCACCAGCACCAGCGCCACGATGGCCGCCCTGGGTGGCCGCCTCCTCTTTCCCTCAGCCATGTCTGTTCATCCGTTCGTGTCGGTCGTGGCCGCCGCGTGGCAGCCGGTGATGCTGATGTCCACCGGTACGCCGGCGGGCAGGTGTGCCTGCTGCGTGCTGATCCGTGCCTGCAGCGCCCTGGTCAGGTGGATTTCGTCGGTGGTGGAGTCCGTCGGCGGGTACTGGTAGCCGGTGCCGAGCCAGGTCACCGACCCCGGGACGCTGGTGCCGGCCGGCATCCAGTCACCGGTCAACTGCACCGCGTCGCCGGAGCAACTGCGGGCCGCCTGGGCCGGTGACAGCCAGGCGGACACCTGGCTGGGTTCGCTCGTGCGGATCGTCACCGCACTGGCGCCCGGCGCCAGCAGGTCCCCGTCGTGGGCCGCGGACGTGACCACGCCCGCGACCGGCGCCTTCAGAGTCGCCTGATCCAGCTGCGCCCGGGCTTTTCGAACGGGAATGCCGGACGCGTCGGCGTTGATCTCTGCCAGCTTCTTGGCGTCCTTCAGGGTGGCCCGCACGTCCCGGACCTTTCGCGCCGCCCGTTCGAGCTGGGACAGTCCCTGGCGGGCCTTCGCCAGCGTGGCGTCGATGGTCACGATGGCGCCGGCAAGCTTCGGGATGCCCTGGTTGACCTGCTTGATCGCGGCCGTGAGTTTCCGGCGGCCTGCCGTAAGCCTGCTGATGCCGGCGTCCAGCTTCTTGAGCGCCGAGGTCAGTTTCGCCTGCGCCTGAAGCAGCGGGTCGCGGATCGCCGGCGGTGCCTCGGGAGGCAGCGCGGCCAGCGCACGCTCGACGACGTCCAGCTGGGTGCGGAGTTTGGCCCGGGTGATCGTCAGTGTCGTCAGGGTCTTCTGGACCTTGGCCAACTGCCTCGTCAACTCGTGTTTCGCCTTGCGGGCCTTGGCCAGATTGCTGCTCAGCTTCGTGCGTGCCCTGCTGCCCTTGGCAATGCCGTCCTCGACTTCCGCTCGCTTGTCGGCGATCTCCCGCTCCTTGTCGTGGGTGGTTTCGATGGCCGAGGCCAGCACGTCCACCTGAGCCTTGGCTGCGACCTGATCCGCCTTGGCCACCCCGAGCTGGGCCTTCAGGATGCGGTCGTCGAGGGTCGCCACCACCTGCCCGGCGGCCACCGTGTCACCCTCCGCCACCTTCACAGAGGCGACCCGGATCGTCGAGCCTAGGCCCATGGCGCCGGACGGGAATGCCACCGCGGGGACGGCGATCGAGGCCGTCGTGTCGTCCACCGTGCCGGTGACGGTGAACACCTGGGACGGAGCGGACGTGCAGCCCGCGAGCAGCGCCAGGGTGACGACCGGTGCGAGCCCTCTGAGCGGTGCAGACCTGGCGTGGTTCACGGTTCGCTCTGCAGGCTGCGGCCGGAGAGGAACCGGTGAACGTGCACGGTCGGGTCGATCACGAAGTGCGGCACCCCCAGCGGTTCGGCCATCCGGGTGAGGTAGGGCACCAGGATCGGCGCCACGAAAGCGGGGACGAGGGTCTCGGCCGGCTCCTGCCGAAGCACACCCTCCTGCTGGTAGCGGGCGAGCATGGCCGCGATCGCGTCGTAGAGGCGCTGCGCTCCCTGCAGCGAGCCGGCCAGCTCTGGTTCGTAGGGTGCCTCGGTCACGATCGCCCGGATGGCCGGGCCGAACTCCTCCAGCGTGTCGCGGTAGTTCGTGGCCAGCCGGATCAGGTCGGCGTCGATGGCGCCGGTGTAGGCGACGAAGTCACGCCGCGCCGTGGCGAATCGGTGTTCGATGGCGGCGCGGATCAGGTTCGCCTTGGTGCCGAACTTGCGGAAGAGGGTTACCTCGTTCACCTCCGCCCGCTCGGCGATGGCCCGCGTGGTCGTGCCCTTCAGGCCGCGCTCACCGATCACCAGCAGGGTGGCGTCCAGGATCGTCACCGCCGTGGATGGGCTCTCGCTGGTCGCCCGCCGTTGCGCCGAGGTCACAGCTGCACGCTAATCACCTGTGGGCTGGCGTGCAAGTAGTTACTTGCTTACATATTCCTAAGAATAGGTTGCAGCACAGGTTTGTCTGCGGCAGCGATTAGGCTCGGCAACCGATCCGCGAAGGGAGCACCGATGTCGTTTCAGGCGTATCTCGACACCATCGAGAGCAAGACCGGACTGACGCCCCGTCAGTTCATCGAGTTGGCCCGCGAGCACGGCTTCGACGAGAACACGAAGTCGGCGCCGATCGTGAAATGGCTGGCCGACGACTACGGGCTGGGCCGCGGGCATGCCATGGCCCTGGTCCACGTGATCACCACCGGCGCCCAGATCAGCAGCAAGCACGTCAATAGCGGCGGGACGCATTCCGACCCGTCCGACACCCTGTGGTTGGACGGCAAGGCGACCAACCCGGCGCGCTGAGACCCGTCCCGTCGCCGATTCAGGGTGCCGTGACCACCAGGTCGTCCACGCTGAGGGTCACCGGGGTGGTGGCGCTGCTCGACAGGTAGGAACTGATCCCGATGCCGCCGGCCCCCTGCAGGCCGGCGGTCGAATCCGTGGCACTGACCTGCCAGGACGACGGCTCGCTGGTGCCGTCGCGCCAGAACTTGGCCCGCAACAGGGTGCCGGTGCCGGACGGGGTGGCGCTGCACGCGACGTCGTAGGCCTGGTTGGCCGTCATCGTGACGCCGGAGATGATGGTGGACGCCAAGGCTGTCTCGGTGTTGTTGAGCCGGCGGATCAGGATCACCTGGACGGCGCCGTTGGCGGCCGAAACAACCTTGCAGCGGTAGTCGGTGGCGCTGGAGATCCGGCGTGGCAGCACGCTGCCGTAGAGCGTGCCGGTCGCGCCCGTGCGCGACCACGCCAGGGTGACCCGAACGTCTGCGGAGGCGGAGTTCACCGATGCCAACGCGGAATCGGCGGTGTTGCCGGGAGAGGTCAGGGCCTGCAGGCCCTTGCCTCCGGCGACCGAGAACCGGTTGGTGGCGCCGTTGAACGTCCACGCTCCGCCCACGTCCGCCGACCCCCAGCCGTTGGACGCGGCGCGCGCGAAGGCGTCCCGCGCCAGGGCCGTGTCGGTGGGTGGGGCGGTGACGGTGACCTGCCGGGTGGCGGTGTCGGTGGCGCCTTTGTCGTCGGTGACGGTGAGGGTGACTGTGTAGGTGCCGGCGTTCGTATAGGTGTGGGTGGGGGTGGCGCCGGTTCCGAGGGTGGTGTTGTCGCCGTAGTTCCAGCTGTATCCGGCGATGGTTCCGTCGGTGTCGGACGATCCGGCGCCGGAGAGTTTCACGGTGAGGTCGGTGATGTCGGGGGTGCCGATCACCGCGGTCGGCTTCACGTTGGCCGCGCGGTGACGGTGACCTGCGGGTGCGGTGTCGGTGCGCCGTCGTCGTCGGTGACGGTGAGGGTGACGGTGTAGGTGCCGGCGTTCGTGTAGGTGTGGTGGGGTGGCGCCGGTTCCGGGGCGGTGTTGTCGCCGTAGTTCCAGCTGTAGCCGGCGATGGTCCGTCGGTGTCGGACGATCCGCGCCGGAGAGTCACGGTAGGTCGGTGATGTCGGGGGTGCCGATCACCGCGGTCGGCTTCACGTTGGCCGGCGGTGACGGTGACCTGCGGGTGGCGGTGTCGGTGGCGCCTTTGTCGTCGGTGACGGTGAGGGTGACTGTGTAGGTGCCGGCGTTCGTGTAGGTGTGGGTGGGGGTGGCGCCGGTTCCGAGGGTGGTGTTGTCGCCGTAGTTCCAGCTGTATCCGGCGATGGTTCCGTCGGTGTCGGACGATCCCGCGCCGGAGAGTTTCACGGTGAGGTCGGTGATGTCGGGGGTGCCGATCACCGCGGTCGGCTTCACGTTGGCCGCAGCGGTGACGGTGACCTGCCGGGTGGCGGTGTCGGTGGCGCCTTTGTCGTCGGTGACGGTGAGGGTGACTGTGTAGGTGCCGGCGTTCGTATAGGTGTGGGTGGGGGTGGCGCCGGTTCCGAGGGTGGTGTTGTCGCCGTAGTTCCAGCTGTATCCGGCGATGGTTCCGTCGGTGTCGGACGATCCCGCGCCGGAGAGTTTCACGGTGAGGTCGGTGATGTCGGGGGTGCCGATCACCGCGGTCGGCTTCACGTTGGCCGGAGGGGTGACGGTGCCGAGCCGCGACACCGTGAACCGATCGAAGCTCAGCGCCGAGGCGGCGGTTGCGCTGCTGGAGACGTACAGGTCGAGCCCCGCCGTCCCGGCGGCCTGGAGCGCCGCAGTGGAGTCGGTTCCGGTGACGGTCCAGGCGCTCGGCTCGGCGGCAGCGGACGGCCAGACCTTGGCCCGCAGGGTGGTCGGGGAGCTGCCCTCGGTCTCGAGCTTGTACCGCAGGGGCAGCCCCGGTGTCGCAGTGACACCCGCGACGTTGGCCGACGCCAGGGTGGTCTCGACGCCGTTGACCATGCGGCCGACGGTGAGTGTGAGCGCTCCGTTCAGGTAACGCAGCTTGGCCCGGTAGCTGGTGCTGCCGTTGGCCCGCGCCATCAGTGACACGTAGGTGCCCGAGCCGGTGCCCGACTGGGCCATCGAGAGTTCGGTGCTGACCCGCATGTCGGTTGCCGACACCCCGGTGACGGTGCCGCCCCGTCCGGAGCCGACGGGCACGGTGACCTTGCCGACCGCCCCGTCCACGCTGAACGACGTGACGCTGGAGTTCAGCTGCCAGGCGTGCGCCGCGTCCGGTGCCCCCCAGCCGTTGGTCACGTTGCGGGTGAAGGTGTCGTCGACGTAGTCAGTGCTGGCCGGAGTGCGCACCGTCCAGGTCGCCGAGGTGGTCGTATCGGTGCCGTCACCGGCGACGGCACGCCACTCGTAGGCGGTGTCGGGATCCCGTCCCGTCCAGGTGGTGGACGCGGTCTGGCCCGAAGGTACCTGCACCGTGGCGATGGTGGTGAACGGCGCCGGCTGCGCCTGGCTCAGGTCGAACGGCAGGGTGAAGGACGAATCCGCGTCCGTTTCGAACTGGTTCAGCTTCGGCGAGTAGGTGGTCGCCTTCATCGTGTTGGCGGCCGGGTCGAAGGTGTAGTAGCGCAGCCAGCCGTCGCCGCCGTTGGCGCGGTCCTGGTAGTCGGTGAGGATCTGCTGGACGGGCTGGCCGCAGTTGTTCAGGTCGGAACGGTTCGCCTCGGACAGGTTGCCGTCGTGGAAGTGGCCGTTGAGCACCAGCTGGATCGAGCACTGCTTGGCGACGAAGTCGTTCCAGATGGTGTCGGCCGGGGTGCCGCCCGGGCGTTCGGCGACCGTCTTGCGCTGACCGTTGATGTTCACGAAACCGTGGGTGACCATGATGGCGATCCGGTCGGGGTAGGCGGCGAGCACCTTGCGCCCCCAGTCGAGGGCGTAGCCCGGTGCCTCCCACTCCAGGTTCAGCACCAGGAAGTCGCGCCCGCCGGCGCTGAACAGGGCGAAGTTGTCCATGTTGCCTCGGTCGACCGGGTCGGTGCCGAACAGGTTCTGGCCCAGGTAGCCGCCGTAACTGGCCGTGCTCGGCGTCCAGGTCTTGCCTAAATAGCGGGACGGCCCGAACCAGGTGTTGAACTCGACCGGGGAGCCGGTGACGTTGTCGAAATCGTGGTTGCCGGGCACCACGGTGTTCGGCATGCCCGCGTCGTCCATGATCTTGAAGGCCGCGGACGTGAGCCCCCATTGGGTGGCGTTCTCCTCCTCGCTGACCAGGTCACCCAGCTGGACGGCCATTGCCGTGTTCAACTGGCTGCGGGTGTTCAGCACCCACTGCGACTGCTGGTTCATCGTGCCCTGGCGATTGTTGTAGGTGTAGTTCTGGGTGTCGGGCAGGGCCACCAGCGTGAACGGCGTGCCGCCCCCACCCCCGGGCACGGTGGCGCCCTTCTTGCGTCCCTCGAAGCGGACGCTGACCTGGCCGCCGTCCGGGTCGGACGCCGTGACCGCCAGCGGCACGTCCGTCGAGGCGGCAGTGGCGTTGTCGCTTGGGCTCACGAGCACCGGCGCGGACGGCGCGGCGGCCTCGGCTCGCGGCGCTAGCGATGCCAACAACAAGGTGGCAACTGTGACGGCGACGACGCGCACACGAAAAATCATGCTGTTCTCTTCCCCCCGGTGCCCACAGCAGGCGCGAGCAGAGTAACCCGCGATCGCGGTTGGTACAAGGTGGCAGTTTTGCTCCGGCGCAAGCCGCTACATGGGCGTTGTTGCCGGCTCGCCGTTCGGAAGCAGGTCGTGCTCCAGAATTCCGCTGACCGCATCGATCACGGTCTGGCTGTAGGTGCGTCCGTCCGGCAGCGTGTTCTCACGGTCGAAGTAGTGGTCCTTGATGTTGTGATGGATCGGACCCAGCGGCAGCATGGTGATCTTGCCCTGGCGCTTGGCCTCGTTCCACGGCGATGAGGCCGCGACCGGCCACCGGCCGGCGAACAGTTTCGGGCCGAGTGCCTGCAACCCGTCCTCGGTGCCGTACAGGTGCCAGAGGTGGTCGATCCGGGCCAGTGCGATGTCGTCGGACAGCATGCCGCCCATCGACAGCACCGAGACTTTGAGCCCGAGGGCCTCCAGATACCAGGCTGCGCCGAGCGCGATCTGCCCGCCGCCGCTCCACCCGAACAGCACCACCTGGTCGGGGGAGCCCTGGTGATGACCGTGGCGCACCAGGGACCGGTAGATCTCACCGGCGGTGCCCATGTTGTAGGTCGGTCCATAGCGCCGGTCGGCGCAGACGAAGAGCTGCATCAGGTTGCGCAGGTTGATCAGTGCGGCGAGCAGGGCGTTGGGGTTCTTCATCCGGATGGTCTCGAGTTGCTTCCACACCTTGCCGAGCATCCGCTCGGCAGTGAGACCGCGGTTGTCCACCGCGTAGGGGAAAACGTCGTCGATCACCACGAAGCTGGGCAGGTGCGTTTTCAGGTCCTCAACAAAGGGGTACTCCTCTTCCGGAACCTCGTGGGCGCCGATCGCACCAATGCCGGACAGGTACACCAGGAACCGCTGGGGGGTTCCGTCGTCGGGCCGGTCCGCACGTTCGTGATCGTCGGCGTCCCGCTCCATCATCGACGCCACGACTTCCTTGCCGGCGATGATCTTGGACGTCTCCTTGCCGTCCCGGTCGACTTCCTCGGCACCCCGGGTGGCCCACCAGTACAGCGATTCGAGCGGTGCCAGGAGCATCGCCGCGATGACCAGTACCAGGACGAAGGCGAGCAGGTCGGTGATCATGCCTCCACCGTCCTGGTGATCATCGGCCGACCGGCCAGTATGTCAGCGCCGGTCACCCAGACCGGCTGGCCGGAAATCCGCCCGAACAGGGACGACATGGCCCGCGACATCCAGGGCGCCGCCACCATGGAGAGAATCTGCATCGCCAGCCAGGACACGATCACCAGCCCCAACGCGCCCCACCGGCCGATCCCGAACGTGCCGGCCACCAAGGCCCAGAGGCAGACAGCGCTCCATGCCGAGAGAAAGCGTCCGATCGCCGTACCCATGTACGGGATCAGGATCAGGAACCCCCACACCTGTGGTGCGGACGCCGCCATGACCGCGGACAACACGATCAGGTAGGGAACCCGTTGCCCGCTGACCCAGTTGCCGAGTCCCCAGAGCACCACCGATTCCAGGACGTGCAGCAACACCAGCAGCAGGGCACTGAAAAACAGTCCGATGACGAATCGCCAGCCGGTGATCCGGTTGACCAACAGCACAACAGCGTGGCCGAGCATGATCGAAATGCTGGCCAGGATGCCTACCCCGATGGTCAGCAGGATGGAATAGGGGTGCGACCAGACCCATGCCAGTGCCTCGGGGTCGAGCTTGTACGTCCGGGTGATCAGCTCGAAAAGCGCGGCAAAATAGGCGCCGACTTGATCCATCCGTCCGTCCAATCACTCAGCGGGCAGCTCACCCTGCCAGCATCGTACGGCCGCAGCCAAACGTTGAGTGTCAATCACCCAGCCCGGTGCCCACTTTGCGCGCGGCGGTGATCCAGTCGTGGTCGGCCGGCACCAGCTTCACCTTGCCGGCCACCTCTTTGAGCGGTACCGGCTCGGTGCCCTGGCCTCGGGCAGCCACCATGTAACCGAATTCGCCTGCGGCGACGAGGTCGGCGGCGGCCGTGCCGAGTCGGGTGGCCAGCAACCGGTCGGCCGCGGATGGGGACCCGCCTCGCTGAACATAGCCGAGGATGGTCACCCTCGCCTCCAAACCGGTGGCCTCCTCCAGGCGTTTGGCCAGGGTGAAGGTGTGCTCCCGTTGGGAGTGCTCGACGTTGGCCAGGTGCGTGCGGGCCGCACGTTGCGATTCGGGCGTCCTGGCGTTCTTGACCAGCAACTGGGCGCCCTCATAGTCGGCGGTGTCGGGCACGTCGCGAGCCCCCTCGGCCACCGCCACGACCGAGAACGTCGAGCCGCGCCGGGTGCGTTCCTTGATCGTCGCCACCACGCTCTCCACGGAGTAGGGGATCTCGGGAATCAAGATGATGTCAGCACCTCCGGCGATGCCTGCCCCCAGGGTCAGCCAGCCGGCCCGGTGGCCCATGATCTCGGTCAGGATGATCCGGTGATGGCTGTGCGCGGTGGAATGGAGTCGGTCGATCGCCTCGGTGGCGATCTCAAGGGCGGTTGCGAAGCCGAAGGTGGTGTCGGTCCTGGCGATGTCGTTGTCGATCGTCTTGGGCAGGTGCAGCACGTTGAGGCCGGCCTCGACCAACCGCATGGCGTTCTTGGCCGTGCCGCCGCCGCCCAGCATGATCAGGGCGTCCAGACCGTCCTTTTCGTAGTTCTCGACCACGGTGGGCACCATGTCGACCGGGCCGTCGGGGGTGGAGAACTTGTGCACCTTGTCGCGCGAGGTGCCCAGGATCGTGCCGCCGACGGTGAGGATTCCTGACAGGGCCTCGCCGTCCAGTTCGGTGAACCGATTCTCGACCAGGCCCGTGATGCCGTCGCGGAAGCCGATCAAATCCATTCCGTATTCGGCGATCGCGGCCTTGCCGAAACCACGGATGGTGGCGTTCAGTGCGGGACTGTCGCCACCGGCTGTGAGGATGCCCACCTTCTTGGTGTTCATAGTTGCCTCCTGAGAGCACGTGTCGAGCCACGACCAGTCGGCCGCCGGATTGCAGTCTGCCGCGTCACTGGTATCGGTGGTGACGATGACACCCGAGTGGTCAAGGGCTTGACACGTGGTCCAGGCCGATGTCGAGCACGCGTGCGCTGTGGGTCAGCCAGCCCACGCTGATCAGGTCGACGCCCGCCTCGGCGATCGGCACGGCGGTTTCGGGGGTGATCCGTCCGGACGCTTCGGTGATCATCCGTCCGTCCACCATCGTCACCGCCTCGCGCAGCTGGTCCGGACCCATGTTGTCGAGCAGCACCACGTCGGCGCCCACCTCGAGCAGCTCGGCCAGCATCGCCAGCGAATCCACCTCGACCTCGATCTTGACCAGGTGACCCACTGACGACTTCGCCGCCTCGACCGCTGCCCGGACGCCGCCGGCGACCGCGATGTGGTTGTCCTTGATCAGCACCGCGTCGTCGAGGCCGAACCGATGGTTGGCGCCGCCGCCGCAGCGCACCGCGTACTTCTGCAGTGCGCGCAGGCCGGGGATGGTCTTGCGGGTGTCGGCCACCTTCGCCCTGGTGTGGGCGATCGCGTCGGCGATGGTGGCGGTGCCGGTGGCCACGCCGGACAGGTGACCGAGAAAGTTGAGTGCCACGCGCTCGCCCGACAGCAGCCCACGAGCAGGCCCGGACGCGGTCGCGATCACAATGCCCGGTTCGACCCGTGAGCCGTCAGCCAGGTGGATCTCGGTGCGGATGGCGGGATCGACCAGTTGCCAGGCCAGTTCGGCCAGCCCCAGCCCGGCGACGACGCCCGGGTCGCGGCTGACCAGCTGGACGGTCGCGGTCGCGTCCGGCGGGATCGTGCTGTCGGTGGTCAGGTCGCCGGCCCGGCCCAGGTCTTCGAGCAGGGCCGCCCGGACGATGGGTTCGATGACCAGCCGGGGCAGGGTTCTCATGCCTGGAACTCTTGCAGATCGGCCAGGCTGACCAGGGTGTGTCGCGGCTCGGCGAGGGCCGGAAAGTCGGTGCGGGTGTGGCCGCCGCGCGATTCCTCGCGGCTGAGTGCGGAGTGGGCCAGCAGGTAGCCGACCAGGCCGGTGTCGTTGGCCAGGTGCGGACGCAGCCCGTCCAGTGCCAGCCGCAGGCCGTCGGCGTCGCGCAGCACACCGGCTCCGGCGCTCACGATTGCCCGGATCTGGTCGATGACGGGCTCGTCGGGGTGCCACTTCTCGTCTGTCCAGTGCCGTCCGGGCACGTCCGGCACCTGGTTCGCGGTGCCCAGGGTGGCCTTCAGGTGCCGGCCGACCCACCGTCCGCAGACCACGGCCTCGAGCAGTGAGTTGGACGCCAGCCGGTTCGCGCCGTGCAGGCCAGTGGAGGCCACCTCGCCGGCCGCGTACAGGCCCGGAACCGTGGTGCTGCCGTCGCGGTCGACCAGCACGCCGCCCATGTGGTAGTGAGCGGCCGGACGGACCGGCAGCAGTTCGCGGGCCGGGTCGAGCCCGGCGGCCAGCGCGCTGGCGTTGATGGACGGGAACAACTCGGCGAACCGCTCGCCGGGGGAGTTGCGGGCGTCCAGAAACACCCGGTGCCCGGCCTGCAACTGGGCCCATTCGGCCCGGCTGACCACGTCGCGGGCCGACAACGGGTCGGCCAGCACCCATTCGCCGCGCTCGTTGACGATGATCGCGCCCTCGCCGCGGACGGCCTCACTGACCAGCGGCATCGGGTCGACATCGACATCGAGGGCGGTCGGATGGAACTGGACCATCTCGACATCGCGCAGCACCGCACCGGCCCGGAAAGCCAGCGCCAGCCCCTGCCCACGGGACGACAAGGGGTTGGTGGTGTGGGTGAAGAGTCCTCCGACGCCGCCGGTGGCGAGCACGATCGCGGGGGTGCGGAGCAGCACCTCGCCGTCGGGAGTGTCGACGACGACGCCGGCCACCCGTCCGTTCTCGACGTGGATCGACCGGGCCGGGGAGTGGTCCCAGATCGAGATCGAGGGGAGCTGGCGCGCCTTGTCGACGACGGTGCGCAGCAGTTCGGCGCCGGTGCCGTCGCCGCCGGCGTGGACGATGCGGCGCCGGCCGTGCGCGCCCTCCAGGCCGAGCTTGAACGAACCGTCAGGGTTGCGGTCCCATCGCGTGCCCTGCTCGCTGAGCCAGCGGATCGCGTCGGGCCCGGCGGCGGTGATGGCTGCGACCACGTCCGGCTCGCACAATCCGGCGCCCGCGGCCAGGGTGTCGGCGGTGTGCAGGTCGGGGGAGTCGTCCGGACCGACGGCGGCCGCGACGCCGCCCTGAGCCCAGCCGGTGGAGGTGCCGGTGCTGATCGCCCCGGCGGACAGCACGATGCAACTGGCCGGGGCCAACTCGATGGCGCAGGTCAATCCGGCGAGGCCGCCGCCGACGATCACCGGCCCGTCGGAGACGACCTCACTACGCGGGTCGGTCATCGCGGCGGCGCCCCCACAGCCAGCATGCGCTCGACCGCACCGCGTGCCCGGTCCGCAACCTCGGGATCGATGGTGACCTCGTGGGTCATCGTCTCCAGGGCACGGCGGATCTTGGCCAGCGTGTTGCGTTTCATGTGCGGGCACAGGTTGCAGGGCCGGACGAACTCCAGATCGGGGAACTGCTGCGCCACGTTGTCGCTCATCGAGCATTCGGTGATCAGGGCCACCCGCTTCGGCTTGTGGTCGGCGACGAAGTTCACCATCTGCGCGGTGGAGCCGGCGAAGTCCGCCTCGTCGACCACCTCGGTCGGGCATTCGGGGTGCGCCAGCACGGTGACGCCGTCGGGGTAGTCGGCGCGCAACTGCTGGATATCGTGCGGCGTGAACCGTTCATGCACCTCACAGGCGCCCGGGTGGGTGATCACCTTCACCCCGGTCTGCCGCGCGATGTTCGCGGCCAGGAACTGGTCGGGGATCATGATCACCTCGGGCACGCCCAGGCTCTCGATCACGTGCACCGCGTTGCCGCTGGTGCAGCAGATGTCGCTCTCGGCCTTCACGGCGGCGGAGGTGTTCACGTAGGTGACCACCGGAACACCTGGGTGCAGCCGGCGCAGTTCGCGGACGTCCGCTGCGGTGATCGACTCGGCCAATGAGCAGCCGGAGCGCAGGTCGGGGATCAGGACGGTCTTGGACGGGTTGAGCAGCTTGGCGGTCTCGGCCATGAAATGCACGCCGGCCAGCACGATCACGTCCGCCTCGACGGTGGTCGCCTCGCGGGCCAGGGCCAGGCTGTCACCGACAATGTCGGAGACGCCATGGAAGATCTCGGGCTTCATGTAGTTGTGCGCCAGGATGACCGCGTTGCGCTCCCGTTTCAGGCGCATGATCGCATTCACGTCGTCTGCCATGGTGGCCCACTCGACGGCGGGAATGACGTGATCGACCTTGCGGTAGAGCTGGTCTGCGGTGATCAGGGTGGTGCTCATCCGAACTCCTCCTCGTTGGTGCTCGCCTTATGCTACATCTGAGCAAAAGGGTGTGCAAACGGGGGGACGCAACGTCCGGTCAGGGTGTCAGGGGCAGGGTCCAGATCGCGGTGTCGATCCAGGCGTCGAACTTTCGGCCCACCTGCGGCAGCACTCCGGCGCGGGTGAAGCCGCAGGCGGCGTGGAGTCGTTCACTCGACTCGTTGGGCATGGCCAGCACTGCCACGGCGAGGTGCACGCCGGCGCTCCGCAGCCGCGCGAGCAGGTCGTCGTACAGCATCCGGCCGAGGCCGCGTCCGCCCTCAGCAGGATCCAGGTAGATCGTCGTCTCGCGCGTCCAGGCGTACGCCGGCTTCGCGCGGTACGGGCCCGCATAGGCGAATCCGCGGACGACGTCGTCGACCACCACGACAAGCAGTGGCATATCGGGGGCATCCGCCGCCGCCAACAGGGCCTCCCACTTGGACGCCGGCGAGGGCTCGAGATCGAAGGTCGCGGTCGTGTTCGCGACGTAGTGGTCGTAGATGGACGCGATCGCCGTCAGGGCGTCCGCGTGCGCCTCCCGCACCGCAACTTTTGAGGCCATCAGCACAGTCTGGTCCACGGTGCTCGGCGGGCAGCATGGGTCTCGACAAGCTCGACCAGCAGTTGATCGAGCCTGTCGAGATCGGACGAGTGTTGATCTGGGTCTCGACCAGCTCGACCAACGGCGGGGGAGCTCGGGATCTTGACCGACAAGATGGAGGGGACGGCGGGGGCTGGACTCGAGTCGTGGATGGGTCTGGCCGCCGAGGGAGCCTGCGACTGAGGCTGGTTGGCTCGAGTTCAGCCCCCGGCGTCCCCGACCACCCAGGATCGCGACGTGGGGGGTCTCGACGGGCGGGACGGGTCTCGACAAGCTCGACCAAACGGGTCTCGACAAGCTCGACCAGCAGAAAAGGCTCAGCGGGATCGAGGAGTCGGCAGTTTGGTTCCCGCCGCTTGGCGCTCCTGCAGCACGTCCCGCCGGAACCGGTACAGACGGGCGGGCCGTCCCCGGGTTCCTGCGCGATCGCCCGTCTCTTCGACCAGCTGCTGCTGCTCGACCAGCCGGCGGAAGTTCTGCGTGTGCACCTGCTGCCCGGCCAGGGCCTCGACGCAGGCCTGTAGTTGGCCGAGGGTGAACCGGGTGGGCATCAGCTCGAAAACCACGGGTCGGTACTGGATCTTGGCCCGGAGCCGGGCGATCCCGGTGGCCAGGACCCGGCGGTGGTCCCCGTCCAGCCGATCGCCCGGCACCGTCTCGGGCTTGCGCCAGTCGTCCTGCGACTCGCTCACCAGGCCCGCCTCGTACAGGATCTCGTAGCGCTGCAGGGCCAGATCGGGCTGCCAGGGTCGTCCGTCCAGGCCGAAGCTGATGGCGCACCGTTGCCGGTTCGCCCGAGCCGGGCCGTTGCTCCACCAGGCCCGGAGGGCAGGCACCAGCACGTCACTCATCACGGCGCCGTCGCCGCGCTGGTCCTCCCAGGGAAAGAGCGAGTACCAACTGCGCCAGCGTCCGGAACCGGCGTCTGCGGCCCGGACCAGGCCGAGGTACGACACCGAGATGGTGCGGTTGCCGCGGCCGGCCCGGTCACGATCGGCGAAGGTGTACAGCTGCTCGAGGTAGCCCAGGGAATACCCGGTCTGTTCCTCGACCCAGGACCGGACGGCGGTCTGCAGCGACCGGTGCGACGGCAGCAGGGGTCCGGCCGGCAGCCGCGCGGAGTCCGGCAGGGTGAGCACGCTGGGCTCCCCGTCCACGAGTGCCACGATCACCGCGAGCACTTCGGCCGCGACGGGATCAGTGGTCATCGACGGACTCCTCGGTAGACGGCAGCGGTGGACGCGAGCAGGATAGCTGCCGGGGTCAGAGCGGCGCGGGCGGCCAGAATCCCATGAGTTGGCAAAGGGCATCGGGTACCACTTGGTTATGTGGGTCCGGCCGTCTAGAGTCACGTTCAAGGAGCTCGGGAAGTGACTTCTTCAAGAGCCGGCATCAGGATCGAAAGCCGGCCGCGGCCAACGTCGGGCGCATCCGGTGTCCTTCCCGGGCTCGCCAATTTGCGTGTTGGCTAGGTCTTTCGGCGCACACCGAGCCCTCACCTCAGTGACCCACACCCTCGCGCGCGCCGGCGAGGGCGCGCACCCGAATCCCACATCGATCCACCCCAAAAGGTGGCTTTTGCGATCACCATCCTCGCCGTTCACGCGAGGCCCAGATACTCCTCGAGGCTCAGATTGGTGTTCGGTCCGAAGTTCTTCGCGTCGGGGGTGCCGATCCAGCGATAGTGCCACGGCTCGAACGCGTAGCCGGTAATCCGCTCCTTGCCGTTGGGGTAGCGCAGGATGAAGCCGTACCGCCAGGCGTTGGCCCACAGCCACCTGCCGGTGCGGGTGTTGCGCACTCCGAGGCCCCAGGTGGCGCCGTCCCACAGGTCGACCGCCAGGCCGGTCTGGTGCTCGCTGCGGCCGGGGGCTGCGTTGTAGCGCCGGGCCATCGACTCGCTGCCGTACTCCTTGATCTTGCTGGCCAGGATCTGTGCCTGAAGTGCGTAGCTGCGGTAGCCGCTGCGCACCCGAATGGTCACGCCCTTGGCGCGGGCCGCGGCCACCATCGCGGTCAGGGCCTGCTGGGTCTGCCGGGTCAGCCCGTTGGGAGCGGTGACGCTGCTGCGCCGGAAGGAGGAGTTGATCGCGTGCTTCTTCGACACCACCGGGATGCCGTTGACCACGAACGGCTTCGACAGGGCCGCACCGGCGCGGGTGTCCCTGGGGGGCGTCGTGCTGCTCGGCTTCGCAACCGTCGGCTGGGGGGCTGCGGACGAGGTCCGAGTCGCGGACGGCCGGGCGGACGTGCGGGACGGGACCGGTGACGCGACGCTCTGCGCCGCGCTTGGGACCGGCGAGGGTGGTGGAGCAGACGCGGGTGCGGAGCAGGCGGCCAGTGCGAGCGCCGCAACCAGCAGCGGAGCCGTCAGTCGGGCATGGCGTGACACGGCGCCACCCTACTCAGGCTCAGCCGGACGACCCGACCGGAACCGCATCCGGACCGGCCGCCCTCGGCGCAGAATCAGGGCGACGTCGGCGATCGTCTTGAGCAGCATCAGCAGCGCCACCAGCGCGGCACCCTGGCTGAGCGTGACGCCGAACCCGCTGAACAGGCGTTGCAGCCTGGGCCATCAGTTGGCCGATGAAGCTCGCGGTGCGTCCGAACGGCATCGCGAACGCGAAGCCGAGCAGGGTGGCGAAGTGCAGCACGATCAGCCGAGGGTACGGCGATGCGAAGGCCTGGCCGGGGCCCACCGAGCGGCGCTGGCCACCGAGGAACCACACCGTCGCGAGGTCGACCAGATAGCGCAGCGCGATCACCACAGCGGGCAGGCCGAGCGTCCACCAGTCCCACGAGAGGCCGATGCCGATCGCGATGACAGCCACGAAGGCGCCGTGGACCAGGGCGAAGATGCCGTAGTGCATCACGAAGAAGCCGGCGGTGGCCCAGCGGGGACCGTCCGTGCTGCCGGGAGCGTCGGCGCCCTCGGCAGTGAGGATCCGCACAGCGGTCACCGCCCCCAGAATCACGTTCTCGATCCAGAACAGTACGAACACGTTGCCGGGCGGCCACCCCCAGGCGATCACGCCGGAGAGCACGAACAGGTTCGTGAACAGTGCCCAGGCGACGTCGATCCAGCGGGAGCGGACGCTCACGACAGCCGGTCCCTCTCCTCGGCCAGATTGCGCCGGGCCGCCTCCGTCCACAAGGCCCGCCCGGCCGCGGTGTGGAAGAGCTCGGCGCGACCGAGCAGGTCCTGGACGACCGCCAGCCGGCCCAGCCGGAACTGTTCGTCGCTGTAACGGGCGTACTCCTCGCGGACGTCACGGGCGTAGACGTGGTAGCGGCCGCGGTTCAGCCCGAGCACGGACAGGTCGGCATCGGTGAGCAGCTGGGCGTTGCGGTCGCCGGCGGCGGGTTCGTGGCGGATCGTGCCGAGCACCAGCCGGCACACCTCGGCCACCTCGGGGTCGGGTACCACGCCGGCGAGCAACGCGGCGGCCAGGTCGGCGGAGGCCTGCTCGTCGCGGCCGGATTCACCGTTGTAGACCGCGTCGTGGAACCAGGCCGCCAGCAGCACCGGACGATCCGTGGCCGGCTCGGCGCCGAGCACGTCAAGCGCCGCCAGGCATTGAGCCAGGTGCCGGACGTCGTGATAGTGGCGCTGCTCCTGCGACCAGCGCCGCAACAACTCGTCGCGCAGCTGCGGATGGTCGGGCAGCAGCGTGTCCCAGGAGGCCCGGACCATCGTGCGAGCCGCGGACCGCTTCGGAGTACGGTCCCGCGGCCGCACCCTCAACCCGGCCGCGACCAGGCGTTTCACCAGCTCGGTCGACGGCACCTCGAGCGCCCCCTGGGCGACCAGGTCGGGGTAGCGCGCGACCGGCACGTCGTAATGGTCGTGGTCGAAGGCCCGGGGCGGCAGGCCGGCGGTGCGCGCGAACGCATGCAGTTCGTCCAGGGATGAGTCGGAGACCAGATGGCCGAACTCGGTGCCGTGCGCGGGCCAGCGCGGCGGATCGACCAGGATCGCCACAATCAGCCGGCCACGTCGTGCAGGTGGTGTTCCAAATCGTGCAGAAAGTAGACCGCCAGCGTGGCCACGGTGAACTGCGAACCGTTGCTGCGGGTGCCGCGGCGCTGCCACTGCTCGTCGCCGACCCCGGCGAACTCCTCGGCGATGCGCTGGGCCGCCTCGGCGTACTCGGCCGCGACCGCGGCCGGATCCGCCGTGTCGTAGCGACCCGCGGACGCCGCCTCGTCCTGGTTCCAGTCGGCGAAGCCCGGCTCCTGCTCGCTGAGCATCTGCCGCAATCTGGCGCGGAAGACGTCGCAGACGTCGCGGACGTGGCAGCCGTACTCCAGTGCCGACCAGTGCGACGGGTCGCGCCGCACGGCCGCGTCCGGACGGCTCAGCACCGCCGTCCAGCGCGGGATCGACGCCTGCACCCTCGTGGCCACCTCGGTCGGCAGCGGCGGTTGCCAGCCGCACTCCGGGCAGCCCTGCGCGATCACCCAGGTCCAGTCCTTGGTGTCGGGTTCGATCGGCGGCGGGTCGGTTCCATCGGAGATGGCCTCGCTGCTGAGTTCCATGGAGTCACCCTAACCTTGGGGGCATGGAGTCGGTGGACGTGCTTGCGGGCACCCGGGTGATCGTCGCGCTGCCGCCGGCGGAACTGGACGATCTGGTCGCGGCCGGCGAAGTGCTGATCCAGGAAGGGCTCTCCGTGTGGACGCTGCCGTACGCGCGGCGGCACGAACTCGAGGGCCTCCGGCAGGTGTTCGGACGCCGTGCCCGGCTGGGTATCGCCGACCTGCGCACCCCGGCCCAAGTGGCGGACGCGGCGGCCGCCGCTCCCGACCTGATGTTCACCCCGTTCGCCGACCGGGACCTACTGGCGGCTGCAGGCGGGCTGCCGCTGATCCTGGGCGGGCTCACCCCGACGGAGATCGCCGCTGCCCTCCGGCTGGGGCCGGTTGCGGTCCAGGCCGTGCCCTGTGACGCCCTCGGGTCCCTGTACGCGCGGGCACTCACGGCACTGTTTCCCGACGAACATCTGATCGCCACCGGCCGGCTGGAGCGATTCCAATGTGAGATGTGGCTGCATTCGGGTGCCACCGGGGTCTGCCCGACAAGTGCGTTCAGCACCACCGACGTCGAGGACCCCGACCTGGCCGACCTGCGCCGCCGGGCGCAGGGCTACAACTTCGGCTGAGGCGCTCGCTCAGCGGCGCCGAAGCCCGGCGCCGATGGCGATCAGCACGACCATCACACCCAGCAGTCCCGCGGCCACCACGATCAACTGGTCGATCATCGGGCTGCCGCTGGTCGGCAGCAGGCTGGTACCGCCGTGCGCGGTGGGTGCGGTCGCTGCCGGCGCAGGCGCGTCCGCCGGCCGGCCGGCCTCGGCGTCGGCGGGGGCGCCGGCCGGTTCGACCTTCACCGGAAGGACGACGGCGGACGCTGCCGCCTCGGTGGTGCCGTTGAAGCTGACCCGCACTTCGACCGTTCCGGCCGCCGGGGCCTCGTCGGGCAACGGCACATAGAGCTCGAATGAGCCGCCGCTCCCGGTCAGGGACACCAGGCCCGTGGTGTCGGGTGCCCCCGTGATCGTCGCCACCACCGGCTGCCCGGTGATCGGACGCCGCTGGGCGTCGAGCAGGATGCCCTGAACGGGAATCAGCGCGCCGGGCGTTCCGGCTTGGGCCAACGCCTCAGCCCGCAGGGTGGCGGGAAGCGGTCCCCGGCGGGCGGGTGCTGCGGACGCGGTGCCGACACCCGTCACCAGGGTGAGGAGCAGGCAGGTGAGGAAGACGATGACCCGGCGCATCCGTGTCCCCGATCGGGTAGATGGTTGCTGATTGCCCCATGTTCCAGGGCCCGCGGACGCGTCCCGCTGAGCCACGCCGCGGTCCACACGATTCGAGGACGATTTTGGGCCGTTCAATCCTTAGAGTAACTTTAGAAAGGCACATTCTTTTTTTCAGGGGAGTTCTCACCGCATGTACCAACCGCGACGGGCCGACGGCCCAGCCGCCGACTCGTCCGCCACTGTGTCCGGCGGGCCGGCCAAGCGTGCCGAGCAGCGTTGGTACGCGGTGGCCACCGATCGGGTCGGTCAACTCTTCCTCGGTCTCGCGATCACCGGCACGATCGGCGCGCTGGCCATCGCCGGCACCGCGAGCGCCGCACCGATCGCGGCCCCGGTGACCACCCCCGACCCCTCGGTCCGCGCCAGCAGCGTGTCTCGCGAGGAGGTTCGTCCGCAGATCGCCGCCGAGGACGCCCTGGCCCTCGAGGCCGCGACCGAGTCGGTAGCCACCCCCGCGCTCGAGCCGACCAGAACCATGTACGCCAAGAAGCCGGTCACTGTGATCGCCGATCCCAAGGCGGACGCCAAGAAGGTGGCCACGGTCAAGGTCGCCGACAAGCTGACCGTTACCCCGCGGACCTCCGGCAAGTACCGCTTGGTGACGTACAAGAAGG
This sequence comes from uncultured Actinomycetota bacterium, assembly GCA_963697765.1. Lineage (GTDB taxonomy): Bacteria > Actinomycetota > Actinomycetes > Propionibacteriales > Propionibacteriaceae > Micropruina. The sequence continues at coordinate 51,926 of CAVOPC010000009.1, forward strand.
ACGCGGCCTGGGTGTTGCAGGCGGCGCTGTCGAACACCAAGCCGACCGAGAACGAGATCGCCGACGGCAAGGCACCCGCGGCCACCCGCAAGGTGGCGGCCGGGTCGGTGCTGGGGCTGCAGCCTGAGGCGATGGTGGTCTACCGCGCGGTGATGGCGCGCTGGGCAGTCAAGAACGTCGGTGGCTGGCGCGCCCACAGCCGCTCCGTCCACCAGTTCGGCCGGGCGATCGACTTCATGACCTACGCCGACGCCGAGCAGGGGTACGCGATCCGCAACTTCGTGATCGCGCACTACAAGGAGTTCGGCATTGACCACGTGATCTTCCGCCAGCACATCTGGACGCCGTACAACCAGAAATGGCGCCTGATGGAGGACCGGGGCAACCCGACCGACAACCACATGGACCACGTGCACGTGGCGGTCAAGGAACGCTGAGCCCATTGGACGGGAACTTCGTCCTACTGCCGTGACCCGCAGGGGTCTGCTGGTTAGGCTGCGAAGTATGCAGACACCCGTTGACCCCACCACGACCGCAGCCTGGAAGAAGCTCCGTGAGCTCCACGCCAGCTTCAAGCCCGACCTGCGCGGCGCCTTCGCCGCCGACCCCGATCGCGCGACCAGGTACAGCTTCAACGCCGCCGACCTGTACGTGGACCTTTCGAAGAACCTGATCGACGGCGCGGTGCTCAGGGCCCTGATCGAGTTGGCCGAGCAGACCGGAGTGGCCGCCCATCGGGACGCGATGTTCAGCGGCGAGCGGATCAACGTCACCGAGGACCGCTCGGTGCTACACACCGCCCTGCGCCGTCCGATGGGGGACGTGCTGCAGGTCGACGGGGTCAACGTCGTCGACCAGGTGCACGAGGTGCTGGACGCGATGTACGCCTTCGCCGAGCGGGTCCGCTCCGGCGAGTGGGTTGGTGTCACCGGTAAGAAGATCACCACCATCATCAACATCGGCATCGGTGGCTCCGATCTCGGCCCGGTGATGGTCTACGAAGCGTTGAAGCCCTACGTCACGCCCGGACTCGAGGCCCGCTTCATCAGCAACATCGATCCCACCGACGTGGCCGAGACCACCAAGGGCGTCGACCCCGAGACGGTGCTGTTCATCGTGGCGTCCAAGACCTTCACCACGCTGGAAACGCTGACCAACGCCCGGATGGCCCGTAACTGGCTGCTCACCTCGCTCACCGCCACCGGCGCCATCGACGGCTCGGACCAGCAGAAGTCGGACGCCGTCGCCAAGCACTTCGTCGCCGTGTCCACGGCGCTCGATCGGGTCGAGGCGTTCGGCATCGACCCCGCGAACGCGTTCGGTTTCTGGAACTGGGTGGGCGGACGCTACTCGGTCGACTCCGCCGTCGGCCTGCCGCTGATCCTCACTCTCGGGCCGGAGAACTTCGCCGACCTGCTCGACGGCTTCCACGCCATCGACGAGCACTTCGCCGGCGCCCCGCTGCAGACCAACGTGCCGGTGCTGATGGGCATGCTGAACATCTGGTACGTGAACTTCTTCAAGTCCACGTCGCACGCCGTGCTTCCCTACGCGCAGTACCTGCATCGGTTCGCGGCCTACCTGCAGCAGCTCACCATGGAGTCCAACGGCAAGGGCGTGCGGCTCGACGGCGCGCCGGTGACCACCGAGACCGGTGAGGTGTTCTGGGGCGAACCCGGAACCAACGGCCAGCACGCCTTCTACCAGCTCATCCATCAGGGCACCCAGTTGATCCCCAGCGACTTCATCGCGGTGGCCACCCCGGCGCACCCGATCAAGGACGGCGAGACCGACGTCCACGAACTGTTCCTGGCGAACTTCTTCGCGCAGACGAAGGCGCTCGCCTTCGGCAAGACCGCGGAGGAGGTGCGGGCCGAGGGCACCGCCGAGGCGATCGTGTCGGCACGGGTGTTCAAGGGAAACCGGCCGACCACGTCGATCATGGCGCCGTCGCTGACCCCGTCCGTTGTCGGCCAGCTGATCGCCCTGTACGAGCACATCACCTTCGTGCAGGGAGTGGTGTGGGGCATCGACAGCTTCGACCAGTGGGGTGTGGAGCTGGGTAAGCAACTGGCCGTGCAGATCGCCCCGGCGGTGGCCGGTGACTCGGAGGTGCTGGCCGGGCAGGACCCGTCCACCAGGAATCTGGTCGGTTACTACCTGAAGCACCGCGCCTGACTCGACCAAGGGTGATGAACCACTAGACTGCGGGAGGCGTCCCGGGGCATCGGCTCCGACCACAACCGGAGGAACTCTTCGTCCATGTCCCTGTCCCAACAGGCAGCTGAGCGTGGACTCCACCGGGTCGGGGCTCGTCCGCCGTTCTTCGATTACCTGAAGCAGACGTGGGGACGGCGCCAGTTCATCGTCACGATGGCCCAGTTCCGGATGCGGGCGACGCTGGAGGACAATCGCCTGGGCATGGTGTGGCTGCTGCTGCAGCCGGCGCTCAACGCGGTCGGTCTACGGGTCGATCTTCTACTTTCTGCAGAGTGATCAAGCGACCGTCCGACTACGTCGCCTACGTGGTGATCGGTGTGTTCCTGTTCCAGTTCTTCAGCCGTAGCCTGTCCGACGGCGCCAAGTCGATCACCGGCAATCAGACGTCTGGTGCAGTCGCTGGCGTTTCCGCGGCTCACGCTGCCGGTGGCAGAGGTGATCGAGCACTTCCTGTCGCTGCTTCCGTCGATGGGCTGCTGCTGGTGATCCTGCCGTTCCTGGGCCACTGTCCCACCTGGGAGCTGGCTGCTGATGGTTCCACTGCTGGCGCTGTACACGCTGTTCAATGCGGGCGTCGCGATGATCGCCGCTCGGCTGACGGTGCACGTGCGAGACCTGACCCAGGTGTTGCCGTTCATCTCGCGGATCCTCTTCTACACCTCCGGCGTGCTGTTCGACGTCAACAAGATCTTCGCCGAGCACCCATGGGTGATTCGGCTGTACGACTTCTATCCGATCTATCAGGTGCTCGCAGATGGCCCGTGGCGTCCTGATGACGAACCATCCGTACAACCGCAACTACTGGATGCTAGTTCGCGATCTTCGCGGTGGTCACCTTCTGTTTCGGCCTGGTCTTCTTCTGGGTGGCCGAGGAGAGGTACGGACGTGACTGAGCCCGCTCGTCCGGACCGTCAGCCCGTGGTGGTCGTCGACGACCTGCACGTGATGTACCGGGTCTACGCCGGCGGTCGTGCGGCAGCGGGTAACGCGGCTGCCTCCGGACTGCTGAAGCGCACGCGCGGTATTCGCACGGTGCATGCCTAAGGCATCACGTTCATGGCCTACCAGAACGAGTCGATCGGCGTCATTGGCCACAACGGTTCGGGCAAGTCGACTCTGATGCGCGCAATCACTGGGCTGACGCCGCCCGAGAGTGGCGCGGTCTACGCCTCCTCACGACCGAACCTGCTCGGCGTCGGTGCCGCGCTACTGCCCGACCTCTCGGGTGAGAACAACATCATTCTGGGTGGTCTGGCACTCGGTTTCAGCAAGCGCGAGGTGCGTGACCTGCGCGACGACATCGTCGCGTTCGCCGAACTGGAGGAGTTCATCGACCTGCCGATGCGCACCTACTCCTCCGGTATGCAGGCCCGGCTCAAGTTCGGCATCGCCACCGCCAAGCAACACGAGATCCTGATCGTGGACGAGGCACTGTCGGTGGGAGACAAGAGCTTTCGCGCCCGCAGTGAGGCACGTATCCGTGAGATTCGCGAGAACGCCGGCACCGTATTTCTGGTGTCACACTCGATGAAGTCCATTCGCGACACGTCGAGCGCACCATGTGGATCCACCGCGGCGAACTGCGATGGACGGCCCGACGGACGAGGTGCTGGAGGCCTACGAGAACGCGCGGCCCTGAGCGTCTAGGTTCAGCCGAACCTGACCGCCTCAGCTCGAGCCCGCTCGAGAAGGCCGCGAGCGCGACCGATTCGGCGGGACGCAGTTTGAACGACGAGAGCGTGCCGGTGCGAATCAACGTGACAAACTCTGCCAGCTCGTACCTCAGTCCGTCGCCCTCGAAGCGGTAGTAGTGCTTTCGATTGGCGGACGGATCCTCGTAGTGTAGTTCGAAGTACTCGGTCTTCCACCATGGCGCAGGCACGATCAGGTAGCCCTCGGTACCAGCCACGGTCGAATTTCACCCTCGGCCTTGACACCGATGCCCACCCGGGCCGAGGCCACTGCGTGGGGATAGTACAGGTCGATTCTGGCGAAGGCGTCCACCGGCGAGCCGTCCGGCTGCAATGAAACGGCTCGCATGCCGCTGTACTCGCATCCCAGAGCCTTGAGGATCGCAACCAAGGGGTAACTCGCGAGTTCCGATATCGACCCCCCTTCGACCGGGTCGTACTCCCGCCCGGACGCCACCAGCTTGGTGAACGTGGCGTCCACGGAGCGGATGGTGCCGATCTCCCCCATTCTGGCGATCGCGATCATGCGCTGGAAGCCCGGCGCGAATGCGGTCTTGATCGCCTCGAGCAATACCACGCCGCCTGATTCCGCGTGACGAAACAAGCCGTCCGCGGCAGAACTGGAGAGGCACAGAGGTTTCTCGCACAACACGTGCACGCCCGCATCGATGGCCTGATGCGCGAGCGCCTCATGGGTGCCGTGCGGCGAAGCGATGTACACCGCGTCGACGTGCTCCAGCATCTCGGCGTAGGTGCCGTACGCTTCGGCGTAGTTCATGGCCGTCGGCGAAGTCGACTGCCCGCTCCAGCCTCCGGGAATGCACCGCTTCGACGCTGACTCCGCTGACGAAACGGGCTTCGGCGACGAAACGGTTGGCGATTCGTCCGGCCCCGACGATCCCCATCTTGAGCACGCCGCCAGCCGACTCGTTGCGCAGTTGAGTACTGGAGACCCCCTTCGTCCGATCCAGATACACCACCGAGCAGTAGGTCTTGAGATAGTCGAATGCGCCCAGCCAGTCCGAGCCGATGGCGAAGATGTCGATGCCGTAGCGCTGAATGTCGTGAACCTTTTCGACCTTCGTATTCCTCGACCAAGATCTCGTCCGCCAGCCACTCTCTTCGACGTTGCGGATGCGAGTGAGCAGTGGCTCCTGGACGTTCAGCTTGCCTCGCGCATCGTCGTAGCTCTTGGAGGTCACTCCGACGATAAGGTGATCGCCCAGCTCGCGTGCCCGCTTCAGCAGTCTCCGATGTCCTTCGTGGAACAGGTCGAACGTGCCGTAGGTGATCACCCGCATGGATTCTCCGTTCTGTTCGACACATCGCGATTGTGTCAGAGGGCTGCCCTCGGGTCCGAATGATCCCCCTCGACCAACGCCCGAGTTGCGTTCACGAATGCCGCGATGGGCCCGGCGGGCGGGTCGCCCAGCACCGCTGACTTGAGCGAACGACGAGCGCCCAGCAGAGAGACGCTCTGAGTGCGTCTGCCAGCACCTCATCGAGGTTGGCCATGCCCGGCCCGACCACCCAAGACGCACGTTGGGACGGAAACCGTGCGATGAACTCGCCGACACCCAGGCCGGTGGATTGGTGACAATGATCGGACGCTCCGTCTGGAGATAATCACTACTCACACTCGAAACATCCGTGATCAGCAGATCGGCGGCCGCCAGAGATTCGAGCAGGCTCTCGCCGGGGTGGTCGTCCAAAGCCCGGTGCGGCGGCCCGGCGTGGCGCAGCAGCTGATTGGCCACCTGACGAGCTGAGCGGAGGTCGTTGCGCTGCACCCCGGTGGAGGGGTGGGTCTGGAACCACACCGTGATCTGGGGGTCCAGGGCCAGCAGCCTTTCGATGAGCGGTACCCCGAACACGCCGAGGGAACTGTAGTTCATGGCCTCTGCATAGCCCTCGAAGGTCGGAGCGTATAACACCACCGGACGATCGTTGAGGGTCGGGCCCACAGGCAAGGACGCGGTCTGTGGACGGCCCACGACGACGAAGTTGGACTCCGGGATGCCGAGCGCCGCCTGACGGTACCGAGCGTATGGCTGCCGGCCCAGCGACCCAGATCTGGTCGTATATGCGTGCGATCGGGCTGGCGCTGGTCGCCTTGTCGCTGTCGCCGTGACCGAGGAAGACGTGCTTGACCGTGGTGTCTCGCCACAGGTCACCGTTCTTCTGGCCGTTCGCGAGGTAGAAGAACCTTGAGGCTGGGGGCTGGAAGGCCGCTTCAACCTGGCGGGTGGTGGGTGCGTAAATGACGGTTCCGGTGGTCGGGCTGAGGGTGGCAAATTGGTTCGCTTCGCGGACTAGGACCAGCGGGGGTGACGGCAGCGCGGCCAGCGCGGTGGCCCACTGGTTGAACAGGTATCTGGCCTGCCTGACACCGGCCGAAAGGTATACCACCGATGTGGGGGCGTCCTCATCCAGTCGCACCTGCAGTCGCTGCGACTCAGCCGTGGTGGACGCGCCCAGGCGAATGGCCAGGAGCAGGGCCACCGCGCCGTAGCCGAGTGCCACCGCTGCGACACAGGGCATGAGCCATGGCGACAACCCGGCGAGGACGGCGCCGACCGCGACCACCTCGAGTGCGAGCAACGGGCCCGGCCATTCGGCGCCGCGGCGATAGATCCGAGCGTAGGAGATGGTCGCAGGTGGCTGCCTCCGCGCGCCCGGCACGAAGTGCAGTGGCGGTTGCCGCTGCTGCAGCCACAGACTGGCCGCAGCGGCCATCAGGGCCGCAATTACCACCGAGAGGGGAACGAGTGCCGATACCGGTGCGCCGACCGCCACCACGAGCAGCAGCCACCGCAACAAGGCGCGGATCGGTTCACCCCAACAGACCAGACGAAGTAGAGCGGCGAAGGGGCCGTTCGCCCGGCTCAGGCACCAGTCCGCCCCTGCGGTCAGGAGGAACGCCAGCCCCGAGAGCGGCAGGGTGGAGGTGAGTGCGCCGAGCAACTGCAGGAACAATCCGATCCCGAGCAGGCCCAACCAGACGAACGCGGGAACCCGGCTGATCGTCTGACGTAACCGCGACTCGCCCAGAGCAGCAGACGCCAAGGCGTCAGCCTCGGGTTCGGGCAGCGCGCTGAGCGTCAGCCGCGCAAATACTCGTCTCACTGTGGCCACTTCACTGCGGCGACCCGCACCGTCTGTTCCCTTCGTTTGTGCCCGCGACCGGCTAATAGATACGCACCGCACCCGAGGCGACCGGTGTGCGGCTTGCGACGGTGCTGAACGGAGCCTCCAGGCGAGCCACCACCAAGGAGCCGTCCGACTGCTTGGTGGCGATCAGCAGGGAGTCCAAGCTGCGGGCGGGGTCGCGCACCGCGACGATGTCCTGGGGCGTCCCCATCCCTTCGAACGCAGTGCCTCCAAGTGGGCTTGAACCGCTGATGAACTGTTTCACCTGGGTAATTGCCTGGAAGGAGTGGTCGGCAGCAGGTCCAGCAGGCCTTGGTCGGGGTTGGCTCCGAGGTCCTCACCGCGAACGCCAACCGCGAACGAGTACTGGCCGGCGCAGCGCCGGCGGATGACCGCCACGTCTGTGCCGAACATGTCGCCCTTTTCGGTCGTGTCGGGAACTCCGGCAGAGTCCTGGCTGCGTGCCGGCAGCTACTTGATGCTGGTCGAGGTGACATCGAAGGGCTGAATGCTACCGGCGTCGACATCGCTGCCGACGTCCTCATTCGGAATGCCGACGACCACCATTGTCGAGTCCTTGGCCAGCACGGCGCCGAACCGGTCACCGGCTTCGGCGACACCCGGAACACCGGCGCTGTCCTGCGTGTACCCGCTGGCTTTGAAACTGGTCGGGCTCGCGAGGCGGAACACCATGAGCGATCCGGCGTCTGCCTTCGTGCCTATGTCTTCCCCCGGAATGCCCACCACTGCGATGCTTCCACTGGCGGCGATAGCCGACCCGAAGTAGTCACCGTCCTCATCCGCGCCCGGGACGCCGGCACTGTCTTGCGATATGGTTTGCACCCCAACCGGATGCCCGGTGGAATCCAACGCCACCACATGCACCAGGCCACCGCTGGCGCTTGCAGTTCGGGCACTCGGCTCCCCGATGACGAGTGTCGGCAATGGAGTATTCATGGCGCCGATGGCCGTTCCGAAGCTGCCCAAGCGGGTGCCGTCCGATCCGGCTGCGACGTCCGAGGGAGACGAGATCATCGCCACGGTGTCGCTGCGCAGACCATGCGCCGACCCGTAGATCAGATACACCCGGCCGGTGCCCGTATCGGTCGCCTTGTTCAAGGCAGGCGCGCCCACAATCAGGTCGGCGTATCCATCGGAGTCGATGTCCTTCACCACCGCTTGTGTGTAGCGGTTGGTGGACGACTCCGAGAAGCCCAATGTGGTTGGCCTGATACTGTCGGAATGGCCATCGCCGTACTTCACCTCGATCGATCCGCGCGTGTCGGTGGTGCCCGGATGCAGGTAGACTAGGTCGACCTTTTCATCGGCGTCGAAATCATTGTACTTTGCGGCGGCAGGAGTGACCGTGACGACGACCGAACCCGTCTTGCCACCCTGCACCGACTTCGCTGTGATGGTGGCGGTGCCGACCTTCACCCCGGAAACGGTGCCATTGGAGTCGACAGTTGCGACCGACGGGTCGCTCGATCGCCATACTAACCCTTTTTGACTGGCGTTGGTCGGCAATATGTCGGCCTTCAAATGGGCGGTCGAATCCGCCATGAGCGCTAGGTCGCTCTGACTCATCTGCACGCTGACCACAGGAATGATGTTCGTGCCGAGCTTCGCCAAGGTGTAGATGTAGTCGCTGTGTTGCTCCGAAGTCGATGTTGCGGTCGCGTTCGAGATCTTGACGGACAGTTCATCACCGGAAAGGCTAGTACCGTTCAGGTTGGCTGAGCCTACGAAAAGAGTCGATGTCTTTTTGCCAGACAACGTGTACGAGACGCTGACGGTCTTGTCATGCACATTGGCGTACTGAAAGTTTGCGATCAACTTACGAAGCTGTTCTCCCATCGAAAAATAGGTGTCGGTGATCTCCGCGACGGACGGGGGGCCGACCACCACCTTCACCTTGCACCCGTCCTTCTGCAGCGCCACCAGTGCGTTGGCCACCGCTTTTCGCCCCATGCTGAACAGTGAATGCACGACATACACCTTGCAGCTCGTCTTCTTGCCGCCGAGCACACTGTTGACTTGAGTTGCCAGGAAATTGCCCTCGAAATCGACCGTTCGAGGTGACGGGATGAACGAGAACTCGTTGGAGCCGGCCGCCAATCCCTTACTGGCAGCGTTCTTGAACCCAGTGGTTGCGTTCATGCCGGCACTGGGATTCCACACGTTCTCGATCAAGTTGTTGTAGCCCACCGCGTCACCGAAGATGGCGATGCCAGTGTTGGACTTCTTGCCACCGGAAGCGCCATTCAGATTGGCGGAAGTAATCCAGATGACATTGTCCCACAATTTACCGGTGGAATCCTTGGTCTTGCCGAAAAGCGCATACTTGGAATGAAATAGCGCACCGGTGACGCGCGAGATGCACGAGCCGTTGCCATAGGGGCACAGTTGGAGCACGCCGGCCTTATTGAGTAGGTCGGCCAGGCTGGACCCATTGGTGAGCGCATCCTGGACGGTGAACCTGTTTCCGATCGTCTGAATGTATTGTTTGGCCTCGACGCCGGACGAATACTGGTTCAGCTGATCGCGGAAAGCCTGGGTGACGCCGAAGATGTTGGTCTCGGGCGTATTGGCCGAGTCGTAGATACCCCACATGCCGGTCGCCGGATCGGCAGTGGCGTGCCGCCCGTCCCAATAGGCGTTGTAGATCGTCGCTCGGATGGGGCTGTATTTCGGCACGGACGAAATTAAATAGGCGAATTCATTGGTTTGACGCCAGTCGATGTCACTGTCGAGATTGCCGACCGACGTGAACATCTCGACCCGCGAGCCACTGGCGGTGTCGTATGAGACATCGGGAGTGACCGGTGCTGGCTCAACATTGGAATCGCTATCGGCAGGCTGAATCTGTGCAGGCACCGGTGCGGGGGTGCCCGGCACACCCACAGCAGGCTGTGTGGCCGCTGTGAATCCCAGAATCAACACCGTCAGCAAAGATGGAATTCGCATGCTTCGATGATTCATACTGCAGACTCGCCCCCGGCATCGACACTGTGATAGTCGAACTAGTGTAGCTCAGCGCCCGGCGAGCTTTGAAATCAAAGCGATGTCACGATCATAGCGACCAGCGAAGCCGCTGTGGCAGGCGTCGGAGCCAGCTGGCGACGCGACCGAAGAGGTGGTCTTCGACGGCAGTTGTCGCATCCGGCGGCGCGAGAATCGACAACTCAAGGTGTTCTTGGGACACGGTCAGGCAGTATCTGCTTCGCACCACGCCCTGCCTGGTCTCGAAAGCCAACTCGTGCGCTCCCTGCGGTGGTCTGCCGCTCACCTGCAGCACGGCTCTTGATGCCGCGCCGATCAAATGTGCCCTGAGCGGAGTCGATTCATCTCGCACCTCCGCCGGGCGGTAGTGGACACTCACGTCGAGGCTGGTATCCCCGAAGACCGCCACGTCAGGCAACGCGAGCTCGAATCCCTCATCGGTCAGGGTGAGGTCCGCCTGCGTTGCGCCCCCGTCTGCTGCCACGCTTCGCAGGCGCTGGCACAGATCCACGGAGAGTCGACCCTTCTTCGAGGTGTAGGCGACACCGGGTGTGCCGGCCAGCAGGGCGGGCAGCGGCTCGATGTCCGTCGCGAGTCCACTGGTACGGGCGAGGCCGGACCAACGGCTAACCGCGATCAGATCCCACACCGTGCGCTGCGCGGGTGCGCCCATCGCCAGACTCCGCGGGTCGAACAGCGCAGTACCACGCAGCCGAAGCGACACTCGGTTGTCATCCCCGCCCTCCTCGATGCTGAGCGAGCGGTCCATCGGTAGCTGCCAGGTGACCATTTCTGTTCGAGCCCGGGCGCCAACGATCAAGTTGAATGCATCCAGGTTGTCGGTGACGTCAACGCAGGCGCCCGGGACGACGTCGCTCAACTCGTCAGGCAGCGGAAAGACGATCCGATCGCCTCGGCGCTGGAATGTCACGAGCTGCCCGTCCCGCGCGTACCAACCTGCCTGCACGTCGATGGCCAGGGCCTCATCGTCCCATCGAACCTGTTCGGTCGAGGCCCGCCCCGAGAAGGATCCGTAGTGTCGGTGCAGGAGGACGAGCAGGTCCGGGCGTCCGGCGCGCAGCGTAGCCGCGCGAGGTTGATCCCACGGCCCGGCGAGCTCGTCCCATTCTGCCGGGATATAGCGTTGTTGCAGAGCGCGGGCGCGGGCGACTGCGCGCTCCGCTCTTGTTCGAGGGATGCCTGGGGCAGCGCCTTTCCAAGTCGGCGAAGGATGCGCGAGCGATACTGGTGCATCAGTGCGGTGCGGCGCTCCTCCGCCAACTCCACACCGCCGAGGGTGCGGTCGATGAATGCCATCAGGTCATCCAGCCGATCCCAGAACTCGAGATCGGTGGGGCCGTAGGTCTTTGAGTTGTTGGTCTCAGAAGAGTGCCACAAGTACAGCGGCGCATCGGCTAGGATCGCCACCCGTTCGGCCTTCGCATACGTCTCGACATTGAAGTAGACGTCTTCCCAGAGCATTCGGCGGCCTTCGGGAAAAGTGATGTCGTTCTCCAACAGGAACTCGCGGCGGTAGACCTTGTGCGGAACCATGGGCAGCAGGCGGTCTATGCGGTGCTGCTGCTTGAGGTCCGTGGCATTGCCCTCCGCAAGCGAGGGCATGCACCACCACGCGTCGGAGGTTTTGGACTCCTTGACGCTGAGCACGTCCGCTCCACTTTGGCTCGCGTAGTCGACCGCTCGGCGCAGGGCGTCGGGGAAGAGCGAATCGTCATGGTCCATGTACAGCACGTACTCGCCCCGGGCCATGCTGGTGCCGACATTTCTGGGACGACTGGGCCACCCCGAGTTGGCGATCTGGGCAACCCGCACGTTGGGTCGTTGCCGACTCGCTGCGCTGATGCGCGCGAAGGTGTCGTCGGGTGAACCGTCATCGACCATGATCACTTCGAAATCGTCCGCAGCGAGGGTTTGCTCGGCCAGTGAGGAAAGCACCCGGTCAAGACCCGCTCCAGGCTCGTAGGTCGGCACGATGACACTGATGCGGGGATCGGTACGGGCCATTGGCGTTTCCTTTCGCAGCGGTCTGCCATCGTCAATATATGCGAGTCACATCGAGGACCCGCGCAGTTGCCAGGTTGTTCCGAACAGCGTTGTGTAGACTCCACTGACTCCACGTCGACTCCGCGAAAGAGGACGATGCCCGCTCCAGCAAGTGCCAGGCTGACATCTCTGCGGACCTTTCTTCGGGTCACGGGAGGGTACGAAAGTGCCTGTGACGCTCTGGCGATCATCTCGCTGATCGCTGCGGTGGCCTATCCCGAGCGCACTGTGTCGGTGTGTTTCGCCTGGCTGGCGCTCGTCCTGGCGGTCGCGTTGCCGATCTTCAATATCTTCCGAACAACCACGGCTCCCGCCGCGCGCCCCCCGGTTCTCGTTGGGTACAATCAGAGTGCGAGGATCCTGGTCAGCCTGACCGCAGTCGTGCTCAGGGACCTCGCCGGCGCGCCCGGCTGGCAATCGTTGTCGTGCCTGGTTCTGACGCTGTTGTTGTTGATCGAACGCGGTGTCCGTAGACCAGTCGCCTCGAGCGTCCCGGTGGCGGCCAACCTGGCCGGAGGCGACATCCCGCTTCCCTCCGTCCAAGTGGCGAACTGGTTGTTCTGGATCAACACGCTGGGCGTCGCCGTTCTGCTGGGCGTCGCGACGTTTCGCGGCCCGCTGTGGCTCCTCGGGTTGCTGTTGGTTCCTGCTACGGTCTTGGCCGCGATGGTGGTCGCTCAGGTCACCCGCTACCGCTTGGGTCGACGCCGGTTCGAGGACGAGCTGCCGCAGATCCTGACCGACCTGGCACCTCGCTTCTCCCTTCACTGGCAGGCACCCGGAGGAACCACCTATCAGGCTTCGATGTGGCTTCCTTACCTGCAGCGGTTGGGCGAACCCTTTTTCGTCCTCGTTCGAACGCCCGTGAACTTCCGCGAGATCGCGGAACTGACCACCGTTCCGGTGCTGCTGCGTCCCGGCTTGTCGGACCTGGACGCGGTGATCTGTCCATCGCTAAGGGCAGTTTTCTACTGCAATACCGCCGTCCGCAACTCGCATATGATCCGATTCACCCAGCTCACGCACATTCAGCTGAACCACGGGGACAGCGACAAGATCGCCAGCGTGAGCCCCACCTTCCGGCAGTACGACAAGAACTTCGTCGCGGGAGAAGCGGCGGTCGACCGGTTCGCCAAACACGGCGTCGAAACCCGTCGCGATCAGTTCGTCCTCGTTGGGCGGCCGCAGTTGGAGGGGGTTCAGCAGGCTCGAGTGCCCATCGCGGACATCGCACCGCAGACCGTCTTGTACAGCCCGACCTGGTCCGGCTTCTACGACGACTCCGATTACAGTTCGCTGCCGATCGGGGTGCAGATCGTGCAGAGCCTGCTCCAGCGCGGCTGCTGGGTGGTCTTCCGACCTCATCCCTACGCCCGCAAGCACCGGGTCAACGCGGACGCGTGTGACGCGATTATCGCGCTCCTCGAACGCGATGCGAAGGCGTCCGGGCGCGGGCATCGTTGGGGCGACTTCGCGGAACGCCAGATGTCGATCGTCGACTGCTTCAACGCAGCAGACGCGATGGTGTCCGACGTGTCCAGCGTGGCCTCGGACTTCTTGTTCTCCGGCAAACCGTTCGCGATGGTGGCGGTGTCCTCGCACGGAGAAGACTTCGTGAAAGACTTCCCACTGGCCGAGGCGGCCTATGTGATCGACATGGGAGCAGGCCACGCCGTAGGGCTCGCCGATGCGCTGGACGACATGCTGGGGCCGGATTCGCTGCACGAGACCCGACGAGCGCTGCGGTCCTATTACCTCGGTGACGCCGCGTCGGAGAACTGTGCCGAACCCTTCATCGAGGCGGCGCGACACTTCGTGACCGATCCCGCTGCGGTGCACGCGAGCGATACCCAGGCGAACTGACCTGTGGCCGACTGGAGCGGGTATCGTAAACACGGCGGTTGGCTGAGGTCTGAGCGGCGCTGGATGAAAGTGGAAGGCAATGTCTGAAAGCAGCCTCCGCCGACGTTGGTGGTTGGTGGTCGGAGGGGTGCTGGGCGGCCTCGCCTTGATCGGTGTGATCGTCTTCGCGTTAAACATGGGCCGTTCACAACCGGTCGCCCAGACGTATCCCGGCACGGCCTCGCCCACGGTCACCTCTGAGCCTCGACCAAGTGAGAGTCCGACGCGGACCGATACACCGTCCACCTCATCGTCGCCGACGCCCCGCACCACCAAGTCGATGACGCCCTACTGCGTCGCCTACCAGGCCATTCTCGACAGCGGTCCGAAGGGCGACGCGCCAGATGAAGAGGGCGGCGCCGACCTGAACAAGTTATCGGCCACTTACGGCGCATTGATCGAGAAGTACTCAGCTGCAGCGAAGCTGGCGCCGGCGCAGATCAAGGACGACTACGCCAGGGTGTTGCGGTACCTGAAAGACATCAAGATCACCATCGACAGCGGCGACTGGAACGCAGTCAGGGCCCAGTTGCGGCTTCTGGTGAAGCTCAACTCGGCAATGGACTCCATTCAGAATTACTCCGACAAGATCTGTTAGGTGGCTCCCTTACCTGCACGCCGCTGAGCGGTGGTCCAAGGCGCCGACAGCCGTCTCACGACAAGACGACCGTTGCCCTGATCATGTTGTGGTCGGAGGGAATAACACCTGACATGAGGCCGGCAGCGTCCAGGTTCAGCACCGTTTCCCACTCGGTCACCTGGATGCTCGGGGAGGCGAACAGGTAGTCGACGTACGTGCCGTTCACCTCAGCGGACTTGGGCGGGTTGAGAGCGAACCCGTTGTAACTGTTGTAGTTAGTTCTGATGCGGTGCTGAACGGTCGCGCCGGCCGTGGGTTCCGTCGACTGATAGCCGTTGCCCAATGGGTCCGGGTAACCTGCACCGGTGATCACGTCATAGGGGGCATTGGCGGGCACTGTCTTCTTGCTCGTGTTGAGGTCGCCTGAGATCACCACGGGCAGGCCCCTGCTGCGGTCACGTATCAGCGCGACGACGTCCCTGGCCTGTTGGGCGCGCAGGTCACTGAAGTACGCACTACCCGCCACGTCCTTCTCGAACTCTAGGTGGGTATTGAGAAAGAAGAACGACTTGCCCGTGGTGCGGTCTTTGAACGTCGCGTAAACCGCGTAGCGATACTTGCCCGCGGGTGACGTGAGCCGCTTGGTGCCCTTACTTAGCAATGCGACCGTGCTTGTGTTGTAGATGATCTTCGTGCCCTTGGACGCACCCCGGTCCTTTGATTTGCACCTGGTCTTGGAGTACCCGTTCACGCAGTTGTATCGGTACGCGTTGGTGATGGCGTACGGAGCACCCAGCAGTTTGACCAGGTCGTCGAACTGAGAGTCCTTCGACGCCTTGCCGTCGCTGCCCACCAGGCGGGTCTGGGACGCCTCCTGAAGACCTACCACGTCCGGATACTGAGCGAGGATGGTGGCCGCCACCGCTCGGCGGCGCTCGGACCAGGGACGTTCGTTGGCCAGCGGGGTATCGCTGCAGTAGTGACACCGAACGTTGTACGAGGCGACTCGGATCATGGCTTTACCCGAGGGCTCGGTGCTGGCGGCCAACGTCCGGGAATCGGCGCTGTCCGGCACCCCGCTGGCGCCGACGACGCCGACAGCGAACCGATAGGCCGTCTTCGGCTTGAGCGCCGTGACACGGCCGCCGGGAGCGTCGAACTGCTGCACGATGGGCGACGAGGCCTTGTCTGCAACGGCTCGGACCTGATAGCTCAGGCCTGCGCCCCGTTGATTCCAGATCAGTCTCACCGATGAGGATCCCAACTCGGCGATGTGCAGCCCCGTCGGCGCCAGGTAGGCGAAGCCGCCCGGCTTCGCGGTGCCGACTCGGACCGCCGACGAGTACGAGTTCAGCGAATCGAGAGTTGCGTCGACAACGCGCACTTGAACGTAGTAACCGGTGCCCGGCTTCAGTGCGTCGAGTTCGATCCAGTTGGTCGCGGTGTATCGCACGACTGCCTCGGTCATAGCCGCTGCGCGTGAGTACCGCACCCGGTAGCGCACGGCTCCGGGCACAGCCCTCCATTGCAGCGCAATGGCCGCGGTGGATGCATCGACCACTTTGACCCCTGTGATCGGACGGTACGGGTAGCTCTTGGTGGTGGCCTTCACCGCCGGTGAGTTCTGGCTGGCCGGCGCGTCCTTCGCGCCCAACGCTCGTACACGTGCGTAATAGGTCGCGTGGGCAGCCAGTTTCGTGACGCGCACTTGGGTGTCGCTGGTGGTGAGGGTGGATGACGACGCAAATGTCGCCGTTTTCGAGTACTGAAGCCGGTAGCGCACTTCATTGCCGCGCGACGACCACCGGTAGGTGAGCGAGTTGGTGCTCCGAACAGTCGCCGCCAGGGAACGTGGACTCAGCAACGTGTACCCACCGGCGCTGGTGGTTGCGACCTTGATGGTGGCCGAATAAGGACCGAACTTCGATGCGGAGTCCAGCGCTCGCACCCTGAGGTAGTACGCCATTCCGGACTTCAGACCCTGCAGTTCGGCCGAGTTGGTGGTCACCTTCGTCGACCCAGGCTTGCTGAGATCGCGTTCGGTCGAGTACTGGACCTGGTAGCCATAAGCATTCGACGTCTTGCTCCAGCGGACCGCGATGGCCGTGGTGGATTGTGAGAAGGAAGTAAGCGATGTTGGGGCGTGAACAGCGGCTTCGGCGCTGGGGGCGGCCGGCAACGTAAACGCGATGACCATTGCGGCGGACAGAAAGACAGACGTGATCGGGGGGCGCATGGAGGTCCTCTCATACTGCGAACAGAAGAAACTAGTCCGCACTGTCCGGTGCTGTCACCGGTCCGCGTAACCGCTGGCGGGGGCGTCCTCGGCGTAGGCAGCGCTGACAAGGTGCGATTCACGCCAGAGCGTCCTCCTCTAGTCTTGACGGCAGGTCGAGAGTCCGTTCTTCGCCCGATACTGAAGTTTGAGGATCCGAATGCGTAATGCACGGCTGCGCTACGCCAGCGCGTTGCGCAGACTTTCTCCCACTCTTGGCCGCCAAGCCGTGGCCGGGCTGGCCGTGCTGCTCCTGATTCCCTTGTCCGTGGGAGGTCGGTTCGTCTGCCTGTTGGTACTCGTCGGATTGCTGGTGGTGCGTCGGGGGTGCGGTTCCGTCGCACATGCGGCCGCCGTGGCGATGATCACGATCGGCCTGGCCATTTCCTGGCCGTACGCCGACTGGCCCGTGATCGTTGCTGCTGGTCTCGTTCTCGCCGCTGTGCTGGCCGAGCCGGCGGTGCTCGCCGTCGCTCCCCGCGTCGTCGACTCAGTGGGCCTCGGCGCACTGCCGGTCCGGCTTCCGCAACCGCCGCTCACCCTGCCGACGGGCGTCGCCGCGGTGATCATCGCGCTTTGGCCCCTGTTTCATTGGCCGAGCTGGCCAATGATGATTCTGATCCTTGTTCCGCTGGCCTGGGGTGGGGCCCGCGCTCTGCGGCTGGTGCGGTCGCGTCGGCGTCGGGCGGAGGAAGCGGCCTTGGCTGCGGCTCTGGCGGCATACGCGCCCAGCTTCGCGGTGTACTTCGCAGCGAAGCCTGAGGCCGCCTATCAACTGACGATGTGGCTGCCATATCTGGAGCGGGTCGGCCCGCGATTCGTGGTGATTATTCGCGACCCGGCGCTGCTCGAGGGGCTGGCGCAACGGGTGGCACAGCCGGTGATCGCCGTCAGCAGAGTGGAGGCACTGGCCCTTCTGTTGCCCGACTCGGTCGGGGCGATGTTCTACGTCAACAACGATGCCAAGAACGCCGACGGGGTGCGGATGAACGGCCCGACCCATGTGCATCTGGGTCACGGCGACAGCGAGAAGCCGCCCAGCTACACTCCGACCACGGCGATGTTCGACCGCATCTTCGTGGCCGGCCAGGCCGGCATCGATCGGTTCGCGCGGCACGGGGTGGCCGTGCCCTTGGAGAAGTTTGTGATGGTCGGACGTCCGCAACTGGAGGCGATCGAGCCGGCGGGTGCCGTCGCCGATCAACCGACCGTGCTCTACGCGCCCACCTGGCGTGGCGGCCTCTACGACATGCAGTTCGGTTCGCTGGAGGTGGGCGAGCGCATCGTCGACGCACTGCTCAGGCTGGGCGCCCGGGTGATTTTCCGACCCCATCCCTACTCGGCGCGGGACGCGGAATCGCGGGTGATCATCGGACGCATCGACGCCGGCCTGGCTGCCCGGGGCGGTGGCCATCTGGGCAGCGCGGAGGCGGCGGCGCTGGCCATCACCGACTGCTTCAACCTGTCCACCGCGACTGTCACCGACGTGTCCAGCGTGGCCTCGGACTACCTGTTCTCGGGAAAGCCGCTGGCGATCGTCCGTCCTGCGGGAGCCGCGGCGTCCGCGCTGGCCGACTACCCGTTCCTGAACGGCTGCTACCTACTGGACCGCGACGGCGATCCGGGGCCGGCGTTGCGCAGCATGCTGGTCGAGGATCCCCTCGCCCCGGCCCGGGCCGAGCAGCGCCGCTACTATCTCGGCGCGACGCCGGCCCAGGGGTACGCCGCCGCTTTCATCGAAGCCTGCAGGCGGGCGATCGACGAACCGTCACCGCGGCGACTCGCCTCCTAGGCCAGCCTGCGCGTCATTCGACGGCGTGCTCAGCTTCGGCCTCGGCCAGGGCGGCCGCGATCTGGGCCGCCTCGAGATCGCTGCGGGACAGGCTGGACTGCGACGTGACCCGGCGGACGTCGACAACGTGGCCGGTCAGGTCGGACAGGATCACGTCTATGGAGGTGAGCGCGACGGCCGCGGACGACAGCAGCGAGCCCTCCGGTTCGTCACCGAAGGCCTTGGTGCGCATCGGGGTGGCCGTGCGTTCGGGGTTGATGCAGTTTACATTGACACCGATCGATGACCATTCATCGGCCAACGCCTGGGTCAGGTTCACCACGGCGGCCTTGGCAGAGGAGTACACGGAGTAGTCGGCCCGGCCGCGGGTGTAGGAACTCGAGGTGAACAGCAGCAGGTGCCCCCGGGTCTTGCGCAGGTAGGGGACTGAGACGCGCGCCGCGACGACAGGCGCGACGTAGTTGACCCGAATGCCGGTGAGGATGTCCTCCATCGATACCTCGTCCAGGCGTCCACGGTTGAGGATGCCGGCGGTCACCACGACGGCGTCGATCTTGCCGGACTTTTCCGCCGCCTGCTGTAGGGCGGCCTCGACGTCGGCCACCTCTTCGACATGGGTGCCGGTCTCGGAGCGACTGAAGCTGTGCACGGTGGCGCCGGACGCCCGTGCGAAGGCGACGATGTCGGCCCCGATGCCGTAGCTGCCGCCGAGCACGACGATCACCTTGCCGGCCAGCTTCGCCGCGTACTCGTGCGGATCGGTAGACGGCGGCGCGGCGGTCGACCCGATCTGAAACAGCTTGTCGGCGATGAACAGGTCGATCGGCTCGGTGATCTTCATGTTCTGCTCGGAGCCCTCGACCACGTAGATCGGCACGTCCGGCAGGTAACGCAGCACCACGGTGCAGTCGTCGGTGGCCACGAAGTTCGGATCACCCCAGGCCTTGTGGTACGCCTCGACCAGGGTGCCGAGCCGGAACGCCTGAGGGGTCTGGCCGCGGCGGAGCCGATGCCGTGGGGGGATGTCGGTGATCACCCGCTGCTCGTCCACCTCGATGATGGTGTCCGCCGAGGGAATCGCCACGTCGACGGCCTGGTAGGTGTCGAGGGCGGCGATGCAGTCGTCGATGATGCGGATCGCGAGCAGCGGCCGGACGGCATCGTGGGTCATCACCTTGGTGTCGGGCGGGCTGTCGCTGAGTGCTGCCAGTGCGGCCTGGGTCGTTTCGTTGCGGGTCGCGCCGCCGGCCAGCACCTTGGTCACCTTGGCGTAGCGGGCACCGATCTCGTGCGCGACCTCGAGGTGATCGGGGTGCATCAGGATGAACACCTCGTCGATCGAGTCGGCGTCCTGGAAGATGTCAAGGGTGTGCTCCATGACCGTCTTGCCCGCGATCTTGAGCAGCTGCTTGGGAATGGACAGTCCCACGCGTGCGCCGGTTCCGCCAGCGAGAATGATCCCGATGCTTTTGGCCATCGAAGCTGTTCCTTTCCCCAGGTCGCGATTCACCTTACCGGTGGCCATTAGGCCGCGTCGTACCCTCGACCGGGTGTTGACGTGGGCGAAGAAGGAGAACGGATGACCGTGGGTCTCGATGCCGATCGTTATCGCCGCAACATCGACGTGGTCGGCATGGGCGAATCCGGCCAGCGCCGGCTGCTCGAATCGTCGGTGCTGGTGGTGGGTGCCGGGGGACTGGGCTCCCCGGTGATCACCTATCTGGCCGCGGCCGGGGTGGGTCGGCTGGTGATCGCCGACGGCGACGTGGTCGAGACCGCCAACCTGCAGCGTCAGGTCATCCACTCCGGGGCGCTGGTGGGGGTGAACAAGGCGGTATCAGCCGCCGCACGGGTGGCCGACCTGAACCCGGACGTGACGTCCGAGGTGGTGCCGGTGATGCTGACCGCCGAGTCGCTGCGCGACCTGCTGCCCGGGGTCGACCTGGTGATCGATTGCTGTGACACCTACGGCGCCAAGTTCATGGTGTCGGACGCCTGCGCGGCCGCCGGCGCAGCACTGGTGTGGGGGTCGGCGGTGGGCATGCAGGGCCAGGTATCGGTGTTCGGGGTGCCCAACGCCGACGGCCGCGCGCTGTGGCTGCGCGACCTGTTCCCGTCCGAGCCGGCGGCGGGCAGCTACCCGTTGGCCACCCAGATCGGAGTGCTCGGGGCGATGGTCTCGCAGGTCGGCTCGGTGATGGCCACCGAGGCGATCAAGCTGCTGGCCGGCTTCGGCGTGCCGCTGGTCGGACGAGTGCTGGTGCTGGACGCCGCGGCCGGTCGCTGGGACGTGCTGCCGCTGCGGCCGCGGGTGTCCTGATGCTGAGCGTCGAGGAGTACCTGGCGAAGGTGCTGAGGCTGGCCGAGGGTGCTGACCGCCAGGTGGAGAGCGTGCTGCTGCCGGCGGCGTCCGGACGGGTGCTCGCGGCCGACCTGCATGCGCGGGTGGCCGTCCCGCCCTTCGACAACTCGGCGATGGACGGCTACGCCGTTCTGGCCGCCGACCTCGCCCGCGTTCCGGTGACCCTGCGGGTGCTGGGCGAGAGCGCTGCCGCGAGCGGCCCGATTCCAGCGGTCGAGCCCGGGTGCGCGGTGCGGGTGATGACCGGCGGGCGGCTTCCGTCCGGGGCGGACGCTGTGGTGCCGGTGGAGTTGACCGACCAGTCGCCGGGTGTGGCAGCGCTGCCCGACCGGGTGTCGATCAACGAGGGGGTCGCGGCCGGGGCGCACGTCCGGCGGGCCGCCAGCGACCTGGCCGCGGGTGACCCGGTGCTGCGGGCGGGCGAGCTGTTGAGCCCGGCTGCGATCGGCTCCGCGGCGTCCGTCGGCCACGGTGTGGTCGAGGTGGTCAGCCGGCCACGGGTGGCGGTGGTCGCCACCGGCGCCGAGTTGGTCGACCCGGGTGCCCCGCTCGCCGACGGGCAGATCCCGGACTCCAACGCGGTGATGATGGCCGCGCTGGCTGCGGCGTCCGGGGCCGAGGTGGTGGCGGTCGAGCGCAGCGGCGACGATCCGGACGAGTTGGCCGCACTGCTTGCGGGCCTGCCGCAGGCCGACCTGATCCTGACCAGCGGCGGGGTCTCGGCCGGTGCCTACGAACCGGTCCGGCAGTTGCGAGCCGACCTGGAGTTCTGCGCCGTTGCCATGCAGCCGGGCAAGCCCCAGGGCCTCGGCCGGGTCGAAGGGGTGCCGCTGCTGGCATTTCCGGGCAATCCGGTCAGTACGTTCGTGTCCTTCGTGGTGTTCGGACGACCACTGCTGGACGCACTGTCGGGGCTGCGCCGGCGCGATCGCACCCGGTTCGCCACGGCGGCGCTGGACTGGACCTCACCGTCCGGGCGCCGCCAGTACCTGCCGGTCACCCTCGAGGAGACCCCGGCCGGCACGCTCGCCCGGCCCAGCCACCGGCGCGGTTCGGGCTCGCACCTGATCGCGTCGCTGCACCTGGCGGACGCGCTGGCGATCGTGCCGGCCGAACAGAACACGGTGCATGCTGGCGAGCCGGTCACGGTCATGGAAGTCTGAGCCGATGCGGTTCACCCACCTGGACGACTCCGGCGCCGCCCGAATGGTCGACGTCACCGGAAAGCAGCCCACCGTCCGCGAGGCCACGGCTGCCGGAACGGTGACCTGCTCGGCAGAGGTGGTCGACGCGCTGCGCAGCGGCACCGTGCCCAAGGGCGACGTGCTGGCGGTGGCCCGGGTGGCCGGCATCGCGGCCACCAAGAAGGTTCCGGACCTGCTGCCGCTGGCGCACGTGATCGGCGTCCACGGGGTGGTGGTCGACCTGGCCGTCACCGACACCGGCGTGGCGATCACCGCCACCGTGCGGACGGCGGACCGTACCGGGGTCGAGATGGAGGCCCTGACGGCGGTCACCGTCGCCGCCCTCGCGATCGTCGACATGGTCAAGGGCGTGGACCGTTCGGCAGCCATCGCGGACTGCCGGATCGTCGCCAAGTCCGGCGGCCGCAGCGGCGACTGGACGCGGCCCTAAACCGTCATCCGACCACTCGTCATCCCGGCGAATGCCGGGATCTCCTCCTCAGCCGCGCGCGTGGTCGGCGCCGTCGAGCTGCTCCAGCACGTGCGCGATCAGGGGACCGACCACCGCGACCGTGTCCCGGACGCCGCCGTTCGATCCCGGCGCGTTCACCACGAGCGCCTGCTGCCCCTTCTTCAGCGAGACGATGCCGGCCTCGGCCCGCGACAGCACGGCCGTCGGCACATTCACCGCACCCACGCGGCGCACCTCGTCCGCGATACCGGGCAGTCGTCGATCGAACAACTCGGCGGTCACCTCGGGCGTGACGTCCCGCGGCGCGATGCCGGTGCCGCCGGTGGTCAGTACCACCCGGGCGCCGACCCTGATCGCCGCGCGGATGCCGCGCCGGATATCCGCGGGGTCGTCCGGCACCACCATGACGGCGGCATCCACCCCGTGGGCGGCCAGGAGTTCGGCGGCGAGCGGTCCGGAGGTGTCGGTGTATTCACCGGCGCTCGCCCGGTCGGACACGGTCAGCACCGCGCCGCGGATTCGGGTCATGGGCGCCACGCTAGCCGCGGTTCAGCCGATACAGCGCATATTCGAAGTGCCGGCCGTCCCGATCGACGCCGATCAGGGTCTCGGTGACCGGTCCCAACGCGGCCAGGGTGGCGGCGAGTGCGGGCTCCGGGCTCTCCGACCAGATCACCAGCACCCCTCGCGGTGCCAACCGTCCGTAGGCCTGCGCCAGCCACTCCGCGGCGTACACCCGGGCGTTGTGGTCGTGGATCAGGAAGCCGGGCCCGTTGTCGACATCGAGCAACACGGCGTCGAACAGCTCCTCGCGACGTGGCAGCCACTCGGCGACGTCACCGTGATGCAGCTGCACCCGAGGGTCGTGCGCCACCCGCTCGAGCTGCTCGGTCACCCCCGCCATTGCCCAATCGATGAGCGGACGAGCCAACTCCACGACGTGCACGGCGCGGGCCCCGTTCGCCAGCAGCCGGGCGGCGGTGTAGCCGAGGCCCAGCCCGCCGACCGCGACCACCCCGGGACGATCCCCGGCCGCGTCGGCCAAGGCGACTTCGCTGCTCGAGTCGGTGGAATCCATCGCGAACACCCCGTTGACGATCAACTCGATCACCTCGCCACGCCTGTACAGCGCGATCTCCCCCTGCGGGGTGGCGGCCCGGGCCAGCTGCACGCGGGCCGTCGGTCGGGGGTCGTCCACGCAGCTATCGTGGCCCCGTGGTGGGTGATCGGCAACGCGGCACCCGCCTCGTCGGCCCGGTTTCACACGCTGCGGGACTCCCTGACCGGCGGCAACAGCACCGACCGGGTCCGCATGGTCAGCGAAGTGACTTCCAGGCCAGCCGTCCGCAGATCAGGCCGTTGGCGTACCCGGCGAGCACGTCGGAGGCGTGGTGCTGGCCGTTGTACAGCCGTGACCAGCCGAGCAGCCCGAGGTAACGCGACCAAAGTGGTACGCACGGCCACCTTGACCGGGCGGGGGAGGGGCTCGGCGATCCGGCCGATCACCACCGCCAGGGCGGTCATGGCGCCCACGTGGCCGCTCGGAAAGCTGGAGGTGGGCTGCACGGTGCCGAACCGCTCGACTCCGGGACGTTCGCGGCCGACCAGCGTCGACGACACCACATGGGTGGCAGACGCCATCGACATCGCCAGCGCGGGGGCGGCCGCCGTCCAGTCGCGACGACGGGCCAGCAGCACCCCGGTCAGGGCAAGTCCCACCGCGATGGCCCGCGAGGTGTCCGAACTGCGTGACAGCACGGAGGCGACGCTTTCGGTGGCGCTGCCGCCCCGTCGGCGCAACTCGTCGGTCAGCCGCCGCTCGGCGGGAAGGTTGCGCAGCGGGCCGGTGATCAGCCGCCCTGCGACGACGTTCGCGGCGGCGAGGGTGGCGACGATCGCGGCAGTGCGGGCCGGTGAAGACATGACGCCGAGCCTAGTGGTGAACAATGGGCGGGTGGCAGCCCGACGACCGACCCCGAGCGTCAGCCAGATCGTGATCGCCGTGGCCATCCTGCTGCTGCCGGTGGTGCTCATCTACTGGTTCTTCAGCCGCATACCCGAGCCGAAGGTGAACGCCGTCGACTGGCCACCGGTGGCGCAGAAGGCGCAGGCGGAGGCCCCCTATCCGGTGGCGGTGCCGCAGAACCTGCCCGAGCGCTGGACGGCCGTCCGCGCCCGGTGGATCCCGATCGGCCAACCCGGCCTGGACCAGAAACCCGTAGTGGGAAACACCTTTCAGCTCGGCTTTCTCACTCCCGAGCGGGTCTACATCGGCCTCGACCAGCGCGACGTCGACCCGATCGGCCTGATCAGGGCCGCCTCCCGCGGCGGCGCCCCCGACGGCGAGAGCACCGTCGCCGGGCAGAGCTGGAAGCGGCTCGTGAGCGACGATGGACGCACCCGATCGATCGTCCGTTCGGACCGGGCGAGCGCCGTGGTGATCAGCGGCGACCTGCCCTACGAGGCACTGGAAGCGTTCGCCGCCACGATCAAGTAGAGCGGGTCTCCTTCCACCGGGTGCCAACCGACGTTAGTCTCGCAGGCAAACGACCCCGCTCCAATGAGGAGAATCCGCATGGCACCGCTTGAAGGCGACGTGGTCTACCCCGACCCCTCAATCGCGGCCGATTCACACGTCCCCGACCCGGACGCGCTGCGCGCCGAGGCGCTCGCCGACCCGGACGGCTTCTGGGCCGACCGTGCCCGGGAATTGGAATGGTTCAAACCGTGGGACCAGGTGGTGGACCGGTCGAACGCCCCGTTCTTCAAATGGTTCACCGGCGCCGAGGTCAACATCGTGCACAACTGCCTCGATCGGCACGTGCAAGGCCCCAACAAGAACAAGCTCGCCCTGATCTGGCAGAGCGAGGACGGCAGCGAGCACCGCACCTTCAGCTACTTCTCGCTGAACCGTCAGGTCAACCAGATGGCCAACGTCCTCAAGGCGATGGGCGTCCGCAAAGGCGACCGGGTGACCATCTACCTGCCCCGCATTCCCGAGGTGTTCTTCGCGATGCTGGGCTGCGCCAAGATCGGCGCGATCCACTCGGTGATCTTCGCGGGGTTCAGCGCCGACGCGCTGACCGACCGGATCGACGACTCGCAGTCCAAGCTGGTGATCACCGCCGACGGGTCGTGGGTGAACGGCAGCGTTTTCCCGCTGAAAGAGATCGTCGACAACGCGGTCAAGTTCAGCCCGACGGTCGAGAACGTGATCGTGGTCAAGCGGACCGGCTCCGAGGTCACCATGGATCCGCTGCGTGATCACTGGTACCACGACCTGCTTGCGCTGCCGATCGCCAAGGGCAAGTGCGAGACCGAGAAACTGGACTCCGAGCATCCGCTGTACATCCTGTACACGTCCGGCTCGACGGGTAAGCCCAAGGCGATCCTGCATACCCACGGCGGCTACATGGTGGGCACCTACACGACGCTGAAATACTCCTTCGACATGCGTCCGGAGGATCGCTGGTGGTGCACCGCCGACCCTGGCTGGGTGACCGGCCACTCGTACCTGGTCTACGGGCCACTGCTCACCGGCGCGACCACCTTCCTTTTCGAGGGCGGACCGACCTACCCCTACCCGAGCCGCTGGTGGCAACTGGTGGAGTACTACGGCATCACCCAGTTCTACACTGCGCCGACCGCGATCCGGTCGCTGATGCGGTTCGGAGAGGCGTGGCCGAACCGGCACGACCTGTCGTCGCTGCGCCTGCTCGGATCGGTGGGCGAGCCGATCAACCCGGAGGCCTGGCATTGGTTCCACCGGGTGATCGGCAAGGAGCGCTGCCCGGTGATCGACACGTGGTGGCAGACCGAGACGGGCATGTTCCAGATCACCCAGGTGCCCGGAGAGCCGCATAAGCCGGGTTCGGGCGGCAAGCCCTTCTTCGGTCAGGACGCCGCGATCCTCAATGAGGCCGGCGAGGAGGTTCCTGACGGCGACGAGGGCTTCCTGGTGCTGAAGAATCCGTGGCCGGCGATGTTCCGCACCCTGTACGGCGACGACGAGCGGTACGTGAGCACGTACTGGTCGAAGTACCCCGGGCTGTACCTGGCCGGTGACGCCGCCCGCAAGGATGCTGACGGCTACTTCTGGATCATCGGGCGCACCGACGACGTGATCAATGTCTCGGGTCACCGGCTTGGCACCGCCGAGGTCGAGTCGGCGCTGGTGTCGCATCCGGACGTCACCGAGGCCGCCGTCGTCGGGCTGCCGCACGAGGTGAAGGGTCAGGCCATCCACGCGTTCGTCACGCTGCGGGTGGGCGTCCAGGGCAGCAGGGAACTGGCCGAGGAGCTGCGCAAGCATGTGGCGTCCCACCTGTCGCCGATCGCCAAGCCGGACGCCGTCGAATTCCCCGACAAGCTGCCCAAGACCCGATCGGGCAAGATCATGCGCCGGGTGTTGAAGGCTCGGGCGCTGGGCCAGGACGAGGGCGATCTGACCACGCTGGAGGACTGAGCCGGGCGCTGCAGCCCAGGCGGTGATGGCCGAGCCGTGCCGTCCGGCGTCAACAACCACCCTCTGCCACGTTTCGAACAGACGTTCTATGCCCTGCCCTCATGGATGCTCGCAGCCACACGTCGTCTCACGTCCGACCCCTCCGGGTGGATATAGCTTGCAGCGTGCTGAGGCTCAATGGGGCTTGGCGGTGGTGAGCAGAATGACCGTGTCGTCGAGTGCCTCGAGCGAATGCCGGGCGGCCGGTATGACGAGGAGGTCACCCTCCCGGCCTTCCCAGTTGGTGCTGCCGGCGCTCAGCCGGACGCGCCCGCTGAGCACGATGATGGTCGCGTCACCCGGGCTGTTGTGCTCGGTCAGGGACGACCCATTCCGGAGGGCGATCACCGTCTGCCGCAGGACCCGTTCGTGGCCGCCGAAGAGAGTGGAGGAACTGCGACCGCTCGATGCCTCCTTTGCGCGCTCAAGCTGCTCACGAGCGATGGCGTCCAGGGACATTTTATTCACGTGACTTGGCCTTTCGCCTGGCGGACCCTTGGGGGTGCCGGTGCTCACCTGCGTCACGGTAGCGTTCACAGTTGCCCACCTCCAAGGCGGCATCGCTTTGCGTCACCGTCGCGGCGTGCCGCGCCGCCGCCCTGCCGAGGCTGCGCGTTCTACATGCACGTCCCCGCTCCGCGGCTGCACCACACTCAGTGCTTGAACACCACCACGTGATCGGGGTCCAATTCGACCCGTAGGGCGAAGCCGGCCCGTCGCTGCACCCCGAAACCGAGCCGGAACACTGCCGTGTCGCCCTTGGCCAGCTTGGACGGCGCACCGGCGCCCAGCTTGCCCGGGTCGTGCAGTGGGTCCGCGGCTTTGCCGGACGAGCGTCCGTCCGCCTCGAACCCGGAGAGGTCGAGGCGACCGTCCGCACCGTTGCGCAGCGTCACCTTGACTGCCAGATAACGATGGAAGCTGTTCACCTCACGTACCCAGGTGCTGGGCAGGAAAGCCTCCGGACGGCCGATCCTGATCGACACTCCGTCCGGCCAGGTGTGGGTGTCACCGAACCGCACGGCGAGTTGTCCAGTGGGACTCGCGGTGGCGCTGGCACGGGTGTGGGCAGCACTGGCGGGTGCGCTGGGATCAGCGGACGGGGCGAGTGTGCAGCCGGCCAATCCGAGCGCCGCAGCCACGACCAGAACGGTTCGGATCACGACCGCGACCGTACCGCGTGCCAGGGTGCCGATCACAAGGCACGCAGCGCACTCGTCCTCCACCAGCGCTCACGTAACCAGTGCGCGCCGTGGTCGTCGAGACCGGGATGACGACAGTTAAGGGAGCGAGTCGATCCCACGACGGACGTCAAAACGCCCTCTCGTCCTAGTCGGACGAAAGGGCGCACACAACGGCTTCGGGCTCTCCCCTCAGCGCAGGGCCCGCTGAATTCGCAGATCCTGCTCCGAGATCATCTTGAGGGAGGCCAGCCAGCGCTGGATCGTTGTCATGCTGCTTCACCTCCGGTGCTCGTGGTCATATTGACTAATATAACACTAAACTATCTATTCGGTTAACCCGGGGGTCCATCGGGTCCCCGGCAGACAGGTATGACGACTCACACCGTCCCCGACTCAGCGGCAGAGTCTTCGGGCTTAGCCCTCGTCGCTTCGATTCGAGCCCGGGCCCCGTCCAGCCACTCCTGGCACGTGCGGGCGAGGGCCTCCGCCTCCTGCCACAACTCCATCGATGTCGACAACGGAACCGAACCGGACTCGAGGGCCTGCACCACCTCCACCAGTCGGGCCCGGGCCTGCTCGTAGGACAGGGGCTGCTCAGTCATCGGGTTCCTCTCTGGGCTGTACGCCGGTGATGCGTGCGGTCACAGTGCCGTCGGCCAGCATGCCAATCACGTCCTGGCCGGCTGCGATCGCGCGCGTGGAGTCGACCGGGGAGCCATCGCCGGTGGTCATGATCGCATAGCCGCGTAGCAGGGTTGCGCGAGGCGACAGTGCCCGCGCCCGGCTGACGGTGTGTTCGACCCACGACAACTCCTCGCGTACCCGGAGTTGGATGGACCGGCGCCCACGAGCGCCCAGCTCGGTGACCTGGGTTGCGGCAACCGTGACGGGGCCCAGCGGATCGGCGAGCACCGGACGGGAGCGCAGTGCGGCCAGTCCCTGCTGCTCGCGATCCAGCAAGCGCAGCAACGAAGCTCGGGCACGGTCCCTGGCCTGGTCGACTCGGCGGCACTCGTCCGCGACCTCGGGAACGATCCGCTTTGCGGCGTCGGTCGGGGTGGCGGCGCGGACGTCGGCGACGAGGTCGATGATCGGGGTGTCCGGCTCGTGGCCGATCGCGCTCACCACCGGCGTGCGGCACGCGAACACGGCCCTGGCCAGGGACTCGTCTGAGTAAGGGAGCAGATCCTCAACAGACCCGCCGCCGCGGGCGATCACGATCACGTCCACGTCCGGGTCTCGATCGAGTGCCGCCAGGGCATCACGGACCTGCTCGACACAGCCCTGGCCCTGCATGACGGCGTGTCTGACCCTGAATCGAACGCCGGGCCATCGACGCCTGGCCACCTCGAGAATGTCGCGTTCGGCTGCACTGCCCTGACCGGTGATCAGGCCGATCAATCCGGGCAGGAATGGCAGCGCCGCTTTGCGCTGCCGATCGAACAATCCCTCCGCCTGGAGCATTCGCTTGCGCTGTTCAATGGCCGCCAACAGTCGTCCCTCACCGGACGCGCGCAGGTCGGTGCACTCGAAGGTCAGCGATCCGGTCCGGCTCCACACCGTCGGTCGGATCAGGGCGACCACCTCCATGCCCTCGGCAATGGGGCCGGCGGCGTCCAGCACCGCCGTCGAGGTGGTCACCGTGACGGACGCCTCGGCGAGCGGGTCCCGCAGGGTGAGGAAGTGGGTGGCGGCACCGGACCGACGTTTCAGTTCGATCAACTGGGCGGCCACCCAGACGCTGCCCAACCGCTCCACCCAGGTCTTGGTCGCGGAAACGATCGCCCGCAGCGGCTGCGGCTGCTCGGGGCTGGAACGCAGCGTCACGACGGTCAGCCTACGGCGCCGTTTCGGGCCGCGCGCCGGGGCGCTGGCTGCGGACGAGTTTGGTCACGGTTGGATAACGATTGCGCCCAGGCCGCGTGTAATTCCCCAGTGAGTCTCAACCTTCGGTGGGAACCGGTGGCAGACCACGGCTGAGAATGCTTATTCTGAGCCCGTCTCGTCGCTGGCCGGGACTTTCACCACAAAGGACACCCCCCTCGTGAAAAAAGTTTCGAGCTCAGGATTGCGTCGCGGACTCCTAGGACTGCTGGTCGTCGTGCTGGCAAGCGCCGGCGCACCGACCGCCGCATGGTCAGCTCCAACACCGACGCCGTCCGACTCCGCCACCCCCAGTGACGATTCGTCGACCCCGGCCAAGGAGAAGTCGGCGACTGCCACGCCGACCCCCACGGATTCGCCGGAGCCGACCAAGGTCGAACCGACCAAGACCGAGCCCGCCAAGGCTGAGCCGACCAAGGCCGAGCCGACCACGACCGATCCGGCCAAGAGCCCGGAGCCGTCGGAGGCGGCGGATGCCAGTCCGTCCCCGACCCTGGCCAGCTCATCAGCCGAGCCCACCGCGCTGGAGAGCACGTCGGCGAAGGCTGGGGTCGCCCCGCAGGCGGTGCCTGCCCCGGGCACCAACAGCACTGTCATCAGCGTGCGGGTTGGCGGGAATCGCACCGGCGTGACCGGTGTCACCGCCGTCCAGGGTGTGGTCCTGGGACTCTATGTGAACGAGACAGCCACCACACCGCTCCAGACCTGCACCTCGGACGCGGACGGCGACTGCAACTTCACTGTGCTCGAAACCCAGGCCGGCGGCGCGAACCGGAACGCGAGGTACTGGGTGAAGGCGGTTTCGGCGCCGTCCGGGTGGTTGCTGAACCAGACCCTCCGCACCGGGAACGCCGACGGATCTGGCTCGGAGAGCACCCCATACCGCTTCCAGACGCCCCAGCTTCAGGGTGGGACGACGATCTCGTCCCAGACCACCCAGCAATTCATGCTGGACTCGGGCAACACCAACCGGGACGCGTCGGGTGGCATCTGGCAGGTGTCCCGGGTCAACCCAACACTGCCCACTTCCTGTGGTCTCGACGTCGCCCTGATCCTGGACCTGTCGGGTTCGGTGCAAGGCGATGAGCCTGACCTGCGCGGGGCGGCCGACACGCTCGTCGACGCGCTGCAGGGAACACCGTCGCGGATGTCGTTGTTCAGTTTCTCCGATTCGACTCCAGCCAACAACGCCACCCAGAACTACCCGTCCTTGACCTCCGTGGCTACCGCTACCCAGGGCACCGCCTTCAAGTCCCGCTACGCCACGTGGACGGCCGACGGTGGCACGAACTGGGATCGTGGGCTTGCCGCCGTTGCCAATGCCGCGGACACACCCGACATCGCCATCATCATCACCGACGGCAACCCGAGCCGCTACGGCAGTCCCTTCGAGGGGCCCGGTAGCTTCACCCGATTCCGGGAGATGGAGAACGGAATCTTCTCGGCCAACGCACTGCGCACCCAGGGCACCCGGGTGGTCGCCCTCGGTGTCGGCAACGGCGTGGACGATCCAGCGACGGGCGTGAACCTGGCCGCGATCTCCGGGCCGATCAAGTACAACGGCACCAACGGTGCCGTGGCCGACTACTACCAGACGCCGGACTACGACCTCGCGGGCACCGCCCTGCGCAACCTAGCGCTCGGCAACTGCGAGGGCACCGTCTCGGTCACCAAGATGATCGTGCCTGCCCGCACCACCGGCGAAAACGTCAGGGTGCCACCGCTGCCGGCGCTGGGTGGGTCTTCAATGGCACCACCACCGCCACCGGCATCGGCGGGCTTCCGTCCACCCAGACCACGACGGCAAACGGCACCGGCACGGTCAACTTTCCGCTCACCTTCCCCGGCGGTACCACGACCGCACCGGTGACCATCCGAGAAACCCAGCAGAGCGGGTACACCCTGGTCACCCGGGGCGCTCTGAACGCGGTCTGTACGAATCTGCTGGACGGCACCGCAGTCAGCGTCACGAACAACTCGGTGACGCGGCGCAGCCCGGCTTCACAATCAACGCCCCCGCATCGGCGGCGGTGAGTTGCACCATGTACAACCGGGCGCCGCAGCCGGCTGCGACCATTGCGGTAAGCAAGCGCTGGCGTATCGACGGCACCGACTACGCGAACGGCGAGCAGCCCGACACCTTCGCTGCTTCGTTGTCCCTGACCGGGCCGGGCGCAGCCGGCGCCACCCCGCAGGGCTGGGATGTCGTTCGCACCGGCTACTCGGTGGACGACACCGCCACGATGTCCGAGGAGGTCACGCTGCCGCCGCTGTGCATGCTCGACCTCGTCCACCGTGGTTCGCAATGGACCACCGCCGGCGCCTCCAGGGAGCCCCCTCCCTTACACGGCCACGCTGACGGCCGTAGTCAATGCCTTCACGGTGACCAATGTCGTGACCTGCGAGAGTCGGTTGACCCTGGTCAAGGAGGTCCAGGGTGGGACGGCCAGCCCGTCGCTGTGGACGTTGGAGGCCGTGGCCCCGACCGGCGCGCTGCCCGGACCGGTGGGGCAGACCGGCACCCCGGCCACCACAGATGTCGCCGGTCACAGCGGGTGCCACCTATCAGTTGCGTGAGTCCGGCGGCGATCCCGGCGTACGCGCAGATCGACAACCGGACGGACACGGAGACCAATCCGCTCTCGACCGGCTCGATGTCCTGCATCGAGATCGACGCCAACGGCAATCAGATCCCCGGGTTCAACGACGGCATCAACGGTGGTGTGCAGGTGCCGCTGGGCACCAGGGTCAAGTGCACCGCGATCAACCGGACCGCCAGCCTGACACTGGTGAAAGAGGTCATCAACACCAACGGCGGTACCGCGGTGCCCAGCGATTGGAGACTGCAGGCAACGCCGACAGGCACGCTTCCCGGCGGATTTGCCGGTCATTCCGGCCAGGTACACCGGACGGCGATGCGCGCGCAGTTCGTCAACGTCCGGCCGGGCGTCCGCTACGACCTGACCGAAGTCGACGGCCCGGCCGGGTACATCAATACGTCGTTGCGGTGCACCACCAACAACGGGCAGCCGATTAGGTGCCACCTCCGTCATACTGCTCCGCTCGGCCAGACGACCTGCGTGTGGGTGAACGACGATACGCCGGCCCAGCTGACCCTGGTCAAGGTCGTGGACAACGGGACCACGGGTGCGACGGCGGTGCCCGCGGACTGGACCCTCACCGCGACCTCTGGACCGACTATCGTCACAGGCCCGGGCAACTCGGCGGCGGTGACGGACCAGGCGGTGCCTGCGGGTGACTACAACCTCTCCGAGGCCGGTGGACCGGACGGCTACACCGCATCCGATGGGACTGTGGCGCGGCCACGGTGACGGCCACCACGGTGACCGTGCCGAATGGCGGCAACGTCACCTGCACAATCACCAACACTGCGGTCGCCCCGACGCTGACCCTGGTGAAGCAGATCAACGACCCCGGCAACGTCGGTACCGCTGTGCCGACCGACTGGACGTTGACCGCCACCGGTCCCAGCACTATCTCCGGGGTGACCGGGTCGGCCACCGTCACCAATGCGGCCGTCGCCGTCGGTGACTACGCCCTGACCGAGTCCGGCCCGGCGAACTACACCGCGTCCGACTGGACCTGCGTCGACGCACAGCAGGCCACCGTGCCGGTAACCGACGACACCATTTCGCTGACTGAGGGTCAGGCGGTCACCTGCACCATCGTCAACACCCCGGTGCCGCCCTCGTGGGCGATCACCAAGAGTGCCGACCCGGTGTCGGGCTCCACGGTGCAACCGGGCGACGAGATCGTTTACACGATCACGTTGATCAGGGGTGAAGGGGTATCCCCCCGGAACGTCGTGATCAATGACGACCTGTCGAACGTGCTGAACAACGCCACCCTGATCGACGGTCCGACCCCGTCGACCGGTTCGGCATCCGTCACCGGAACCAGCATGACCTGGACGGTTCCGGTACTGGACAATCCGGTCGAAACCGTGACCTACCGGGTGCAGGTGAACGATGACGCCTGGGGTGTCACGCTGGGCAACCACGCCACCTCGCCCGGCAGCAGTCCTTGCGTCCCGGCCGAGGACGCCGCCCGGGCAGCACTGCTCGACGTCCCCTGGCAGGACGGCAACTGCCCCACCACGACCGAACACTTCACTCCGGCGTACTCGTTGGAGAAGACCTCCGACCCGGTGTCCGGTTCTGAGGTCAACCCCGGCGACACGGTGACGTACAAGCTGACGGTCACCAACACCAGCCAGGCCGAGTTGGCCGGCGCCGTTGTCACCGACAACCTGTCCGACGTCCTTCAGTACGCGACCCTGGGGACTGTGGGGGCCGGCGGAAGTGTCACCGGCAGCACCCTGACCTGGACCGTGCCGACGCTCGGGCCGGGCGAGGTGGCCACGCTGACCTACACGGTCACGGTGAACTCGGACGCCTACGACGTCTCGTTCAGCAACGTTGCCACGCCAGGTAACGGCGGCGAGTGTGTGGTTGCATGCACCACGAACCATCACACACCGCCTCAACCGCCGCCCCCACCGTTGCCGCAGACCGGTTCGGATGCCGCCCTGCAGGGGCTGATGATCGGCCTCGGCCTGACTGCGGCCGGCGCCGCGGTGATCGCGTGGGCGAGCAGGCGGCGCCAGGACTGACGAGGGCCGGTCGTGGCGGTCGATAGACTGGCCGCCATGACCGAGTCCAAGCGTGTTGTCGTCGCAGCCCCGCGTGGGTACTGCGCGGGGGTCGACCGAGCCGTGATCACGGTCGAGCGCGCCCTCGACCTCTACGGCCCGCCGGTGTACGTGCGCAAGCAGATCGTGCACAACCGGCACGTGGTGGAGGATCTGGAGGCGCGCGGTGCGATCTTCGTCGAGGAACTGGACGAGGTGCCGACCGGCTCAACGGTGGTGTTCTCCGCCCACGGCGTGTCGCCCGCCGTCCACACCGAGGCCGCCGAGCGTGGCCTGAAGACGATCGACGCCACCTGCCCGCTGGTCACCAAGGTGCACAACGAGGCGCGCCGGTTCGCCGGCCAGGGCCTGCAGATCCTGCTGATCGGTCACGCCGGTCACGAAGAGGTCGAGGGCACCACCGGCGAGGCGCCCGACAACATCATCCTGGTCGAGCACCCCGAAGACGTCGCCGCCGTCGAGGTCAGCGATCCCGACAAGGTGGCGTGGCTGTCGCAGACCACGCTCAGTGTGGACGAGACCTGGCAGACGGTGGGTGCCCTGCGGCAGAAGTTCCCGGATCTGATCGACCCGCCGAGCGACGACATCTGCTACGCCACCCAGAACCGGCAGTCGGCGGTCAAGCAGATCGCCGCCTCCGCCGACCTGGTGATCGTGGTCGGCTCCCGCAACTCCTCCAACTCGGTGCGGCTGGTCGAGGTCGCCCTCGAGGCCGGCGCGAAGGCGTCCTACCGGGTCGACAACGCCGGTGAGATCGACGAGGCGTGGCTGCAGGGCGTCGAGTCGGTCGGCGTCACCTCGGGCGCGTCGGTGCCGGACGAACTCGTCCAGGGCGTGTTGAGCTTTCTGCAGGAGCGCGGCTACCCGGCCGCTGTCGAGGAGCGCCTGACCGAAGAGAACCTGGTGTTCGCCCTGCCCCCGGAACTGCGCAAGGACATGAAGACCGCCAAGGCCTGACGCCTCCGGACGAGTTTGTCGAGACCTAGTCGTCCGTCGAGACCCCGTTGGTCGAGCCTGTCGAGACTTGTGCGCCGGTCGAAGCGGGTAGCTGAGGGCGTCTGGCGTCCTGCAACTTCGGCCGGTGCAAGCCGTTGCGGCGCAACTCGAGGTCGGCCAACTGGTCGATCACCCGGCGGTCACCCGAGCGCCACGCGGCCAACGGGTCGTCGGATATGCGGGCGAGCTGATGGAACGGCTGGGTTGCCATCGCGCGCAGCGCGAGCAGGTCGAGATCGGGCTGGGCGTCGATGAAGCGGGCGGCGGCGGACGAGTTCAGCACGAACCGGATCCGCTGCGGCAACCAGATCACCAGCACGATGGTCACCGGAATCAGGAACGCCAGCCAACCCGTCAGAGTGGCCACCTGCTCGATACCCACCACCTGTTGGTGCGCGGATTCGAGCACCTGCTGCATGCCCGCCGCGGCCGCGTCGAACGGCTGGCGCAGGGTCGGCCCCGCCCACGGCACGGATTCAAGGTTGCGGGCCGCGTCCTGGAAGCCTGAGTGCATCGATCGGGCCGCGGACTCGGTCGCCCGGCTCGGCTCGGCCAGTGCGTGGATCACGTTGGCGAGTGCCTGGGCGATGAACCACCACGCGATCGTCCAGCAGGCGACGAAAAGGTCGGCGCCGACTTGGCGGGCGAGCTTCCACGAGGGTCGTGCGTACAGTGCCATGTCAGACCAGGAATCTGTAGAACATGCTGTCGGGCGGCACCTGCTCGACCGTGATCCGGCTCTGTGCCATGCGCTGCAGCAGTCCGGGTAGGTCAGCCTTGTCGCCCAGTTCGATGCCGACCAGGGCGGGGCCGGTTTCCCGGTTCGAGCGCTTCACGTACTCGAACAAGGTGATGTCGTCGTCGGGGCCGAGCACGGAGTCGAGGAACCTGCGCAGGGCACCCGGTTCCTGCGGAAAGTTGACCATGAAGTAGTGCTTGCGGCCTTCGTAGACCAGGGCCCGTTCCTCGATCTCGGCGTACCGGGAGAGGTCGTTGTTGCCCCCGGACACGATGGCCACCACCACCCGGGCGGCCGTAGGACGGTAGATGCCGAGCGCCGCGCAGGCCAACGCGCCGGCCGGTTCGGCGATCACGCCATCGCTCTCGGTAGAGGGCGACCATCTCGGAGCAGATCCTGCCTTCCGGCACCGAGAACATGTGCGGTTTGAGCCGTTGGGCGATTTCGAAGGTGAGTTCACCGACCCGTCGGACGGCTGCACCGTCGACGAAGGTGTCCAGCCGGTGCAGGTCGCGGGGGCGTCCGGCCTCCAGGGCGATCGCCATCGACGCGGCCCCGGACGGTTCCGCCCCTACCACTTTGGTGCTCGGGTGCCGTTCGGCGAACCAGGTCAGGCAGCCGGCGAGCATGCCACCGCCGCCGACCGGAACGATCAGGGTGTCGGGAGCGCGCCCCAACTGTCGGACGATCTCGGCCGCCAGCGTGCCCTGGCCCGCGATCGTCCGCTCGTCATCGAACGCCGGCACCAGGGTGCTGCCCTGACTGCTGGCCACCTGCTGGGCAAGCGCCGCGGCCTCGTCGTAGGTGTCACCGTGGATGATGAGTTCGACCCAGCCCTCGCCCAACTGGCGCATGCGTTGCCGCTTCTGCCGGGGCGTGGTGGACGGGACGAAGATCTGCGCCCTGATGGCCAGCCGGGCGCAGGCGTAGGCGACACCCTGCCCGTGGTTGCCGGCACTTGCGCAGACCACACCGGCGGAGCGTTCGGCGTCGGACAGCTGGGCGATCAGGTTGTAGGCGCCGCGCAGCTTGTACGAACGGACGGGCTGCAGGTCTTCGCGCTTGAGCCAGACCTCGGCGCCCGTGGCGTCGGAAAGGCGCTTGTTGTAGTGCAGTGGCGTCTCGGTGACGATGCCCTTCAGCCGCTCGGCGGCCTGCTCGATGGTTTGCGCGCTGACGCTCATGACTTCATTGTCGGGGCTTGGCCGGGCCTCATCCAGCGCTGCGCCGGGTGCGGGACACCGGCAGCGCGGACGAGTCGGCCGCCAGCAGTTCGTCCAGGGCCGGCTGGGGTCGCGTGAGGCCTTCGTCGTCGCGGCGGACACCGATCATGGGGGTGACCTCAACAGCGTCTTCGACCAGTTCGGGGGCGGTGATCGGACGCACCGCCAGCTCGACACCGGCGACCTGGTCGAGTTGCTTGCTGGTGACGTGCAGCTCGCGCAATCGGCGGGCGGTGGGAAACACCCGGCCCTCGATGGAGCCGACCGCCTCGTTGTAGGCGCGGACGGATGCCGTCAGCGACCGTCCGATGCGGTCGAAGTGGCCACCCATGGT
Source organism: uncultured Actinomycetota bacterium (assembly GCA_963697765.1). Lineage (GTDB taxonomy): Bacteria > Actinomycetota > Actinomycetes > Propionibacteriales > Propionibacteriaceae > Micropruina. The sequence goes on from CAVOPC010000009.1 coordinate 90,157, forward strand.
GCCGAGCCGGTCGTAGAGTTCGCGGGCCAACTCGGACACCTGCGCGGCCGATTCGGCGAGCGCGACCTGCTTCCACCCGTAGGCGACGGCGCGCAGCATGGCGATCAGGGTGGTCGGGCTGGCGATGATGATGTTGCGCGCGGAGGCGTACTCGTTGAGGTCGGGCGCCTGGCGCAGCG